>CAYXGI010000013.1:0-102800 GCA_964464495.1 uncultured Phycisphaerales bacterium
TCTACTCGTTCGAGTAGACGTTTTCTACTCGTTCGAGTAGACGTTTTCTACTCGTTCGAGTAGACGCAGTCGGCCGTGGTCCCGTCGTTGCCCGCCACGATGTCCACGTCGCCGTCGCTGTCCGTGTCGAGGGCGACGACCGCGTTGGTGCTGTTTGCACCCAGGGTCTGCGTCGAGTCGGTGAATGTGCCGGCGCCGTCGTTGAGCCAGATCCTGTTCGCCGTGGCGGTTCCGTTTCCGGCCACGAGGTCGAGGTCGCCGTCGCCGTCCACGTCGATGAGAACGACCGATTGCGTGTCGTTGGCGCCGAGCGCCTGGCCCGAATCGCTGAAGATCCCTGAACCGTCATTGGTCCAGATCCTGTTGGCGCCGTTGTTGCCCGTGACCAGGTCGAGGTCGCCGTCCGCGTCGACGTCGCCGAGCGCGATTGCCTGGGTGTTGTTGTTGCCGAGGCTCTGCCCCGAGTCGCCGAAGGAGCCGGCGGCGTTGTTTGTGTAAACCTTGTTCGACTGGCCGGCCGTGTTGCCGCAGACGAAATCGAGGTCGCCGTCGCCGTCCACATCGCCGAGCGCCACGGCGCGCGTGTCGGAAGTGCCGAGGGTCTGGGCCGAATCGGTGAAAGCCCCGGCGCCGTCGTTGATGAAGACCGTGTTGGCCTCGCCGCCGCCGCCGTTCGAGTTACCACAGACCGCGTCGAGGTCGCCGTCGGCGTCGACATCGCCGAGGGCGAGCGCCCGCGTGTCGCGCGTTCCGAAGGTGCTCGAACCGCCGAATGTGCCCGCGCCGTTGTTGAGCCAGCTCACGTTGGCCTCGCCGAGTTCGTTGCCCGAGTTGCCGCAGACGAGGTCGAGGTCGCTGTCGCCGTCGAGATCGCCGAGCGCCACGGCGCGCGTGTCGGTCGCGCCGAGGGACTGTCCCGTCGTGGCGAAGGTGCCCGAGCCATTGTTGTCGAAGACCGTGTTCGCCTGGCCCGCGCCGCCGTCGGAGTTGCCGGCCACGAAGTCGACATCGCCGTCGCCGTCCACGTCGCCGAGGGCGATCGCTTGCGTGTCGGTCGTGCCGAGGGTCTGGCCCGAATCGGTAAAGGTGGCATCGCCCCACGCCGCCGCGAGCGAGCCGGCATAGACGAAGTTGGCCGCGCCGTCGTTCCACTCCACGAGGTCGAGGTCGCCGTCGGCGTCGAGATCGCCGAGCGCCACCGACATGGTCTCTCCCGCGGTGAAGGAATGGAGGCAGTTGGTGAACATGCCGTTGCTGTTGTTGATCCAGACGCGGTTGACCTGGCCCTTGTTCGCCTCGACGAGATCGAGGTCGCCGTCGCCGTCGAAGTCGGCCAGCTCCACGAAGGTGGTGAGCCGGTTGCCGAGGCTCTGGTTCGAGCGGGTAAAGTCGCCGTCGCCGTCGTTGAGCCAGAGCCGGTTCGGCTGGGTGACGAAGTTGGTGTAGAGTCCCTCGACGAGATCGAGGTCGCCGTCGCCGTCCACGTCGCCGAGAGCGAGGTTCTGGGTCCGCGCATTGCCCATGTTCTGGGCCTTGGCCGCGAAGTTGCCGTTCGTGTTGATCCAGGCCTTGTTCGATTCCTGGAAGTTTCCGGCCACGAAGTCGAGATCGCCGTCGCCGTCGATGTCGCCGACCACGATCGAGAGGGTGTCGGCATTGCCCAGGGTCTGGCCGCTGTTGACGAAGGTCCCGGCGCCGTCGTTGTTGTAGACCATGTTGGCGCCGCCGTCGACGCCGGCGATGATGTCGAGGTCGCCGTCGCCGTTGACGTCGGCGAGCGCCACCGACGCCGTGCTGTTGTTGCCGAGCCCCTGGGAAAAGGCGAAGGTGCCCGCGCCGTCGTTGGTGAAGACCCTGTCGGGGGTCGAGCTGTAGTTGCCGAACACGATATCGAGATCGCCGTCGGCGTCGATGTCGCCGAGCGCCACGCTCACCGTGCTGTTCGTGCCGAGCGACTGGCCCGAGTTGACGAATGTCCCGTTGCCGTCGTTGGTCCAGACCTGGTTGCCCTCGCCGTTGGTGTTGCCTGACACTATGTCGAGATCGCCGTCGCCGTCGATGTCGCCGAGCGCCACCGACACGTTGCGGCCGGTGCCCGGGGTCTGGCTCGAATCGACGAAGGCGGGGATGATGTCGACCGGCGTCGACTGCTTGGCGTCGATTCCCCGTTCGCGGCTCTCGATCGCGTTGGGCGACATGTTGGCGGCCACGTCGATTCCCGAGGGCGAGTTGGCGTTGGTGTCGTTCTTCACGAAGACCTGGCGCGCCTTGAGGCTCGCGCCCGCGGCGAGGGTGATCGTCACCTCGTAGTCGGCCGGGCCGGCAGCGACGGTGGCCGCCCCGCCGAGGGCGTCGCCGAGGACGGGCAGCCTGAAGTCGTTGCCGTCGGCACTGTTGACGTCGACGTTCTCGGTGAAAACGACGGTGACCGTGTCTCCGGCATCGACGACGCCGTTGCGATTGACGTCGGCGTAGCGCGCGAAGCGGAAGACGCGCGGCGTGCTCTCCGAATCATCGCTGCTGCTCGACGAGCAGGCAGGCAGGATCGCGACGAGCGCGAAGAGCGCGAGGATCGCGAAAGGCGCGAGGATCGCGAAAGGCGCGAGGATCGCGGAAGGCGCAAAAATCAACGCGCACAGGCGCGGCACAAAGCAGGGGCGGACAGGGCGGATCAGCATGGTTTTTTCCTCATATCGATCGGATCGTCAGGGAGTGCGACGGTCCAGTCGCATGCCCTGTATGGCGGTGTGACAACAAACTCCAGTTTCGGAGGTACTCTCTATTCTCCCTTGCGCGCCTCGCCGCGCAGATACTTCATCTCCTCGACGAACTGGGCGATCGCCTTGCGGTCGTCGGCCGCGATCTCGGTGAAGGCGCACTTGATGCGCACCCCCGATGTGGAATGGACGGTCTCGGTGATCTTGGCCTTGGCGTCGAAGTATCTCGATTTCATGAAAAGCGGCAAGCGGAACTTGATCTTGATCTCGGCGCCGGTGGCGAGCTCGTCCTTGGGCTCGGAGATGTTGAGCGTCATGGTCTCCTCTTCGAGAGAGACCATCTTGGCCACGCACGTCTCCTTGGTCTGGCCCGGGATGTGGATGAGCACGCTGTTCTCGCCTGCGAGGTCGGCGCCGTCGGCCGACGCGCCCAGCTCGGAGATTGCTTTTTCCGGATCGTCGTAGATTTTGAAGAGGTCGTTCAGTCCGAGCGTCTCGAGCACGCCGGTGACGAAATTGCTCGGCCGGCTGAGCACGAGCGATCCGCCTTTCTTCTTGGCCTCCTTGTGAGCCTTGATCAGCGTGCCCACGCCGGTGGAGTTGATGAAGAGGATCAGGCGGAGATCGACGACGAGATTATGGATTCCATCCTTATGGATGGCGTTGACCTGTTCTATGAAGGGCTGGCATACGAAGGAGTCGAAATCGCCCTTGAGTGTGAGGACGGCCACATTTTCACGGATTTCCTTGATCAGCTTCATTCTTTACCTCCAGGGGGTTCTCGGGAGAGCGCCAGCGGCTGAACGCGACGCGTCCCGGAAGTCGTATCAAGAGACTTCGGTTCGAGCCCGATAGCATAACCGTTTGGGGGGGGCTTTCAAGAAAATCCTTGAGCGGTGGGGGGAAGGGGGGCAGAAGAGAACTACTCGTCTGGTTGGAAGGGACCACTCGTGCAGTAGTCGTGTACAATCGGATGTAATTGCTTCTACCCGAAGAAGCAACACCATTCATCGCGATCGATTTTCGCTAGGATCTCTTCCAGATCGCGGCTCGAAGGGAAGGGCTGGTATGAGTGCCATCTGAGATCTTTGCGCATCCAGAACAGCCTCCATTCACCGGCTGTTCTGACGAATCGTAGCTTTGCTAGCGGCGTTCGTGTTTCCCGGTTCGGATCGCGCCATGCCGGTCGAACCTCGCAGATTTCGACGTCGTGCCGCTTGATCGAGTATTCGAGTCGCACCTTATCGCGGACCTCGGGTGGGACTCTTCGTTCGCAGAATCCACCGACCAGCTTTTCTATTCGCGCCAGTTCGAGTTTGGAAAAAGTCATGCCATTCTCCGTGGTCGATCGGTTTTTCGTGACGCTCAGCCGGCGTGCCGGGGACGAAGTCGTCGTTCCGGTTATCCGACATCCGGCATCTGGCCGTGTGCTTCCTGTTCATGCTCTCAGCCTACCATTTCGGCAAAAAGGCCTCAATTGAATGATGATCCCGAGACCGCTGCAGTATAAAGCTGGTCTCATCTGCAAAAACTACCCGGCTCAAAAGGCCGGCGGCGCCGGACCGGCCCAGCTTGCGTGATCGCCAGATGGGTGGGGTTATTTCGAGAAGGGTTAGATTGAATTGATAGACTCGGACGATGACGCGGTTGCGGGTGGTGCTCTGGAATCGTCTGGCTTGAATCCACGCATCGAGATAATGCCGCTCACGTTCCCGACCGAAAAGGCGCATACCGGCCACCGTGGGGACCTTGGGGCCTTGGATGCCGGGTAATCAGGTGAAGCGTCTCCATATCTGCCTGTTGAAGCTTTTTGACAGGGACAAAGAACTCGGAAGCAGCTCGGGGGGCGATCGCTTCCGAGTTCAATTTCGGCATGGGTTCTTCGTCGTAAGTGGAATTTCCCCAACCGTTTAATAATTAGTTTTTTACACTTGCATGTTAGGTATTTGTTAGGCATACTGTTTTTACGATTTGTATCTCCGGAAAAGCCGTTCTCAGGGAGCGGCAAAAAGACATCGATTCGTCAGGGGAAGGAGGATCACCATGCGACTTATCAAGGGACTTGCCGAAAAGCAACTCATCTCACGGATTCGTAAGTACGACCGTTTGTCGGCGCTCGGCGAGCGGGCGCTCGGGTTCTATCTGCTCGATTTCGAGGTGCGCGGTCTTTGCCGCAAACACGGATTTGCGAGCACGATCCAGTTCGCCTGCGTCAGGCTGCAGATGGCGCGCAAGCGCGTGTGCGAGCTGTTGCGCATGGCGCGCGCGCTCGAGGATTTGCCGCTCATCGATGCGGCGTTCGCGAAGGGTGAGATTTCGTGGAGCGCCGTACGCGAGCTGACGCGGGTGGCTGTGCGTGAGACCGAAGCGGAGTGGCTCGAGTTGGCTAAAACGAGCACGCTCCGTCAGATCGAGCACGCCGTGACCGGTGCGAAGCGCGGCGAGCGGCCGCCGACCGATCCTTACACTCTCTCGCGCACGCGGCTCAGGGTGGTGGCCGAGCTTGATGCGGAAGACCATGCGATCTGGCAGGCTGCGTTCGAGCGGATCGCGGTGCGCGCCGGGCCTGATCTCGATGCGTCCACCGCGCTGACTCAACTGGCGCGGGCTTTTCTCGAGCAGCCGATCACCGAGGAGGAGAGCGCGGCGCGCAAGGCGTTTCAGGTGGTCTACCACCGATGCACCGACTGCGAACGGGCGTGGATGATGTCGAGCGACGGCCCGCAGGGAGTGGATGCGGCAAAGATCGACGCGCGCGCGCGCCGTGCTGAAGTGATCCGGTTGGACGAGAGGCCGCAACCTGCTGTGCAAGGAGTTTCGCGGGGCGTGAGTTCGATCGATAAACGACTCGCGGTGGGTGGGCCTGCCCCAGGTCATGTTCAGACTTGGGTCGACTCCGGAAGCGAGATGCAGTTGCCCATGATGCGCGCCCCACGTGGGGCGGACCGATCGGCATTCTTGTTTCTTTCCACGCCGGGCTCGCCGCCGGTACCCGGAAAGGAGAGGGACAGACCGAACACGGCCCTGATCCGTCAGCACGTTTTGAACCGCGACGGTCGCTCTTGTGCAGTACCAGGTTGCACCAACAAGGGGCATCTCGCCAGCCACCACATCATCTGGCGCGAACAGGGCGGTGCGACCACGGTGGAGAACGAGGTGAGCGTCTGCCGCACTTGCCACAGCTTGATTCACGAGGGATTCCTCTTTGTCGCCGGGCGCGCGCCGAATGGTCTCAGATGGCTCAGCGCCGACAGGAAACCGATCGTGTTTTTTGCTTCGCAAAAGACACGCGCAGTGCCGGAATACGTGAAAGAGATCGGACTTACGACTCACGAGGCCGCCCCACGTGGGGTTGAAACATGCGAAGCGAATCCTTTCGGAGACACGACGATCCACTCCCTCGATGAGGTGCCCGACGAGGTGAGCGCCGAGTGGTGGCAGGCGCACAAGCATAATTTCGCGTTCAAGGGGAACAGGGTTTTTCTGAAGAGCCGGGAGTGAGTGACAGTTACAGAGGGACTCCCATCTCCGCGAACTGCGCCGCCGCATTGAGAAAATGCGCCGTGATCCAGTAGACGGTCCACCCCTCGGAGTAACTCCCCTGTATGCGGCGCACATCGTCCAGATTCCCTGACTGCGCGAAATAGTCGTCTCTCTAATATCAGTCAGCAACGCTGCTCGCCAAGGCGAAGTCGAGCGGCCATTGACTCCATATCTTGCCTTCCAAGCGGCGGCCGTTGCGCTTCTTGTTGAGCCCACCCCATTGTTTGAAGAAAAAAGGAACACCTCGTGCAAGACATTGATTCCGGATGTCGATGACCCAATCCTCCTCGATCGGGCGAGCACGAGGACCACTCTCGCCGCCAACGATGACCCAGTCGATGCCGTCGAGGTCCAGGTTTGGAAGTGGACCCAAGAGCGGCTCCAATGACAAAAATCGGATCGGCGCTGGTACGCGGCGCAGGTCGTCAATGCGTCCCATAAAATGCTGAGTTTCAACACTAACACCAATCCAAACATTTGCCGGCCAGTCGAAGCTCTGAGCGATATTAGCCAAACGCTTAGACCTTTTGGTCAGAGTTTGAAACTGATGCCATGACGCTTGCCGCATTACTTCGATTACGTTGCGGAGAAAATCAGGCGAGACGCTTCGATGAAAGAGATCGCTCATCGAGTTGACGAAGACCAGTCGGGATTTTTTCCACCTCAGAGGGTCGCCAAGACGTTCTTCGTGAAGCGCTGGTTGGAATCCGTTCCGATAGGCCGGAACGCCCATGGCCTGGAGCCTGTGCGCCATCCGCTCGGCGTAGCAGTTCTTACAGCCTGGGCTCACCTTCGCGCAGCCCGTGACCGGATTCCAGGTTGTTTCAGTCCACTCGATTCGCGATGTCATGGGCGTTTCCTGTTAATGAACTGACTCCAGCAAGTACAATTCTGGATCGTTCTTTGGAGCGAATCTACCGTCGAAATCACGTCCCTCGAATATGCCATTCTTACGGAGGCGGCGGACAACTTTATTCAGATGTGTCTTCCGCCAAAGCTCTTGGTGAACATCGTCGATGAGTTTTTGCCATCGTCGAGGACCTTCCGCGAGTTTTTCAAGAATCCATTTACGAAGAGGGGAGAGGTCCGGTTCGGGAGTAATCATCAATTGTTGATCGGGATTGTCCGAAATCCGCGCGAGAAAGCCGCCTTCCGGGCAGACTTTCCACATGCAGTCTTTCATGAGTTCGCGACCGGCGGGGTGATTTGACAGGTGTAAAAGGATGTAGCGAGTGACGCCGTTTTTTCCCAACATTCGAATCCGAGTCGCCCACTGCGCTTCCGTGAGTTTGCGAAAGAGATCGATGCAGCCTTCGCAGCGATCTTCGTGATCAAGGGGTACAAGAGAGCGCCAATTTCCTCCGTCGAAAATCGAGTCAAGCGTCTTCGCAGCTCCTGCCTTGTGTTCATGTGAGAACTCCATGTTGAGCTCTCTCCAGATCACGTTTACAAACAACTCGACGCGTGGAAAGGCCATGATGTCACGGAGGATTTTTCCCGGAATCTCGAATCCGTAAGGATCAACAAAGATAAAAGCCGGCGCGAGTTTCTGATCCTTTTCCCGAAGATGGGTAACTAAGGACTCGAGCGCTTCGAAGCAGTCGTATTCTATAATCTCAACTTCGATCTTTGTTGGGAGCTGACCAAGAGCGCCAACTTCTCTCTTCAGGGACTCCACGTTTGCGGAGTCGGCCTCTATGAAGAAGAACTTGATCTCGCCGTCTGCAAAATGCGTCTTGCGATGCTTGTGCTCAATCAGCGTTTTCAAAGCAACCAGCGGAGAACCCGGTTGACCTGTTTCGTGGCGGCCCTTTCCCGGCATGCGTATCGAAGTAGAGAATCTTTCCTGCCCATCGCCCCAGCTTGGGTAGCCATCCTTTGAGGTACTCTCGGATGAGTTCGTGTTTGATATGCTGGTGATTCGAATAATGTTCCCAGTACTCGGGATTTGTATCGCCGTCCATCGCTGCCAAATTCTTAACCTCGCTATTCCAGTTTTATTGATACCCAGGTGAAAACCACCGACATTAGATGTTAGTGTAATGTTAGGTATTTTGAGGTAAGATTTTAGGGCTCTACTCGAGCACTCCCATCTCCGCAAACTGCGCCGCCGCATTGAGGAAGTGCGCCGTGATCCAGTAAACCGTCCACCCTTCCGAGTAGGTCCCCCGCATCCGGTGCACATCGTCAAGATTCCCCGACTGCGCGAAGTTGGTCTGATTGAGCTGCTCCCCCTGGCTGCCGAAGGGATCGATGAGCTGTCCGCAGGAGCGGTACATGAGAATCGCGAGCTTCTTCAAATCCTCCCGCTCCAGGTACTGGCCCATGCGATAGATCTCGGGCGTGTAGACCACGCCGTACACGTCGAGGTGCTGGTTCTGCACCGACACGGCCGTCCACCCGCGGGTCTTGAGGTCGTGGTCGCGGAGCCGTCCCGCGGGGAGGTCGATGTCCCAGAGCACGGTGTAGGTGAGGGCCACGTTCATGGCGTGCTCAGCCCAGCGCAGGTACTTGCCCTCGCCCGTCATCTCGTAGACGGCGAGGAAGGCCTGGAAGCCGGCCCAGGCGCCTTCCTTATCCTCGCAGCGGGCGTCGAGCGTTCCGCCCCAGTAGGGTTCGGTCATGTCGAGGTGGCGCTCCGCGTAGTGCTCGGCGGCCTTGATCGCCGCACGGCGATGGGCTTCGGCGCCGAAGAGCGCGTGGCCCTTGCATAGCGGCGAGACGAGGAAACCCTCGTTCGTCGACTTGGGGCGCCAGTCGTTGTGGAGGATGCGAGCGGCGTGGATGTCGCACGCTTTGCGCAGGAAGGTTTCCCAACTGGACGTGTCGACCGCGTCGAGCTTGCGTCCGGCGTTGATGGCGCGGGCGAAGTTCTCCATTCCCTGGCCCTGGGAGACCGGGTCCTGGCCGTACCAGCGGTTCTTGTCCGGATCGTAGCGCACCATGAAGCCGTTTTCGTTGAAGGGCGACGTGGCGAGGTGGTCCATTGATGCTTGGGCCATGGTGAGCGCCTCGGGAGCGTTGAGGCGGTCGGCGAGCACAAGAAGCGCGTAGCCGGGCGCACCCGACTGGCCCGCCCAGCCCATGACGTATTCGTTGTTGTGGGGGTACATGCGGAAACCGGCTGATTCCGCGTCCTCGTGAAAGCGCGAGCGGGTGAAGCGGTACTTGGCCGAGAGGATGGCGTCGATCGTGGGGAGGGTTTCGCAGTCGAAGGGTTTGAAGAGGTTGATGGCCGATCGCAGGGCGGTCTGGAAGCCGGCGCCTTGACGGGCGACGGGGTAGGCCTGGAGGTAGAAGGTTTTTTCGATGACCGCGCCGGGGGGGATGTTGAGATAGGTGTCGGTGTATTTGAGGAGGCGGCGCTGGTTGGCTTTGACGAAGCCGCGCTGGCCGTTGATGGAGCAGGGGCCGGAGAGGAGGAGGAGTTCGGTTGTGGTTTCGTGGGCTTTGACGCCGAGCGACCACCATTGGTCTGGGGTGTTGGCGTGGGGGGCTAGAGAGGGCCTACTGTGGAGAGCGGCGCCGAAGAGGGTGTTGTCTGATTGCCATTCCAGGCTTGCGAAGGGGGCTGGGTAGCGGTGTTCTTCGCAGAGGAGTTCTTCGCCGGGAGTGCCGGTGTAGGTGGCTACGTGACCGTAGGCGGTTTTTGCGCCTGATGGATTTCCGTGGTAGCAGATTCCGGGGAGGAGGGCGGCTGCGCCCGGCTTTGGGGCTTGCCAGCGGACGGAGAGGGTGGTTGGAGGGGCTGGGGTGTCGCCGGTCCATTTGACGCGGCGGACGCATTCGATGAGGTCGCCTTGGGGGCGGTAGGCGTCGCGGAGTTCCCAGGTGCCGGTTGGGATTTGGATGCTGCCGGTTAGGATGATCCACTCGCCTGATTGGGTTACGTTGTTGGGGTGGGCGTGGTGCCATTCGGTAGGCCAGTCGTTGGTCCAAGTGGTGGCGATTGACCATAGGCCCTCGGCGGGCGAGGTTAGGAGGATTTGGTCGGAGTGAAGTAGTTCGACTCGAGATGATTGGCCTTCGAGTTGGACGTGCAAGAGGGTTTCGCCGGCTTCGAGCGTCAAGGTGTCCGGCGGCGTTGTTGAGAGGCCGGTCAAGCTGAGCAGCGCTGGGAGCAGTAAGATCTTCGAGAGCAGTGAGAGCCCAGAGGCGCCACGAGTGTGTAATGCGTGTGAAACCATGATCTGTCTGGTTTTCCGTTTTTGGATTTTTGTGACTCTTCGAGTTTGTTTGGCGCTTACATTCCGGTACTCAAAGGTACGGAACGATATAAATATATATCATAGTGACATGTGGTCCGTATAACCCAAGGAAGAATTCCCTATGCTCACTCACAAATAACATTGTACCAGTCGGGATATACGGTGAACTCGGACCGTATAAATCAGATATGGTAGCGAATATGAATCGGGTTGAGGGGAAGGACCGGCCGAGATTAATTCACCAGTAGAATTCTTATCTACTCCTTCTCTTTCTCCAACCGCGCACGCCTCTTCTTAACCGCAAACTCAGGCGCTTCCTTGATACACGTCCAGAGAATCTTGCAGGACATCTTGAGCAGCTTCCCCGTCCCCTTCACAAACCGAGCCGGAGCCAATCCCACATCCTTGTATCCCTCTTCGTCCGCCGTGACCGACGCCCAGTTATGAAACAGTCTTCCCCAATCACTCTGCATCGCCTCATGCACAGGCTTCTTCCCCCGCCGCGGATACCAAAACAAATCATGGTAAACCACCGAAGCAATATAAGCCCAAGGCGCCAGCCAAGTCTTCAACGACCACTCGATGAACGGCTTCAGCTTCCCCCAGTAAATCTTGTGCTGCATGCTCGAAGCGAACGTCATCTTCTTGAACGGCCCAACGAACCCCCAGTTCTCCGCCGCCGCATCCTCATCGCCCACGATCTCGATGTCCGCCGGCTTCCCGCACCCGAGCCCCTTCTCGTGCGCGAGCCGGATGAACTTGATCTCCATAGGATCGAACCCCATCATCTTGGCCGCCATCGCATCGATCGCGACCTGGTCGGCTGAAGCGAGAAGCACGTTCTTCACATAGGGCTGCATGCAACGCGGCCCGGGGCCGTCGCCGGCGAAGGTGCCGTCCATCACGGCGAACACGCTGCGGTGGATCTTCTTCTGGATGGTGAGGAGATCGACAAGGGTTTCGTGGATTACCGGGTGGGTCCAGTGGCGGTGCTCGTTGAGGAGGCCGCCGAAGGCGTTCTTCATGGCGCCCGTGGTGGTGGTGAAGACGTGGGTCTTCACCGTGGGGAGGTGGATGATGTTCTCGCCGATGAACCGCTTGGGAATCGAAAAGCCCTGGGGGTAGACCTCGTTGAGGCAGAGGAACTCCTTGGCCAGGTCGCCGACCGCGTCGCGTACGTTGATCCACTCCTCGCCCTCGTAGAGGTGAACGTTGCGAAGGCCGTGGGCGTCGGTCACGTCGATCTGCTTGTTCTCGCGCTCGCCGAGGTGGGCGTCGATCACCACGGTGCGGTTGTGGCAGCCGTGGATCAGGTTCGGGTCGTACCCGTCGGCCTTCATGGCGCGGATCACGCCCTCGAGCTGCCACGGCGTGGTCGACGAGCCGGGAAAGAAAAAGTGCCAGCTTATGTTGATCTTGAGGGCCGTGTCCGCGTCGCGCGCCACCACGTCCTGGTAGCCGGCGAGGTTCATGAGCTTGTGGTAGTCGGCGAGGACGGTGGCGGGCGAGGTGCGCACAACGGCGACTTTGGCTTGGGTCATGATGCAGTCTTTCGCAAAGGGCGGTTGAAACTCGGATTACCTGGTCATGTCTACGCGCTCAGATTGGAAAAGCGGGACGCAAAAATCAACAGATCGACGAAAATTGAAGTTTTTGCCTTTCCGGAGAAGACACAATAAACTTCTTGAGCCCAACAGCGTATAAGGTAATTATTAACCGCTGAGAGAGAGGCTGATTGTGAACTGGCTGAAAGAAATCCATGGCTGAATTTTTCAACGCCGTCCTGTCCATGTTCAACGAGGCCTCCTTTTACCTCCTCATCGGCTTCGGCGTGGCCGGCATCCTGCGCTATGTGCTCTCCGAAGACAAGTTCCTGCGCTGGTTCGGCAAGGACAACTTCGGCTCGGTCATGCTCGCGTCGATCCTCGGTGTGCCGCTGCCGCTCTGCTCCTGCTCGGTTCTGCCCGTGGCGGTCGCCATGCGCCAGCGTGGCGCGAGCCGCGGGGCGGTCACCTCCTTCGTGATCTCCACGCCCGAGACCGGCGTCGACTCGATCATGCTCACCTACGCACTGCTCGACCCGATCATGACCGTGGTGCGGCCGATCGCGGCCTTCTTCACGGCGCTCTTCGCCGGCACCGTGGTGAGCTGGTTCGGCCGGCGCGGGATGCTCGATAGCGACGATCAGCTCGCGCCGCTCAACGGCGGCGAGGCCCCCAAGAACTCAGCCGGAAGCGGCTGCTCGTGCGAGAACGGCGCAGCACAAACCGCTGCGCCCGAACAGAGCGATGGAGCCGACAGCGAAAAAGAACCCGGCGGCAGCTACCTCTTCAGGGTGCTCCACTACGGCTACGTCACCCTGCCCAATGACCTCGTGTCGGTGCTCTGCGTCGCGTTTCTCTGCTCGGGCCTGATCGCGATCGCCGTTCCCGACACCTTCTTCGAAGCGCCCATCGCCCAGGGATTCCCCGGCATGCTCATCATGCTCATCGTGGGCGTGCCCTTCTATATCTGCGCCACGGCGTCGACGCCGATCGCCGCCACCTTGATGCTCAAGGGACTCTCGCCGGGGGCGGCGCTCGTCTTTCTCCTCGCCGGGCCGGCCACCAACCTCGGGTCGATCTTCGCCCTCAGCAAGTACCTCGGCAAGCGAACCATCGCGATCTATCTCACCTGCATCGGTGTCGTCACCCTCGTGCTCGGCTTACTCGTCAACCGCATCTATGCCGACTACAACGTCGACGTGAAGGAGGTGGTGGGCAGCGCGTCCGAGATGATGCCGGCGGGCCTCAAGATCGTCTGCGCCATCGCTTTCGGAACGCTCCTCGTTCGCGCCGCCTGGGTGACCGGAATGCTGCCGCAGTGGGGGCGCAACATGCAGAAGATCTGCCGCCCTCTGCACATCGATCCGCTCGGCCGCGGCGTACGCTGGGTTGTGATCCTCGTCGCTCTTGCCATCTACGCGACCACCGCCTTCAGCGTGGTCAACGTGGGCGAGGTCGGCTGGGTGCTCAACTTCGGCAAGGTGACGCGCACCCTCGACAAACCGGGCCTCGCCATCCACCTCCCCTGGCCGGTGGGCGCGGTCAAGACCTGCCGGCCCGCCGCGGTGCGCACCATCGAGTTCGGGTTCGTGCGGGAGGCCAAGGCCGATCCGACGGACGCGGCCTTCTTTCTCAAGGGCGAAGAGGCGCGCGCGCGCGATCTCGAGGCCGAGGTGATGAACGCCGAGGAGAACATCGTCTCCGTCCGGTTCAGCGTGCACTACAGCGTTGACGACCCCTATCTCTACACCTTCCGCAATGCCGAGCCCGAGGCGGCGGTGCGCGCCTTCGGGGCGTCGATGCTGCGCGAGATCTGCTCGCGGCTCACGACCGATGCGATCCTGGTGGGGCACAGGGGTGCGCTCGAAGCGCGGTCGGTCGAGCGGCTTCAGGCCGAGGCCGACGAGGCCGAGCTCGGTGTGAAAATCCTTGAGGTGACCTGGATCGATGTGCACGCCCCGCCCAATGTGCACTACGCCTTCCGCGACGTGGCGAGCGCCGGCGAGGACAAGCACTGCAAGAAGCTCGAGGCCGACAAGGTGTTCAACAAGCAGGTGACCCTCGCCGGCGGCACGGCGCACAGGTTCGTGCAGGAAGCCGAAACCTACGCGAGCGCCAAGGTCCTCGCGGCGCGCGGGGCGGCTGCGGCGTTCACGAGTCTGGCGGCGGCGTATAAAGAGTCGCCCGTCGTGACGCGGCTCAGGCTCTACATCGAGACGATGGAAACGGTCCTTGCCGGATCGCGCACCATCGTTCCCCTCTCCGAGGAGATCGACGTGGAGCTCTGGATCAAGGACTCGGGCGGGCTGCCGCCGTTCCTCGAAGACGCCGAGGGTGGTGACGAGACCGCGCCCGCACCGCGCAGAAAGTTCGATCCCTTCGGCAGGGCGGTGCTCGAGGATTCGCGCGACGCGCCGACCCTCGACGACAAGAAAAAATCGACGAATCCCTTCCGCGATTTCAAAGGAGGCGGATGAGATGAAAGCCTTCATCATCACATGCCTGCTCGTGGCCGCCGTCGGCTACGGGCTGACGAGCTTCTTCTTCCAGGTGGAGGAGACGGAGTTCGCCATTGTCACCTTCTTCGGCAATCCGCGCGACGTGTATGACGACGCCGGGCTCGGATTCAAGTGGCCCTGGCCGGTGGAGGAGGTGATCCGCATCGACCGTCGCATCAACATCACCTCGCCCGAGGAGAACGAGTACCTCACGCGCGACAAGAAGAACGTGCTCGTCAGTTTTTTCGTCGCCTGGAAGGTCAAGGACCCCGAGCAGTTCCTCGTCACCGTCAACGACCGGCCAGGCGCCGAGTCGCGCATCCAGGATATCATCCGCTCCGAGGTGGGCGCCAAGCTCGGCAACCACGACCTCGACCGGCTGCTGCCCCTGTCCGAGGGGTCGGCGGAAAACAACGCCGCCGACGTGGACAGCATCATTCCCCAGATCATGAACGAAATCACGGTTAGCGTCGCCGGCATGCTCGAAACCGAGTTCGGCATCGAGGTGATCGCCGTGCGCATGAAGCGGCTCAACTTCCCCAGGCAGAACAAGCAGAGCGTCTTCGACCGCATGGCGGCCGAGAGGGCGCGCATCGCCCAGGGTTACCGCTCCGAGGGCGAGGAGCTCGCCGAGAAGCGCAAGGCCGAGGCCGACCGCCAGCAGGCGACGATGATCAACGAGGCGCAGCTCACCGCCGACGAGATCCGAGGCAAGGCCGACGCCGACGCGGCGCGCATCTATGCCGAGGCGTACAATCAGGATCCCGAGTTCTACGAGTTCCTGCGCAAGCTCGAGGCCTACGAGGTTTTCCTCAAGCAGAACGCCACCGTGGTGATCCCCTCCGATTCACCCCTTCTCGATGTGTTGAGGGAGGATTGACGGTGACAGGCACTAGCACGAGCCAGAACGGTTTTTTCGCGCACCTCGTTGCAGCGCGCGGCGCGGCGCCCTTTGTGTGGGTCGTGGTTCTGCTCGTGGTCGTTCTCGTCGTTGATTTCCTGGCCACCGGCATCTGGACCGTGAAGCAGGACGAGAAAGGCGTGGTGCTTCGCTTCGGCAAGGCGGTGCGGTCGCTCGGTCCCGGCTTTCATGTAACCATGCCCTATCCGATTGAGACGCTAGTCGTGGTCAACATCTCCGAGACGCGCAAGATGCCTGTCGGATTCCGGCTCGTTCCGGGACGCGATCCCACGCCGCCGAGCGTCAATGAGCGCGAGTGGCTCACGGGCGACACGAACGTGATCGACATCAGGATGATGATCCACTACGTGATCAGTGATCCGGTGAACTATCTCTTTCGCGTGGGCGAGGACGAGGCAAGCTTTCTCATTCGCAAGTGCGCCGAGAGTCTGCTCACGAAGATCATTGCCACCATGCACGTCGACCATGTCTTCACAACGGGCAAGGTCGAGATCCAGACCGCGGTGAGGGAGGGCGTGCAGAAACTGCTCGACGAGATCGGCGCCGGCGTGCGGATTCTTTCAGCCAACATTCAGGAAGTGTCGCCGCCCGAGGAAGTCAAGAGCGCCTTCAACGACGTCTCGCGCGCCAAGGCCGACAAGGAGCGCGCCGTCCAGGAAGCCGACGGCTACATCAAGGAACGCGAGCCGCGCGCGCGCGCCCAGGCCAACACCATCATCCAGGCCGCGCGCATCTATGAGGACACGACGGTGAGCGGAGCCAAGGGCAGCGCCAAGCGTTTCGTCTCCCTCCTCGAGGAATACGCCCAGGCCAAGACCGTCACCCGCACCCGCCTCCTGCTCGAAACCCTCGAGCGCGTGCTGTCGCGCACGCAAAACATCGTCGTCCACAAGTCGAGCGACGGCAAAGCTTACGTGAAGATGGTGCGCTAAATGCTCCCGGAATAATTCCTCCACTTGTTGTTCCGGGAACAAATATTCCATGGGAACAACATTCTTACATGCGTTTTCGCCGGAAATCACCTGAGGAAAGGCCGGTTCTCGCGGTACAGCTTCAGGCGGGTCTCGATCTGTGCGGCCTGGGCATCCTGTTTCGCGCCGCGCGCCGCGTCGATCGCTTTCTGTGCGGTGGCGCTGGCGTCGCCGAATCGGCCCGACCGCGCATAGGCGGCGGCGAGAGTGTCGAGCAGGACCGGGTGGGGGGTGGCGATCTGCCGGGTATTCGCCTCGGCGAGCCTGATCGCCTCGGCCCTGTCGGTCGGCGTGGCGTCGCGCTTGGTGGCGAGCAGCCAGGCGAGCTTGTTGGTCGCTTCGACCCACGAGGGCCGCTGTTGCACCGTCCGGCGGAAGGCGTCGATCGCGCGGCTCTCGTCGGCTGATTGTTCGTAGAGGAGGCCGAGCTTGTAAAGGGCGTCAGTGAATCCAGGGTTGAGGCGCCCCGCCTCGGAGTAGTGGGTGATCGCCTCTTTCGTTCGGCCCAGCTTGACCAGAACATTTCCGAGATTGAAGTGGGCGTTGGCAAAGGCCGGCGTGATACGCAGTGCTTCCTTGAAACTCTCCACGGCGTCGTCGAGCTTTCCAAGATTTTCGAGCGCCGCCCCGCGGTTGCTGAAGGCCTTGGCGTTCTCAGGATCGAGGTCGAGCAATTTGTCGTAGTTGCTGACGGCCTCGTCGAACTTGCCCTTCCTGAAGAGGCAGTTGGCCAGGTTGCCGAGCGCCTCGGGAAGATCGGGCTTGAGATCGAGCGCCGCCTCGCAGTGAACCATCGCCTCGTCGATCTTCCCCTGGGCGACGAGAATCTCGCCGAGGTTGTTGTGCGCGATCCACGCCCTGGGATTGGACGCGATCGTTGCGCGCCAGAGTGTCTCCTGGTCCTTGTAGATGCTGCATTGATCCCAGGTCAGGGCGCCGAGCACGATGACCATCCCCCAGCAGAGCGCGCGGCTCGCCCAGCGCATCTCGCGGCGGGCGGTGTTGATGAGGCGGGCGATCACCGCCGCGGCGAGCACGATCAGCCCGAGACTCGCCAGGTACTGAAAGTGGTCGGCGACGAACGAAAACCGCATGGGGTAGACATTGAAAAAACCGAGCGCCGGCGTGAGTGTCCCGGCGAAGAAGAGCACGGCCACCAGCGGCCCGCGGCCGATCGTCTTGCGATACACGAAGAGCGCCACCACAGAGACAATCACGCCGGCCGAAAACAGAGACTGCCACCAGACCGAGCCGTCGATCGTCCACCGCGGATAGATGAACATCAGATCGGCCGGCAAGACAAGCTTGCACGCGTAGAACCAGATGATCCGCCCGGCGAGCATGATCTTCTCGGCAAAGGTCAGCGACCATTCGTCACCCAGGGCGCCCACGTGGAACTTCTCCATCGCCACGGTGACCATGGCGAGACCGACACCGAAAATGAAGAAGGGGATGAGCGGCACGAGATCGCGCAGACCGATGCGGCCCTTCTTCCACCAGAGCACAAGCACGATCGCCGCCGGCAGGGTGCAGACCACTGTCTTGCTCAGCAAGGCGGCCACGAAGAGACCGAGTGCGAGAAAGTAGAAATTCAGCGACGACGCTTTCGACTCACCGTTGCCGTCCGCGGACGCAGCGGTTCTTCCCGGACCAAAGGCAAATCTCAAATAGGCCAGAAACGCCCCGAGGTAAAGCACCCCCGACTGAACATTCTTCCGCTCCGTGATCCACGCCACCGATTCCACATGCACCGGATGAATCGCGAAGATCGCCGCCGCCAGCCACGCCCCCGGAATCCCCAGCTTGCGGAGCAGCGCCCAGAGCAGAATCGCGCTCAGCGCGTGGAGCAACACGTTGATCAGGTGGTAATAATAGGCATCGAGCTGCCAGCCCTGAAACTCCAGCCAGAAAGCGCTGAACACGAGGGGATAGTACTGCGGCGTCGCGCCCGGCTCGAACCAGATCTGCTTCAGACCCTCGGCGGTGCGCAGCGTCGGATTGTTGATGATGTACTCGGGGTCGTCCCAGATGAAGCCGTTGTCGAGCGCCGGATAATAGGCCACCGCCGCCAGCATCACGAGCAAGGCGATGATGACCCGGGGATTGAACTCCCCTTCGCGAGTGAGTTTGGCGATCGGTGATTTCATGGAATTTCGGGCATTCCAAACGCAATTAGACCAAGCTATTTATCAACCAGGATTTATCCGGTGGAATATTTATTCCGGGAACCGATCTTCCCACGCGTCGGGCTGATTCTTCAAGTGTTTGTCGAACCATTCGAGGATCATCCGCCGGTGCAGGATGTACTTGTCGGTCGTGCTCGCGATGCCGTGGTCCTCGCCCGGAAAGCGCACGTAGGCCACATCCTTCCCGAGCACCTTGAGGGCGGTGAACATCTGCTCCGACTCGACGACGGGCACGTTCACATCGTCGGTCCCGTGAAGCAGCAGCAGCGCCGACTGCACCTTGTCGGCGTTGAAGAGCGGCGCGCGGTCGACGAAGATGTCGCGCCGGTTCCACGGATAGCTGCGCGCCATGGCCGTGTCGCCGTAAGTGTACCCCCAGATCCCCGCGCCCCAGTAGCTGGCGATGTTCGAGATGCCGTACATCGAGCACGACGCCTTGAAGCGGTCGGTGCGCGTGATCAGGCTCAGCGTCATGAACCCGCCATAACTGCCGCCGTAAGCGCCGATGTTGCCTGAGTCGATGCACTCCTCGTCGGCAAGCAGCTTCTCCAGCCCCTCGAGAATATCCTTGCCGGCGAGCCACCCCTGGTCGTTGACGTGCAGGTCGGAGAACGCCTCGCCATAGCCGCAGGCGCCGACCGGGTTCGGTATGTAGAGCATGTAGCCGTTGGCCGGCATGTAGAGATAGTAGGTCACCGAGAACCGCTCCACCTCGGGCGTGGCGCCGCCATAGTAGTAGACGAGGAGGGGATACTTCTTCCCCTCCTCGAAGTCTGGCGGGTAGAAGACGAAGCCGTCGATCTTCTGGCCGCGGCTGTTGGTGAAGTCGTAGCGCTTCCACTTGCCGACCTTCATGCGTGCCATGTACTCCTCGTTCGGATCGCGCAGCAGCCTCGTCTCGCCCGATCCGGCGTCGCGGTAGTAGAGCGCCACGGGATTGTCGATCGACGATCCGCTGAACGCGAGGCCGTTCCCATTGGCCGCGGCCGAATACTTCGAGACCACGGCGGGCGTCTCGTGAAGCGTCTCGAGTCCCGTATCGCCG
Organism: uncultured Phycisphaerales bacterium; assembly: GCA_964464495.1. Taxonomy (GTDB): domain Bacteria; phylum Planctomycetota; class B15-G4; order B15-G4; family CAYZWU01; genus CAZUHB01. The sequence goes on from CAYXGI010000013.1 coordinate 19,635, forward strand.
TCGACCGCAATTCGAGCAAGCTGCTTGCGCGTCCGGTTGTGGGCGTTGAAATAGATAAATCCGTTCTCCGGATGCCAGAAGAGGGGCGCGTTGACCGCCTCGTCGAAGCGGTCCGAGATTCGGCTCAGCGCGCACGTGGCGACGTCGAGCATCCAGAGGTCGTTCTCGAAAAAATTGTGTTCCACATCGCTCCGCGCCGCGGCGCCGATCTGATCGGGCGGCGCGATGAACGCGATCCGGCCTCCGTCGGGCGACCAGGTCAGGTTCGACGGCACGTTCTCGAAGGGAAAGGACGTCTCGATCAGCCGCTCGGTCTTCTGCGCGGCGAGATCGTGAATCCAGAACTCGGTCTTGAAGTAGGGCCGGTCGGCGACCGGATAGCGCTTGACGAAAACGATCCGGTTTCCGTCGGGCGACAGGGCAAAGTCCTCCACGGCGAAATCGCCCGTCACGCTGAGGCGATGGTGGGCGCGTCCGTCAACGGGTGCGATGTAGAGACTCTTGGTCTCGGCGTAGTCGGTGAGGCGGTCGTACGCTCCTCGAAGATGGTAATGGCTGTCCGAGCCCTTCTCTTTTTTCTCCGAGGCGGCATAAACAACAAAGCGGCTGTCGGGCGTCCACACATACTTGCCGAGCCCTTTCACGCCCTTGAGAATGGTGGTCGTCTTCTTCGTGGTTGGATTGTAGGCCAAGAGCTTGCCGCTCCGTTTGAAGCCGATTCGCTTCCCGTCGGGCGACCACTTCAAGTCGCCGAAACCCGCTGACGCATCGAGCCGCTCGATCGTCCGTCCTTCCGGCATGGCGAGAAGCTCCAGGTAGCGCTCCGTGTCGCGCGCGCCCCGTTTCTTCTCGTTGAACACCACGGCCAGAACGCCGCCGTCGGGCGACAGGGCAAAACCGCCGATCGACGAGAACTCCTTGACCCGCGCCATGTCGGCAAAGGTGCGCTCGGGCGAAGTGGAGAGGGTGATCGATGTTGCAGCGCCCTCGGCGGGCTCCACGCCGGCGGCCACCGTCCACGCCGACGCGGTCGGCTCGGGCGCGCAGAGCGTCTTGATCATCACCGAGTGCTTACCCCGAATCAGCGCACATTTTGCTGTCGCCTCGGCCGGCTCGCCGTCGCCCTCGGTGTGCTTGTCGCTCCGCGCTTTCTCCTCGCCGTCGACGAAAAGCACAAAGGGCGCCGTGCCCGATACGGTGAAGGTGACCTCCTGGTAATGAGTCGATGTCACGTAACCAACAGCGAACGCCATTAGCGGTATGGAGAGCTCCTTGTCGAAACGAAGCATCAAGCGCCCATCGCCCCCCGCGGCAACCTCGGTCCAATCGAGGTCCGCGCCTGGAAGCCAGTCCGATTTATCGCCCGCGGCGGGCCACGCCGCGCGGTCGATCTGCTCGGCGCTGAGAATATTCTTCTCCCGTGCGGCCCCGTACTCGTCGTCGAACGCCGGCACCATGACCGGCACCGGCCCGGCAACCAGCCACTGCTCGAAGGCGATCGTCGAGGCATGGAGCGAGGACAAGAGAAAGAGGCACGCGAACAGGGCGGTGAATCTGAGCTTCATCTGAGTCTCCGTTGAAAGGTTCGGGCGCAGCTGATCATCCGCCAATCTTACTCCCGTGCGCGCCGATTTCCACAACGCCGGCCACAAAACCGGCGCCCCATTGACGCCCACGCACCTGGCGGCTATTCTCTGCCCAATTACTCGAACCTGAGCAGAACCACAACTCGGAGATCAAAATGGCCCCTTCCGCCGGGAAAAAGAAAATCATCCTCAGCGGCATGCGTCCCACCGGACGCCTTCACCTCGGACACTACGTGGGCGCCCTCGAAAACTGGGTCGACCTGCAAGAGGATGGCAAATATCAGAACTACCACCTCGTCGCCGACTACCACGTTCTGACCACCAATCCCGATTCGTCAAAGATCCTCGAGAACACGGTCGAGATGGTCAAGGACTGGCTCGCCGCGGGGCTCGACCCGGCAAAGAGCCCGATCTTCCGGCAATCGCAGGTCAAGGAGCACACCGAGCTCCACCTGATCTTCTCCATGCTCATCACCACGGCGCGCCTCGAGCGCAATCCCACCGTCAAGGAGCAGGTGCGCGACCTCAATCTCAAAACCGTCATCTACGGCCACTTCGGCTACCCGGTGCTCCAGTCGGCCGACATTCTTCTCTACAAGGGCGAGCTCGTGCCCGTGGGCGAGGACCAGGTGCCCCACGTGGAGATCACCCGCGAGATCGCCCGCTCTTTCAACACCCAGTATGGCGAGGTCTTTCCCGAGCCGCAGGCCAAGCTGACGCGGTTCGCGCGGCTGCCGGGGCTCGACATGGAAGCCAAGATGAGCAAGTCGCTGAGGAACACCATCGACCTCGCCGATCCGCCCGATGTGGTGCTCAAGAGGATCAACACGGCCTTCACCGACCCGACGCGGATCCGCAGGGACGACCCCGGCCACCCCAACGGGTGCGCGGTCTATCACCACCACCGCCGCTTCAACGCCGACGAGGAACCGACGGTGCGGCAGGAGTGCCTCGACGGCGCCCGCGGCTGCGTGGTGTGCAAGAAGGAGTGCGCCGGCAAGATCAGCGAGTTTCTCGCCCCGCTCCAGGAGAAGCGCCGCCACTACGAAGACCACCCCGACGAGGTGATGGACATTCTTCTCGACGGCGAGAAGCGCGCGCGCGAAGTGGCGCAGCAGACCATGGCCGAGGTGCGCGAGGCGATGCAGATGGGCTAACCGTTGCGCGGCGTGACGCGCGACGAGGATCAATTCCATGACACGCGACAATTCTTCACAAGGCCCGCCCGCGATAAGCGCCGAGGCCTGGATGGACGCGATCGGTCCCTATCGCCGGCGTGACTTCGCGCCCACGCGGCTCGCCCAGCCTACGGCGTTGCTCGTCATCGACATGCAGAAGTATTTCATCGACCGCCAAGGGGATGCCTATCTTCCCCTGGGGCGCGCGGCGCTTCCCCACGTGCAAGCGTTGATCGAAGCCTTTCGCAATGCGCGCCTGCCTGTCGTGTTTACGCGCCACGAGGACCGGGCCGGCGATGACAACGGCGCCATGGGCCGCTGGTGGGGGAGTATCATGGAGCCTGACGATCCGCAGCTCGACCTCGTTCCCGAGGTGGCGCCGCTCGCGGGTGAGCTGGTGATCCACAAGAACCAGTACAGCGCATTTCGCGAGACAGAGCTGCGCGCCTCTCTCAACGACAACAACCTGCGAGGCGTGGTCATCTGCGGGGTGATGACCCATCTCTGCTGCGAGACCACGGCGCGCGACGCTTTCATGGACGATCTCGACGTGACCCTCGCTGTCGACGCCATGGGCTCGTCGAGCGAAGAGCTTCACCTGGCGGCGCTCAAGACCCTGGTCAACGGTTTCGCGGTTGCGGCGCCGTCCCGGGCGATCTGTGACGCCCTTGCCGCCCGCGCCGGCGGCGGCCGAGCGCCTGCACCGGGCACAGGAAAATCCAAATGACCCAACCCGTCGACGCGATCGTGATCGGAGCGGGCCCTTGCGGCGTGGCGGCCGCGGTACAGCTCAAACGTTCCGGGTTCAGCCCCCTCCTCTTCGAGGCGCGCGCCGTGGGCGGTCTCCTTCGCAACGCCAACCTCGTGGAGAACTATCCCGGTTTCCCGAACGGCATCAGCGGCCGCCGGCTCTGCGGTCTGCTCGAAGAGCAAGTCACGCGCGCGGGCGTCGACCTCTTGAGCGACCGCATCGTGGATGTGCTCCCCGCGGGAAACGACTTCGCCGTCAAGACCGCGTCGGCGCGCACCATGACCTGCCGCAGCCTGATCGTGGCCACGGGCACAACGCCGAGGAGCGGCCTCCTCTCCGAGCCGTCGGCGCTCGTGGGGAAGAGCATCTTCTACGAGGTGGCCGACCTCCCCGAGTTCGCTTCCGAGACGCGCGTTGTCATCGTGGGGGGGAGCGACGCGGCCTACGACTACGCCCTCAACGTCGCCGGCCGCGGCGCGCGGGTGACGATCCTGCAGCGCGGCGCGGCGCGTTGCCTTCCGCTCCTGAAGCAACGGGTTAGCGCCCACGACGCGATCCGCGTCAGGGACGGCGCCAATGTGCTCGCCATGGTCGAATCGGTGTCGGGGCTGGTCGCGCGGATCGCCGATTCCGACGGCGTGGAAGAAGTGAGCGCCGACTATCTTCTGATCGCCTGCGGCCGCGAACCCGAAGACACCCTCTTGCGCCGGCTCGCGCGAACGGGCAAAATCGCCAATCATTTGACCCCCAACCTGTTCTCGGGCGGCGACGTGGTGCGCGGCCTCTTCCGGCAGGCGGGGATCGCGGTCGGTGACGGACTCCTGGCGGCCATGGCCGCGGCCAGGTACTTGCGCGGCGAGTGTCCTTCTTCCGGGCCGGCTTGAAGACTGGAGCGACGAACCAACATGGGGAGAGACCAAGCGTGCGCGTGATTGCCGAATTCGGGACCGACGACCTGGCCAGGGTCTATGTGGCCACGGCGGGCGACAAGGACGATCGCCTCGTCGAGTTCGTCGAGTCGGTCCAGCCGCCGATCACGCGCGACGAGAAGTGGGTGCTCATCGTGTCGACCCTCTACGGCTGCCCCGTGGGGTGCGCCATCTGCGACGCGGGAAGCTGGTACGAAGGGCCGATCAGCGCCGAGGGGATCCTCGAACAGATTCTTCACATGGTCGACCGCCGCTTTGCGAACCGCGCGGTGCCCACTCCCAAGTTCAAGATCCAGTTCGCCCGCATGGGGGAGCCCGCCTTCAACCCTGCCGTGATCGACGTGTTGCGGCAGCTCCCTGAAAAACTGCGTGCGCCCGGTCTCGTGCCGTCGGTGTCGACCGTGGCGCCCGCCGGGCGGGAGCGGTTCTTCGACGATCTTCTTCGCGTCAAGGACGCGCTCTATCGTGGCGGCCGGTTTCAGTTTCAGTTCTCGATTCACTCGACCGATTTGGCCGTGCGCGCGCGGCTCATCCCGGTGCGGTCGATGCCCTTCGAATGGATGGCCGCCTTCGGCAGCCGCTTCCGCCGGGAGGACGATCAGAAGGTGACGCTCAATTTTGCGGTCGCCGCCGGGGTGCCTGTCGATCCCGCCGCGGTGGCCAAGGTTTTTTCGCCCGATGACTTTCTGATCAAGCTCACGCCGGTCAATCCCACGATGCGGGCGGCCCAGAGCGGCCTCGAGAGCGGGATCGATCCCGACCGGCCCGAAACGGGCGGTGCGCTCAAGGCTGCCTTCGAGAGGGAGGGTTTCGATGTGATCCTCAGCCTCGGTGAGTCGGACGAGAATCGGATCGGCAGCAACTGCGGCATGTTCGTGAGCGAGCTGCGGCGCGGCGTGATGCGCGTGAGGGACGGATACACGGTTCAGAGCTACGCCCGTGAAGGAGCGCTGGAGAAGTGAAGAAACGTCTGAACATTTTTGTCGTTTCCGATGCCACGGGCCACACGGCCGAGTCGGTGCTCACCTCGGTACTGGTCCAGTTCCGCGGAGCGCAGTTCAATGTGCGGCGCTTTCCGTTTGTACGGGCCTTGAGCCAGATCGACGAGATCATCGATGCCGCACCCAAGGGAAAGTGCATCATCGTTTTCACCCTCGTTTCCACGAAGCTGCGCAAGGATCTGGCGCGGAGAGGCAAGGCCAAGGGGCTCACCATGATCGACGTGAATGGGCCGCTCCTGACGATTTTCGCCAGGATCCTCGACTATTCGCCGCTGATGGAGCCGGGTGTGTTTCGCCACACTGACGAGGACACCTACCTCGTCACCGAGGCGATCCACTTTACCACCACTCACGACGACGGGCAGGGGCTCGACACGGTCGATCAGGCCGACCTGATCATTTTCGGCATTTCGCGGACGGGCAAGACGCCGACGAGCATTTTTCTTTCCTGCCGCAAGCTGAAGGTGGCGAACATTCCCATCGTGCTCGATATGCCTCTCGATCCCGAGATCGCGCGGCTGCCCGTGAAGAAGGTCGGGTTTCGCATGGGGATCGAACGCCAGATCGAGATCAGGTCGGAGAGGGCGGGCCGCATGGCGCACGCCGATGTGCCCGGTTACTCGAGCAAGCACCACATCCTGCGCGACATGGAGTTCTGCGAGAAGCAGTTCCGCAAGATTCCCAATCTCTGGACGATCGACGTGACCAACCGTTCGATCGAGGAGACGTCGGAGTGGATCACGCGCAACGTGCTCGGCAATACGGAGGAATGAGCCGCTCGGGGGGTCGGTAATCACTCCCGGAATAATTTTTCCATTTGTTATTCCGGGAGCATTTTTTTCATCGCGAACGATAAGGCGGCGTGCCCGTCGATCTCGAAATGTTCGATCCTGAAATCGTGGCGGCCCGCATCGAGGGAGAGTTCGGCGCGATCCTCGGTGGGGGCGTGCCAGGTCCAGTTGTCGATGGCGAGCGTGCCGTCGATCCAGAGCCTGATCCCGTCGTCCGAGATCGTGGTGAACTGATATTTTCCCGCCGGGAGGCGCAGCGTGGCCGTGGCGCGCGTTCCGAAATGGTCGGCGTTGAGTCCCACGGCGGGCGCACCGCCGCCCCAGTTGAAGCGGAGCTCGTCGAGAACCGCGGTGTGCGCCGGCTCGCTTTTCAAGAGCCCGTCCCACGCGGCCTGGTCCTCGCGCGGATCTTTCGCGGGATCCCAGTGAAAGTAATCGACCGTCCACTCCACGTTGAGTAGCGATCCCCGCGCGCGGAGCGTTTCGCCTCCAGCCACGATTTCGATCTCGAAGGTGTGCAGGCCCGGCTCCTCGGCGCGCACGGTAAACTGCCCCGGAATGGCGCCCGACTCGGGCGAGACCCCGATGCCGTCAGGCGCGGGCCCGACCACGAAGCGGCCCGCATCTCCTTCAGCCTCGGGACCGTAAACGTAAAAGGTTCCCTCACCGCCGGCGGTGATCGCCGAGGGCCAGACCTTGGGCTTCTTGAAATCGTAAGGGCCCCACTCGTCGATCAGAATGTACTGCCGCCCGCGCAGCGCGCCCTCTGGCAGGAAGGCGTCCATGGAACCCTCAGTCTTGGGCGGCGTGTACTGCCGCGAATGCTTTGCGATCGACACTTCTTTCGTCGTTCCGTCTCTTTCGGGCACTGTGAGGTTCTTCTCCTTCGTTGTGCCCGAGCACTTGTCGTTCTCGCTCACTGGAGTTCCCACGGCGAGGAAGGTGTTTCCCACGATCTGCGTCTTCTTGGCTTCACGCAGCCGGATTCCGATCTTGTCCCAGCCAAAACAGTTGTTTTTCACGAGATTCTTTTCGCACGCGGTGTTGTGGCGCTTACCGTACGGAGTCTCGATCAGGTCCTTGTCATCGTCCCACCAGAGATCGACAGCCACCGAATTGCGCCCGAACAGGTTCCCCTCTATCAAGTTGTCGCTTCCGTGCTCCCACGCGATGCCGGCGCCCGCGCAGTCCATGATCTCGTTTCCCACGACCTCGTTGTTGTACGAGTACCCGAGCCAGAAACCATGCTGGCAGTCGTTGCAGAGGTTCTCGATGAACTTGTTGTCGTCGCTGAAGGTCGCCTCGATCCCGTTGGCCACGGCGTGAGAAAAATCATTCTTGTAGAGCACGTTCCGGTTGCACCCTCCCTTGCCGGTGCGCCGCAAGGTCTCGTTCCCGGCGTAGAGAAAAAAACCGTCCCCGCCATGGGTGGCCGAATTCCATCCGAAAAAATTGTCCGAGCACTGCTCGAAGAAGAGGATGCCCGTCGAGTCCTGCCCGCGCCAGTAGACGCCATGGCTGTAGCCGCGCACGCACCAGTCGAACTTGTTGTGACTTACCCTGTTCTCGCAGGAGCGCCACATGGCGAGCCCCCAGCCCGAATTGAAGGAGAAGTCGTTGTCGTAAATGTCCGAGTCGTTCACGCGGGCAAGAACGAGCCCGTTCTGCGAGCCGTACCCCCTGTTGCGGCGCACCACCGCCTTGGCGCACTCCTTCATGTAGATGCCGGCGCCGTAGTTCTTGCGCCACTGATCGTCGTCGTTCTCGTGGGGCCAGAGCCAGTCGGAGCCGTCCTCGCGCTCGGGTGTGCTCTTGAGGCGCTGGGCATAGTTGTGCGAAAGGTCGCAGTCCTCGATGATCACGCCGTCGCTCTTCTCGACCAGAATCGCCGTCTTGAAGCCGCCGATGCGCGCGTTCTTGATCGTGACGCGGTCGCAGCCGACGCAGACCACGCCGATGCCGGCGAAGGTGTCGCGCTCGGCGCCCTCGGCGCACCCTAAGAGCTCGGCGCCGTTGAAGTCGATGGTCACCCCCTTGCGCTTGACGATCAGAACACCCTCGTCGCCCCCGTCGGTCACGCGCCACACGCCCGGCTGAATGCGCACATCGTTCTTGATCACGATGCCGGCCCGATCGATGGCGATCTGGCGGACCGCCGCGGGCGCGGCATCGGCCGCCTCGACAGCGCCCGCATCGAAGCAGCACAGGCAAAGGAAGAGAGAGAGGGTGAAAATCTTCATGGCCACACTCCGAACTGGAATTTGCTCTTGGACCTGCTCTAATAATTGTCTCGTGAAACACGATAATAACTTGCCCCCGCCGGCGCAAGCGCAGCGTGCGGCCCAGCCGAACCGTGCGGCCCAGCCGGACCGTGCGGCACACTGCCGCGGGGCGCTCTCCTCGAGGAATCGACCATGAAACATACAGCAGCCATCGCGGCCCTCGCCTTCTGCCTCGCCGTCTTTGTTGCCTCTTGCGCCGCGCCCACGGTAACGCCAACGTCCGACAGGGAGCCGCTGCTCGAGATCGAACGCGTCGTGCGCTACGAACACCGGCTCGTCAATTCCAGCGATCAGCCGGCCACGATGGAGCTCTTCATCGCCCTGCCAAGGGACAATGAGCGCCAGAAAATCAGATCCTGTATTCCCGATCCGACTTTTTCCGACGAGACGACCGACGAGTACGGCAACCGGATCGTCCACTACGTCGATCGTGACGTGCCTCCCGGCGACGTGGTCGCCCACGGCTGGATCGCCGAGGTCGAGATCGCCAATCTCGTTCATCCCTGTTCGGCCGATGACCGCGGTGCGCTCTCCGTCGCGACGCGCGAGCTCTTTCTTCGTGACGGGGAAAACTATCAGATCACCTCCCCTGTGGTGACGGGCTTGATCGATGAGCTCTCGGCGCGGAGCGCGTCCGACGAACAGACAGTGCGCGCCATCTTCGAGCACCTCGTGACGAACCTGACCTACAAGCGCGACGACGTCTGGGATCCGGCGCCCGTCGTGCTCGAACGCAAGACCGGGTCGTGCTCGGAGTACAACTATGCCTTTCTCGCGCTCTGCCGCGCGGCGGGGATCCCGGCGCGCTACACGGGCGGCGTTGTCTTGCGGCCCGGAAAGGAGACCATGTACGACGCCGCGGTCAACGAGGACGCCGTCTTTCACCGCTGGAGCGAGGTCTATCTTTCCGGCTCGGGGTGGTTGCCCGTCGACTGCTCGCGCGCCAGCGGGGAGATGAAACGGTTCGGCAATCCCGAGAACTACTACGGCCGCCTCCCGGCCGGGCTTCTCCAGTGCGTGCGCGGCGACGGTCTCGGAGAGACGCCCCTCGGCTGGGATTATCTCTCCAATCAGAAGGTCCCCTTCGAGGCGAAGGACTGGTCGGGCAAGGTGGCCTTCTGGATCGAAGGGGTCGAACCGGGAATCCTCGATGAGCGCGTGGCGGAGATAAGGAGCCGCCTCGACGGTGTGCAGGACAGCGATCTCTTCGACAGCCTCGTGGCGAGCACGATCAATCGCGAAATCCTCTTCTTCCTGCGCAACTTCATCAGGACCGACGCCCTGATCAATCTCGTTGCCGCGCTGGCCGGCGCACACCATCCCGAGGCGGTCTACTGGTCGATCCTCGCCGCGCAACGCGGTGTGAACCTCCCGCATGAGCTCGACTACCGCGCGCTCTGCGCGCGCGACACAGTGCGGCGCATCGAAGAGTACTACATCAAAGAAGACGGAAGCCGCGATCTCTTCACCTTCGAGTACTGGTGGCGCAAGGCGCGGCCGCTGATGCAACGGGACGACGACCGGGGGGGGTTCGTGATCACCGCTGACGAGATCAATATCTACTGAGAGGGGCGTCCCCCGGGGACGGCGGTTCGGAAGATCGTGGCCGGTCCTTCGATCGTGTAATCCGAAATGGCCGCGGGCACGAGCAGGGAGACGCCCTTGGCGATCGGCATCTCGAGGTCGGAGCCGCTGCTCGCCAGGACCCCGCTGCCGTCCACGCAGAGAAGAATCTCCACGCTCCTCTCCCTCTTGCTCGACCAGCGCGCGCCGCGGTCGACACGGATCTCCGAGAGCTCGAACTCGTCGGCCGGTGTCGGGTAGACCCATTCGCCGCGGCTCCGCTCCCGGGGCGACACCACCCGCGGTGAACCGACCTTGAAGGAGAGCGTGGCGAGCATCTCGGCAACGTCGATGTGCTTTGGAGTGAGGCCGCCACGCAGGACATTGTCCGAGTTGGCCATCACCTCGATTCCCGTGCCGTCGAGATAGGCATGCAGCTCTCCCGCCGGTAGATAGAGGCCTTCACCCGGTTCGAGACGCACCAGGTTGAGCAGAAGCGCCGCCGCGAGCCCCACGTCGCCGGGATAGAGATCGTTGAGCGTGAGGAGCCATTCATAGTGGCCTCCCTCGTCGGCCCTCGTCCGTGCCTGCCCGACCACCTCCTCGGCCAGACCGCCTCGATCCGTCCCGTCCATCGTCAGGATCGCCTGGAAAAACTCGGAGAGCGTCCTCTCGTCCGGTGTGCGGCGCAAGGCGTCGAGCCGGCCGGCGATCAGGCGCGATCCGATCTGATCGAAGGCTTTCACAATCTCGTCGATGGGACGGAATCCCTTCAATGCCCAGAATTCGGTGAGCGCCACGATCAGTTCCGGCTTGTGGTTGTCGTCGCGGTAGTTCCGGTGGGGGGCGTCGATCGGAATGCCGGCCGCGTTCTCCCGGGCGAAGCCCTCCCGCGCTTGCTCGAGCGATGGGTGGGCCTGGATCGAGAGAGCCCTGGCCGCGGCAAGCACCTTGAACAGAAAGGGCAGGTTGCGTCCGAATCTTTCGGCGACCTTCCGGCCCAGTATCTCCTCCGGATGCCGCGCGATCAGCACGTCGAGCGGCACCGCGCCCTCGGCATTGTTCACCAGGGACGGGCATCTGGGATGGGCGCTCATCCAGAGCTCCGCCTCGGGCTCGCCGGGCGGACGCTTTCCAAGCAGTTCGCTGATCGCCGTGGACGAACCCCACGCGTAGCGCTGAATCCTGTTTTCCAGGATGAGGACCTGTTTCATCAAAGCACCGCTTTTTTCGATTTCTCTCTCTCTGAACCGATCGTCTCGTGCAGCTCGGCGTAACTGTACGGATTGCCCGGGAGCCTCCTCGACCAGTCAGCCTTGCCGTCGCGGTCGAGACTGGTCTGCATCGCCACGGTCCGGCCGTTGCTGAGGCTCACGCCTGCGCGCACCGTGCGCGGCGCGAGTTGCCCGTCGGCCGAGACCTTGTAGAGCAGGCACTCCTGCGCCTCCAGGCTCGACGAGGCCGTGCCGACGAGCACGCTGTCCTCGACGTCGAGATTGTCGGCCGAGACACCGACAAGCACGCTCCGGCGCACCTTTCCGGTCTTCACCCGCGACCCGAGAAGGCACGATGAATCGTCGGCGTCGACCCCGTCGCCCACCGCGCTTCCGACGCGCCGGTCGTTGATCCCGAAGAAGGTCCGCGCCGCCTTCGCTTCCGCGTCGGTTCCGACGAGTTTCAGGAGGTTGGTCCTGAAATTCTCGAGCGTGCCGTAATCCCACCAGTAGCAGTCGGCGCCCACGTCGACGGCGCCGAAGAGACCGCGCTGCCTGGCGATGGGCGAGAATCTCTTTTTGAAGCGGTCCATCCGATCGTAATGCTCGGTCGCCGCGTCGACGTCCTCGCCCTTGCCTGCCATGATAGCGAGGTAGGTTTTCTTGTCGAGTGTCAAGGGCATCCAGAAATGGGGATCCGTGTCCATCTTGCCCTCCCGAGCGAAGAGCTCCGGTGCGAACTCGTCGAGAAGGAGCATGACCATTTCCGCCGACATGCTGAATGAGCCGATGCTCACCCCCAGACCGTTGTCCACGCCGATCACCCCGCTCTTGACCAGGTTCTTGGCCGTGGCATGGTCGACCTTCTCTACCTGGGCGGCGTTATTGTTCGAGTCGATCGCGATGAGGCCGTACCGGTCGAGCCCCTCCCTCTCCCACGCGGCCGCGTCGGGCAAGGGAAGAACCTCGTCGGGCAGGGCCCGGACCTCGTCCCGGCTGGTCCGCAGTTTCACCATGATGTCGGCATGATGGGTGGGGGTGTAGGACGCGCTCTTCGACGGAACAAAGACCTGGTCGCCCCAGAAGACCGAGAGCCGCCCCTTGCGGCTCGGTGCGTAGATGGCGGTCTGCTTGATCGTCGCTTCGAGGATGGTCAGTGCTTCCGTGCGGCCGTCGATATCGAGCAATCCCGGAAGCTGCACGGCGGGCTTGTTGTTCCCTTCGCTCGCCGGGAGAGGCGCCAGTCGCGTTCCCTTTCCGGCCGTGTGGTAGAGGCCGACGGCCGCGCCCGCTGACAGTATCTCGAGGAGGTCGATTCCGTAGAGCCGTCCGCATTTCGAACGCGCTTGGAGAACGGAGTAGAGCGTTCCTAGACCGTTGCCGGCCCCGCCGGTCCAGTCCTCGTGCACGGCGAGCGTGATCGCCGACGATTTGCAGATCTGGCCCCGCATGGCGTCGAGGCGCGCCTGCCAGTACTCCTCGTCGCGGCGGCTGGTCGTGGAAACGATCACCACGTCCATGCCCGTCCCCGCGGCCGGAGCCGTGTTCATGGCCACCACGTTGGCGAGCTGCTGCGTGGCGGTCGCCGAGAGTTCGTCCTCGATCGCCGGTCGTACGCCGTCGCGCACGATCGCCCGGGCCATGTCGTTGATGAGCGCCGCCCGGTTCTCGTCGTCGGCTTCGGTGTAGATCCGGAACTCGGGCGCGTTGCCCGACGGTCTCAGGTGTACGATGTCGCCGAAGGCGAAAGTCATGCGCACCCCGTCGGTGAAGTCCCACGTTTCGACCGGGCCGAATGTGGGCTCCACGAAGAGGGGAACCATGTCGTTTTCGAGGTTACGAAAGCGCCCCACGATCTCCTTGCTGATCTTGGTTGGAAACTCCCGGATCAGGCCGCTGCAGGTGAATCGCGGCGGCAGCTTGCCCACCAGCGTGGAAAGCGAAAGGCCACGGCTCGCGGCGGCGTGCAGCACGGCGAGGATCGGCAGCGCGCAGTCGCGCGTGGGAAGGGCGGTCAGTATCTTTTCCGGGTCGAGGCGGCGCAGGTTGGTGGCCGTGAGAAAGCCACCGTTCGCCTCGTAGCCCATGATGCGCTCGAAAGATCCCTTCTTCGCCTCGTTCATCGCCTCGATCACGTAGGGGGACCCGATCCGCGTCCGATTTACCGATGCGAAGGAGCCGCATTTTTCGAGAGCCGTGTTGCAGCTCACCGGCGCCGACACCGAGTCGGCTTCGAGGTAGGAGGCGGTGAGGACGCCGAGAACGTCGCCGCGCACCACCTTTCCCGACTCGTCCACCACGAGGGGGCGGTCGCTGTCGCCGTCGGCGCTCACCAGTGCGTCCGCGTCGTGTTCGCTCACCCACGAGGCGAGCTGCCCGGGATTGGCCACCGCTTCCGTGTCGACGGGAACGAACGTATCCGACCGTCCCACGGTGACGACCTCTGCGCCGAGGCGGGAGAGCATCTCGGGAAGCATGTCGCGGATCACGGCCGAGTGCTGGTAGACGACGATCTTTTTCCCGGCGAGGGCGTTGGGCGGAAAGTAATCGGTGAAGCGCGCCATGAACTCCTGCTCCACGGCGGGGTTCGCCGGTCCGAGATCGACGGGCGGCACGGTTTGGGTGTGTCCGGCCGCCTTGAGCTCGTCATGGAGCGCCGAGATCCGGGCCTCATCCGTCTTGAGCACCTCGCCCCAGGGCATGTTGAACTTGATGCCGTTGCGATCATCGGGTATGTGGCTGCCCGTGACCATGATGCTGGCCCAATCGCGCGCCATGGCATAGGCGACCACCGCAGGCGTCGGCATGAAGCCCGCGAAATCCAGGTTGATCCCTTCCTGCTCGATGGCGGCTGCCACCGCTCTCAGGATTCTTGGTGTGCTGCTTCGAAAATCTCCACTCAACGCCACTGTATCGAGCGGAGTGCGGCTCTTGAGGTAGCGCACAAACGCCGTGGTGTAGAGAAAACATTCCTCGTCGGTCATTTCGGTGACCAGACCGCGTACACCGCTTGTTCCGAACTTGAGCGCCATTGGTTGTCTCCTTTGAGAATCTCTCAGGCTGATCGTTGCCGCCGGCGATCCCTTCTCTGCAGAGAAAGGACGCGGCTGAAATAGCCGGCGAGGAGTTTCAGATCGTGCTGTATGCCCATTTTCACGGAGTAGTAGACTTCGGCCGCAAAGGCTTCTTCTCCGGTCGGTTTCACGTCATAGATGACGTCGCATTCGTTCACGAGTCCCGCTCGGCAGGAGAGGTAGAATTCGCGCCACTCCTCGGGAAGGGCGCGGATCTCGTCGAGCGTTCTCGTGGGAAGGCCGACGAGGCTCAGATCGCCTCGGGCCACGTTGATGAGACCGGGCAGAAAATTCAGGAAAAAGTCTCCCAGCCAGGTGCGCGCTCTCCTCTCAGTCGATTGGAAACTGAGGAGGTCGTATCTGTACCAGAGAGACTCCGCGTGCTGGGCGGGAAGACCCACCACATTCTTCCTGTAGACGACCGGTCCCGCGCGCCCGATCTTGAGCGCCAGGGCCGTGGCGGCGAGGAGCGGCCACATGACCACGAGAAAGAACACGGCCGCCAGGCGACGGAGCAGGCTGACCGTCTTCTGCAGGAGGGTGGTGTCCGAGATGCTGCCGAGGAGAAAGCTGTCGGGAACGATGACATCGGCTCCGAGCCGCGTGTTGATCAGGCGGTTCTTGTCGACGATGACATGGTCGAGCTCGAGCCCTTCGCCCACGTAGCTGCCCGGGGCGATGACCGTGTTCACCACCTGGCACCGTCCGTCGAGCATGCAGTTGTCGCCCACCGCCGCGCCCGGGCCGATCTGGGCCCCGATCGCGATGCGGCAGTTCTCGCCGATGTAGACGGGGGGCAACAGTCTCGCCGTGGGGTGGATCGACACGTTGCGTGAAAGCCAGACCCCATTGTCTGCTTCCCATCCCGAGCAGAAGACGCCACCGAATTCTCCGCTCAACACGCGGCAATGCGATTCGATCAGGTCGCTGTACGAACGCAAGGAGAGAGGCCGGCCCACGTCGACGACGCGGCCGCTCTCGGTTGCTCTCGACAGGATGTACTCCTCGAATCCGTTTTCGTCGAGGTCCTCTGGAAGCCCGTCGATGTCATCGCCGGTGAGTATGGCCCAGCCCGCCCACAGCATCTGGGCTCGTTCCACGTCTGTCGATGTCTCGGTCACGGTCAGCGTGGCCGTGGCGGCGGAGTTTTCGACCGCCCCCGTCGCGTTTTCGACCGCCCCCGTCGCGCGCGGCGGCGGCCCTTGCTCTCCGTGGCCTTCAGTCTCGGGTCCGCGCCAGCAGAAAACAGTCGGCGCTGATGAGATCGATTCCCCGTCGAACCGCGCGAACCTGTCCGCGAAACCAACGAGAATCGGCTCGTCGCCCCTCGCGAGGCGCAGCGCCTTCAGGGTTCTGAATGGGCGCGCCGCGTCGCGGGCGAGGTGGTAGCGAAACGCCGCCCCCCAGCGGGTTCCGTCTCCCAGATGGCCCTCGAACTTCTCGGGTTTGTGGCTGAGAAGAAAGTCGATCTCGGTCAAGCCTTGCTGAACAACGTATTCCACGACATGCTGGATAAAGGGCCTGTCGAGCAAGTTCAGCATGGGAATCGGATGCCGCTCGGCGAGAGCCTGCATCTCGGGGTTTTCACCAGTGGCGATGATGACTGTTTTCATGGATTCTCGTTCACCTCTCAGTAAGCGCCTTTGCCGAAGAGAACCGCCGGGATGGTGGCGAGGAGGATCTTACAGTCGATCCACAAGCTCCGGCTCCTGATGTAGTCGATGTCGAGTTCGAGCTGCTTCTCGAAGGGAATATCGCCGCGGCCGCTCACCTGCCAGATGCAGGTGAGACCGGGCACGACATCGAGACGGCGCCGGTCGGCGAGAGTGTACTGCTGCACCTCGCGCACAACCGGCGGACGGGGACCGACGAGCGACATGTCTCCCCTGAGCACGCACCAGAGCTGCGGCATCTCGTCGATGCTCAGCTTTCGGATGATCCTGCCGATCCAGGTGATCCGCGGATCTTTCTTCATCTTGAAGGTCTTGGCCGATGTGTGGTGGCTCTGCTCGATGAGCTTGGCCTTGAGCTCCTCGGCGTTCATCACCATGGAACGGAACTTGGGGAAAGGAAATTCCCGGCCCCACTGGCCGACGCGGGTCTGCCAGAAGAGAGCCGGCCCTCCATCGGTGAACTTGATCGCCAGGCCCACGGCCAGAAAAACGGGTGATAGAGCGATCAGACAGAAGGCTGCGAAAACGGCGTCGATCGCCCGCTTCAACAGCCTCGTTCCGCCCACGACCGCGATCCAGGAGTACTTCTTTCTCCAGAAGCGGAGGCGGTTGGCAAGGCCCCTCGACCTGCCTCCCACTCCGTAGCGACGACAGAGCTCGTCGATGATCTCGAGCCGCCGGGTGTGATTGACCGCGGCGGGAACCGTGGTGGTTGCGTTCATGATTTGCAGTTGTCCAGTCGTAAAAAAAGGTCATTTCATCGGCGTTGAAGCGGATCGCCGGTCAGGAGACCGCCTGAACAGATATATCGGCAGGATTACGGTTTATCTCAAGCGGTCGGCGCACCATAAAATTCGCCTCTTCAGGGCCGAACCCGTAAAGCCTCAATCCGCCATTGCCGATAGATGCAGAAGCATTCCCACGGTTTCCGTTCGCCCTGATCGTGGAACGATTTTCCGAGGCAAGGGTGTGATCCGCGCCCAATTGAGAGAAGGAACAGGAACTGATGAATTCCCTGAACGACAATACGGTGGTTCTCGGTGTTCCGCTCGATAACGTGAATCTCGACGAGACGCTTCGACAGATCGAATCGTATGTGGAGATGTACAAGAGCGACGGGGTGCCCCGTTACATCACCACACCCGACGTCGATTTTCTGGTCAACGTTCTCGAGTTCGGATCCTACAGCGAGAAGAATCCAGAGCTGAGCGCCTGCTACCGCGAGGCCGATCTCGCGATCACCGACGGCATGGCGGTCGTGGCCGCCGCGCGGCTCTTAGGGACCCGTCTCAAGGGCCGTGTTGCGGGATCGGACCTGGTTCCGGCCATCGTCAGGAATCTCGACGGCGTCAAGATCTACATGCTCGGCGGTGACGACGAGACCTTGCGGCAGACCGAGGAGGTGATCGCCCGGATGAATCCCACCGTGCGGATCGTGGGAAAATCATCGTCCTTCATTCACATCAAGGGCGGGAAGCTTCTCGATTCAGCGCTGGACGACGAGCCGATCGTCAATGAAATCAACGCCTGCGAACCCGATATCCTCCTCATCGGTCTGGGAAATCCCAAGCAGGAATTCTGGTTCCGGCGCAACCGCCACAGGCTCCGCGTTCCCCTGTCGATCGGCATCGGCGGAACCTTCAATTTCATGATCGGCCGTGTGAGGCGGGCGCCGGTGATCCTCCAGAAGACGGGGCTCGAATGGCTCTATCGCGTCTACATCGAACCGAGACGGCTCTGGCGGCGCTACGCGCTCGGTATCCTGCTTTTCGGGCAGGCCCTGGCTGTCTCGTGCGCGGTCGATCGGATGGCGCGACTCCTCTCCTGGTTGCCGAACGGCCATCGCTCCCTCGACAAGCCGTGGATCGATCGCTTGGAGAGTGTCTGCATCATGCGCGCGGCGCGCGTTCTGGCGGGCGACTCGGTGAACGTCCACGGCCGTCTCGCCGAGGCTGAAGCGGAGCGTTCCGATCACTTCGTCCTCGACCTCGGGGGCACGCGGTACTGCGACACGAGCGGCCTCGGTTTCATTCTTGCCCTGCGAAAAGCGCTCGAGCGGGAGGGTAAGGAACTGAGGATTTGCGGGGTGTCGCGGCTGGTGCGCGCGCAGATGGCGGCGCAGAGGGTCCTCTCCTTTCTCGAACCGATCTTCTTTCCCGACGGGGGCAGCTGTTTTTCGAGGTCCGAGTAGCTGAGGATCTCGGCGTCGAGAGCAGCGGCGAGTTCGAGAAAATCGACGCGCGGGTGGCCGCCCTTGGCGTAATCCTTCCGGATGCGTTCCGCGTCGGCTGTGACGAGCAGGATCCTCTTCACCCTATCAACCCTCCAACAGATTTCTGTAGGCCTCCTCGAGGCGCCTGGCGTTCTTGCGCGAATCGTAACGGGTCTTGGCCTCGATCCGCGCCTTGCGGCCCAGCTCGTCGCGCATGGTGCGGTCCGCGGTTAGCGTTCCGAGAGCGTCGGCCAGACCGAGAAAATCGGAGGGCGGAACGATGATGCCGCCCGCGCCCACGACCTCTGGAATCGAGCCGCTCTGGGCGGCCACGACGGGCAAGCCCGACGCCATCGCCTCGGGCAGGACGTAGCCGAACTGCTCGAGCCACCCCGGCCGCGCCGTGCTGGCGAGAACGAAGATGTCGGCGGCGCGGTAGACCTCTGGAATCTCGTCGTAGTCGAAGCGCTCGATGAGCACGTCGTCGCCGAGACCGATCCTGTCGGCGAGCTCCACGAGCCGCTCCTTCTCGCTCCCGGCGCCGGCGAGCACGAGACGCATCTTGCGTCCCTCGAGAGCGGGGTCGGTCTTGAGTTTCTTGAGGGCATGGACGATGTCGAAGACTCCCTTTTCCCAGCGCAGGGCGGCCACGCTCAGGATCACCACCTCGTCCCGGCCGATGCCGAGACGATCGCGGATCCCGTTGTCGCCGCCGTTGGGCCGGAAGCGCTCCACGTCGATCCCCACGGGCAGGACCTTCACCTTTTCAGGATCGGCGCTCTCGAGAATCAGGCACTCGGCGGCCCGCTCCGTCATCGGGATGAGGAGGTCGGCCTCGCGCAGAACCTCGTACTTCATCTCCCTCTTCCGCCTGAACCGCTCGGCGGCGAAGGGCCTGTTCTCCCAGACAGTGGCGACGAGCTTGGCGCCGTAGCGCCGTTTGGCCTGAAGCCCCTGCCACGAGAAGGCGTTGAAGGTCTCCATCGTGTGAACGATGTCGTAGCCTTTGAGCTGTTTCACCAGTCCGAGATGGAGATAGTCGAGGCCGCACGTCGCCTGCAGGAAGAGGTTGAAGTAGAAGCCGAGCTTCGACGAGAAGAAGGTGATCGGATCGTCGATGGAGCGGATCTTTTTCACCGGGACCTTGATGAGATCGAGGCCGAATCGGTTGATCTTGAGCCCGAAGGCGGTGAAGTCGACCGACCCGAGCATTTTCTCGTAGGTCTGCATCTCGAACTGCGAGAGGTACGCCCCCCGCAGCAGCGCCACGCGCGGTCTCTTCAGACCTTTGCCGTTCGACTCGGCTCCACGGGCCTGGTCGTCTGTCCGGTCTTTTCCGACAGGTTCACCCTGCCCACTGACCGGGCCGGCTCCCCGCCGACCACACTCCACGGCGCCACGTCCCGGGTCACGATCGACCCGGCCGCCACGATCGCGCCCTCGCCGATTGTCACTCCCTTTAGAATGATGCTCCGACAGCCTATGCATACCTTGTCTCCGATAATTACGGGCTTGTTCTTCATCGGCCTGTCTCCTCAGCTTCTTGTTTCTCAGGTGCCCGATCATGGGCTCCCTCCCCACGCACATCCGCCGGCGGGCGGATCGAACCGGTAAAGCTCCTTTGCCGGCCGTGATGCCACGATGTCGCCCGCCTTCACTTCTCCCTTCACCACGGAGCCGCCTGCAACCACGGCGCCGTCACCGATGACCGATCCTCCGAGAACCACGGCTTTCGAGCCGATCCAGACCTTTTTTCCGATCCGCACCCGCTGGGCGCCTCCCGGATTGCGGGTTTCGCCGAATCCGTCCGTGTCGGTGATGATCACGTCCCACGAGATCATGCAGTCTTCGCCGACAGTGATTTCTTTTTCGGCATAAATGTAGGTATTTCTGTTGATGTAAGTTCCATTTTTCACCGCGATGCGTCCGCCGCGGCGGCAGGTCATCGACACGCCGGGGTAGATCGCCACGTCGCCCACCACGATCTCGCCCTGGCGGGCGTCGATGCGGGGCACGGGCGGACCGCGCAGCCAGGCCACGGCGCCGGCATCGGTGAAACGGCCGCGCAGGAAGGCGCCGAAAAGATAGGCGACCGGCGAATAAACCCGATCTCTCCTGAGCCTCTCCACGTAGACGGAGAGCGTGTTTTTCATGCCCTCACCTCCCGGCCGACCGCGGCGCGGAGCGTTTCTTCGAACCGCTTGCCGATGATGTTCCACGAGAGCTGCTCCTCCACGAAGCAACGGCCCGCCTCGGCGAGCCGGCTCGCCCTCGGAGCGTCGTCGAGGAGGGTGACCACCGCGTTTGCGAAGGAGGCCGGATCGTCGGCGAGCAGGATGTTCGAACCATGGGTCACGGGGATCCCCTCCGCTCCGAGCGAGGTGGAGACGACCGGTTTTCCCGACGCCATCGTTTCGACTACCTTGAAACGCGTGCCGTCGCCCACGAGGAGGGGAACGACAAAAACCGCTGCCGAATCGATGTAGTCCCTGATGTCGTCCACATATCCGGTGAAGATCACCCTGTCCGAGGCGTGTCGCGCGAGCTCGTCGGGCACGTCGCCGCCGGCGGCCACGAAGCGCACATCGGGCACATACCGCTCGATGAGCGGAAGGATCTCCTCGAGGAAGTAGAGCGCTGCCTGGATGTTCGGGTGGTAGTGCATGGCGCCGGTGAAAACGAGCGTGTTCGTCTCGCCCTCGCCTCCCCTCGGCTTGAAGAAGTCGGTGTCCACGCCGTTGGGAATGACATCGATCTTCAGTCCTCCCTTCGCCTCGAGGAGCAGATCGCGGTCGCGTCCCGACGTGACAGTGACCCTGTGGGCTTTCTCGAGGAGGGTGAGCTCCTCGCGGCGGAACTTGCGCGACTCGACGAAATTGTAGAGCTTGCGGAACGAGGTCGGCGCGGAGAGGTAGGAACGGTGGATGAGGTCGGACTCGATGTTGTGCTCGTCGATGATGAGCGCCGGGCCGGCAGGGAAATCGAAGTAGCCCATCTGCGAGAACTCGGCCACGATCACGTCGATCCCTTCCTCGGCCGTGATCGATTCGATCGCTTTCTGCATGGCGGTGCTGTAGTGACTGAGCCTCTGGAACGATCGGCGCGAGAGAAGGGAGCGCGCCTGGCCGATCCGTTTGTCGATCGGAGGGCGGTCGACGAACTCGACGCGCTTCGCCACCGCCTCGAGCCCGGACAGGTCGTGCGGTTCGGGCGCTGTCGAAGGATAGGAGAGGGAAAACACCTCGTGGTGCGCCGCGGCCTGGCGCATGAGGTTGAAGATCCTCGTGCTGCCGCCGAAGTTGGGCGGATAGGGCGGGTAGGGCGAGAGGAAGAGAACTTTCATCTTAACGACTCCCTGACTGAACCAGAATTCCTTCGACTTTTTCCACCTGGGCTTCGATGCTGAACCGATCTTCCACGGTTCGGCGCGCGGCGCGTCCGATGGTGCGCCTCTTCTCCTCGTCCTGGACAAGCTCCAGGATTGCGCGTCCCAGGCTTTCCGGATCCCTGGGCGGCACGAGCAGGCCTGTCCGGCCGTGCTCGATGATCTCCGGAATACCGCCCGAGTCGGTACCCACCACGGGACGGCAATAAGCCATCGGTTCGATGACCACCATCCCGAAGGCTTCCTCCCAGGCCGCGTTGACTGCCACGTCCACGGTGCGGTAGACCGAATCCATGTCGCTGCAGAAACCGAGGAAGTGGATCTTCTCTTCGATCCCGAGCTCGCGGGCGAGAGTCTCGAGCTTTTCCCGGAAATTCTCGTTTCCATCGTAGATCGCCGCGTCGCCGGCGACGACGAAACGGGTTTCGGGCGCGGCAGCGGCGACGAGCGCCGCGGCGCGGACGAATTCCTCCTGGCCCTTGTTCGGTGTGAGGCGCGAGAAGATTCCGACCACGACGGCGTCGGGCCCGATGCCGAGCCCGTCGCGGAGGTCGGGGCCGTCGATGGACACGTCGGCGCTGATCCCGTTGTGGACCACCGCGATCCGCTCCATGTCGGGCCCGAGAAGACGGATGAAGTCTTTTTTCGTGGCAGCCGAATTGGCCAGGATCGTTTCCGATTTCTTCAGCGCCATCGAGTTGAGCCGCGAGGGCACGCACATGCCGTGGATGTGGTAGACGAGCTTTCGGCCTGTCAACGACTTGACCAGGGCGGCCACGAGCATGGTCCGTATCTTGTCCGACGTGTAGATGATGTCGATCCCGGAGAAGACGACGAGCGCGCAGAGCCGTAACACCGCCCACGCCAGGAGGGGCAGACGGAGCAGATCGAATATTTTCGACCCGAAACCCGTTCCCGCCACGCCCTCCGGCTTCGTGCCGAAGCGGCAGCCCACGACCCGGATCCCGTCGATCTTGGCGAACTCCTTCTCCGGTTTGCCCTGTTTCTCACAGGCGACGGTGATGGCGAAACGCTTCCGGTCGAGCCCTTCGAGGAGCGAGGCGAGCACGGTGAACACGCCGCCGATCTCGTCGTTCGTGTCGAGAAAGAGGATCTTCGTCTTTTTCATGTCATGTCCTCCTCAGGATCGCGTGCACCAGGTGGGCCGTGTCCTCCTTGGGCAGGACGCGCAGGCCGAGGGCGATGGTCAGGTAGACGATTCCGCCCACACCGATGGTGACGATCAGGCCGAGAACGGGCGTCATCTCCGGGAGAAAGGCCACGGCCATGACCATGGCCGATCCGGCAATGATCGCCTTGAGCGTGGTGCGCAGCGTGGCGGGAGTGAAGATGCCGGCCGGCATGAGCTTGATCGCCGCCGCCATCATGAAAATCTCGGTGAGCAGCGTCGAGATCGCCGCGCCGTAGCCGCCGTTGCCCATGTGGCGCTGGGTGAGCGGGATGAGGAGGAAGTTGCTTCCCAGGTTGAGCCCGGCGGCGATGATCGCCGCGTAGGACCAGGCTTTCTGCCTGTCTTTGGCGATCAGCACCGTGCCGAGCACCACGTCGATGCAGACGAAGATGATGCAGAACCCGAAGATCTGCAGGTTTTCAACGGCGTGGGCGAACTCGCCGAGGCCGTAGATGAGCGCCACGATATGGGTCGAGATCATGGTCGTTCCCAGACCGAGCGGCACACATACGAAGAGCATGAGGTTCAGCGTCCGGCGGGTGGCCACGTTGGCCGCTTCGCCCGGATCGGCAAACTTTTTCGTGAGCGCCGGGAAGACGGTGGTCACGAAGATGTTGGGAATGAAGAGGAGCGTGGCATAGAGGCGGAAGGCGGCGCCGTACCAGCCGACCACGTCCTCGCCGGTCATGGCCTGGAGCATGACCACGTCGATGCGGATGTAGATCTCGGAGAAGACCACCCAGATGAGGAACGGCGCCGATCCCACGAGGATCTTCTTCGACAGGGCGCGGTCGAAGGACATGGCGAAGGGGATCCGGCGGTAAAGAGCCACTGCGGTGAAACCCGTTCTGGCCACGGCTCCGATCAGCATAACCCAGCAGACCGTGATCAGGCCGTAGCCGGCCATGAGCGCCGCCACGCAGAGCCCGGTGACGAGCACCTTCTCGATGATGAGCGCCACCGCCGGGACGTAGGCCTTC
Organism: uncultured Phycisphaerales bacterium; assembly: GCA_964464495.1. GTDB lineage: Bacteria > Planctomycetota > B15-G4 > B15-G4 > CAYZWU01 > CAZUHB01. The sequence continues at coordinate 43,446 of CAYXGI010000013.1, forward strand.
TCGATCCCCTGGAAATAGGAGGCGAAATTGGAGCCGAGCGCGCCGATCACCACGGAGAGTCCGATGATGTAGGTCGCGGTCACTCCCTCGGGAGTGAGGTCCATGAGGCGCGCGATGACCACCATGACGCCGAAGACCGCGAGAGAGAGAATGATCTCGATCGAGAGCACGTTGGCCAGGATCTTCGGGCCCTTCGTGCGGTCGCGGGCCACCTCCTTGACGAGGTAGGTGTTGATCCCCAGGTTGATGAACATGGCGAAGAGAATGCCGAAGGAGGTGGCGAAGAAGAGCTTGCCGAAACCCTCGTCACCCAGGTAGCGGGGAAGATAGACGATGAGGATCCAGGTGAGCACCCACGTGATCGCCTGGGTGAACATCTGGAAGGCGGCGTTCTTGATCGTCCTGCTTGTCATGGACATGGAGCGAATCCTTTCAGCCTTCTCTCCTCGTCGGCCGCGCCTCCCAGAATGCGGGCGGTCACGGCCAGGGCCAGAACCGAGCCGAGATAGATCATGTTTCTGTAAAAAGTGATCTGGAGGTCATACTTGGAGACCATGAGCTGGCTGATGATGAAGATCACGGCCAGCAACTGGATCGATCGGTAGAGCGGATCTTTCGTGTGCCTGAAGTCCCAGGTGATCTGGACGACCAGCACGCCGCAGAATATCCAGAAGACCCAGAAGCCGAGAAAGCCCATCTTGACCCAGAGCCAGAGGATGCAGTTGTGGGGAATGTATTCCCAGAGTGGGAAGTCGATCTCGTCGAGAGGAATGAAGATCAGGTACTTCTTTCCGAATCCGATCCCCTGGGGATAGTACCGAATCGTCTGCTGGAGATTGAAGTTCTCGTACTCGCGGTAGAGGTTGGAGCGGTCCTGTTCCTTCTCCTCCTCGCAGAAGACCGACTTGACCTGCTTGACGGGCATGGCCACGCTGCTGTTTGAGTTCCAGAACAGGGCGAAGTAGATGAGGACCAGGGGCAGCATGGGCAGGGCCATCTTGACGAAGAGGACTTTCATCTTCTTCGGCAGGTAGACGAAGAGGATGATCAATCCGAAAACGAAGACGCCGTAGGCGATGCGGCGCTGGGTGAGCACGAAGGTGAGAAAGGTCGTGGGAAAAGTGATCATCCCGAACCAGATCATCCCCCGCGGTCCCCTGAAGAAGATCAGGGCGATCGTGAAGATGAAGACGGTCGCCATGAAGAGCGCGTCCTCGTGGCCCGTGATCGCCGGAATGCCGTCCAGGTTGCCTTCCAGATCGATCCAGTAGCGGTACATGCCCTGGTAGCCCTTGATGGCGATGGCGATCAGGATCGACCAGACGAGGAGGATCATCTGGGGCCGCGTCCGGATGAGCTGCGTTCCCAGAAGAAAGGAGAGGCAGAGATAGAAGAGGGCACGCAGCTCCCAGAGGGCGACCTTTAAGTCGCCGTGCCGCGCCATGCCGTAACCCAAGAAGAAGACGAGGGTCGCCAGGAAGAGGAAGGTGGCCCACACGTGGGGGACGGGCCTGATTTCGTAAGTTCTCAAGGTCACCGTCTTGAGAGCCCAGATGATCCCCATGATGGCGAGGTAGAGCTCCACCGGGTTGATCACCAGGGCCGAGATGCCCGTGGTCAAGTTCAGGTTGAGGAAGTAGGGCACCGTCAAGGTCACCAGCGATTCCAGTCCGCAGATGTGAAACTGCTCGTTGAGAAGAACAATCCCCACGAAGAGGGAGTATCCGAATGCCGGCGGCGTGATGAGGATGATGACGGCGGTGATCCAGACAATGGTCAGCGGGTCGGTGATCACGGTCCCGTTGGTGGAGAGGACGATTCCGACGACGATCAGAGAAAGCAACAGGGTGGCCGCGTAGCGCAACAGCGCGTTCAGGTCATACAGATCAATCGCTCTCGCAATTGCGGCCGTCACTGGACCACCTTCCTAAAAACTCAAGAACTCGAAACAGATGTTCGCGAAGAGGAGGGCGACGAGGAGCATCATGGTCCAGCGGTCAAACCTCTTCGCCTTGAACCCGAGGGTGATCGAGATGATCGCGAAAAAAATGATCAGCTTCATCTCTCACCTCCTCAAACCAGCCTGTAGAGCCAGGCCGGAATCCAGTATTCGTTGTAGTTGCAGATCACGCCGAGCAGGTTGGCGCCGTCCAGGTTCCTGTAGTAGGCGGCGAGCTGGAACCTTTTGGAGAAGCCGAGCTTGACCACGGTGATCACCCCCGTTGTCTCGGCCGCCGTGAGCCTGGCGTCGATGAAGCTGTTCACCGCCGGCGTGTCGACGATCACGAAATGCCCCCGCCTGGTCAGGTCGTTGATCACCCTCTCGGTGATTCCAGAATTGAGGAACCGCACCGGGTTGTCGGGCGATTGTCCCGCGGCGAGGAGACGGAGTCCCGGAACCCGGGATTCGGTGAGGAAATCAGTGGGATCGTCCCCGGCCTGCATGTCGCAGATCCCCTTCTCGGGCTCCACATCGAGGAGCTGATGAAGGCTTGGATTGCGCAGGTTCAGGTCGACGAGGGTGATCTCCCTGTTGAGATCGAGGGCCATGACAACGGCCAGGTTCGCCGCGATCGTCGATTTCCCCTCGCCCCTGTTGGGCGAGCAGAACGCCACGCAGGCGTTGGGACCGTTCTCGTCGATGATCTTGCTGTAGATCTGTCTCAACTGTTCGAGAAAGCCCTGGATAGGGCTGAATCCCCTCTTGACGGCCGGCGATTCCACGTTGCTCTGCTGGAGGACCTTATCCTTGCTGAATCCTCGCGGCATCCGGTAACGGCGTGTGCCTGCCACGAGCCGGGGCAGAGCGAGCAGCACTCTGATCGCCAGCCTCGGCAGGAACAGGATCGTCTTGATCAAGGAGCTCATGAACCGCTACCTCAGACGAACAGCTTGGGGACCCTGGCCAGGACGCGGTCCCCGAAGACGTGGTTGATCTCCTCTTCCCTCACGATCGACGGGTCGAGGTACTCGAAAACGAAGATCAGGCAGAAGCCGAGAAAGAATCCCCCGATCAGGCCGGCGATCATGATCAGCTTCTGATTCGGTTTGTAGTGCCTCAAGGGAACCACGGGAGGATCGAGAATCTGGAACCGGTTCTTCTGGCTCTCGATCTCGACCTCCTGCGTGATCCGGGCCTGGGCGGATTTTACCTTGAGCGTATTGAAGAGCTCGCGGTTGATCTGCGCCTCCCGCTCCAGGCGGTTGAGCACCAACTCGCTCTTGGGGATGTGTCCCACTTTTTCCTCGAGGTCGACGATGATCTTCTCGAATTCCATCTTCTGGAGCTGCATGCCCTCGAGCTCGATCTCGGCGGACTGCAGGTTTGCCTTGATCTGCTGGAAGACGGGCGACATGACCTCTCTCTTCTCGGTCGCCTCGTTGGTCTCCTTCTCCTCATCGAGCAGCTTGTTGACCGCGGCCAGCTCGTTCCGGACTCTGACCACGTCGGGGTGGTCGGTTTTTTTGTTCTGAAGCATCTCCTCGAGCAGAATGGTGAGCCGGAAGAACTCGCTCTGGTAGGGCGTGTTCGTGTTGAAGGTGGCCGCGTCGACGATCATCGGCTCCTCGCCGCTCAGGCGCTGATTGAGGAGTTCGATCTCGAGGCTCCTCTCCTTGATTTTCACTTCCAGCTCGACCATCTTCGAGTCGTAGGACTTGAGCTCGGACAGGTAGGAGGAGTGCTGGGCGGGGAGGCGCTTGGGGTTTTCCTCCTTGTACTTCTTCAGCTCCTCCTCGGCGACGTCGAGCGTCTTCTCGTAGAGCTCCAGCTGCGACTGTATGAAATCGACGGCGATGCTCGCCGTGCGGCGGCCCGCTTCGAGCGACTTGTCGATGAAGAGGTCCGTTACCGTTTCGGCGATCTCCTTGGCCAGGACCGGACCGTTTCAGGCCGCCTCGATCTGGAAGGAGTAGGAACCCGACTGCTGGGTGGTGATCGCCTCCCTCAGTGCGTTCACGAGGAGGACCTTCTCCATGGGGGTCGGATTGGCGCCTCCCAGCCCGAGCCGGTCGATGGCCGCCTCGAGAAGGGTGCGCGAGTAGATGATCTTGGTGAAGGTCTTGAGTCGGTCGTCGATGGTCATGCTCACGGCCGCTTCCCACTTGACGAGGGGATTGAGGATCTCCTCGTCGTTGACCAGGATCGTGGTCCCCGACTTGTAGTTCTTCTCCATCATGAAGGTGCTCGCCGTTGCGGCGGCGGCCACGAGCAGGGTGGGCAGGATGAGGAACCGCTTTCGCCTGAACACGATCGAGATGAGGTACTTGAAGGAGAAGAGGCCGAAGACCTCCTCGTACTTGCGGCTCAGGGTCAGGCCCGATTTCGGGGATTGCGCACCGTCCTGTCGCGAAACGGCTTCAGGGGGGGCGCTTGTCGCGATTCTGTTCAGGATCAGGTCGGTCCTGCGGTTGGCCGGCCTCCGACCCCGTCTCAGGGGAAGTCCCGATCCCTTTGCCTCTTGTGCCGTCTTGCCCATTTAATCGTTGTCCATCAGATCATCGAGCTGATTGATCGTGAAAATCGTCGAGAACGAGGGTGATATCTGCCGCAGCAGGTAGTTGAACTTGGCGACGCCCTTCTCGGGCACGAAGATGATATCGTTCGGCTGAAGGGAGAGATTTGCGGCGAGCAGGCCTTCCTCGTAGATCCGCGCCACGTCCACTGTAATGATCCTTACCCGCTCCCCATCGCGCCGGATGAGCTTGACCTCCGACGTCACCCCGTCCTCTGTCGGGCTTCCGGCCAGGGTGAGCGCGCGCAGAAGGTCCATCTTGTGTCCCACGGGCACCATGCTCGGATTGTGGACCTCGCCCAGGACGTAAACCGATTTCATCGAGTTGTCCGGGAGGTAGATCGTGTCGTTCGGTTCGAGGTGGATGTTCAGCGCCGTGTTGCCCAGTCTCAGTAGATCGTTCAAGTCGATCTTGAAGAGGCAGTTCGCGCCCCTGATGATGGTGCACTCCGACTTGTCGGCGGCGGCGGTCGGTCCGCCCGCCATGCTGAGCACCTTGAGAAGCGTGGGCTCGCCCTCGAGCTTGAAGACCCCCGGCATGTTGATCTCGCCGAGAACGAAGACGTTGTTGTTGTTGTATTCCTGGATGATCACCGACACTCTCGGCGCGTGATAGGTGGAGCCGATGATCTGGGTGAGCGCCTGGCGCGCCTCGTCGCGGGTGAGACCGTCGAGATTGACCGGTCCGAAAAGAGGGATCGAGATGAATTCATCGGGACCGAGCTTGTACTCGCCCGAAAATTCCTCGTCCTGCCACACGCTCAAGGAGATGAGATCGCCCGCTCCCAGGCGGTATTCGTAATCTCTCCTGCTCCCGGGAGGATTCTCCCTCTCGTTGGTGACGTCCGGAACGGCGCTCATGGTGATATCGACGTACTCCTCGGCCACAACGTATTCGTTGTCCCCGACCTCTTCGATTCTCACCACGTCTTCGGGCGGTGCGGCGCAGCTCAACCCGATTCCGGCGAGCAGAACGACGATGTACAACTTCCGCATTCTGTGCCCTTCTCCCTCCAGAGTGTCAGAGCATCCGACGAATAATTTGAACCATCAGGCTTGAATGCCTTCTGGTTTATCGGGAGTAAGAGCATATTTATTTAGCTTTTATGGCTTTTTGGCGACCGGCTATCTGCCGATGTACGTGTCGAAAAGATCGGGTTATTTAATCCGCGCAAATGGCGTATCGAGGAGAGGTTAAGCGGATCGCGACCGCGACGGACTCACGGCGGTCGCCCAAAGGAATCAAGGCGAAGCACGCAAAGTTACGATAACTAGCACGTCCACCGCAAAGAGCAGCGAGATCTGCCGGTCGGTCCCGCGCGACATCAGAATCATGAATGGAGAGAATGCCGATGGCTCTTGGAAAAGTGATCAACGTGCTCAGGGAAGAACTCGCCGGGGTCCATCCGCGGCTCCTCTTTTGCCAGGCGATCATCAAGCTGATTCCAAACCTGTCCGGTTCGAGGCTGCGCCGTCTTCTCTATTCGATGGCTGGTTTCAACATCGGCAGGAAGGTCACGATCTTCGACACCCTCACCCTGACCGGTGCAGGTCCGATCGGCAAGAGACTCACCATCGGCGAATCGTGCATCATCAACGCGCCGACGCACTTCAACCTGGGCGCTTCGATCACCATCGGCTCGGGAGTGGGGATCGGTCCCTACTCGGTGTTCATCACCGACAGCCACCGACTGGGTGACTCTTCCTTTCGCGCGGGGGATCTGTTCGCCCTGCCGATCGAGGTGGGGGACGGCGCCTGGCTCGGCACGGGCGTGACCGTTCTACCCGGTGTGAAGATCGGAAAGGGCGCCGTGGTGGCGGCGGGTTCCGTTGTGGTGAAGGACATACCCGACAACGTTCTGGCCGGAGGAGTGCCCGCCAAGATAATCAAGACGTTCGAATCGGAAGACGCCGTCGAGATCGAACCCTCGACTCTCGACCAGCCGGAACCGATCGGAGCCGGCGCGTCTCTTCGCGTCTCTTCGCGTCTTCGCGTCTCTTCGCGTCGCGTCACTCGCCAAAAGATCTGAGAGCTTCGTCCTTGGAGTTGAAGATATCCACGATGCGGTGCATGCGGATCAGCTCGAAGAGCACGCGCACGGGCTTCGACACGTTGCACAGCTTGAGATCGCCGCCCCGCGTGTTGAGTGTCCGCAGGCACGAGAGCAGCGCGCCGCAGCCGGAACTGTCGACGAAACGCATTTCGCTCATGTCGAAGAGCACCTTGTCGTTCTCGTTGAGCACCGGATCGACACTTGCCCTGAACTCCTTGCTGTTGTTGGCGTCCAGGGTTTCGCCCGGCAGTGCGACAACCGCAACATTTCCCGTCTTTTCCATGCAACAATTAATGTCCGGTGATCTCCTTTCAGACTTTTCTTTGGTTCTTGACCATGCGGATGATGTTTCGTCCTTTTTCATCCCGCGTGTACGTCACTTCGTCCATGTTGTGATTGATGATATAGAGGCCGTATCCCGAGTCCCGCGATCCGTCAAGGAGAGGCGGCGGCGACTGTTCGGGATCGAAGGCTATTCCCTTGTGGTATAGGGTGAAGATGATCCGGCCGTTGGTTCGCTGTGCGCCAAGCCATATGGGATGACCCGGCTGCCCGTCGTAGGCGTGCTTGATGATGTTGGCGGCGGCTTCGTTCACGCAGAGCTCGAGCTCGAATCCTTCTTCTTCCCCGTGCTCCCAGTCGTCTTGATCCTCGTAGAAGGAGCGCACGAAGTTGCGGATCCTTTCGAGTTCGGAGAGATCGCTCGTGATTTCCAGGATCCGGTGCCCGGTCTGCGGCGGGCGCGAGTCGTCGATTCTCACGGCGATACATGTCAGGTCGTCGGAAAAGTCGGTCGAGCCGGCATGTTTGATCACCGCCGTCCGGATCCCCTCGATCAGATCCTTGGGCGTCGTGGCGTTGTTCGCCTCGAAGAACTCCGACAGGCGGTCCTGACCGAAGAGGTCGCCCTTTGCCTTTTGGGCTTCGATCACCCCGTCCGAGTAGAAGAGGAACGCGTCGCCCGGTTCAAAGGGCACGGTGATCTGCTGGTAGTCCTCGGACGCGGCGAAGCCGAGAGGCATGTTGGGGCCTTCGAGTGATTCGCACCGGGACTGGCCGTGCCTGTAGTGGATCGTGTTCGGGTGGCCGCAGTCGACGAGAACGACCTGCTTCTTCTTCATGTCGAAGCGCGCATAGCAGAGGGTCACGAAACTGTCGAGGGTGATGAGCCTCTCGGCCATCTCCGCGTGGACGTGGGCCACGACCTCCTGCGGTTCGGGGAGCTTGGTGCACCTCGACGCGGCGATGAGACAGCTCATGGCGCCGAGGAAGTGGTTTTTCGTGGCCGCGCCGATGAGAGCTGCCGGGATACCTTTCCCCATGGCGTCGCCCACGATCACGTCGAGGATCTGGTCATTGGGCTTGAAGAAGGTGTAGAAATCGCCGTCGATTTTCTGCGACGCGATGCTCATGGCCGACACGGTCAGCCCGGGCGTGTCCTTGGGCGGCTCGCCGATGAGAAGAGACTGCTGAATCTTCGAACCGATCTCGATCTCCTGCTCGCGCGCCCGTGTGAGTTCCGTCTCCAGCAACTTGCGCTTCGTGATATCCTCGATCACGCCGACCACGGCACTCTCAGAGACCACTTTTCTTCCGTCGTGGCGTTCCTTCATGGGACGGAACTGGATGTGAAGCCAGCGGCCCAGCTTCTTGTCTTCCACTTCCCAGTCGGCTGTTTTTTTCTGGAGGGTGATCTCGCGTGCATGGTGCCAGATGTCGGCCATGTAGCAGTCCGGATCCGAGCATTCGGGGTGGAAGAGGTCGTGCAAGGTCACGCCATTCACCTGGGTGACCTTGAGCAGACCCCATGCCTCGGTTGTCCTGTTGGCGCGGATGATGCGGCCGTTCTCGTCGAGGAGACAGACGAGCTGAGGGAGTGAATCAGCGGTTGTTTCCCACTCCCGCTTGACCCGCTCGACCCAGGCGAGACTCTCCTTGACCGCTTTCTCGGCGCGCACCTTGCTGGTGATGTCGCGGAAGACGAGCACGCCGCCGTGGATGACGCCGTCCTTGCCCCTGATCGGCGAACCGCTGTCGTCGATCGGTATCTCCTCGTCGTTTCTGGTGAGGAGAACCGTGTCCTGTGGAAGCCAGACCGATTTCTTGTCGCGCAGAGAGAAGAGAGAGGAGAGCCGGATTCTCCACTTCTTTCCACGTCTTTTCATTGAAGATCCGGAAAACCGATTCGATCGGCCGGCCGAGGGCGTCCGCCGCGCACCATGCGGTCAGCTTCTCGGCCTCGTGGTTCATGAAGGTGATCGCCCCGTCGCAGTCGGTGGTCATCACGCCGTCGCCGATACTGGACAGGGTGACCTCGAGCCAGTCGTGCTGCCTATCGAACTGCTTCTGGGCCGCCTGGCGCTCGCTCTTGATTTTCGCACGCTTTCTGGCCACCGCGAGTCGTACGTCGAGAAGTTTGCTGGTGAAGGGTTTCGTGAAATAGTCGTCCGCACCGGCGTCGAGAACCGCCTGCAGACTCTCGGGAGAGTCGCTTGCAGTGACGATCAGGATCTCCTGCTGATCGCCGCGGGGCTGTCGGCGCAGCCAGCGACAGAGCTCGAGGCCGTCCATTCCGGGCATGTGCCAGTCGAGAATGACGAGGGGAAAGAACTCCCGCTGGCATCTTTCCCAGGCGAGCCTGCCGTTGAGGAAGGTGGTGGCCTCGTGGCCGTGGTCGAGGATCGTTTTTTCCAGCTTGCGGAGGGTGACCGGATCGTCGTCCACCACGAGGACTTTCAGTCTGTCCGTGATGGCGATCCCAGTCGAGTCGGGGATCGCGCCCACTGCCGACTGCGTGCTTATCGATCGAGTTTCAGCCATGTCTGATCGCTTTTCGTCGGAGGTTAACGAAGATCGGATTGGACTCTCAAAAGGAACATTCGGCAATTTCGGGCTCATTCATTAATGTTCTTCGGCGAGTGTGAAATCGCGCGTGATCGGTGAAACATCCGGACTTGAATCGACGCTGAAGATCGCCTAAAATCCTCTATTCTGTTCTGTTTCGGCCCCGAGAATGGCCGGAGAAGATAGAGAGCTATAAACCTTTTTAATATAACTTGTTATGTAGAGTTGATTGTCCAAGGAGGAATCACATGTACGGAAAGATCAAAGAAGACCTGATCAAGGAACTCAAAGCGACACGCGAGGCGGGCCTTTATAAAGAGGAAAGAATCATCGTTTCCGAGCAGGGCGCCGAGATCGAGGTCGCCGGCGGCAAGAGGGTTCTCAACTTCTGCGCCAACAACTATCTCGGACTCTCGAACCATCCCAAGCTGATCGAGGCCGCGCACAAGACCCTCGACGAGTACGGCTACGGCTTGAGCTCGGTGCGCTTCATCTGCGGCACCCAGGAGATCCACAAGGAGCTTGAAGACCGCGTGTCCGAGTTTCTCGGCATGGAGGACACGATCCTCTACGTGGCCTGCTTCGATGCCAACGGCGGTGTGTTCGAGCCCTTCCTCGACCAGGACTGCGCTCTGATCTGCGACCAGCTCAATCACGCCTCGATCATCGACGGCGTGCGCCTCTGCAAGGCCCAGCGCTGGGTCTACGCCCACGGCGAGATGGGCGACAACGAGATCGACTTCCAGGGCAAGATGCTCAAGGGCCTCGAGCGCTGCCTCAAGGAAGCCAAGGATTGCAAGTACCGCCTGGTGTGCACTGACGGCGTTTTTTCCATGGACGGCGACATTGCCAAGCTCGACGAGATCTGCGACCTGGCCGACAAGTACGACGCCATCGTCATGGTCGATGACAGCCACTCGACCGGCTTCATGGGCAAGACGGGCCGCGGCACCCACGAGCACCGCGGCGTGATGGACCGCGTCGACCTGATCACCACCACCTTCGGTAAGGCGCTCGGCGGCGCGTCGGGCGGCTGCACCTCGGGCCGCAAGGAGATGATCGAGTGGCTCAGGCAGAAGAGCCGTCCCTACCTCTTCTCCAACACCCTCTCGCCGGCAGTGGTGGGCGGCACGCTCCAGGTCATGGACCTTCTCACCGAGTCGACCGAGCTGCGCGACAGGCTCGAGGAGAGCACCATGTACTTCCGCGAGAAGATGACCGAGGCCGGTTTCGACATCGTTCCCGGCGTGCACCCGATCGTGCCGATCATGTTCGGCAAGTTCGAGAACGACGCCAAGCTCGCCCAGGCCTTCGCCAGCGACCTTCTCGACGAGGGTATCTATGTGATCGGCTTCTTCTTCCCCGTGGTGCCCAAGGGCCATGCGCGTATCCGCGTCCAGATTTCGGCCGGCCACACGCGCGAGCAAATCGACAAGGCGATCGCGGCCTTTACCAAGATCGGCAAGAAACACAACGTGATTTCTTAGCCTGAGAACGACATCACAAAGAGGGTGTGGTCAACTGACCGCACCCTCTTTTTTCTAAGGGTAGTAAAAGGGATTCTGGCCGATGGCGGGGTACTTGAAGTAGCGGCCGTCCGAGGCCTTGATCGCTCCGATGATGGGGAGTGCGAGAGCCGCGATTCCGACCACCGATCCCAGGAGCCAGGCGAGTGGAATTCCAACGATCGTTATCTTGAGGAGGAAAACCGGAACCAACGAAAAGTAGCAGAAAATTGTCAGGTAGAGCGCCTGCTTGGCAATGGCCGAGATGATGGGCGACTCGGTCTTGGCAAAGATGATAATGATGGGGACGATGATTCCGCCCACGGGAATGAGATAGCCCGCGAGGCTCGACAGATGGGCGATGATCGCCCAGGTTTGCTCTTCGGGTTCGATCTGAATCTTGTGTCGCATGCCCTTGGTTACATCCTGGTAAAAGGCCGAAAAACGAGGTTTTTTCGGTGTTTTCCGGCAGCCCGTCGCGGGGGTGCAAGAAAGCTAGCATAACATTTTTTTTCGCGCCGTCAAAGGCGTGCTATTCCAATTACGGGGAGAATGTCCCTTTTAGGCGGCCGGTGGACATGTCGCACGCATTTGTCTTTATTTCAAAGCGTTACAGATATTCTCCGAACGAGTAGATGTGTTCTTGTAGAGGAAAATACATAGGTACTTGCCGCCATGGGGCGGCAAGGCTCGATAGAGCATCTCTTTTGCTTCGCAATCAGTCCGATCGTGCGGTAGAATTTAATGTTTCGTATCTATGCTCAAAAAACAAAGGATTCATAGGCAATTGAACATCACTCTTGACTGTATTTCTTGCATCCTGAAAAAGGCGTTTCAAACCTGCCAGATGGTCGGAATGGACAGGGCGCAGGAAGAAGTCGCCGCGCGGAAGATTCTCAAAATCGTCTCCGAGATCTCCTTCGATCAGACGTCGGGGCACATCGACGGCGAGGTTCAGAAGATCATCCGGGAGATGACCGGAATCGACGATCCCTTTGCCAACAGCAAGAGTTACTACACGGACCTGGCGATCCGTGCCTATCCGGAGCTCAAGCAGACCGTCCTCGATGCCGAGGATTCATTCACGACCGCCGTGCGCGTCGCCCTGGCCGGCAGCGCCATCGACTACGTGTTCAACGGCAAGGTCGACATCGTGACCATCTTCAACGGCGTGGAAAGGGTCATCTCCCGACCCCCGATCTGCGATCATACACAGGATCTGGCAGAGGCGGTGCGGAATGCGTCGTCCATCCTCTACATTGCCGACAACGCGGGTGAGACCGTGTTCGACAGGATTCTCATCGAGGAACTCCCTCTCGAAAAGGTCGCCTACGTCGTCCGCGGCGCGCCGGTCATGAACGACGCCACGATCAGGGATGCCGAGTTCGCCAAGCTGACCGAGCTGGTCGAGGTGATCGACAACGGCTCCGACGCCCCCGGAACGATCCTCGAACAGTGTTCGAAGGAGTTCAGGGAACGGTTCGCCAAGGCAGACCTGGTCATCTCCAAGGGACAGGCCAACTTCAAGACCTTGAGCGACGCGGAGCGGGAGATCTTCTTCCTCTTCAGGGTCAAGTGCACCGTGTTGTCGGAAACTCTCAACTGCAACAAAAACGACCTCATGGTGCTCAACTCACGCACCCCTTGCAACGGCCGAAAACTCCACAACCACAAACCGATCGAAAAAGCATCCTGATCGTTCGAGCATTCTGAGTGCTATTCTGACGCGGCTGAGTAGGGCGGTGTTACGGCGGTGACCCGACGGTCTTTTTCGGCCCTTGCAATCTTCGCTTGACGAGCCCCCCCCAAATTAAAACAACGATGTCTGTTGTATTTCCAGGTAACAAAGTGCTTCCAACAGAGCTGTAGGTACTCTGGGGGGTCTCGGTGGGCGCTTCGCTGACCATAGGGCCGAAAAAGACCCTCGGGCCACCGCCGGCGCGGCCCTCGCATCCGCCGGAGCATCCGCTCGCGTCTGCTCTATTCGATCGGCACTTGTCTTCTGACCGACCCGATGTTTGGGCGGTGAGTCGTTGGGGGGCACGTCACCGCGAACTGGCAACAGTCAGTCAACGAAGCAAGTGGGGGGTGTACCTGCGGCTCGAGTTCACCGGCTCTGTGATTCGGGCCACTCAGGTCGGGTTTTCATCTTACTGGGAGACATCGGGATCGACGGGATTCGAAAACACCTCGCGTCTCCGCCGTAACACCCCCCTTTACAGCCCCGTCAAACCCGACACCTCCCTAGCTCGGCGCAAACTTCCCGGCATGAGCCGATTCGATGAATTTGGTGACCAGTTTGACTGCCGCTTTCACATCCCGCTTGTGGAGCATTTCCACCGGGCTGTGCACATAGCGCGTCGGAATCGAGATGGTGATCGCCGGGCACCCGGCGTGAACGCGCTGCATGGCGCCCGCGTCGGTACCGCCGCGGGGCATGATCTCCATCTGATACTTGATGCGGTTTTTCTTGGCCAGGTCGACGAAGAAGTCGACCAGCTTGGGATTGCAGATCAGGCTCGAGTCCATGATCGTGATCGCCACGCCTTCGCCGAGGGACGAGATCTTTCGGTGGGCGACCGAGCCCGGTGTGTCGCAGGCGATGGTGATGTCGACGGCGACCGCAATGTCAGGTTCGATGGCGAAGGCCGAAACCTGGGCGCCGCGCAGTCCGACCTCTTCCTGTACCGAACCGACCGCATAGATGTCGACCTTGGGATTGCGGGCGGCCTTGACCGCCTCGAGGATCACGTAGGCGCCCACGCGGTCGTCGAACGCCTTGGACACGAGGCAGTCGCCCATCTCGACGAAGTCGCGGTCCATGGTCACCCAGTCGCCCTCGGCGATCGCCGCGCAGGCTTTTTTCTTGGAGAGCCCGGTGTCGATGTAGAGATCGGTGAAGTCGGGCACCTTCTTGGCGTCGGCGGCTGTCATGGCGTGGACCGGCTTGGTGCCGATCACGCCGCGGTACTGCTTGCCCGTGCGGGCATGGACGATCACCCTCTGGGAGATGAGATTGCTCGTGCTCCACCCGCCCACGGGGAGGAAGCGCACCCACCCGTCCTTCTCGACGCAGTTGACAATGAAGCCGATCTCGTCGATGTGGCCCGAAAGCATCAGCTTCGGCCGCGGTCCCTTTCCCGACCCCTTTTTCAGGCAGATGATATTGCCGAGGGAGTCGACGCGGATCTCGTCGACGTGGCTTTTCATTTCTTCGCGAACGATGGCGCGCACCGCGTCCTCGCGGCCCGAGATCCCATGGGCTTCGCACAGTCTTTTCAGAAACTCCATTTTCCTTCTCCCTGCCTGTGATTGTTGATTTGGTCTACCGCGCAAGGGAACTATCAAACCCGACCGCCTTTTCCAAGGAAAGGAAAAAAGAACGTCCCGCGGGAGGTGTCCGGGGATGTAGAACGATTCTGGACTTTTTAACAGGAGCTCGGTCATTTATGATTGGGACAAAGAGGACGTCCATCAAGGAAACGGCAATGATCAGAGCAACGATATTGAGCGAGAACAGCGTCTATCACAAGCCGCGCCTCATGGCCGAGCACGGCTGGTCGGTCTTCGTCGAGACGGGGCGGGACAAGATCCTCTTTGACACGGGACAGGGGCAGGTGCTTCTCCACAACGCACGCGAGCTCGGCGTCGATATCGAGGCGGCGAGCTCCGTCGTTCTCAGCCACCGGCACTGGGATCACACGGGCGGGCTGCGCGATGTGGTCTCCCTCACCAATGGGATCGACGTCTTCGCCCACTCGGGCCTCTTCAAGGAGAGCTTTCGCCTCGACAACGGCGACGCGATCCCGGCCGGAATTCCCTTCGGCCGCGGTGAACTCGAGTCGATGGGGGCGCGGTTCCGGTTCAACAGGTACTTTACCGAGATCGCCGACTCTGTCCATCTCACCGGCGAGGTGCCGCGCACCACGCCTTTCGAGCGGGGCGATCGCCGTCTCGTGGCCCGCACGGGGAGCGGATTCTGCCAGGACCCGATCCTCGACGACCAGGCCCTGATCATCGCCATGGAATCCGGACTCTTTGTCCTGCTCGGGTGCTGTCACGCCGGCCTGGTGAACACGTTGAAACATGTCGTCGAGAAGACGGGGCAATCGCGGATCGACACGCTCATGGGCGGAACCCATCTCGGAGCGCTTCCGGAAAAGGAGTGCGTCGCTTCGATCGAGGCGCTGAAGGATTTCGATATCGGACGGATCGGTGTTTCCCACTGCACGGGCGCGAAGCCCGCCCTGCGGCTGGAGAGAGAGTTCGGGGACCGGTTTTTCTTTTGCTCGACCGGCGAAGTGATCACGATTTGAGGGAGCGGCCATGAAAAAGATCGTCGACGAGAATGGAACAAAACAATGAGACATTCCATCAAGGTGGGAATCAGCTTCGGCCTGACCTCGGGAGTGATCACCACGCTCGGCCTGGTGGTGGGCCTCTACGCCAGCACCAACTCGAGGCTCGCCGCCCTCGGCGGTGTGGTCATCATCGCCGTCTCCGATTCGCTCTCCGACGCCCTCGGGATTCACGTGGCCGAGGAAGCGGAGAACAAGCACACGGCGCGCGAGGTCTGGGAGTCGACCTTCGCCACGGCGGCGGTCAAGTTTCTCGTGACCGTCACCTTCATCATCCCTCTTCTGCTCCTCGATCAAACCGCGGCGATCTTTACGAGCATCGCGTGGGGTTACATTCTCATCGGCCTCTTCAGCTTCTACATAAGCCGCGATGAAAAGACCAAATCGTGGAAGGTCGTGGCCGAGCACTTCGCCATCGCGACCCTCGTGGTGGCGGCGACCCACTTTCTGGGAATCTGGGTCGCGAGAGTGTTCGGCTAGGCGCCCGCCGGGGGCCCGGTTATTCGTCTTCTTCGAAGTGTTCGAGATCGACGGGAAGGTTGACCACGTATTCGCGGATCGCCTCGCGTGTTTTGCGAAAGGCCCCGAGTCGCTCCGCGTCCGAGCCCGTCACCGCGGCGGGGTCTTCGAAGGGGACATGCACCACCTTGGCTCGTCCCGGAAAGCGGGGGCAATTGTCGGCGGCCGCGCTGCAGAGCGTGACCACGTAGTCGAAGGCCTGTCCCGAGAACTCGTCCACATGTTTGGACCTGTGGCTCGACAGGTCGATCCCGGCCTCGGCGAGCACCGCGCGCGTCAGGGCATGGATTCCCGCTGGGGCGGTCCCGGCCGAATGGGCCGCGATGACATCGCCCTTGAGCTGGTTTGTCAATCCCTCGGCGATCTGGCTGCGGCAGGAGTTTCCAGTGCAGAGAAAGAGAACGGAAATTTTTGATTTTCGATGCGCCATGGCGATGGGTGTAATGTTTTCGTGAAAGAGTTCAACTAACTCGCAAAGATCTCGATCCGGGCCGAATAAAATAATGAAGGAACCTGACATGATCAAGTCTTATCTGGCCGAAGCCGGACCCATGGTCATTCTCTTTTTCTGTGTCGGGCTGCTGCCGCTTGCCGGTTGCGGGGGCGACGAGACCCGGGACACTCCTGAACGCGAAGCGACCGCCGCGATTTCGGGCGGCAACGACGCCGCTATTCAGAGGACGGAAAGTCCGGGGGCAACCACGAAACTGCTCGTCACTCTCGAGGACCGGGCCGACAAGAAGCGGATCCCATCGGCGCGGGTCAGCCTCCTGCTGCAGGCCGACCGGAATCCCGGATCGATCAGCCTTCGGGAACTCTGGACAGACAGCGCCGGCGTGGCGGAGGAGACGATCGAGGAGGTATACAGGGCAGCGGTGATGAGCGAATTCTGCGCGAGTCCGAGCGAGGTCGCTCTGTCCGGCGATGAGGCTTCGATCACTCTCACGGTGACGACCGGCTACGAGGTGACGGGCCGCGTCACCGGTGTGGCCGCCGACCCGGCGGGCAGCGAGCCGCTCAAAGACGCCACGGTCATGATCTACGCACTGCGCCGGGGCAAGGAGAGCGCCGCGGCCGCACCGCCGCCCCTGCCCGGCGCACTGGGTGGCTTCGACGCGTTCAAGAAACGGTTCTTCAACGATCTCGCTGCCGAGTGCCGCACTGACAGTGAAGGACGTTTCGAGTGCCGCGTCGACGGGCTGCAGTCACTGGTCGCCACGGCCCATGCCGATGGATACGTTACCGCTGACTGGCGTCACGTGTCGATGGAGCCGGCCGATGGCAACGGTGAAGCGAGAGAGACGATTCGTTTTTCTCCGGCAGAGATCGTCCTGCGTCCCGCGGCATATCTCGTGATCCGTTTTCTCGACCCTCGCGGCCGCGCGATCAATGGCCAAAATGTCTACGTCAAGGAGTCACCCTTCTCCGTTCATCTGCGCCAGTACAGGGAGCGGATCATGGTGCCCTTCAGTGCGGCGGCCGTGACGGACAGCGAGGGGATCGCCCGCTTCCCGGTCCCGGCCGGAATGGAGATCGTCGTCGACAGTCGGAAACCGGAGAGTTTCGTGCCCCTCTTCGAAGATGACGGCAGCGGGCGAGACCTGAGCAAGGAGAGACCCCTGAAAGGAGTGTCTGTCCTCGCCGGACAGACACGGTCGCTGATCGCCATGCCCCAGGGCAACGTGCGCGTCGAATGCACGGTCACCGATCAAGAGGGCGTTCCCGTCGAGGGCGCGGCCCTTTCCCTGCCGCGTGTTTTGTCCAGGACAGACGCCGAGGGCCGGACCGCGGCGATCGTGGCGGCACAAAAAACCTGGGGCGCCGCCTACAGGGTGACGAAGGAGGGGTACCTGACAGCCGGAGGCGTGTTGCCCTCATCAGCGGCTGAAGGCAAAAGGGTGCTCGCCCTCGCCGTCGAACTTCAGAAATCGACACCCCTCGTTATCGGTACAGAGACGCCGGCTCAGAAGGTCTGGTTCATCAAGTCCGGCAGCGTCGGTCGCTCGGGCCGCATCACGTCAGGAGGTACGGAGCTCCTCCCCGAAGAGTTCCTGCTGCCGCCCACGAAACACCATGACAAGAAGTGGTTCTTCGACCATTGGGGAGCGGATTGGGACTGTCTGATTCAGACCGGCCTGTTCTCGTTCCACACGATTCGCGTCTCGGACAGCTCCCCGGGGGAGCTCGGCATCGATCTGCCGGAAGATAGTCGAGGCGCTCTTCTCGAGGGGACTGTTGTTCTTCCGCCCGGCGCCAGGCCGCAATCGGTCACTGTGACGCTCATGCGCAACGACGTTGACGGGGTGCGGCGCTTCGATCCCCTCGGCAAGCGGGGCCAGCTCGTGGGATGGGCGAGTACCGCTGCAGGTACGTCCGGCTCAGAATGGTCCTTCCGTTTCGACGGAGTCGTACCGGGCCGTTACGCGCTCGGCGTATCGCTTCTCGAGTGGGGAGAGAGGACCGATTTCTACGACGAGATCACGGTAGATGACGCGCAGAAAGTGAATGTCGAGCTCAAGCCGCAATCGAAAAGAGGACGCCTCGAAATCGTGGTGGTCGACCGGAACGGAGAGGGCGTCGTTGACGTCGACTGCCTCCTCCTCGACCCGGTCGACGCGCCCGTCGCCGCCTCGGCCGCCATGGGCACCCACTTTGTGACCAACGCGGAGGGAGTGATCGTCATGGAGGAGATGATCCCCGGTCGCTACGGTTTCGTGATCTCGGGCCGCCCACTTCGAGCTATCCCAATCAACGGCCGCGTCCTCATCGAGGCAGAAACCGAATCCCGCGTCACCGTGACGATAGACTGAGAGAGGTGTGGGTTGGGAGTTTGTTGAGTTCGCATTTGAAGAGGCCGGGTGAGGACAATCTGACGGCGGAAGTGCGAGGAATTTTTTTGGCCTTGCGATCTCCGCTTGGAGAGCCCATCCGGGGGAAGACAACGACGTTGGTCAGACAATCACACCTGATCGGGACTCCAGCCTGAGGCCGGGTCTTCCCCCGAACGGTCTCTTGGTCGCTACGCCGACCATAGGCCAAAAAAACACCTCGCACTTCCGCCGGCTAGTGACCTCAGATCTGCCGTCGCAATTGCAGAGCCGACCACACCTGAACTTCGCCGCCTGCCGCTTCTCTATCCGAATCATCACCGATGAGTCTGACGACTTGTTGCAGCTCGCTATCGACGTAACCGCGGCCGATCCGACGCCACCGAGCGCCTCGAATGATTCTGCCGGATAACCGTCCTCTCATCGATGACGGTTGGCGTCGCAGCGACGCAAAGCGCACCAAGCCCTGTTCGGACAACCATCCAGGAAGGCTCAGAGAAGAGTGTAGGGACAGGTTTGATCAGGATTCGTCGGCTTTGCGTTTCCGCCGTCAGGTCGTCCTCACCCGGCCTCTTCAGTAGCAAACCCGACAAAAATCTAGCACTCTTTGGCCGATTCCTTGTCGCGGCCTTTGCGGAAGTCGAGTATGTGTCCGACCACCGCCTTCGATCCCTTGAGCACGTAGCGCAGGTCGTTCCAGCTCCGGATTCGCGCCAGCTGGCGGAGCACGAAGCGGGGTGAGAGGAAGGATTTGTAGATCTGCTGGCAGATCTCGACCACGTCCTCGGGCGTCATGTCGGGCATGTTGAAGGCGGGCGCCGTCATGTCGTATCGCTCGTAGTCGTTCGGGTCGAAGCGGAACCAGTCGTTCTTGATCCCCATGTCATAGAGCGGCGTGCCCGGGTAGGGGACGAGGACCGTCGACTGGAGCATCTCGGCCCAGCCCTTGTTCATCAGCATGCGGGCGAGGGCGAGGGTGTTCTCCGCCTCGGCGCGCGTCTCCCAGGGGAAGCCGACCATCACGGTGAGGTGGATGTCGATGCCCGCCTGGCTGATCCACTTGCTCCCGTCGACGATGTCCTGCACCTTGATCCCCTTGGCGAGCTTGTTGAGCGTCGACTGGTTGGCTGACTCGAGGCCCATCTTGACCTTGCGCCATCCGGCCTCCTTCATCAGCTTGGTATCGTCGCTGGTGAGCACGCCGTAGCGCATGTTGGACGAGATGAGGATCTTCTTGTTGTAGCCGCGGTCGATCATGCCCTTGCAGAAGGTGTGCAGCCACTCGCCCACGGGAAAGGTGCCCGAGTCGTCGAAGATCTCCCTGGCGCCGTCCTCCTCGATGAGCTTGCCGATCTCGTCGAGCAGGTTCTCGGGAGTGCGGGAGCGGAATTCGGGGTAGATCGTGGTCCACGAGCAGAAGGCGCACTTGCCCCAGAAGCAGTCGCGGCCCGCCATGGTGTAGTAGAAGGGCTCGTACTTCTTCCACTTCTCGCCGTAGAG
This sequence comes from uncultured Phycisphaerales bacterium, assembly GCA_964464495.1. GTDB lineage: Bacteria > Planctomycetota > B15-G4 > B15-G4 > CAYZWU01 > CAZUHB01. Next base: position 63,568 of record CAYXGI010000013.1, read on the forward strand.
GTGGGCGTTGGTCAGCTTCCGGTCGATGAAGGGGAGGGTGTTCAGGTCGTTCTCGAGCTTGAATTTGCCCGTCGATCCAATTCCGCCGTTTTCACGAAACCGAAAGCCGGGCGGCAGGGGGGCGCCCTCCTCGAGATGTTTCACCAGATCGAGAAGCATGAAGTCGTAGTTGCCGCCGGTGATTATGAAATCGACGGGAGAGTTCTCGAGCGACTCCTCCGGTTTGGCCGTCACATGGTCGCCCATGAGAACGGTCTTGCACTCGGGAACGAGTTTCTTGAGATCGGCCAGGATCTGCCAGTGCTGGCGCACGACGGGCGTCTTGGTCTCGATCGCGATGAGGTCGGGCTTGGCGTCTTCGAAGAGCTTATCGAAGGTCGGCCTGTCGAGCTGCTCGCTGATGGCGTCGACCCAGACGACCTCGCAGCCTTCCTGTTGCAAGAGAGTGGCTGCCTGGGCGGGCACCACGGGAAAGATGTACGATCCCACGTGGTACCACTGGAACTGCCGGTTCTGGGTGAGCATGGGGCTGCCCTTACCCTCGAGCGGCGGATATGCGATCATGACCTTCAAGGTCTCACTCCCTTCTCGTTTCTATTATAAATAGCCAAGACCTTTGAGTCTTTCTTCGACATCCTTGGCTTCTTCCTCGCTGTAAGAAAAATCATCGTCGGCCACATCGTGCGTCACGCCCTCGAAGCGGGGCGGGTTGTGTGCGATGAACTCGGGATCGAAGAGGTCTTCGAGCACGCGGCCGTCCATGTCCTCGGGAATAGGTAAACCCGTCAGGTAGAGCATTGTGGGCGCCGAATCGAGCAACCTGGCGCCCTCGATGCGGCCCTTCTTGATGTGGGGGCCGCGGGCGATGAGCGTACCCGCCAGGCGGTGGGTGCCGTTGTGCACGAAATCGGAGGCGTCGATGTTGCCGCATCCGGTGAAGGTCGATCCCTTGTCCGCATCGGACGAAACCGAGGTGTAGTAGGCATAGTCCTTCCAGCCGATGAGCAGGTCGGGCGCCACCTCGGTGAGCGGGCCGTCGTAGATCTCCTCGCGGCGCCAGACGCGCTCGATCACCCGCTCGCCCGTGTCGGGGTCGGTGAGCGCCATCAGCTTGGAGACGATCTCCTCGCGCAACGCGTCGTACTCGGCGCCCGGCTCGACCACACCCTCCGGTTCGCGGCCCTTGAGGTTGATGTGGATGTTGCCGTACATTCCGAGGCCGTAGGCCTTAGTGCTCCGCCAGTCGATGCGCGAGAGAAAGACGAAGGATTCGATCTTCTCCTGCATCCGGCCGAGGCGGCTCTTGATGAAGTTTTTCATCCACCGGGGCATGAGCCTCTTGGATAGCTCGCGCGATCCGCGCACGGCCGACACCATCCGCCCCTCGCGGCGCATCGACAGCAGGCCTTCCTGCTCGAGCCAGTTGTTCAGGTGGAACACCTTGCGGATCGGGCCGGCGCCGTGGTCCGAGATGATCAGGACCGTGGTGTCGTCGTCGAGCTCGTCGAGGATCTTGCCGAGCTGTACGTCGGCGTTCCGGTAGGCCTTGACGAGATAACCCTTCTCGGGGATGCGGCCCGCTTCCAAAGCCGCCTCCGCATCGAGGTCGTAGTCGTTGTGCTGGATGCGGTCCACGTTGTTGAAGACGGTGATGAAGAGATCGCAGGGACGTGTGCGCATCAGGTGGACGCTCACATCGGTGCGGTTCCGGTCCTCCTGCTGCATGTCGCGCCAGAGAGCCTCGGGATCGTTCTTGCGGCCCACGGGCGAGCCGAGGTGGATGTAGTAGGCGCCAAAAAGCGACTTGATCTCGTCGTAGATCTCGGGCGGCGACACCGACCGGCTGTCCTCGCCGGGCGAGTCGAGTCCCGAGAGCATGAAGCCCCGCTCGAGCTTCTCCGGCGGAAAGGTGAAGGGCACCGCGATGGCGCCCGCCGTCTTTCCATGGCGCGCCATGATCGACAGGATGCTCTCGGACTGGCGCTTGCTCGCGTTGATGAACTCGAGCTCGTACGTCCCCGCGCGGCGCCGCGTGAAATCGTAGACGCCGTGGCGTCCGGCGTTCATGCCGGTGAGAAAGGAGCTCCACGCCTGGGGCGTGATCGGGTGAATGGTCGAGGTGAGCGGCCCCCAGCACCCCTCGTCCATGAGGCGCGCCATGTTGGGCAGGAGCCCGGCGGCCGCCATGGGCCGGATGCAGTTGAGCGTGGCGCCGTCGAGGCCGAAGACCACGGTCTTGGATTCTGTTTGCGCGGGCGCGGTCATGTTCTCACGACCTCACTATAGGTAACCGAGGTGCGCCAGCCGTTCCTTGAGCTTTTCGTGATCGATCTCCTCGTCTTCAATCTCGTCGTATGATCCATCTTCGTAGGTGTCGATGTATTGGATTCCTTTCTCCTCGAGAAAGGCGGGTTCCATTGCGTTTTCGATGACCTGGCCGTCCATGTCCTTGCCAACGGCCTCTCCGAGCAGGGTGAGCATGGTGGGCGTGATGTCTCTCACCGACGCCATGGGCAGCTCGACTCCTTTTTTGATGTTGGGGCCGGCCATGATGATGATGCCCTCGTCGGCGTGGCAGCCCGACATCTGCATGTCGAGTTTCACGTTGATGTCGGTCAGCTTGTACTCGCCCAGCTCGCCAAAGGAGATATGGCAGCCGTCGTGGATCGCCTCCACGTTGGCGCGTTCGTTCGGCTTGGTCACCACCAGGGTGTTTCCGAAAGGCTTGACAAAGTAAGCGGGGTCGCCTGTCTCGACGACGCGCGCCTCGGAGAGGCGTTTCTGGGTGAGATCTTGCAGCGCGCGGTCCTTCTCGTTGAACTTGACATGGACGCCCGGTCCGAATCGGGCCACCACTACCTTGTCCGTGAGCTGCAGGATGTCGAGCATGACGTCGATCTTGGCCGAATAGGGATTGATCGCCTCGGGCATCGCCTCGCCCCCGTGGTCGGAGACGACGATGACATCGGTGCTTTCGGGAATCCCCTTCAGTATCTTGCCGATCGCCCTGTCCGAAACCCGGTACGAGTCCGTGATGACATGACCGAGGCTTTCGATCATCTTGGGATCGACCTTTCCCCCATACTTCTCCGGTTCATGGAACGCCCAGTATCTATGGGCGATCGAATCGCAGGTGTGGATGTGCCAGGTGCAAAAATCAGGTTTGAACTTTCGCAGCAGGTGGCGGAGGAGTCCCGTGGCCATCTCGAGGTGCAGGAAAACCATTCTGTAATAGCGGTCGAGCATGCCGGGCTTCATCAACTTGTTGCGCACCAGGGTGGCCGCTCCCTTGAACATGGTTCCCAGCGAGGTGCCGTGGCTCATGAGCTTCAGGCCGAGGCCGAGCGATTCCCAGAGGGCGAGGATCCGTCCGTGCGTGTCTTTCCACTTCTTCCGTTCGCTCAATGACATCTCCTGGAAGAACTGGTAGTGGTCGGGAAAGGTCTCGGTGCCGAGCGCACAGATGCTGGGGATCATGAAGCCGTTGACCGGGTGGGGCGGCCAGGTCACCAGGGTGCCGAAGGTGCCGACCGTGTAGCCGCGCTCGCCGAGAATATCCCAGATTCGCTTGGAGCGGAGCATCCTGGACGAGGCGCCGAAGAACTCGATTCCGTGCTTTTCGGGCGCTTTTCCCGAGAATATGGTGGTCCAGATCTTGGGCGAAATCGTGGGCGGATCGGACATGAGAACGCCCGACGCACCCCGATCGATCAGTTTCTTGAGATTGGGCAGTTCGCCCTTGTCCAGAAGGGGCTTCATCACCGTCCATGTGGCCCCATCCAGTTCTATGACCATCAGCCTGGGAGCGCTCATTGTTTTCTCCGTGAATGTCCGCCTGCAAAACCAATAGGTTAAGAGGCTGTCCATTATCGAGTTATCGTCACCTCGCCCCTGTTTTTAAAGGCTTTTTACCGGAAGTCGTCAAAGAGTGAAACTTTTACGACACAACCGGCCTCTGCGCGATGGCGAATCATTTGTTTCAACCAGTGCCAATACCACCCCAACGTTATTTTTGCAAGAAGAGACACCTCTGCCCTGGCAACCTCCTCGCGGACGCTGCCAGCCATCGTCGGCCGTGGGGGGGAAATTCGTCGATTCTGATTGCCCGCGGGACTCAGCCCGCGAACGGTCAGGGTGCCTAGTTATAGCCCGGCGTTTCAGCCGGGACAAGCCTCTCGGAATGGCCTGGAGGTGTCACGGTCCGGGCCGTCTGGCTTCCCGAGGGGAGGGCATGTCGGTCAAAGAGAACAAGGAAACACTATATACGCACTTTTGTGAATGAGGTCAAAAGATTTGCATCTTTTTATGAGTAATTCTACTGATAGTCGCAGGCCGGGCCATTGTGGGCTGGAGATCAGTTGTGATGGGGGGATGCGGCCACTGGCGACAGGACCATTTCTTCGGGTTCTTCGGCCGTCGATTCGGCCCCGTAAAGCTGCGGCGCCACGATCTCATGGAGCGCCGAGGTAAAAATTACCGGCATCCAGTAGACCTGGTCGACGAGATGGCCGCTCGTGCAGACAAAGACCGAATACCCGCTGAATGCGGCGAGCAAACTCAGGGCGAGCGCCCGCGACGAACCGCGGAGGCGAATGACCATGGTCAACAGCCGTTTCACGATGAAGAACAGGAAGAGCGTGAATGTGAGGGCGCCAATGACACCCGTGTTGACAAGAACTTCCGTGTAGAGATTGAGCGAGTCCGGGATCAGGATCTTTCGCGCCGTGGGCGAGGTCCGGTAGGCGTAGTCGCGGTACTCGTTCTTGAACCCGCCAGGCCCTTTACCGAGGAGCGGATCGTCGGCGAACATGTTCATGCTGATCACGAAATCGTTGAGACGCAGGTCGATCGTCTTGGCCGCCACGCCGCGCGGCTCGGAATAGATCCGTTCGATGTGCAGGTTGGTGGTCGTGACCAGGGTGCTGACGATCAAGAATGCCAGTCCGCCGACCACCGCGGCCTTGGCGAATTTCTGTTTTCCGTCCCAGGCAATAAACCAGACCACGGACATGATGCAGAAGCCGAGGACCGCGCCGCGCGCCGCCGCACCGAATACGTTGACGAAACAGAGGACGATCGCGGCTGAAAAAAGCGCCTTGAGCCACAACGACTGCGACCTGAAAAAGAGATAGATCGTCAGCATGCACATTATGCCCATGTAGCCGCCGTGCAGGTCGCCGTCAGCCGCCATGCCGTTGATCCGCTGCATGCTGGTTTTTTCGATGGTTTCGCCGAGCTGCGCGCCGAGGAGCGATCGGTTGCCGAGCTTGACGTAGATGCTTTCCCCGTTGATCTCCATCAGGCCGAAGAGGCCGATCGCCACTCCGGCGCCGACCGCCGTCAAGATCATGAGGTTGATGTTTTTCACGTTCTTGATCGTGAAAAGGATGAGAAAGTAGGCAAGGAAGGGGTAGCTGAACATTTTGAGGTCTTTGATCGCCTGCCCCACGTTTTCCGATTTCATGATCGACACGAAGTAGATCGCCCAGAAGAGAAGAAGCAGAATATGTTCGGGCCGGCTGAAGGGGAGTCTGAAAAGAGTCCAGTCCCGTCTGATGATCATGAGAGCGACGACCACGGCGAGCGTACCGAGGAGGATGACGCTCGACATCTTGAGCCCTTCCTGGGTGATGGGCAGGTTGAAGAAGGCGACGAATCCCACGGCGAACACGTACCCGAGGGTTCCCCAGACCGGTTTCCACGCCAGGCAGATTCCACCTGCGAGCGCGAAGATCAGCCCGATTCCGAGGAGGGGTTCAATGACAAATGCCATCACAAATGTCAAAACCCCGAGTATGGCCATGCCCCACGTGAGCAGCATGTCGACTCCACTAAGGCTTCGGCCCCTTGCGCCGGGCCAGTTTGCGCGTGATCAGAGCCGCGATCTCCTTGATCTCGCGTACCCCCAATATAGCGCAGAAAAGCAGGTAAACGCAAACACCAGCCAGAATACCGGCCACCACTACCAGTAATCGACTTTGTCCCCATATTTCTGGCCCATAAACCATGATGAGGTGCACAATGCCACCCGCTGTGAGGGCGGCGGCGGCGATCCTGATGACCGATTCGTAGATGATTCCCTTCCAGTCGAGAACGCCGATCTTTTTCTGCAGGAGCCAGAAGAGGATCAACGCGTTGATTCCGGTCAGGCAGGGCTTGGCCAGCGCAATGCCGTTGAGCCCCATCCACTGCATGAAGAGGAGGTCGAACCCCAGGTTCATGCCGCAGCCCAGGGCTGTGACGAGCAGGGGGATCTTGGCGTTGCGGAGCGCAAAGAAAACGCTCCGCGTGAATCCGTTGAGGGCGAGGAAGAAGAGCCCGAATATGATGAAGAAGAAGGCGTCGGCCGTGGCCAGCGTATCCTCGGGTTTGACCTTGCCATACTCGATGAGCACTCCGATGAGCGGCTCACGGAGCAGGAAGAGAAAGACCATGGCGGGAAAGATTATGAAGGCGAGGAGCCCGAAGATGCGGCGCACGAAGGATCGCATGCCGTCGAAGTCCTCTGCGGCCGACATCTCCGAAAGATGTGGCATCGAACTGCCCAGCGGGGATACGAGGAGCACGTAGGGGAGCTGGCCGAAGCGGATCGCGCCGATGAGGGTGGTGACGGCCCCTGCGCCGAGAGTCGTGGCCAGAAGCTTGTCGACCATGAGGTTGAGGCTGGCCAGGACAGAGGACAGTAGTCCCGGCCCCGTCAGCTTGAAGACCATGGGCAGACTCTTGTGCCGCTTGAAGGAGAAGGAGATCTTGCCCTCCTTCATCAGAACCACGATGAGGACCACGGCCTGGAGGAAAACACCGAACACGGCACCCATGAAGATGCACTTGATACCCATGAGGCTGGCGAAGAAGAGGGCCGACACGATCGACGAGATGCCGTAGAAAAGAAAGGTCACGCTCGGCAACGTGAATCGTCGCTCCGAGTAGAAGACGCACGCCGGCACGGCTCCAAGACCGGAAAGAACCGGGATGGGCGATATGATGCGGAAAAAGAGACTGAGGTTTTTTTGCCACTCCGGCGACAGCCCGGGTGCGAGGGCCACGGAGAGTGTGTCGGCGAGTATGAAAATAGCGAGGGAGATGCAAAAGAGCAGGAGATTGATGTAGACGAGCGACGAGTTGGCCAGTTCGTGCGCCTCGTCCTCTCCGTGATCGATCCTCTCTTTCGACAGGACCGGAATGAGCGTGTAGTTGAAGACATTGTCGGTGAGGGTCAGAAAAAGGAGCGTCACCGTCTGGACGATGAAATAGGCGTCGGACGCTTCTGAGTATCCAAAGGTGAAGATGATGACGACCCAGAGCAGGTAGCGCAGGATCCGGGCCATCCCCTTGCTGGCGAAGAGGGTGAGCGCTCCCCTGATGATTCCCTTGCTCCCGATCGCGTCCAACAAGGACCTCCTGTTCAAAAAAAGAAAAGCCCGTCAGCCCAAGCCAACGGGGTATCAAAGATAACCGAGGTCTTTCAACTGCTTTTCCACCTGGGCGGCCTCTTCGTCGGTGAAGTCCTGGGTCTCTTCGAGGAATTCCTTCTCGTCCGCTTCTCTCGTGGCGAAGCTGTGCTTCTCCAGGGCGTCGTCGGTCAGAATCTCCCGCAGAACGGCTCCATCCATGTCCGACGGGATGGGCAGATCGAGCAGTCCCAGAATGGTGGGAGCCAGGTCGATGATGCGGGGAAGTTCGGGCCGCGCGCCCTGGCGGATATCAGGGCCGCTGGCGCAGAAGATCCCGTTCATCCGATGCGAGCCCGATCCGGTCTCGGCCGTTGCGGGCTGAAAAATCTCGGGATCGAGATTCACGTCGACCGGGTATTCGCCATCCTTGAGGAAGAAGAGTATGTCGGGCGCCCTGTCCATGAACGGCCCGTCATAGACGTCCTCGCGCAGCCCGGCGCGGTCGGCTGGAACGAGATATTCGCCCGTGTCGGGATGCTTGATCTGCTGTAACCTGTCGATGATCGCCTTTTTGAGCGCCTCGGCCTCGGGCCCCGGCTTGACGATGCCCTGGGGCTCGCGGCCCTCGAGGTTGACGTAGATGCCCGACTCCGTGTTCGACACCGAGTAGGCCCTGGTCGTCGACCAGTCGATGTACTGGAGAAACCTGTAGGGCGTGCCCTGCTTGGGTTTCCTCACGAGGGAGAGCGCTTTCTTGAGAATCCGGCCGGCGCCCGTGGGCGCGATCCTCTGGCGGAGCCACTTGGCGAGGGACGCGGCCTTTTTGCGGCCGCGGACCGCCTGGCGGTTCCAGCCCGTGCAGTGGAGAAAACCCTCCTGCTCGAGCCACGTGTTGATGGCGAACTTGCCCGTGAGCGGCCCGAAACCATGGTCCGACATGATGAACACGTTCGCCTCGGGGCCGGCAGCGTCGACGAGCCGGCCGATCCCCTTGTCGATTTCCGAGTAGATCGCCACGATGCGGTCGCGAAGACGGCGGCCGCGTTCGTCGAGCTCGGCCGCGGGATCGATGAGGTGCCAGAGGGCGTGGTGGATCCGGTCGGTCGTCTCGAAAACCATCATGAACACGTCGCAGGGGCGGGAGGTCAACAGATCGAGGGCGACCGTCCACCGTTGCGTGGCGCAACGTTCCAGTTCGTCGAGAAGGAGATCCTCCTGTCCCCGGCCATAGCTCTGCCACCAGATGTCGAGGGTGTAGGGTCCGAACTTTTCCTCGATCTCCGCGGCCAGTTCGGGCGGGTGGGTGTAGGTCACGTCCGTCCCGGGAGTGAGCATGCCTGTGACGACGAAGCCCTTGACCTTCGGCGGGGGCCAGGTGGCGGGCACGCCCACGATGCCGACGTTGAGGCCCGCGTCGGAGAGGATCGACCAGATCGTCCGCACCCGGATGTGGGAGTAGTTGACCAGCTCCCTGCCGTAGCCGTCGGCCACGGGCTTGACGAAATCGAAGAGACCGTGGCGTCCCGGTTCCTTGCCGGTCATGAACGAGGTCCAGGCCGGCCCGGTGACCGGTGGGATGACCGACTTGAGCGGGCCGCGGGCGCCTTTTTCGATGAGGCCGGCGATGTTGGGGAGCTTGCCGTCGGCGATCAGGGGATCGATGATATCAAAGGTGCCTCCGTCGAGGCCGATGATGACGGTCTTGTTTTTCTTTTTTTTCTTCTGCCTTGGGGGAGCGGTCTCTTCGATGGTCATGGTCGAATCTCGATATGTGTTCTGACTGCGCGCCTTCTCAGCCGTCGTTCAGGGTCTAGGGTGACCACTTCTTCTTGGGAACGTCGGCCAGAACGCAGAGAACGGGAAGACCGACCCTGTCTTCCACATCCTTGGCGATCCTGAAGTTCTCGATCCAGTACTCGGTGAAGAAGGCGACGCCCAGCCCCATGAGCAGGCTGGCTGCAAAACCGAGCACGATGTTGAGAATCCAGGCGGGTGCGTTCCTCTTGGCGTCCTCGGGAAGATTGGCGCGCTCGATGATCTGAAGGTCGTAGCCGCCCTTCTCGAAGACGCTCTGTACCTGAAGCTGCGTGTGCTTGTCGAAAAGATTGGCGTGGAGGTCCCGGTTCGAGTCGACGGCGCGCTGGAGGCGATCGAGCTCCATCTCCTTGACAATGAGCTCGCTTCCCTCCAGCCTCAGCTGCTCGATCTGCCTGGCGAGAACTTTGCGTTTCGAACCGAGGGCGATTACCGAGCTCAGCGAATTGGCGTAATCGATCGCCATGTTGCGATGGATCGTGTTGAGAACGGCCACATCGTTGGCTATGTGCTCGCGCAACTCCGCTTCGATCGTGGCGCGGTTGGTCTCGATCTGGGCGTCGAGGGATTGGACCAGAGCCATGGTCGTGGAGAGGTCGATCGGCATGTTGCGGTGAATCGTCTCGGCCACCGACATCTCGCTCGCCTTGATTTCGTTCAAGGCTTTTTCGAGCTGTTCCTTCTTCTGTGCAACCTGGGCCTCGATCTGCTTGACGGGCGTATGGTCCGATTCGTATCGCGCCTTCGCCGCCGAGAGCTGGGCCTCGAGATCGTTGAGGCTCTCCTGGAGCGCCGCGATGACCGGATTGTTCGTCACCATCGACGCGGTGAGCGATTCGGACTGCGCCGCGACCTGCTGTTCCATCGTGGTGAGCCGCGCCTTGGCGCCGGCCAGACCCGACTCGAGGGTGTTGAGGTTCTCCACGAGCTGGGACATGGTCGTGCTCGACGCCACGAGCATGGCGGGGGAGAGCGCGTCGCGCTGCGTGGCGATCTGGTCCTCGAGACCCCTGATGCGCGCTTCCGTTTCCGCCAGGGTGGCGTCGACAGTGTTGAGATCTTCCTCGACCTTGGCGATCAGCTCGAGCTTGGAGATCTTCTCCGCCGCGATGCTGACGATATTGTTGTTCGTCGAGTAGTTGAGAAGGGCCTTTTCGGTATCCTTGAGTGCCTCCTCGGCTTCGGCGAGTTTCAGGTTGGTGAACTCGAGCACGTTCTTCGAGCTGTCCTGGTCCATGGCGACCGCTTTTTTCACGAGCGCGTCAGTCAGGTAGTTGGCGATTTCCGATGCTTTCTCCGGATGCTCTTCGCTGATGGTCAGTACGATCACCTGGGTGGCCGCCTCGAGATCGCATTTGACGGCGTTGTCCATGAAGGCCTGGATCGCGTCTTCCTTGTAGTTGGGCTCCTTGTCCTCGGCACCGACGATCATCCTGACGAGCGCCAGGGGCGACGTGAGCACCGCGCCGATTCCGTTCTTGATCCAGAAGCGCGCGCTCCCGGGCGCTGTCTTCTGTTCCTTGAGCCTCTTGTCGAGTTCGAACTCCTCCACAATCTCCTCGGCCAGATCGCGGCTGTAGAGGACCTGGATGAAGTTGGCCGCCGGAATGACCTTGGAGCTATCCCTGATCGGCACGCTCATGTCGTCGAAGAGGGAGAGTTGCTGCTGGGCCATCGACCGCACGAGGACCTTGCTCGACGCATCCCACGTCGGAACGGACAGCCACGTGCCGAACACGACGAGGACGAAGGTGATCGCCGCGAGGCAGAGGATCAGTCTCTGCCTCTTGAAGATCGTGTAGAGGAAATTGTAAAGGATGATGTTTTTCTCAGGCTTGTCCTTCATGACCATCCTCTAAATAAATCGTTTGTAAATAAAAGAAGGAATGAAGTACTTGCGGCGGTTCATCACCACGCCGAGGATGTTCACTCCTTTCTGGATCATCTGGTTCTTGGCCCGCTCAAGGTCGTCCCACCGGGTGCCCTCGGCCCGTATCACGATGATGGCGGCGTCGAGATGGGAGGCGAGCATGACCGAATCGGAGTACCTGTTCGCCGGGCTCGAATTGAAGATGATATAGTTGTAACTCTTCTTCAGCTTGATCAGGACCTCGTCGAGCTTCTCCAGGTTGAGCTGGGTCAGCTGGGTGGTGGTCGCGCCACGCGGAAGGACAAAGACATTGTCGAATCCCGTCGATTGCACGACCCTGTCCGGATCAGCCTCTCCCAGAACGACCTCGGAAAAGCCGTACCCGTCGCCGAGGTTGAAGATCGACTGCAGCGATGGGCGCCGCATGTCGCCGTCGACGAGGAGGACCTTGCTCTTCGTGTCGCGGGCGAGGGTGAGGGCGAGGTTGACCGCCACCGTGGTGGCGCCATCGCCGTGGGCCTCGGCCGTGACGATCACCGCCTTGGATGCCCGGTCCTTCTCGTGTTTCAGAACCACGGCATCCTTGAGCTTCTGGAACTCGACGTCGATCTCCGTGATCTGATCGGCTCGGAAAATTCCGGTCAGATTCCTACTGCCCGTGGTGGTGGTCTTCTTTTCCTGGTTCATTTTTTTCTTTTCTTCGCTCATATTTCTGAGCTCCCTCTTGAGCTCTATATTGAGGTCGAATATTTTTTCGAGAGCGGATTTCTTCTCCTCGAAAAAGTCCGCGTTCTTCTTGAGAAACTGAACGAACCGGTCGATCGGCGCCAGACCTCTATATGCGAATCGTCTGGATATTGACGCCGCCACGCCCATGCACACATCCTCCCCGGCCTCCATTCGTCAGTAGATCTAGCGCCTTCTCAATGGATAGGTGAAAGTGAAGCCGAACCGTAAGAAACTAGGCATCATCGAGCTGATATATTGCTGTACGAACTCGTTGACTTCGGTAATCGCGGTCTTCGGAACATAGATCACGTCATAGGGCATGAGAACGAAATCGGTCGTGGTCTCGCCGTTCAGCCGCTTGTCGATGTCGACGAGATAGGTGACCGTCTCCTGCAGTTCGTGATCCTGGCGAAGAACGAGGACATCGTCGAGATTTGCCGTCGGCATGGGCCCGCCGGCATTGAATATCGACTGGAGCACCGTCATCCGTCCGGCGAGGGCGATCGGGCCCGGATCGAAAACCGATCCGGCGATCCAGACCTTCTGGCCGGAGAAGTTGTTGAGAATGATGGTGATCTCGGGATCCTTGATCTTTTTCCGGTACATCTCGGTGAGAAGCTCGTCGAGCTCAGCGGGGGTCATTCCGGCCACGAGCAGGTCCTCGGCCATGGGCATCGAGATCCGACCGTCGGGCCGGACGATGAGAGAGATGTCGAGGCTCCCTTCGCTGAAAAATTTCACGTCGAACTGGTCACCCACCTGAAAGAGGTATTCATCCATGCAGATGCCCGCCGGCGGCTGCATGGGAATCTCGGTGATGAAGTTCTCGTTGCTCGAGCAGCCGGTCAGACAGGCGGCGGCCAAGGACAAAAGGCCGATGATCCCCCGGATCTGCCGAGTGGAAAGAGTCAAAAACCCGGTCTTCACTTCTCTCTCCCTATTTAATGATTTTCCTGCCTGGCAGGAAATCCACGGTCTCGAAGACCTTGCGAGCTCAATCGTTCAAGGGGCCGAAGAGTACAGGACCCAGAGACACCCAAACACTGCTGAATTGCCGGTGCCGAAAAATAAGGGGCCGACTATAACATATCTTTTCGAAGATAGGTTAACCAAATAGCGGTCATCGCACCCAACTCTCGTTTTTCGACCTTTCAGTCCATAATATTGAGACCATCTGCGCGAAAAGAAAAGGGTGTTCTTTTTTTTGAACGAAAAGCATAAAGCCTTACCTATTAATAAGCTCCCGTTCCTTTGCATACAGATATGACTGTTTTGATCATTATCTTGATGTCGAGCGCGATCGACTGGTTCTTGACGTAGTCGATGTCGCTTTCGATCCAGTCGTGGAACTGGCTGTTGCTCCGGCCCTTGATCTGCCAGATCCCGGTGATTCCGGGCTTGACCTGGAGCCGGATGTCGCGCCAGCGGGGGCTCCATTTCATCTCATTCATGGCCAGCGGCCGCGGTCCGACGAGGCTCATGTCGCCCTTGAGGACATTGAATAGCTGGGGAAGCTCGTCGAGGCTCGTCTGCCGTAAAAATTTCCCCACCCGCGTCAGGCGGGGGTCTTTTTTGATCTTGAACATGGGGCCGTCGCTCTGATTGATGTCCTGCATCTTGTCGAGCATCTTGTCCGCGTCGATCACCATCGACCTGAACTTGAGCATGAAAAATTTCCGCCCGCCCTTGGTGCGCCGGATCTGGCTGTAGACGATCGGACCGGGCGAGTCGATCTTGATCGCAAGGGCAATCAAGAGGAGCGGCACGGCGCACAGGATCAAGCACACGGCCGAAATCATGAGGTCCATCGCTCTCTTGCAAAAACTGTTGAGAAAGCCGTAAACCCGGCCGCGGCCCTTGTCGTGGCTTTCGAGCTTGAGTGGGGCGAAATAATTGCCCGCCAGGGCCAGCTCGCCGAAATGGAGTTTTTTTCCATTCACCAGGGTGTAACGAATCGATGCCCCAGGCCGGATATTCGTATTCCTGCACGAGATCGAATGTTCAATTTTCGCCCCGGCACCGAGGCGCGTTCCCGCCCAGAGGATCGATTCCTTGACCCGGCTCCCCTTGGCGATCAGGCAATTGTCTCCGATCACCGCGGGTCCCTCGAGCTTCGAATCCTCTTCGATGGTGGTTCCCTCACCGATGAGCAGCGGCCCAATGAGGTCGGCGCTGGGCGCAATCGTGGCTTTGCCGCGCACGAACACGCCAGGTGAGAGTTCCACGCCCGGTGGAGAAATCCCGTTCTGTCCCTTGAAGAGGGCCCGATTGGCCGCGAAATATTCGCTGACATTTTCCAGGCGGTTCACGTCCTCGGCCACCAGGCAGGCTCTGACCGTCTGATTCTCCTCGATCAGGGTTGGGATGAGCTGCTCCTTGATGTCCATGTAGCTCTCTTCGCTGATGAAGTCGAGAACGTCGGGCTCGAAAACGTACATCCCCAGGGGCTGGAACAGGGACTTCTGCTCCTTGGGCGACGGGGAATCGACATAACCCACGATCCGCATCGACGAGTCGGTCTCGAAACAGCCGCGGGCGCCCTCTTTGAGCCTCGACACCGCCACGGTGGCCATGTTTCCCGATTCCTTGTGCCGTCTGAGCAGGTTCAAGAGGTCCATGTCGCCGGGGTAGACCGGGCTGAGAACCACGAACGGACAGTCCTTGAGAAACTCCTTGTGGGGGACGAGACACCCGGCCGGGCCGCGGGGAAAGTCGTCTTCGAGGAACCTGAGGTTGACGCCCATGTCAGTGCCGTTACCGAACTCATCCTCGATGAGCCGGGTCGAACGGCCGGCTGAGATGAGAATGTCGCTGATCGCGTGCTTTTGCAGCAGACGGAGGAGGTACCACAGCACCGGTCGGTTTCCCACCGGCAGCAGGGCTTTGACAGAGAATTTACTCAGGGGATTTTGAAGAGACTCCTCACCCCCGGCCAGCAGAACTGCTTTCATTGGTTTCCAGTTCAGGTTTTTCAAAAGCTCATCTACTGTTGAATCGGAAATTCAGATCGCATTCTTCAACCAATTTAACGGCGTTTCAGCACTCTGCTTCGGTTCTATCCAAAGATCGCTCAAGATACGGCCTGGCGATCTCAGAGATCCCCTTATTCGGCGATTCGATCGCATCGAGCCCGGGAGCGCCGGTTGGGCAGCCTTTTGAACACTTCAATTGCGAAAGCGTGGTGCGCGGCTTACAATGTGCGTTTCAGACCTCCTGGTGCAGCATTGAAAGCGGACCAGGTAATTAAATATAGCGCAGGATCAGCTCTGGAATATTAGGACTCAGGTAATAATTGTCTAGGTCTGTGTCAGGCGCAACGTAACTTCTTGCCATTCATGAAGGAAAACCATCTTCGTGCGAAGAACCATAGATTTTCTAGGGGTCACGGTCGACGTCGTCGATACGGAGGGACTGTTCAACCGCATCGTCGACTTCGTCGAGGCACGCACGCCGCGCAAGGTGACTTATCTCAATGCCCATTGTACGGTTATGGCCATGAACGATCCGGCTTACAAGACAGCCCTCAACAACCATGACCTTGTCTACGCTGACGGACAGGGAGTGGTCTGGGCGTCGAAGCTCTTCGGTCCGGGCCTTCCGTGCCGGTCGACGGGCGCTGATTTTCTTCCTCGCTTCTGCGAGCGCTTTGGCCAGAGGGAGTACAGGCTCTTCTTTCTCGGTGCAGAGCCGGGCGTGGCTGATAGCGCCGCCGAGCGGCTCAGAGAGCGGATTCCCACCCTCAACGTGGTGGGCACCCACCACGGCTACCTCGCCGAGGTCGACAGTGACCGGCTCGTGGCTGAAATCACCGAGGCCAAGCCCGATATTCTCATCGTTGGGATGGGCGTTCCCTTGCAGGAGAACTGGGTCGAGAAGAACTTCGGCTCCCTCGACATCCCTGTCGTGTGGAGCGTGGGGGCGCTCTTCAACTTCATCTCGGGCGATCTGGCGCGCGGCCCGCGCTTCCTGGTGGACCATGGATTCGAGTGGCTCTGCCGACTTTTTATCGAGCCGCGACGCCTCTGGCGCCGATTCATATTCGGTAACATGAAATTTATCTACCACGTCGTCTCATACAAATTGTCGGGCAAGCGAAGCCGATGTTTCTGATCTGGCATGTGCTTTTCATCTTCGGGATCGTTTTTCTTTCCATCAACGTCTACCTCTGGTTCCTCGCCTGCGCGAGCTTTCTGCCTGAAAGAAAGCGCGTTCAGCGCGTTCAGCGCGTTCAGCGCGGCCGGCCGCGCACGCGGTTCGCGATCATCGTGCCCGCCCACGACGAGTCCAAGGTGATCGAGCGTACAATGACGAGTCTGGGGGAGATCGACTACCCCGATGAACTCCACGAGATAGTGGTTGTGGCGGACAATTGCTCCGATGACACGGCCCAGATCGCGCGCGCCTGCGGCGCCACCGTTTTCGAGAGAGAAGACGACGCCAATCGCGGCAAGGGCTTCGCACTCGACTGGGTCTTCAAGAAGCTCGAGCAGAATCCCTTCGAGGCGGTGGTGATCGTCGACGCCGACACGATCGTGGCGCCCGATTTTCTCACCCAGTGCGATGTCAGGGTGCAGAACGGTGAGAAGGCGATCCAGGGCTACTACGACGTGATCGATCCCGAAGGATCGCCCATGTCGAGCCTCTCTTATCTCGGATTCGTCCTCAACCGCAACCTGCGCTACACGGGCCGCACCCGGCTCGGCGGATCGAGCAACCTTCTCGGCAATGGCATGTGTTTCACCCGTGAAATCACCGACAAGTACGGATGGCCGGCGAGCTCGGTGGTGGAGGACCTCGAATTCGAGATCATCCTCAATCTCGATGGGATTCGGGTGAGTTTTGCGCCCGAGGCGCGCATCTTCGCCGAGATGCCCGAAACCTTCGAGCAATCGACCACGCAGCGCTCCCGCTGGGACCTGGGCAAATTCCAGATCCGCAACAAGTACGTGCCCCGCCTTCTGATGAAAGCGATCACCCGGCTCAGCGTGAACTGCTTTGACAGAGCGATCGAGCTCTGCATCCCGCCCTACTCGATCCTCTGGGGGTTTTCGTTTCTGCTTTTCGTCGGTGCCCTTGCCGTGTCGATTATGGACGAATTCGACGAGCTCTTCACGGTCTGGTCAGCCGGGCTGGGCGCGTCGGTCGCCTACGTTCTCCTCGGCCTGATCGTGGCCAAGGCGAGCTGGCGCATCTACCGCAACCTCCTCTACGCCCCCTTCTTCATCATCTGGCGTATGAACATCATCCTCAAGGGGAGCGTTTCCAAGGCCACTGAGAAGTGGATCAAAACCGAACGGTGACGGACCGCTCTGTCTTTACGGCTGCGACATCAACCGGCGGAGAAGGTCGTTGGCTTCCCCATTGGATGGGTCGAGGCGCAGAGCTTCTTTGAGGGCGTTGATGGCTTCCTGCTTTAGGCCCTTGATGGCGTAGGCTCGGCCGAGGGCGACCCAGGGATCGACGTAATCGGGCATGCAGTCGATGGCGATCTTGAAGTGGGTGATCGCCGCGTCGATCTGGTTGACCCGTGCCAGGAGAAAGCCGAGGTAGTAGTGGGACTCGGCGGAGCGGGGTTCGAGCTGGATGGCGAGTTTGAAGGCGGCGATCGCCTTGTCCAAGGCTTCCTGGTTGGCGTGGATGTATCCTCGCCAGTATGCGGCTTTACCCCACCAGTCCTCCGAGCGGGGGCTCCTGAGCCGGCCCGCGGTCTCCAGTTCCTTGGCTGCCTGGGCGTACCATCTGTCCCGTGCCTGAAGCGCTTCGGCGCTATGGCCCTGGCCTTCGAGCATGGCTTGCTCTGTCTCGCCTTTCTTGATCAGCGCGCGGCCGAGGGTGACGTAGAGTCCGCAGAAGTCTTTTTGCAGCTCAAGCCCCTCGCGCAGCAACGCGATGGCGCCGTCGGGATCGTTCTGCCTGGTCTTGAGATCGCCCACGATCTCAAAGCCCTGGAAGTCGGGATCGACCACATTGTCGGGCAGGTCGTTGACCCACCAGGCGAGCGGTGCGATCGCCGCCGCCGCAATGGCCGCCGCCAGCCACTGCTTCTTTGAAAGAGCGGTCAGCCACCATCGTGCTCCCTCGCAGGCGAGGATCACGAGAATCACCATGGCCGGCACCCTGAACCGGGTACAGACGAAGAAGGCGATCACCGTGCCCGAGTAGATGAGCACGAATCCCCAGAGGGGAAAGAGACGTCCCGGCCTTCTGAAACAGAGAAAGAGACCGAGAAAGCCGAGGGGGAGAATCAGCCCCGCGCCAATGGGCAGAAACTTGACGATGCCGCCGTAGCGTTCGGCAAAGAAACCGATCGGCTTGTTGTTGTTGATCTCCTGGGCGTTCCAGTAGTAGCGGAACTTCCTGCCCGTGAGATCGAGCCATTCGCCTGTCTTCTCGGTGATGAATTCGAAGGACTTTCCAAAGAAGTACCGCGAGACTTCCGACGGCTTGAGCGGCCGGCCGGCCGCCTGCTCGGCCATGGCGATCGTGTCATGGTAACCGCCCCACCAGTCGGGCCGCGTGCCGGGCACCACGGCGCGTGTGCCGTCCGCCTGGGGATTGTTGCCGATGAAAAAGTTGACCCCCCCCTGGGACGAGATCAGGACGAGGTCGTCGCCGACCGAATAGTTACGCACCGTGATCGGGATGATCGGCACGAGGCAGGCGAGCCCGAAAAGGAACGCGTGCAGCAGGCCGTGTTGCCACTCCCGCCTGCGCCGGATGACGATCCACAGGCAGACGGCGAGTCCGAAGAGAAGAACATTGGGCCGCGCAATGGCGGAGAGCCCGATCGCGAGTCCGCTCAAAAGGTAATCGGACGTCTTGTGCGATGCGTCGGCGCGCAGGAGGAGCCAGAGGGCGAGGAGGTCGAGGAGCACGATCATGGGAACGATGAGGAGCTCGGCGTCGAAGTAGAGAAAGATCCAGTAGGTGGCGGCCACGATCCCGGCCGCAGTGCCGGTGAGCGTGCTGAAGACGCGGCGGCCGATGAGAAAAACAAGACCGCAGCTCACCGCGCCCATCGCGGCCTGAATGATCCGCGGCACGAGAAAGTTCTCACCGAAGAGCTCGAAGCAGATCCCGAGGAACCAGGGATAGAGGGGCGCCCGGAAGAAGGGCTGGCCTTCCATGAAGCTCTCGCCGCGCACGAAGGCGCGCGCCCACTCCGCGTGATAGAGCGGGTCCATGATCGGATTCTCGAAGGTGGGGTTCGACCGCATGAACATCACGTAGATCAGCCGGGTCACGAAGGCCAAAGCGATGATCGAGCCGAAAAGGATCCACTCCTTGCGGCCGAAGGAGCTTTCGGCGGGGGTCCCGTCCGCGGTAGGGTCTGGTCTACTCGTCACGATTATCCTCCTTCTTTTCCGTCGATCCCCGGCGCGGCGGCCCACGACTGACCTGCCTCGCGAAGGGCGACAGCTCCCGCGCTCTTTGCCCCATGCGGGCGGCTGCGAGAGCGTTCCCCTCCCGGACCATGGCGTCGGCCAGGAGGGCGTGGACCTCGGAGATCAGCGAAGGCGCCGGCGCGTATCCGGCGAACGAATCGCTGTCGGCGAGCAGTTGGCGCACCACCTCCTTCGCCGGTGCATGATAGCGAAGAATGTAGTGGGCGCGCAAATAGTGCCCGGCGGCCTGTTCATTTTGGCCGGCGGCGGCGGCTCTCTCGCCGCGATCGATACTGAGACGGAACTCGGCCGGCGAATGGTCGGGCCGGCATATGAAAACCAGCGCGCCGAACCTCTCCCGCAGAGCCGGACAGCGCCTCCGGTTGACGAGCTCAAAATGGATGACGCTGAAAACAGCATCGCCGAGGAGAAAGAGATCTCCCGAGCGTTCCATCTTTTCGAGCGCGTCGAAGAGAGCCTGCTCCACGATCGAATCCTCATAGATCAGGAGCGTCTGGAGCACGTTGGCCGGCCACGAGTGATCGGGGCGTTCCTCCGAGCCGCCGGCATGGGCTTCCCAGTTCTCGAGAATGGTCAGATCGGAAAGGGCGCGCTGGTGCTGCAAGAGGAGCCCGGCGAGAATGTCGGGTGCATCCCCGTCGCCATTGAGGCTGAGGGCGCGGAGCGCGAGGAGCACCTGGTTCGGCCGATCGTAGAAGAGATCGAAAAATGAGGGCGGCGCAACTCCGGCCTCTTTTAGAAAGGCGAGCGCCCACTGCTTGAAGAGACGGAGCGCGACCGCGTCGCCGATACGTCCGAGAGCCATGATCGCCGCGCCTGACGCCGCCCTGCCCGCGGCGCCCGTTGTGTCCTCGGCGATCTCGAGCAGCTTCTGCCTCCGCGAGCGGATCGTTGGTGCGTCGATCGATTCGATCGCCATGGCCAGAATGTCGCTGTCCTGTTCGGTGTCGACGAGTTTTTCCAGAAAGCGGAGAGCTTGTTTGTCCGGACCGCTGGTCCTGATCGTGTCGACGAGATCGATCCGGCTGCTGCTCGACAGGCCTTCGAAAACCTCGTCGACGATCGCGATGGCCGACGGATCGCGCCGAGTCACGAGCGCGCTCAGGGCGCGCTTTGCGAGGTTGGTCTCCCCATCGCGCGCCATGGGCCGCGGGCGCGCCATGCGTCGCAGGAGTTCGGACGACAGGGCGCCGTCGTATCCGCCAAGGGCGGTGGCCAGCCGTCCCGCACCGCTGAACCCCTCGCTCGACCAGAGCTCCTCCACGTGACGGGCCACGTAGGCATCGGTTCCCGGCTCGTTGATCCGGATCAGTGCAAGGAGGAGCACCTCGCGCTGAACCGTGTCGGCGGTCCGGGCGCAGAGTGCGATGATTGCGCGCGCCGCGTCGGCTCGGTCCTTGTCGATCGCCGCGGTATCGCCCGCATCGTCGCCGTGCCCAATGATCTTGTGAATGCACGCGGCTGCAACGATCGCCGCCGGTCGCCCCTCGGCGATCTCATCGATGAACAGGCGCGCCAGAGCCCCGCGGTGGGGGCCGCTGCCGGCTTCGGCCAGGCGTCCGATGAGCGATTCCCGCACCCCCTTCCGTTCCTCGTTCCTGAACCGTTCGAAGAGTTCGTCGACGAGCGTGGCGGAAAGATCCTCGAAACGGCAGACCGCGCCGAAGGCGCCCAGACCTGTTCCGGGCGGGTCGGTGAGAGCGACGCGCGTCAGTTCTTGGCGGAGCGATTCAGGTCCGGGATGATCGCTCCACGGATCGAAAATCTCCATGTAGTTGACCGCCTTCTTGACAGCCCGTTCGCGCGCCGCGCCCTCGAGTTTCGGAAGAAGCCGAGCCAGGGCGGCGGCCCCTTCGTCGGTTGCTCCAGTGTCGAGGTGGGTGAGGCAGTGATCAACGATCGCGCCCCGGCTGATGTATTTGTGAGCCCAGCCTTCGAGGATCGGGATCGCCGCCCAGCCCATGGCGTCCCAGAGAAGTTTCGTGACGCCGCCGGCGGGCAGGCGGGCCTCGATGAGAGCCTCCTCGATGGCGGCGACGAGAGCGGTCTCGTGATTTTCAGCCAGCCAGCCGACGAGGGTGTCGGCTGCATCCTCGCTCACTCCGCTCCTCTCGATCGACTGGTCGATCACCCAGCGCATTCTGGGACCGGCCACCTCCGCGCAGGTCGGCGGATTGCGCGCTGCCACGGCGCCCATGAAGGCGAGGAGCGTGATCTGCGTCTTCTTCGTGGACAGGGCCAGTTCGCGAAAGAAGCCGGCGTTCGTCGGCCGGGCGAGAGCGATCGCGCCCTTGAGGAACCGGATCAATTCGGGCTCGCTGAGGTTCGAGGTGGCTGCCTCGATGTCGGTGATCGAGAGATCGGCCGCGAGGTCTTCCACGTGGATGAGAGCCGCCCGCCGCACCTCGGGTTCGGGATCGTGGAGAGCGCGCAGCACACCGGGTGCGGCGAGGGGATTCCGGGAAGCGCAGAGAGCGCCGACCGCCGCGCGGCGCACAGGCCAGAAGGGATCGTCGAGAAGGGGCCGGATCGCGTCGATCGCGTTGGCGTCCGCCGAGAGCAGACTCTCGACGCCGCAGCCAAATCGAGCTTCGAGGCCGTTCAGAGCCGCGACGCGCACAGCGTGGCTCTTGTCGCGCACGAAGGCAACGAGATCTGATACGGAGCCGCTTCCCGCCAGGACCCTGACAGCCGCGAGGCGCCGGCGGCTCTCGGAGGATCGCGCCAGATCCTCGATCGCTGCTTTGGAAGCGCTCCCGAGACCGCTCAAGAGGTTGATCGCTTTTTCCATTTCCAGATGGGTCGATCGAGCGCTGATTCGGGCCGCCGCAGAGGTTGCGAGGTTTTGGAGCCCCTCGGTGCACGATCCCTCTTGCCGGCAGGCATCGAGCCCGGGCACGAGCCCGGCCCAGAGTAGAATCATGCAGAGAAGGCCGCGTGAGATCTCGAAAGTTCTGCGCAAGCTCAATAAGCTCAAAGTCCTGATCCGAAAGCCTGGGGCAAATGGTCGAGAATATCGGCTGCCGTCATGGAAATCTGGCCCAATGATGCAGCGGCCAGATCGCCGGCTCGAGCATGGATGTCAGCGCCAAGGGCCGTGGCCGCAAGTGGGTTGTCGATGACATGGAGCAGGGCGGCGACTGCACCGGTCAAAACATCGCCGCTTCCAGCCGTGGCCATGCCCGGATTGCCCTTGTCGATCACGTGATGGTCTTTGCCATCGGTGACGACTGTCTCGTGGCCCTTGAGGAGCACGATCGATTTCAGGCGGATCGCCAGCTCCCTCGCGGCATCGAGTCGCTTGTTTTGCGGCGGAGGCGTCCGTGTCTTCGCCAGTCTGGCGAACTCACCCGGGTGGGGCGTGAGCACCGAGGGTGCCTTGCGTTTTCGGATCACCGACTGGTCGAGGGCGAGAGCGTTGAGGCCGTCGGCATCGATCACCAGGGGCAGGGATGAGAAATGGATGACCTTGAGCGCGAGCCGCGCCGTCTCGGGAATGGTGGAGAGGCCCGGCCCGAGCGCCAGAATATCCGATTCTTCGGCCGCCTCGAGGATCCTGGTGAGCGCGTCGCCCGAGAGGGTGCCCTCGTCGGTTTCGGCGCAGGGCAGGAGGGTATAACAGGGACAGAAGGCTGCCACCGACGAGGCGGCCGACCTGGGAAGGGCGATCTTGACCAGGCCCGCCCCCGCACGAAGAGCCGCCGCCCCCGCAAGCGCTGCCGCGCCCGGCATGGCGCACGAACCGCCCACGATCAGGATCTTGCCGAAGTCGCCCTTGTGAGCCTTTTCGGAACGCGTTGGGATGGCAGGTAGTCTCATGGGACTTGACTCTCCTCTCTCGGAGCTTTGGTGACACGCAACCCGGGCATTAAACGCCATCCCTGTGCGGGCTGCAAAAAAAAACCGCGCTACCGGGAAAAGTGCGGCGCGATCGAGTATGATCTCTAAGCAGTACACCTTGCGAAGTGCTTGGTGCCCGCCCTGACAGCAGCCAGGGCTGCCGACCACGCTGGAGACGAGCATGATTGCCGTGGAACTGTCGAGAATCGTGATTCACGAACGAAGCGATCAGCAGTTCATCTGTCTCACTGAAACAGACGGCAACCGCTCCTTTCCCATCATCATCGGCATCTTCGAGGCACTTGAAATCAATCGTAAGGTGTCGCGGGCCAAGTCGTTTCGGCCGATGACCCACGATCTGATCCGCAATATTCTCGAAGCGCTCGATGTGGAGCTTGAAAAGATCGTAATCAACGATCTGCAGGGCGGTACTTTTTACGCGAAGCTCTACCTGCGGCGCAACGGCGACGAGCAGCTCGTCGACTGCCGCCCGAGCGACGCGATCGCCCTGGCATCAGCGCTCCAGACACCGATCTTCGTGGAAGATCACGTGATGGAGCAGGTCGGCAAGGTCGAAGAGGGAGCCGACGACGAGGAGAACCCCTTCGATTCTCTTTGACAGTACGAACATCCGGAGGGATGGCAGAGTGGTCGATTGCGGCGGCCTTGAAAGCCGTTGACTCTTTAGAGAGTCCGTGGGTTCGAATCCTACTCCCTCCGCCAGAAATAA
Source organism: uncultured Phycisphaerales bacterium (assembly GCA_964464495.1). Taxonomy (GTDB): domain Bacteria; phylum Planctomycetota; class B15-G4; order B15-G4; family CAYZWU01; genus CAZUHB01. The sequence continues at coordinate 87,352 of CAYXGI010000013.1, forward strand.
CCCTTGGGCGGACGCTAGTCCGCCTTTTTTTTTCTTGTTCGGTGAAAACGTTTCGCTGGCCAATGGCCTTTGAGAAAAGAGGGAAGAGACGTTGCGGGCACTGGGAGGGTCGTACAACTTTTTTCGCAACCTGGCAGGACCGAAGAGGGAAGACGGTCCTGAAAGGTTGCGAAAAAAGCCGTACGACCCTCACCCACTCGGACGCCACTTCCGAGTTGTGAAAGGCCCGCCCACCAAAAAATTGCGATGACCCGGGAAAAGAAAAAAATCGAAGTAGGCCCATCGTGGGGATTATTCCTACCGATTTTTTTCTTTAAGCTAAAGAAGCGAGAGTGGGTGAAATTGAGGCGCGTTCGGCCTGGGGGCGATCGTGTCTCGAGGTGAAACTTGCAGAGGTGGGGTCTTTTGTTTTTCGGGCGCGGGCAGAAGAGGCGGTCGCGCTTGGCGCGGGGTGGAGGTGTTTTTCGGCCTCATGACAGCGGCGGGAGCTGAAAACTCCCTGGGGGAGGATCAACTTTACATCGCTCACGTACGGTTTCATTTTCAAGAAGAACGGTCAGCACGGTGATTCTCCCCCGGGGAGGTCTCGCGACCAGAGATTGTAGAGGCCGAAAAATTCCTCCACCCCGCGCCGGGGCGGCCCCCCCGCCGGGGGGGGCGGGTGGGGCCCCGCGGGGGGGGGGGAAATAATAATCCCACCTATCTTCCAAGGTTGACCTCCAGATACGGCCGAGGTTAGACTGTTCTGCCTTGATTTCCGGCCACCACGAGCGGAGAGGTGGCAGAGTGGTCGAATGCGGCAGATTGCTAATCTGTTGAAGGGTAATTTAGCCCTTCCGCGGGTTCGAATCCCGCCCTCTCCGCCAGTTGAATCCAAACGGTCCGGCGCAACCCAGCCCGGACCGTTTTTTTCATTCCCTTTCTTTTGAATCGGACCTCCATGCCTTATGATCTCTCCTGTGGCGGACAATGGCGGGCCGCCTGACCACTATGATCGACTGCGGGAGAATCGAATGAGCCTGAATAAACCACTGGCCCCTGCAGTCCTGATTTTCCTGATCTTCGTCGCCGCCCAGGGGTGCGTGGAGCGGGAGCTCTTCATCAAGTCCGATCCGCCGGGCGCCATGGTCTTCGTCGACGGCATGGCACGCGAGGTTACACCCGTTTCGGTGCCCTTCGACTTTTACGGGGAGAGGAACATCGAGCTCAGACTCCCCAACCACAGGGTGCATCGCGAGCGGGTCGATGTGAATCCTCCCTGGTACATGATCTTCCCCCTCGATTTTTTCAGCGAGGTTTTGATGCCCTTTACCTGCGTCGACTCGCACGTGATCGAGATCAAGCTGGAAGAGATCCCCGGTGATGCCTTCGAGGACCAGGAGGAGATCCTGAAAAGGGCGCGCGCCATGAGGGAGAGTTCGTGATCCCGATGCAAGGCGGCTTCTACGAGAACGATCTGCAGACGCCCGGCGACCTTGACCGGCTCAAGGTCACGGTGATGGGCCTCGGCCTCTTCGGAGGCGGGGTGGGGGTGACGCGTTTTCTCGTCAGTTGCGGGGCGCGCGTGACCGTGACCGACCTGCGCAAAGAGCGTCTCTTGACCAGGAGTCTCGAACGTCTCGAAGGTCTCCCGGTGCGGTTCGTGCTCGGCAAGCACTGCGCGGCTGATTTTGTCGACACTGATCTCGTGGTGGCCAATCCGGGCGTGCCGTCCGACTCGGTTTACCTTGCCGCGGCGCGCGAGGCGGGCGTGGCTGTCGATTCGGAGATCAACCTCACCTTTCGTTTCCTGCCCACGCCTCACATCGTGGGGATCACCGGCTCGAACGGAAAGACGACCACCTCCCATTTGACGCACCGCATGGTGGAGGCCTGCGGCCGCCGCGCGTGGCTCGGCGGAAACATGGGCCGATCTCTGCTCCCTTCGCTCGACGAGATCGGTTCCGACGATGTGGTGGTTCTGGAGCTCTCCTCTTTCCAGCTCGAAACACTGGGCGCGGCCCGGCTCGGCCCTCGCGTGGCGGTGTTGACCAATATCACGCCCAACCACCTCGACCGGCACAAGACCTTTGAAAACTACGTGGCCGCCAAGGCGCAGATCTTCAACGAGGCCGAGGCCGCGGTGCTCAATGCCGACGATCCGCTCACCGAGGAGATCCTGTCCAAGGAAAGCCGATTGGGACGGATTCTTTTCTCTTCGAGCCGCACCATCGATGACGGTTTCTTCCTCGACGAGGCAGGGATCGTCGAGGCGAAAGGCGGGACGGGGCGCTTTCTGGTCGACCGCGCTTCCATCACGCTGCCTGGTGTGTTCAACGCTGAGAACATCATGGCCGGCCTCGGCGCCGTATCGCTCATTCTCGGGGAGGAGAGGGTGCCCGCGGCCGCGGTCCGTGCCGGGAGCGCCTTCGAAGGCGTCGCCCACCGTCTCGAAACGGTCTGCGTGGCGCGCGGCGTACGTTACATCAACGACTCGATCGCCACCACGCCCGAATCGACCATCGCCGCCCTCGGCACTCTCGACGGCGACATCGCCCTGATCGCCGGCGGCTATGACAAGCAGATCCCTTTCGACAGCCTCGCCGCCGTGGTGGGCCGGAAGGTGGGCACCCTCCTTCTCATCGGTGAGACAGCCGACAAGCTGAAGCAGGCGGTCCGTAAGGTTGCGCCCGACGCGGAGCGCCCTGTTCTGATTCGCGCGAGCGGCTTGGCTGAAGCGGTGAGGCTCGCGGCGTCCCGCGCGCGGGCGGGATCGACGGTCCTTCTGTCGCCGGCGTGTGCGTCCTACGACCAATTCATTAATTTCGAGGAACGAGGCGCCTTCTTCAAGCAGACTGTGGCTGACATGGCCGGTCGAGCCGGAATCGACTAGTCGCGACCATGGCCGGAATCCACTCCATGGAAAGACCAAAGTTTTTTTTGCGACGGAATTTATTTTCAGTAATAAAGTTATGGCCGATGCCCGACGATCATATACGGAATCGGTGAGATAAGGGACTATTGATTCTTTGAATCCTATGGAACAATGAAAAGAGCCTGTGTCGAGGAACAACGGTGTTTTTTTCAGAGTACAAAACTGGTTTTTTGGTCTCTGCAAAGTCGAATTGCCGTACTGCGTCCAGGCCTGTCCGTCACTTGACGCTTCCAGAAGAAGGACACTCTCCCCACTGAGATGAAAGAGAGCTCGAATCGATGAAGGTTTGTGATAATTGCAGGAAAAACGTCGCCACCGTGCACTTGACGGAGATCAAGAAGGGGCAGAGCGAGGAAGTTCACCTCTGCGAGAAATGCGCACGCGAACTGCGCGTGCCGCACAAGCCCCCCGTCTCGGTCAACGACCTTCTCGGCGCCTTCATGGAAAAGGCGGAGTCGGGTGAGAGTTCGTCCATTCCGGAGACCGCCGCCTGCGAAGAGTGCGGCCTGACCTTTGACGAGTTCAGGAAGAACCCGCGTTTCGGCTGCGCCAACGACTACAAGGTCTTCGGCCGGAGACTCGTGGTCCTGCTCGAGAAGATTCACGGCTCGAGCAAGTACATCGGCAAGGTGCCCTCCTTCCAGGATGGCCAGCCCGTCTTCCTGCGCGAGCTGGTCGCGTTGCGCCAGAAACTGAAAAAGGCAATCAAAGAGGAGGCGTACGAACAGGCCGCCAGCATCAGGGACAGGATCAACGAGCTCGAGGAGCTCGCCGGAACGCCCAATGTCGGCGCTCCCGAGAATCGCACGCGTCCCAGGAGACGTACTGATCAAGACAAGGAGTCCTCAGAGTGAGTTTGAAGAGCGCATACATGGGAGCGTGGCTCAAGGGCGAAGGCCCGGAGAGCGACATCGTGGTCTCGTCGCGTCTCCGCCTCGCCCGGAACCTCGAAGGATTCAAGTTCAAGGGGCGCATGGGCGAGGATGAGGAGCTTCTCCTCGAAGCCCATCTCCGCGAGAAGGTCGTCGATTCGACCTTCGGCGACAACATGTGCTACCTGAGCCTGAACGAACTCGACGAACTCGACCAGCTCCTTCTCGTGGAGAGCCACCTGATCAGCCTGGAGCATTTCAACGGCGACGGCCGGAGGGGTGTGGCCTACGATCAGAGCGGATCGGTGAGTATCATGATCAACGAGGAGGACCACCTGCGGATCCAGGTCCTCGCGCCCGGTCTGGCGCTTCGCGAGCAACTGCGCCGCATCAACGCGATCGACGACGCCCTCGCCGAGCAGGTGCCCTACTCCTTCGATACTGATTTCGGTTTCCTCACGACCTGTCCCACCAACGTGGGAACGGGATTGCGCGTTTCGGTCATGCTTCATCTGCCCGCCCTCGCCCTGTCGAAGCATATCCAAAAAGTCTTCAACGCCGTCGAGAAGGTCAACCTCGCCGTGCGCGGCTTCTTCGGCGAGGGATCCCAGGCGCTGGGAGATTTTTACCAGATCTCCAACCAGGTCACGCTCGGCGTGTCCCAGGAGGAAGCGCTCCTCGAACTCGACAAGGTCCTGCCCAAGATCATCGAGTACGAGCGCAACGTGCGGCAAGTGCTGCTCGACGACGAGCGCAAGATTCTGGAGGACAAGGTATTTCGGGCCCTGGCCACACTGCAGAACGCCCGTTCGATCCCGACCGAGGAAGCGATGGTCCATCTCTCCTTCCTCAGGATGGGGATTTTTCTCCAGATGGTCGACGATGTGTCGCTCGACGCGGTGAACAAGCTCTTTCTCATCATCCAGCCCGGGCATCTGCAAAGTCTGATAGGCAGTGAACTTTTACCCGAGGACCGGGACGTTGAAAGAGCTTCTATTATCAGGAAAGAGCTTCAGGATGATTGATTTCATGACGATGAAGTTGGGGTAGTGCTATTAAATAGGGAGCGCCTTATTCGCTTGAATGTTGAAATGCCTTAACTAGGAACAAGTTGGGAGAGTAACATGTTCGATCGCTTTACCGACCGGGCTCGAAAAGTGATGAGCCTGGCAAAGAACGAAGCGCAACGACTGAATCACGAATACATCGGTACCGAGCACGTACTACTCGGCCTCGTTCATGAGGGGAGCGGGGTGGCGGCCAATGTTCTTCGCAACATGGGCATCGATTTGAAGAAGATCCGCCAGGAACTCGAAAAGGTGGTCAAGGGGAGCGCCACCCTGGTGAGCATGGGACAGCTGCCCTTCACGCCGCGGGCCAAAAAGGTGCTCGAACTCGCTCTCGAGGAAGCGTCGCAGCTCGGCCACAACTACATCGGCACCGAGCATCTCCTCCTCGGACTGATCAAGGAGAGCGAGGGAATCGCCGCGCGCGTCCTCATGAACCTCGGCGTCAAGCTCGAAGATGTGCGCGAGGAAGTGCTCGATTTCCTCGGCGCCGAGATGAAGCAGGACGAAGAAGAGGAAGAGACGCAGGGGCCTCCCGGACAGCCCGGGCAGCCGAGGCCGGGCGCCAAGTCGAAGACACCCGCCCTCAACGCTTTCGGCCGCGATTTGACCGTCCTCGCCCGCGAGGGCAAGCTCGACCCGGTCATCGGCCGCCGTGACGAGATCCAGCGCGTGATCCAGGTTCTGTCGCGCCGCACCAAGAACAATCCCGTGCTCCTCGGCGAGCCGGGCGTTGGCAAGACGGCCATCGTCGAGGGACTGGCCACGGACATCATCCGCGGCAACTGTCCCGAGGTTCTCAAGAGCAAGCGCATCGTGATCCTCGACCTCGCCCTCATGGTGGCGGGCACCAAGTACCGCGGCCAGTTCGAGGAGCGCATCAAGGCTGTGATGAACGAGGTCAAGCGCGCCGGAAACGTGATCCTCTTCATCGACGAGCTTCACACTCTCGTGGGCGCGGGCGGTGCCGAGGGCGCGATCGATGCGTCGAACGTGCTCAAGCCGTCGCTGTCGCGCGGCGAGGTGCAGTGCATCGGCGCCACCACCCTCGATGAATATCGCAAGTACGTGGAAAAGGACGGCGCCCTCGAGCGCCGGTTCCAGTCGATCCTCGTGGAGCCGCCCAACAAGGACGAGGCGGTGGCCATTCTCAGGGGACTGCGCGACCGCTACGAAGCCCACCACGGAGTTGAGATCACCGACGGGGCTCTCGAACTGGCTGTCGAGCTGTCGACGCGTTACATCACCTCCCGCTTCCTGCCCGACAAGGCGATCGACGTGATCGACGAGGCGGGCGCCCGCGTGCGGCTCAAGAACATGACCCAGCCGCCCGACCTCAAGGAGGTCGAGAAGGAGATGCAGGCCCTCGACAAGGAAAAGGAAGAGGCCGTCGCCTCCCAGAATTTCGAGCAGGCCGCGTTTCTCCGCGACAAGGCCGACAAGCTCAAGAAGAAGAGCGCCACGATCCAGAAGGAGTGGCAGGAAAACCGCAGGGAGTGGGGGGGCACGGTCGACGAGGATGCGATCGCCGAGACGGTGTCGAGCATCACCCGCATCCCGCTCACCCGTCTCGAGAAGAACGAGGCCAACCGCCTCCTGCGCATGGAGGACGAGCTGCACGAGACCGTGGTCAGCCAGGACGACGCGATCGTGGCCGTGGCCAAGTCGGTGCGGCGTTCGCGTTCGGGTCTCAAGGATCCGCGGCGTCCCATGGGCAGCTTCCTCTTTCTCGGACCGACCGGCGTGGGCAAGACCCACCTGGCCAAGCAGCTGGCGCGGTTCATGTTCGGCAGCGAGAACACGCTCATCCAGATCGACATGTCGGAGTACATGGAGAAGCACTCGGCCTCGCGCCTCGTCGGCGCGCCTCCGGGTTACGTCGGTTACGAGGAGGGCGGACAGCTCACCGAGAAGATCAGGCGCTGCCCCTACGCGGTGGTGCTCCTCGACGAGGTGGAGAAGGCCCACTCCGACATCTTCAACATGCTCCTCCAGATCATGGAGGAAGGCCGGTTGACGGACAGCTTCGGCCGCAATATCGATTTCAGGAACATCATCCTGATCATGACCTCCAACATCGGCGCCTCGGTCATCAAGAACCAGACGGCGCTCGGGTTCCAGTCGTCGAGCCCCGAGGTGAACCACGAGAAGATGAAGGAGGCGCTCCAGGGCGAGGTGGACAAGTTCTTCCGCCCCGAGTTCCTCAACCGTCTCGACGACGTGATCATCTTCAACGCGCTCACCAAGGAAGACATCTCGTCCATTCTCGACATCGAGATGCGCGGCATCATGGGACGCCTCAAGGAGAAGGGCGTCGACATCGAGATGGCGCCCGACGCGCGGAACTTCGTCATCGACAAGGGCACGAACCTCACCTTTGGCGCCCGGCCGCTGCGCCGCGCCATCGAGCGCTTCATCGAGGACCCGCTGGCCGAGAAGATCCTGGCCGGCGATCTCGAAGGGAAGAACGTGGTCATCGTGGAACTCAAGGAGGACGAGATCGTTTTCGACCCGATCTACCGGGCCGAAGCGAACGGGCCGCCCGAAGAGGTCACGGTGGAGGCGCCCTGATCGTTTCAGACAGGTCCATCATCACGCAGAGGATGGGTCAGCCATGACAGACGGAGATCCGAAAAGTCGCGGAGACGCGAAGAGCCTCGAAGATGTCCTTCGCAATTCGTGGAAGACCTTTCGCTCCAAGCTTCCCGGCGATTTCGGCGATCTTCTCGATCCCCGCGTGGCGATCGAGAGGATCGTGATTCGCAACGGCAAGGCGCTCATCAAGGAGCTCCAGGAGTCGGGCGAGGCGCTCGGGCTTCTCGCCAAGCTGTCGGCCACGGGGAGCCTCACCGACGAAGAGAAGGCGCGGCTCAAGGAACAGCTCCTCGACATCGCGCGCTCGATTCCGGCGCTCGGGATTTTTGCCCTGCCCGGGGGGATGCTGCTTCTGCCGATCCTGGCCAAGTGTCTGCCCTGGGAGATGGTGCCCTCTGCGTTCCGGTCGAAGGCGAAGACGGACGAGGCATCGGAGACGGCCGAGCCCGACGAGCCGCCCATACCGCACGATTAACTGGTAGAAAAAATAAACCCGCCGACGGTGTTTGCGTTATTATCTCCACGGCGATCGTGCCCGTGATTGGAGATTCTCATGCGCTGGCTCAAGTACTTCGACAACGAGGGGATCAATCCCATCTTCGTGATTGTTGCTGCCGGGCTGGGTGTTGTGCTCTTCGGCGCCCTCGTCCTGGTTCTGTGCACCTTTTCGGTGGGGAACGCGCAGGGTGAGGACGAGGCGGAGGAGCAGCCTCCGGCAAAGGATTTTCCCAACAAGGCCGCCGAGCCGATCAAGATGACCTTCGAGCAGTGGAAGAAGGAGACCGAGAAGGGCTGGGAAGAACTCCTCGCCGAGTTCGAAAGCGAGGGGATCACCGTCGACCTCGCCAGGAAGCGCGTCTCCGTCAAGGGCGCCATCATCCGCGACAAGGAGTCGCGCCGCTACCCGATCGAGTACGTGGTCGTCACCGAGGGGGGCAACACGCACGAGGCGATGATCCTGATCCGCGCCACGCCGTCGAACCTCAACGCCGCTCTTCTGTCGATCGGCCTCGAGGCGGGCACGAGCGTGATCTATCGTAAGAAGGACCCACCCCCGCCGCAGGAAGAGGTCGAGTCTGGAAAGACGAGTCCCTACGAGGTGATCCCGCCGGCGGGCACGATCATGAAGATCTATGTCACCTACGAGGGATGGGAGGAGAACAAGCACCGCCTGCTCGAGGATCTGATCCTCAATCTGCGCACGCGCGAGTCGCTCGAGCGGGTGGGGTGGGTTTACGTGGGATCGCGTTTCGCCAAGGTGCTCCTCGGGAGGGAGAGGACGCTGCAGTACATGGCCGACATGGAGCGCAACATCGCGGCCCTCTACCTGACCGGGTACGGCAACGCCATCTTCGATGTGAACACGCTCGATGGGACCGACGATTCTCTCTTCGATGTCAATCCCGAAACCGCGCCGCCCATGGGGGCTCCGGTGACATTGACTTTCACTCTCGATGAGATGAAATGATCTCGACCATGACGGAGCCCGACAGGGGCGCACTGGTGAGCCGGCGGTCGTTCCTGGGGGGAGCCGCCCTCGGAACGGCAGCCGTTTTTCTCGACCTTCCTCTAATCGGCGACGAACCTGCGGGTGCGGGCGACGCCCTGCGCTTCGGCCTCATCGCCGACGTCCATCAGGATATCATGCATGACGCGGCCCGGCGCGTGGGGCTTTTCGTGAACGCCCTCAATGGGGCAGGCGCCGACTTTGTCTGTGAGCTCGGTGATTTTTGCCAGCCCCACGAACGCAATCGCAAGTTCTTCGACCAATGGAAAAGATTCGAAGGCCCCTGCCACCACGTCCTCGGGAATCACGACATGGATGGGGGGTACTCGCGGGAGGAAACCGCCGCCTACTATGGAATGCCGGGGCTTCATTACTCCTTCGATCTCAAGGGAGTCCACATCGTCGTTCTCGACGGAAACGACCCCGGGGGAAAGGCGCAGGGATACAAGCGCTACATCGCCGCAGAGCAGGCAGAGTGGCTGGCCGAAGACCTTGCCCGAACAGAGCTGCCGACTCTGATTTTCAGCCATCAGCCGCTCGACCATGGCGGCGGCATTGAGAACGGTGCGGTAATCAGGAAGATCCTCGAGACAGCCAACAGCGAATCGGGGAAGAAAAAAGTGATGGCCTGCTTTTCGGGTCACCTGCACCAGGATTATGCCCGCACCATGAACGGCATCCTTTACGTGCAGATCAACAGCGCGTCATATCTATGGCTGCCCGAGAGATTCGTTCACAAGAGCTACAGCGATGAGATTCACGAAGCCCATCCCTGGATCAAGCACACGGCGCCTTACAAGGATCCCCTGTGGGCGCTCGTCACGGTCGACCTCTATCGCGGTGTCCTGGCGATTCAGGGCAAGCGGACCGAGTGGATCGGCCCCGATCCGTGGAAGTTAGGAGCGAGCGACAAAGACTGTGATCCGAGGACTGTCGGGCCGCGTATCTCCGATTGGCGCATCCCGTTCTGACAGGCGGCAGACGTCTACTCTTCATCTCCCCGCGCGGCGATCGCCTTGAGAAATCCCAGCGTCGCTCCCACCACCGCAAAGGGCGCGATGAGGGGAACGAAATAAACGGGCGTGCCGAATCCGAGGGCGAAGCCCGGATTGGCTCCCATGAAGCGCCGCTTCTCGGCGAGAGTGTAACCCTTGCGCGCCATCACCATGTCGAAGAAGGTGAGCGCCGCGAACCACATCCCGCCCAGCACGAGCAGCACCGCCCCGATGCCGCCGGTGAACAGGGAGACGACGAAGAGCAGGAGCGTCACCGCCAACTCGAAGATGACGAGCTTGATCGACTCCTTGAGGGGGATCAGGAAATTCCGGACGATGTATTCCCACGACCAGGGCTCGTCGAATCCGCCACCGAGGTAGATGTTCTCCACCTTTTCCGACAGGACTTCATAGAAGGGTGAGTTCACCACGGTGGAGAGCAGAAGCGTCACGATCAGGCTCACCAGGATATCAATGACGATGATCACGATCCAGCCGATCCAGAAGAGCGCGCCAACCAGCCAGTCGAGGAGCCAGAACTCGAAATCCTGATCGAGGAAGGACAGGAGCGGATCGACGAGAAGAAAACAGCCCGTGAAGATCGCCGCGAACAAGACCGTGTTGATCAGGAGCGGAATCCACACCCAGCGATAGAGCTGGCGGTGCTCGTTGAGGAAGGAAAAACCGAGGAAGAAGTAGTTGAGCCCCGTGGAGAAATTGGCGAAAAATCCTCGCCGAACATCGGGTGCGCGGAATCTCCCGGAGAGTTCCGCCTCGCCGTGGCAGCGCGGACATTCTGGTGCGTCGTCGCTCCGATAACCGCAGGTAGTGCAGCGCCGGTAGAGCACGATCCTCTCCTTTTGCCATGACAATGCCTGGTCGATCCGCAGGGTATCACACTGGTATGCCTGCTGGCGGGCGGGCGATCAAGTCTCAGGGAGAAAACTTTGGAAATCGAAGGGCCATGTGTTATAGACGGTGGGGACCTTTTCGAAGAAAGCGTGAGTCACTCGGTCTCTTCAGGCACCCGGACTGCTAAGAATCCATGTCCCGATCAAAACTTCCCATCCTTGTTGTCTGTCTCCTATCCCTGACGGCCGGCGGCTGTGCCGGCTACCTTCACGACCGGGTCAAGGACGCCTCGGAGATGTTCGAGTGCGGCATTGGTTTCTCGATGGGTGTGACTGTCAACGCCCGCGTGACCAAGCTCGTCCAGGCCGGTGTGGGGGCGCACACCGGCGAGTGGGCCGGTTTGCGCGAGGGGCGCTTTGCCACGTGGACCGAGGAGCGTTCCGAGTTCGGCTTTACCCCCTTTTACTATCACGAGGTCTTTCGGAAGAGCGACGACCTGATCGACATCCACCATCCCCTGCTCTGGGACCCGGGGTACGAGCAGTTTCTCAACGATCTTTTTCTCCTCACCGACCGGGGATTCTTCGAGGTCGGCCTCACGGTCAACGCCATCCTCGTCGGTGTCGACGTCTCCTTCGAGCTGGCCGAGATCGCCGACTTCGTGACCGGCATCGCGGGCATCGATCTGCTCAGCGACGATGCGTACAGCGTGCCGACCGAAACCATGCTCAAGCGGCTCCAGAGCCGCAGCGCGTGGAAGCGTTACGCGGCCGCGCGCGCCTTGCGCCGGGCGACCGGTTTCGATTTCGGCTACACCCTCTTCACGGTTCGCGACGAGCACACCGAGGACCAGATACAGACCCGCCGTCTCTGGAAGCGAGCCCTTCAGGAACCTGGCGAGTAGAATCTTTTCTCTATCGTTTGCGACGCAGCACGAGGTTGACGAGGCATGTGGCGCCCTCGGCGAGTTCGATTCCTTCCTTGGCGCAGTCGTCGGCGGGCGGCGCCAGGCCGAAGGGATTGTCCGAGGTCGTGAGGGGGTATTCCGGGGTGAGTGTGTACATGCCGGGCGGAACGGTCGAGAGGCTGTAGGCGCCCTTGCTGTCGGCGGTGACCGTGGCGATGAAGGTCTGATCGGCCTTCTCGATCCGGATCCGCGCGCCGGCGATGAACCCGCCCTGCTCGTTGCACACGCGGCCCTCGAAGGTGCCGCCCCGGGCGAGGCTCAAGACTCCCATTTCGATGGCGGCTTCGTCGTCGATCGCGTTGTCGTCGAGACGAAGGATGGAGAACTTCTTGTGGCGCACCTCCACCTGGTAAGTGCCTGGTGTGATCCCATCGAAGCTGAATGTGCCCTTGCCGTCAGTCACGGTCGGCCGGGTGCGGACCGGGTTGACCGATCCGAAAACCTCTTCGAAACGGCTCGGTCTGTAGTCGTTCTGCCGCAGGGTGACGACGGCGCCTTTGAGCGGATCGCCCGCCGGATCGACGACTTGCCCGTTGAGAGAGCCGCCGCGCATGAAGCGGATCGTGCCCGCGTCGGCGTAACTGTCGCGGGTCACCTCGATCGTCTCCGAGAAGGTGACGGCCAAACCCCTGGCGGCAGCCTCTAAAATATAGTTTCCCGGATCGAGGCCCTCGATCACGAAGCGGCCGTTCTTGTGGTTGTACTTGCGGCGGATGCCGGTCTCCACGCGGTCGCCCGGTCTGGGTTCGCGTTTCACGTTGATCGAGAATTTTCTCATCGGCTTTCCGCCGGGATCGACCACCCGGCCCGAGAGGCCGGTGCGGCGCGGCAGCTCGACCACCACGCCGACGCTCCCGGCCGCGATGCGATCCTTGCGGGTCGTGGAGAAGTTGTCGTGGCTCACCGAGAGGCGATAGAGACCGTTGCCGAGGTTTCCCACGCGGAAGGCGCCGTCGGCCGAGCTCGTGGCGCGGCACGGTGCGCGGTTGGGACCCTGGGGCCGGAAAGCCTGGACGAGCGCGCCCTTGATCGGTTCACCGAAGGCGTCGACCACCTGGCCGGAGATTGTTTTTTCGGGGAGGAGTGCGAAGTTGATGATCGATTCGCTCGGACCGGCGATGGGGGAGCTGTTGCGTTCGGTCTTGCTTTCGCAGCCGGGCGCCGAGGCGTTGACCGAGAAGCCCGCGTGGGCGATGTTGGTGAACCGGTAGTGGCCTTCGTCGTCGGTTCTGGTTGTGCGTTCGCTGTCCGGGGAGAGGCCGCGCCGCGATGTTCCCGGCTTCGCGCCCGGCAGGGCCGGAGAGCCTCCGCCGAGGAGCGCCACCCGTGCCGCGGTGAACGGCTTGCCCCTGGAGTCGCGCACCCAGCCGTGCACGGCGAGGCCTTTCTTCAGCACGATCGGCGGCAAGGTCACTGTTTCGCCCGCGGGGATTGAGATGTTCTCCACGGTCTTGCCGGCGAATTCGTCGTGTTCGGCGAGGACCGCGTAGCCCGATCCCGCGTAGAGAGGGCCGAAACTGAAGGCGCCGGCCGCGTCGCTCCGCGTGCGGTAGATCGGTTTCAGCGTGTCTCTGAGCGTGTAGCGGTTGACGCCGCGGTTGCGCACGATGGTGAGTCGGACGTCCTCGATGGGGCGGCCGACGTTGTTTTTGACGAGTCCTTCGATCTGGCCGAGGGCGCGCTCGGACTCGGTCGGTTTTTCCGGCTCGTAGGGTTCGCCCCGGTCGCCGTCGATGTCGGCGATGATCTCGTCGGACCCGGCGTCAGAGCTTTGGTTGCGTAAGTTGCTGTCAGTCGGTGTGATAGAGGTTGGCTCGTCGTGCTCGTCAAAAAACAGAACAGAGATGACGGCGAGAATAGCCGCGCAGAAGGCGATCAGCGCTATCGGTCCGAGGGTTTTCTTCTTATTCATTTATTCTTTATACTTTTCTGCGGGCTCTATATTCAATTTGTTCGGGGTTTTTTCTTGATCGACCGCGATCGAGCGATAAAATCCCTGATTCTTCGGACCGGAGATTTTGCGAAGTACCGGGGCGGAGAGATGACAAATGGCCCCATAGTCTAGCCTGGTCCAGGACGGGTGGTTCTCAGCCATCAAACAGGGGTTCGAATCCCCTTGGGGCTACCAGCAATTCAAAGCTCTATCTTCTTTGATAGGGCTTTTTTTATCTTGGAAAACCCGCTCAGGATTCACCTTGAGTGAAACGCCCGGCCACATCCAGGATGGAGAGCGCCGATATGTCGCGGTCGATGGGGTAGGACTTTCGTCCGGGGTAGACAATGTTCAGAATGTCGAGTTTGAGATCTTCGATCGCGATTCTCATTGACTTGGATGTCCTCGGTGCATCGGTGTATTTCATCTCGAAACCGAGGCGCTTGCCGTCTTTGAAGATGAGCAGATCGATCTCAGCCCCACTGTGAGTGGACCAGAAGTAGATGTCCCGGCTTTCGCTCGCTGCAATAATCTGTTCCAGGGCGAATCCCTCCCACGAGGCTCCCAGCTTGGGATGCTGAAGAACACTCTCGCGCTTCTCCAGTCCGAGCAGCGCGTGGAGCATACCGCTGTCCCGGACGTAGACCTTGGGTGACTTCACCTGGCGTTTTTTGAGGTTCTCGTGCCATGGCTGCAATTGCCTGACCATGTAAGATCCCGAGAGAATGTCGAGATAGCGGCGTGCCGTGGCTTCGGCGCAACTGAGGGAGCGTGCGAATTCGGCCGCATTCCAGATCTGTCCGTGATAGTGGGCGATCATTGTCCAGAAACGCCGCAGGGTTTCTGCACCGATTGTGATGCCGAGAGCGGGGATGTCCCGTTCGAGAAAGGTCCGTGTGAAATCGTTGCGCCACTGATAGCTTCGGGCATGATCGTTCGCGAGAAAGGAGCGGGGAAACCCCCCTCGAAGCCACAACCTGCGAAAGTCCTGCCCATGAAGTTCGCCGAGATGAAAACCGGACAAGTCCACAAATCCGATTCTGCCAGCCAGAGACTCGGATGCTCCCTTGACCAGATGGGGAGACGCACTGCCGAGTACGAGAAACCTGGCCGGGGAATCGGGACGGTCAACCAGAACCCGGAGTATCTCGAAGAGTTCGGGTCTGCGCTGGATCTCGTCGATGATGACCAGACCCTCGAGATTTTCAAGAGCCAGCATGGGCGCTGAAAGGCGCGAGATGTCCACGGGATTTTCCAGGTCGAAATACTCCGATCGTTCGCCTTCTGCCAGCACCCTGGCGATAGTGGTTTTTCCGCACTGGCGAGGGCCCAAGAGGGCCACGACAGGACTGTGTTTCAGGGAGTCGTTGATGCGATCAAGGTAGCGAATTCTATCTAACATAACAGTAAAATAACATTGAAAATCAGTATGTCAACTACCGATTTTCAATAACAACGAGTGTGATAACTTTGATTCAATCGAGGTTGACGCCCTGTATGGCAGTGCCTTGGTGAGTGATACCCTGCTTGTATGAGCCTCAGGACGACCTCGACGGTTGGGACGGCACACCGAGTTTTGTATTTTTGGGCCACAGAGACGAGCCGGAAGCAGGCAACAGGCGTTTCGAAACGAGCCCCAGGGTTCGTACACTGAGAACTTTGGCCTACCAACTCTTCAAAGCCTTGTCTTTCCCGTCATTTCCGGTAACCGCGTCCCGATTGATACGACCTTTCACGGGACAGGGAT
>CAYXGI010000014.1:0-3015 GCA_964464495.1 uncultured Phycisphaerales bacterium
ACTCTGGGAAAACTCCCGGAGTGTGATTCTACCCACAGATTCTGCTGAAGAGACTCAAAACAAGAACGGTTCTGCTCCGCTGTAGCGTGGAACCGCTCCCTTGGCGTATAATTCCGGATTGGATTCTCTCCTCTTCGACGATGAGAGATCATTCGAATCGAGACGGGACATTATGCGGGCAAAAACACGGTCAGTGAAGGTGGGAGAACGAACCATAGGCGGCGGGGCGCCGGTGCTGGTCCAGTCGATGACGTCGACACCGACGGCCGACGTGGACGCAACCCTGTTGCAGGTGGAGCGTCTCGTCGATGCGGGCTGTGAAATGGTTCGGGTGGCTATTCCCGACGAGGAGGCGCTGAATGCTCTGGAGCGGCTCAGGCCCCGAATTGTCGTTCCCCTCGTGGCCGATATCCACTTTGACTACCGCCTCGCCCTGGGCGCTCTCGACCGCGGCGTCGACAAGATCCGGATCAATCCGGGCAACATCGGGGCGCGGGATCGCTCCACCAAGATCTTCAAGCATGCTGTCCGGCGCAATGCGGCTGTCCGAGTGGGCGTCAACTCCGGGTCCCTCGAGCGGCACCTTCTCGAGAAGCACGGACATCCCTGCGCCGATGCTCTCGTCGAAAGCGCCCTGACACACATCGATCACGCGCGCGCCGAGGGCGTGGAAAATCTGGTGGTCTCCATCAAATCGTCGCGCGTGGGCGAGACGGTCGGGGCCTGCCGCAAGCTGGCGGCAGCAACTGACACTCCCCAGCATATCGGCATCACCGAAGCGGGCAGTGTCGCCTACGGCAGCATCAAGTCGGCCGTCGGTCTGGGTGTGCTTCTGCTCGACGGGATCGGGGACACGATTCGCGTGTCGCTCACCGGCGATCCCGTGGCCGAGATCGGTGTCGCCTACGACATCCTCAAAGCTGCCGAGGTCCGTATCGTGACACCCGAGATCATCTCCTGCCCCACCTGCGGCCGCATGCAGACTGATATGGCCCGTGTGGCCGCGGTGGTGGAGGAGCGTCTTGCGGGCGTCAAACTCCCGATTCGCGTCGCCGTCATGGGCTGCGTCGTGAACGGTCCCGGCGAGGCGCGCGAGGCCGACGTGGGGATCGCGGGCGGAAAAGGATTCGGCCTCCTCTTTCGTAAAGGCGTTCCGCTTCGCAGAGTGGATGAGAAGGAGATGGTGGACGCACTCATGGCCGAAATCGACCAGATCGCGGCCGAAGTCGGCCAGGTCGCGGGCGACGAAAAACAAAACGGCTAATTATCGAGCTTGCGAAAATCAACGGGCAGGTCGCGGCGGCTCGAATCGAGCAGACTGCCATCCTGATGGGGCACGCTGTATCCGAGGCACTTGTCATTGTCGCCGGCGAACATCGGGCTCTTCCACATCCTCTGGAGCACATCGGCGAGAGGTTCCTCCCTGATGTTTCCGAAAGTGACCGGCACGAAACAGCAGGGCTGCACTTCGCCGTAACAAGAGATGTAGAGATACTCTTTCTGAAACGCCGGGCACCGGCAGTCGCTGGTGATACTGTCCTGTTCGAGGTAAACGAAACCCGGAATGAGATGAGCCTGAAGTTCCTGCTCCTCTTCCCTGGTGAACTTCATGTCCGGCGAGTCGACAAGGCGGCCGCAGATGATGGGCGACATGACCCGGATCCCGTCGCCGCCGAGGTCCCGGCCCAGATCGATGGTCTTCTGCAAGTCGCCTTTGTGAAGCCCGGCCTTGGTCACATAGTATGAAATGTGAACGGGAATGTTTTCGGCCTTGCAGTTCTCGATTGCCTTGACCGCACCGTCGAAGGAACCGGCCAGGCCCCTATGTTCGTCGTGAAGAGCCGGGTCGGGATTGTCGATGCTCACACCGACGATGTAGAGACCTCCCACTTCGCGGAGTCTCCGTGCCGTGTCAGCATCGAGCAGAGCGCCGTTGGTGTCGAAACGGGCGCGCAGTCCGGCCTCGTTTGTGATGCGGATGATGTCGACGAAATCGGACCGCACCAGCGGCTCCCCGCCGAAGTAGTAGATGCACTTGGTGCCGATCCTGGCAGCCTGATCGATGACCTCGGCAATTTCGTCGAGGGTGAGCTCGGCCTCTTTTTTTATGTAATTTTTGACCATGCAGTGCCCGCACTGGGCCTGGCATCGATAGGTGACAGCGAGCATGACCACATGGGGCGGCAGATGGGGTTTGATGAAACGGCGCACGAAGGGTTGCATGAATCGGGGCAGACGTTTGCTGTAAATGGCCCTTTTGCCGAAGCTTAAGGCTCGAATTATCCGTCTGTAGAGTTCGTTGGTACGAGCTCCGTTACCCATGACATCTCCCCTGCGCAACGCAGGACACCGGCAGACTGGGATCACCACTCACCCATCAGGGGTGTGCGTGCTCTTTGCCTGTAAAAATCGAGTTTTAAATATACCCTTCTTCGAAAGTTAGAGACTCCAATCTTCTGGAATAATTATCAAAAAGACGCGGACACTTGACCAGCAGAAAGATGAAGTAAATGCTATTCTTTCGCGTAACCGGAGAGCACTGAATCCGACAGAAGAGGAGACAGTAGAACTCGCCTGTTTCAGCGCTCTTGGAAGGAGACCTTGTTGCGAATCATCTCCCTTTGCCCCAGCAATTCCGAGATTCTCTTCGCCATCGGCGCCGGCGACCAAGTGATCGCTGTGGAGAAGTGGACCGACTACCCACCCGAGGCTGCCCGCCTGCCCAAGGTGGGCTCCGAGCTGGAAGTCGACATCGATCTGGTGCGCGCCCTGAGGCCCGATCTCGTGGTCGCGTCCCTTTCCGTACCGGGGATGGAGACGACCGTGCGCGCCCTGAAAGAGAGCGGTCTTCGCTTCATCGTACTCGATCCCCACTCGATCGATGAGATCTACGACGACATATTCCGTGTCGGCGAAGAAGTGGGCCGCGAGCAGAACGCTCTCGAAGTGGTGCGCCACATGCAGTGCGAGATCGATGCCGTGCAAGGACTGACTGGTCGGAGCCGACCAGACGGT
>CAYXGI010000014.1:3115-94706 GCA_964464495.1 uncultured Phycisphaerales bacterium
CAGAGCCGACCAGACGGTCAGAGCCGACCAGACGGTCAGAGCCGACCAGACGGTCAGAGCCGACCAGACGGTCGGAGCCGCCGGGAGCGGGAGGCGCGTGTCTATGTGGAGTGGTGGCCACGGCCGGCCATCACACCGGGGAGAAAAAGCTGGACCGACGCAATGATCCGCACCGCGGGTGGTAGAAACATCTTTAGCGATATCGCCGCCCCCAGCGGCCCTGTAGAATACAAGGATGTTGTGGCGCGTGATCCCGAGATCATCCTCCTCTGCTGGGCGGGCATCCACAAAACCAAAATCGATCCCGCCTCTCTCTCGATCCGTGAGGGCTGGGGGGGGATCAACGCTGTACGGAGCAAGCGCATTCACGTCGTGGACGAAGGATGGTACGGTCGGCCAGGCCCGAGAATCGTTCTAGGAATCCGACAGATGGCCGAGCTTATCGCCGCTCTCGACGAGTGAAAGGAACCTGCCTTTTATGAGCAGAAAAAAGGTCTTTTTCGTGCTTCCCGTGATGAAGGGAGGCGGGGCCGAGAAGGTGGCCTCCATCCTGATCAATCATCTCGATCGGACCAAGTACGCACTCAGCCTCGTCCTCTTCAACAAGGAGGGCGAGTACCTGGACACCATACCGCCTGATGTGGAGATCATCGATCTCGCGAAACGG
This sequence comes from uncultured Phycisphaerales bacterium, assembly GCA_964464495.1. Classification (GTDB taxonomy): domain Bacteria; phylum Planctomycetota; class B15-G4; order B15-G4; family CAYZWU01; genus CAZUHB01. The sequence continues at coordinate 3,783 of CAYXGI010000014.1, forward strand.
AGCCGCTTCGATTTCGTGACCCTCGTGCTCAAGCTGCGGCGCTTGATCAGGGCGCGGAAACCTGACCTGGTGGTCAGCTCGCTCTATTATCCCAATATCATCACCGTGCTCGCCGTGCTTCTCGCACGCACAGGCTGCAAGGTCGTGGTCACCGAACACAGCAATCACGTCAAACTGCTGCCCTACAAGCGATTCGCGAGTATCGTCAGGCTCCTCATGTCTTTCACTTATCGACGGGCGCACAGAATCGTGGCCGTCTCAAAGTGTGTGCGCAACGACCTGGCCGTCGATTTTAAAATCGGACCCGAACCTTTCCGCGTGATCTACAATCCTCTCGAATGGGACGCCATCGAAGCGCTGAGCGCCGCGCCGTTGTCCCACCCTTTTTTCGATGACGGCAGGGAGAGGTTCGTTGTCGTGGGTGTGGGGCGTTTGACGCGGGCCAAGAATTACGACATGCTCATTGAGGCCGTGGCGTCGGCGCGCCACAAGATACCAGCCTCTCTTCTTCTCGTTGGCCATGGCGAACTGGAGGAGGACCTCAAGCAACGGGTTCGCGAGCTCAAGATGGACGCCCACGTCGATTTCGTCGGCTTTCAGGAGAATCCCTACCAGTGGATGAAGCGGTCCGATCTGTTTGTCATGTCCTCGTCGTGGGAGGGTTTCGGAATCGTGATCGCCGAAGCCATGGCCTGCGGCGTGCCGGTCATCTCGACGGCCTGTCACGGCGGCACGAACGAGATAGTGACCGACGGTGAAAACGGCAGGGTGGTTCCCGTGGGCGATTCCGATGCACTGGCTGCCGCCATCGTCGAGATCGCCGAGGACAAAGCGCACCGCGAGGAGATGGTCCGGAAGGGCCTCGAGAGAGCCAGAGGCTTCGATTGCACCGCGGTGGTGGCCCGATACGAAGAGGTGCTTGACGAGCTGTTCGCTTCCTAGAAGAGAGCCTGTTGAAGCCCTTGATCCGGTCGGTTGGCCCTAATCTCGCGCAGGCTCCTCTTCCAGTTGATTATCCATCTAAAAGGCTGTTTACTTTCTCCCGAGGGATAAGTATTTTTGACCGGTCTTTGTTTTGGCTCGTTACTTTTAAGGGCGTCATCGCATGCCAGATATCGATCTCGACGAAGTGGTCGGGGGGCTTCACCCTCTCGAAATCCGACTTCTCAAATCACTCGACGGCCATGAAACCGGCCTGGAGGCGGCCATCGCCGAGGATGCGGGGCTCTCGCCGGCCCAGTTCAGGCGCGCGGCCGAGTGGCTCCTGACCAAGGGCCTGATCGACCTCGTCAACGACTCGCGCGAGGAGGTGGTCCAGGTCACCGAGATGGGTGAGCGTTTCCGCGGATCGGGAATTCCCGAGGACCGGATCGCGGCCGAACTCCAGGAGCATGGCGCGATCGCCATGGCCGATTTCAGCAAGCTCGAAGGCCTCGGCCCGGAAGAGACCTTTCCGGCCATCGGCACCCTCAAGAAGAGGGGAATCCTCGCCGTGGACAAGGGGGTGGCCAGTCTGATCGACGGCGCCGACCTCGCCACCGTGGGCGAGGCGTCCAAGATTCTCGATCGCGTCTGCAAGGGGGAGCGGGTTCTGCTTTCCTCCCTCGATGCAGCCCAGACCGAGTCGGTCAAAGCCCAGGTGCACAAGCGGATGCGCGCCAAGGGCATCTTCTGGATCGAGGAAGAAGTGACCCGCGCCTTCGGGCTTACGGCCGACGCCCCGGCGGTGATCGTCGAGGTGCGCAAACGGGGCCTCACCGGCGAGGAAGTGTCGAAGCTCACTCCCGAGATGCTCATCGACGGCTCATGGAAGGGAAAGAGCTTCCGCCGCTACAACATCGAGCTCGCCCCGCCGCGCACCGTGGCCGCCAAGCGCCATCCCTATCGGGAGTTTCTCGATTACGTCAAGTACAAGCTCACCTCCATGGGCTTCGAGGAGATGCAGGGCCCGTTGGTGGAGAGCGAATTCTGGAACATGGACGCTCTCTTCATGCCTCAGTTCCACTCGGCGCGCGACATTCACGACGCCTATTTTGTCGAGAAGCCGACTCATACCGCCGAGGTGGGCGGGGACTATCTCGATAAGGTGGCGGCCAGCCACGAGAACGGCGGGGACTGCGGTTCGCGCGGGTGGAGCTACGACTTCGACCGGGAGCGCACGCGACGTCTCGTGCTCCGCACGCAGGGCACATCCCTGTCGGCGCGCACCCTGGCGTCGAATCCCAGGATTCCGGGCAAGTACTTCGCCATGGCGCGCTGCTTTCGCTACGACACGGTCGACGCCACGCACGGCTGCGACTTCATCCAGTGCGAGGGGATCGCTCTGGGAAGCGAGATCAACTTCCGCACCCTTTTAGGGCTGCTCAAGCTCTTTGCCCACGAGGTGGCCAAGGCGGACGAGCTGATCTTTGCGCCCGCCTACTTCCCCTTCACCGAACCGTCGGTCGAGGCGCACATCAAGCACCCCAAGCTCGGCTGGATGGAGATGGGCGGGGCGGGACTCTTTAGGCCCGAGGTGACGGCGCCCTTTGGGATCGACGTCCCCGTGATCGCCTGGGGGCTCGGCCTCGACCGGATGGCGATGATGGCGCTTGGCCTCAACGACATTCGCGAGCTCTTTTCCAGGGATCTGGACTCGCTCCGCACGCAGCGCATCGACATGGAACTGGAATAAAGGAAAAGCGCCATGCCAACAATCACGGCTGATCTCGCCGATCTCTGCACACTCATGGGGCAGACCATGAGCACCGTTGAACTCGAGGATCACCTCCGGCTCGCCAAGGCCGAACTCAAGGATGTGGACGAGTCCAAGGGCGAGGTGCGCATCGAGCTCAACGACACGAACCGCCCCGATCTCTGGTGCGCCGAGGGTGTGGCGCGCCAGATCAAGTCGTTCTTGACGGGCGAGACCGTGCACTATGCATTCTTCGACGGGTCCGAAGAAGCAACCTTCGACGAGTCGACACTTACCGTGGAAGTCGATCCCGGCCTCGAGAAGGTGCGTCCTTTCGTGGCCGCCTTCGGAGCGCGCGGTCCGGCCGTGACGGACGAGTTTCTCGTCCAGATGATCCAGACACAGGAGAAGCTCTGCGAGAATTACGGCCGCAAGCGGCGGAACGTGGCGATCGGAATCTACAACGCCGACAGCATCAAGTTCCCCGTCCGGTACGTGGCTGCCGCTCCCGCGGACTTCACCTTCACGCCGCTCGGTTTCGAGGAGCCGATGACGCTCGATGCGATCATGGCCGAGCACCCGAAGGGGAAGGAGTACGCACACCTGGTCAAGAACCTCCCCGCCTGCCCGATCCTCACCGACGCCGAGGGAACGGTCCTCTCCTTCCCGCCGATCATCAACAGCCGCGAGACGGGCGAGGTCAAGGTGGGGGACACCCATCTTTTCATCGAGGCGACGGGGCTCGACATGCGGCAGCTTCTGCTCTCCATGAACATCATGGCGGCGAACTTCGCCGACCGGGGCTGGACCGTGGAGCCTGTGAAGGTGTCGCTTCCCTACGATTCGGAGTATGGCCGCGAGGTGATCGCGCCCCGTTCGATCAGCGAGGCGGTGACCGTCGATCTCGCGTCCTTTTCCGCCGTCATCGGAGATGACTACGAATCGGACGAGATTCTCGAGGGGCTTCGCAAGTACGGCGTGGACGCCGTGGTGAGCGGCGCGACCCTCACGTCGGTCTGCCCCGCCTGGCGCGACGACTACCTGCACTCCATGGACGTGGTCGAGGACTTCGCCATCAGCCGCGGGTTCGACTCCTTCGAGCCGGTCATGCCGTCCACCTTCACCGTGGGAAAGCTCAAACCGATCACCCTGCTCGGCGATCGGATCAGGCACCACATGATCGGATTCGGATTCGAGGAGACCTTCTCCAATATCCTCTCCAACAGGGAGACGGAGAGAACCCTGATGGGAATCCCCGACGAGGAGATCGTGTCGATCGACAATGTCATGTCCGAGACCTACTCGGTGCTGCGCACGTCGGTGATCCCCTCGCTGCTGCGCGTGGAGGCGCAGAGTTCCAAGGCTCTCTATCCGCACAAGCTCTTCGAGGTGGGCGAGGTCTGTCTGCCCGATGGGGGAGACGTGACCGGTTCGCGCACGGAACAGAGACTGGCCGCGATTTTCGCGGCGGCTGATTCGGGATTCTCCGAGATCCACTCGGCTCTCGATATGCTCCTCTACTACCTTTCCAAGGACTACAAGCTCAGGCCGTCCGATTTTGCCTTCTATTTCGAGGGGCGTAGCGGTGAGGTTGTGATCGTTGACGAGGCAGAGAGCGCCGGAAGGGTGATCGGATCGATCGGCGAGATCCACCCCTCCGTGCTCACCGCGTTTGGTATCACCATGCCCTGCGCGGCCTTCGAGATCACCCTCGACTCTCTCTGAGACGCGTTTTCATCGGGCCGGTCCGACAGTGCCGGGCTTTTGCCCGGCCACGAGCACAACCACAGACAAGCTGATGAGGCAGTAACCGATGGCGGTCTGGACGGTGATCGCCTCGTTCCACGCGTACCAGGCCACCAGTCCGGCGAGGAGCGGTTCGGTGAGGGTCGCTGTCGAGATCTTGCCGGCATGGAGGTACCGCGACGCGTGGTTGAACGACGTGTGTCCCACCATGGTGGGAAAGAGAGCCAGAAGCAGAAAGCAAAGCCACGTCTGCGACGAATATTCCACGATCGGCAGACCGAGGGCGCCGAGACAGACAAAACTCACTACTCCGGCGATTCCGTAGACAGCGGTGACGTGAACCGCCGTGGGTAGAACTTGCCGGAGCCGTTTGCCGAGTAAAAAATAGATCGCGAAAAGCATGGCACAGAGGAGCGCCATGGCGTCGCCAGCCAGATGTTCGCGCGAGAAGGAGAGATCGCCCCCGCCGATCGCTGCGACGCCGGCGAGGCCGAGGGCGATCGACCCGAGCAGCCACCTGTCGACAGCCTCCTTGAAAAACAAAAGCCCCCCGACAGCGATGATCACAGGATTGCAGGAGAAGAAAACAGCCGCATTGGCCACGGTGGTGAGCTGGACCGCGGCGATCCAGGCAAAGAAATGGACCGCCAGTGCCGTGCCTGTCAGAAGCAGCAGCACGACCTCCTTCCTGGAGAGCCGGCGCAGGGCGGTTAGGTCGCGTCCGGCAAGAGGGGCGAGAAGCAGAGCGGCGATGACCAGGCGCCAGGCTGAAAGCGCCACGGGGTGTGCGTCGCCGAGACGGATGATATTGCCGGCCTGGCTGGCAGCGATGAGCCCCAGGCCGAGAAAGACGATGACCTTTTTGGGAGTAGCCATTGCGGCCGAGCCTATCATGCTTTTTCACGTGCATCAATGAGGAGTCGGGGCAGGGAGTATCAACGCAAGTTTTTTAAAAGATAGAGACTTAGGAATCCATGACGCGGCCGGGCTCCCCGGGAAACCAATAAGGAAGCGATTTTTATGTGTAGTCATCGCTCCTGGAAATAGTATATATACCATATAGGAATTCCGATAAGGTACCCCGTCGAGTTTACTCGCAATCCATCGAGTTTACTAGCATTCACGTGGAGGCTGTCATGGCTCAAAAGAAAGCTTTTCTTCTTCTCGCATTGGTAGGTGCGCTCTTCCTGGTCCTTGCCGACTTCAATCCCTGTGAAGGGGGATGACGCGGCTCGGCGTGCTCGCCAGCGGTAAAGGTTGCCGAATTCAAAAAGAGTTTTTCAGACCACAAGATCGGTGATTTCATCGATTCACTCAAGCCGGGAGAGGAGATGACCGAGGATGGACCTCCTGTCCTCATCTACCTCACGATTTCCGATCCCGAGATGGCCAGGAAGATGAAGAACTGGGAAGAGGCGCAGCTTTCCAAGGATGAGGTGGTCATCGCCGTCAAGGTCTTCGACTGCTACATGGTCGACGAGATCGCGCTCAAGAAGAACGATCTTCTCCGCGAGATGATCGGCAAGGCCAAGGCGCCCGGCTTCTACACCTTTCACAAGGGAAAGCGTCTCTTCAAGGCGGACGGAATGCCGAAATCGTCGGCGATCTTCACATGCCTGAAGAAGACAGTCTCCAAGGTCTACAAGGCCAAGCTCGATACGCTCGTGGGCAAGGTCAGGAAGATCGAGCTCGAGGTCCAGAAGAACGATGACCGCGTCACCCTCCTCAAACAGAAGATGACGCGCATGAAGGAAAAGGACAAGGGACGGAAGAAGATCCTCGCCGAGATCGACTCGATTCTGGCGAGGAACAAGGTTCTCAAGGACGAGGTCAACGACCTCCTCGACCTGGAGAAAGCGAAGAGAGAAGCCGCCAAGAAAACAGCCAAGCGCTAATAGAGCGCACCACTGACCCCATACAAATGGGAACCGCCTCCACGAGCGAGCCATCGGCTCATCGGCTCTGGGGGCGGTTTTATTTTTGGCGATTTTCCGTTTCGAACTGCAATTTGAGTTGGGCGACAGCCTCCCCGAGCGCCGGCCGGAGTGTGACCGCTTTTTCGAGATAGGGAGCCGCGTCGTCGGCCCGCCCCAGGTGATGGAGCGACAACCCGGCCAGATAGGCTGCATCGGCTGAGCGCTGGTTCAGGCGAAGAGCCCGTAGAGCGGCATCGAGCGCCTGTTCGTAGCTGCCGCGTGCACCGAATAGGATCGCGGCGTTCCGGTGGGCGTGCCAGATCTCGGGATCGATGCGCAGCGCTTGGGCGCAGTGGGGCCATGCTTCTTCGTACTCCTCGCGATCGATCAGAATGCCGGCGATGTTGTTGTGCGCCTCCGCGTCGCGCGGATCGATTCTGACCGCCTCGCGATAGCATGTCAGAGCGCCCGCGGTGTCACCCTCCGCGCGGAGCGCGAGACCGAGGTTGTAATGAGCGACTGAGACCTCGGGATACTTTGCGATCACGTCTCGCCAGAGCGTCTCAGAATCGCGCCACACCTCGCAGCGCTCAAAAGTGACCGTGCCGAGTGTCGCGAAAATCGTCACGCTGGCCAGGCAGAGAACGGCGCGCCCCGCGCCGGGCGTTCTGAGCTGAGCGGCACGCTCCCACAACCGGGCGGCCAGGATGCCGGCGATGAGAAGAATCCCCGCCGACGGGATATAGGTGTAGCGGTCGGCGGCAGCAGCATTCCCCACGGGAACGATCTTGAGCACGGGAAGAAGGGTGACCAGGAAAAACAGGGCGCCAAAGACTGCTCGAGGTGCTCGGCGCCTCCAGCGGTAGAGAACGATCGCGGCCACGATAACCATGCCGACGGCGAGGGCGAACCGCGGCTCCATGAGGCTGATCGATTCAGGATAGGGATAGAAGGCGGACAGGTTCGCGGGCAGGGCGAGCTTGGCCAGGTAAAAGGCCAGACCCCGGATCGCGATCAGGATATTGGCGATGAGATCGAGAGCCCCTTCCCTGGGCATCGACCCTTTCTGCGCGAACCAGGTCACCAGAGCGACCGCGGTCGCCGGGACGATGAAAGGGACCTTCTCGACGAGGAGTCGCCAGCCCAGGCGCCGGTGCGCCAGGCGGTCCTGGAGAAGGAGAACGAGGGGAAGGGTGATCGCCATCGACTTCGACGCGAGGGCGAGCACGAACGCGGCGAGACAGAGCCCGAGTCGGGTGCGCGACTTTCCCACGGCCCACCCCTGGTAGAAATAGAGGGCGCAGAAGAAAAAGAAGGCGCAAAGGAGGTCCTTCCTCTCCGAGATCCACGCCACCGATTCGACATGGAGAGGATGGAGACCAAAGAGCATGGCGCCGAAGAACGCTCCCGGCCGGCCGAGCCCGAGACAGCCGAGCAGCGCGAAGAGAATCAGACAGTTCGCCACGTGGATCACGAGCGCAGTGCGGTGGAAAACGGTGGGATCGAGACCGCCCATCGCCCAATCCGCGGCGAGCGACAGATATGGGAGCGGTCCCTGGGCGCTGGCGTAGGACGAGGCGCCGGCGGCAAGGAGATTCTCGATCGAGATTTCCCTGATCAGTTCGTTGTTAACGACGAGCGTGTCGTCGTCCCAATTGGTGAAACCATTGTCGAGCGAGCCCCAGAAAGCAGCGGTCACGGCCGCGGCGATCAGCGCGCCCAGGGCGCACGACTGGAGGGAGGTTTTTGTAAAAAGGGCGCTCGGCCTAATTTCTTTCTCCTCCTTTTCCGAAGTAAAAAACGATTGAATTCCTTACGCCCATCCATGATAAGTCAGCGGGAGGAGAATTTCAGCTCTCCTGAGCGCGCGCCTCGTGAAATGAGGAGAACCAATGAGGGAGTACCTGTTTCTGGTCGTGGCCCTTCTGCTCAACGCCGCCGCCAACATTCTCGTCAAGATGGCCGCCACCAGGGCCGATTCGGCCGAGGAAGGGATCTCGGGCGCGATGGGACTCTATCTCTCGCCCTGGTTCATCGCCGGAATCACTTGCTTCGGCCTCAATCTCCTCTCCTACACCATGGCACTGAAACAGATTCCGCTCGTCGTGGCCTACCCCATCATGGTCGGAACAGGATACCTGATCATGGTGATCGTCTCCCGCCCTCTCTTGGGTGAAACCTTCACCTGGGTCCAGCTCGTGGGAGCGGTTCTGATTCTGGCCGGGCTGATCTTGATTATTCCGAGATCGTGACCGCATTCTGATTGATCCCGCTGTTGGTCGGCAAGAGGAGGGTCATGACCGTTCCTCCTGAGGCGCCCGCGCTCGACCGAATCCTTCCTCCATGCTCGCGGATGATCGTGGCCGAGATGGAGAGCCCCAGGCCGAGGCTATCCTTCTTGGTCGTGAAGAAGGGATCGAAGATCTTTTCGCGATTTTTTTCGCCAATACCCGTTCCCGAATCGACGACCTCGATTTCGACGAGATCGTCGTCGCGCACCTTGACCGCGATGGAGAGATTCTTGACAGCCCCCTCCTCGAGCGCATCGCAGGCATTGACCACCAGGTTGAGCAGAACCTGTTCGAGGCGCAAGGGGTCGCCCAGAATGGGCGGATCGGTTTCGGGGAGAGTGACGCTCACGTTGATATGATTTCGCCGGAACCGCGGTTGCAGAAGGTCGACCACATCGTCGATCACCTTGCTGACCGACACGGCCTCGGGAGACCCTTCTCCGGGGCTGGCGAAAATGCGCAGCCTCTTGATGATTCCGCCCGCCTTGTCCACGAGGCGCGATGTCTCTTCCAGGGCGTGCTTGAGGGAATTTATGTCAGGTCTGGCATCCTGAATTTCCTGCAAACAGCCCTGCAGATAGTTCTTGATGCCGCCCAGGGGCTGGTTCAGTTCATGGGCCATGACCGCCGACATCTCACCCATAGCGGCGAGGCGGGTGGCGTGGGCAAGGGCGAGTGAATGATCGCGATTCGCTTCCTGGAGCTTGCGCTCCGCTCTCCGGCGCTTGCGCTCCGATTCCTTGAGTCTCGTCGTGTCCCGGCAGATCAGGTAGTAGCCGATGTGCTTGTTTTCCGTATCGACGATCGGATTGGCGATGATGTGGCATGGGAAGGAGTCTCCTCCCTTCTGCACCAGATCGAGATCGCCGCTCCACGCCCTGTTGGCGTTGATGGCGTCGAGGCATTCGGCCCGCGCGAGCCGCTCCGCGCCGGCACCGATCAGTTCCGATTCGCTATATCCGAAAACGGCGAGGGTCGTCTGGTTGACATACGCGATGCGCACGGTCTCGTCGAAGATGACGACACATTCGCCCGATCCCTCGTTGGCGAGGAGGTGGATCATCGCCTCGTGCCTCGTCTCGCCGAGCTGCCGCCGCAAGTCGGCCACCCTGTGCATGAAGGGCGTGATCTCCGGCGCGTGGTGGATCGTGTCGCTGGCGAAATTCTCGAGTTTTTCGTGCAGGTGCTCGCGGTGGGCCATGACGAAGCTGCACTGCGGATCGCCCTTTGCGCGGCAGGTTACCTCGACCGCCATGAGCGGCAGGCCGAATGATACGGTACACCAGCCAGCCGAGTACCCGGCGTTCATGAAGCAGACCGGCGATGTACTGGATCGCTCGGTCTTTAGCCAAGTGGCGCTTTCAAAAGAGTTTGGGTGTTCGTAGTGGAGGATGAAATCCTCGTTCGACGTTGGGACGGAGTCGTCGAGGATCTTGACCCTGCCCCAGCCGGTGAAGGCGAAGTGGATCGGTCCGGTCGACAGCTTCTCGATCGGATCGTCGACTCCGGTCGCCTTGTGGAAGATGCGGGCGTCAGCCATTCCCATGGCATAGGCGAGGTCGTAGAGCACGCCCCGTGCGAGGACCATGGCGTCATCAACACTCACATCGCTGTAGATCTCGCTCAGAGCCGCGATGAACTCGTGGCAGAATCCCTCGGCGCGGACCAGGATGTACCGCTCTCCCCTTACCTCGATTTCGGCCTGGGTGGGATTCTCGGTTTTCGCCTGGAAATAGTCGCTCACATATTTTTCGGCAGCCCTGAAGATAGGGTCAAAACTTGGTGGGACATCGGCGTATTGGGCCACGAGAAGTCTCCTCTGTTTGCTGTGAGCCCATTACAGAACCGGAGTAGACAGGCCGCAAGGTAAAAACCAGTATTTCATACCTCGATCGCGCCGAGTCATCGCCCTCTCTTTTGCAGCGTGGGCTGGACATGGACGCCGTGGAATGATATGTCCTCTTGAATTCACTCTTTCTGAATCGGGAGACATTGCCATGGCGCGAGACGCACAGGAGAGCCCCAGAGTCGAACTAGCTGTGATCGGTGGAAGCGGCCTCTACGGGATGGACGGACTGAGCGACGTGGAGATGATCGGTGTGGACACCCCTTTCGGCGCACCGTCCGATGAGATCGCCCTGGGGACCTTCTCGGGCCGGCGCATCGCCTTTCTGGCGCGTCACGGCCGGGGCCACAGAATCATGCCCACCGAGGTGAATTCACGGGCGAACATCTACGCGCTCAAGAGTCTGGGCGTCCACCGAATCCTGTCGATCTCGGCCTGCGGCAGCCTGAAGGCTGAGTACGCCCCGGGCCACATCGTGATTCCCGATCAGATCTATGACAACACCAAGAGGCGCTCCTACACTTTTTTCGGAGAAGGACTCGTGGCGCACGTCTCCGTGGCCGATCCCTTCTGTCCGGTTTTGAACCACCTCGCGGCCAGGGCCGTGACCGAGAGCGGCGGCACGGTTCACAGGGGCGGGACCTTTGTGATCATCGAGGGACCTCGATTTTCCACCAAGGCCGAGAGCAGCGTCTACCGCCACCTCGGATTCGACATCATCGGCATGACAGCGGTGCCGGAGGCACAACTGGCGCGCGAGGCGGAGATCTGTTATTCGGCTCTCGCCCACATCACCGACTATGACGTCTGGAACGAGGAGGCCGAGACCGCCTCGGTCGAGACCGTCCTGGCGCAACTCGACGCCAATACCGACCTCATCAACGCTTCCTTGGGGTGCGTCGTTCCGCTCGTCGCAGAATCGCGGGATGTTTGCGCCTGCGACAGCGCTCTCGCCAATGCACTGATCACCGACAAATCTCAGGTGCCTCCAAAAACCCTGGAAAGACTCAGGCTTCTGGTGGGCAAGTACTTCTAAACGCCTCAGCGCCTGAACCAGCGTCTTTGTCGGCACTTGTCTCACCGTCAGACCCCAAAAACAACCTTTCTAGGTTGTTCGTCGGCGCCCGATCTGTATAATGCTTTGTGAAACAGCAGCTTGAACTGCAAAAGACGTTTTTCGGGACTCTCTAAATCGAGCCGTTGATGAAGAACTCAAAAGAGTGGTACTCCAGAGGACTCCATTTTTCCTGTATCAAATGTGGCAGGTGCTGCCAGGTCAACGGCGACTACGCCTATGTTTACATCACTCCCCAAGAAGCCTCCAAGATCATGGAATCTCTCGACATTCCCCGTAAAGAGTTCATGAAGAGCTACTGCTCCAAGTTGGACGGCAATCTGATCCTGAGATTCAGGGACGATTCGTGCCCCTTTTTCGAAAAGGGGGTCTGCTCGATCTACAGTGTGCGGCCCGTTCAGTGCCGCGCGTGGCCATTCTGGGAAGAAAACCTCGATGAATGGACCTGGTACGAGGAGGTGGCATCCATCTGTCCGGGAGTGGATCGGGGGAAAATCTATTCGGCGGCCAAAATCGAGAGGATTTGCCTTTCGGTGAATCGTCAATTGGATATCGAGTCCGAGGTGTCCTGAGTCGGCCCGGAGTCGAGACGAGGACGCAGATGATCGGAAGGATACTGGCGATTGATTACGGCAGAGCACGGGTCGGGCTCGCCCTGTCCGATCCCCTCGGGATCACGGCCCAACCCCTCGAAGTGGTCGATGTCAAGCGATCGGGCGATGTGGTGGCCCACATTGCGTCTCTCGTGGGCGAGCACGACGTGTTCCGCATCGTGATCGGGCTGCCACTGAACATGGACGGGACCGAGGGAGCCATGGTCGATGAGATGAGGACCTTCGGCGCGAAGATCGAGGCTTCGACCGGACTACAGCTTGTAGAGTGGGATGAGAGACTCACATCGAGCCAGGCGCTTTCGGCCCTGGGCAAGCAGGAAAAAGACTGGAAGAAGCGAAAGCGCAAACTCGACGCTGTCGCTGCCCAGATCCTTCTTCAAAGCTATCTCGACGCGAGCGCGATCTGAACCGGATGACGCAGGCGATGAGCCACAAGAATTCGGAAACAGCACTCAATCTGAAGAAGTGGAACCAGGGAGACCTGGGCGGTCTCGAAGCTCTTCTCGAGAAACACCTTCCATGGATTCAAAATCACGTGAGAAACCGGCTCGGTTCGAAGCTGCGCAAAAAGACCGAGTCGAGCGACATCGTGCAGGACGCGATCATCCAGTTCATGAAATACGGCCCCCGCATTCAGCTCTCAAGCAGCGCCCAGTTCCGGACTCTGATGACGCGGATCGTGGAGAACGTGGTCTGCGACGAATACGACCGGATCACCGCGCTACGTAGAAAGATCTCCAGGGAACGGCCCCTTCCGACCGACACGGTCCTGAACCTCGATCTCCCGCGACTCAGGGTGACCCCGCCCCACAAGAACGCCCAGCGCCACGAAAACGAAGCCTGGATCAGACTCGGCATCGAGCTGCTCAGCAACGAAGACCGCCAGGTGTTGACTTTCCGTGCCTGGGGAGGTCTTTCCTTTGCCGAGATCGGCTCGAAACTCAGCATTCCCGAAAACACGGCCCGCATGCGGTTCAACCGCGCGATTCTTCGTCTCGCCAAAAAAATCGGCACCTTGCGCAGAGGGGGACTCGACAATATCCTCGCCGAGGACATCAAAGAGGGCTGAGTCAATATCGGCTGTTACTTCTTTAATTAAAGTAAATTAGGTCGGCGTTTCCCATGAGCGAGCTCTCCCGGCCCCAGAGCGGCTCTTTATTTTTTTGAAAATCTATGAGATTTCCGGAACTACCCGGTGCGATTTGGCGGCCGATACCTCTTATAGTTACGGAAGAAGATTTGCAGATCAATTGACTTGTCTGTATTCGAACGAAGAAGGGGAAATTTTTCTCGCTTTCGATTCCACGTCGAGGATCGAGCGGGATCGCGCGGGCCTGACAGGGCGTATGCCTTTACGGCCCGGGCCGGAAAAAAGCGAGCATTCTGCCTTCGGTGGCGGAAAGGGTGTTTTTGTTGCGGGAGGAATCCCGAGTGTGGGGAAGGAAGCGTTATCGCTTCCTTCCCCGTCTTTTTTTAACGATCCGGCGATTGGACCTCCAGCGGCTCGTTCACGTCCATAGTATCCTCTCCTGCAATTGATCTTTCCAACCCCATGATGGTATAATTCGCAAATTACTCCGAGAACCGTGTTACGTCGACGAAACACCTCTGATCGAGGGGAACATCGATGAGAAAAGATCGTGAGCAAGAGCGTGGGCCTAACAGGCGCAAGGGACCGCCGCCCTTCGACAAGTCAAATCCTTTCAAAGGCCGTCGCTCGGTCGACATCGAGGAGACGGTCTTCGGCGACCTCGGCCTTGCCGAGCCCCTGTTGAAGGCCGTGGCCGAGACGGGATACGGATCGTTCACCGAATTCCAGGAGAAGGTCATTCCTTCTCTCATGGAAGGCGAGAGCCTGATCGCCTCGGCGGGCGAGTATTCGGGACGGACCCTCGCTTTTCTCGTCCCTCTCATTCACCGTCTCACCGACCGGGACGGGATGCGCGTTCTGTTCGTCGCCCCCACGCGGATGCTGGCCAGCCAGGTCAACAACGAAATCATCCGGCTCTGCTTCTACATGGACCTCGAGGTCGCTCTCCTCGACGCGGGCGCGCTCATTGCCAAGCAGGCCGACGCTCTAGCCGAGAATCCCCATTTCGTGGTCGGTACGCCCGGCCGGATTCTCGACCATATCCGCCGCCGCAATGCGCTCTTCAACGATCTCGACGCTGTGGTGCTTCTCGAGGTCGACCGCATGATCGACCAGGCTCAGCAGAACGACGTGGAAGACATTGTGGCCAAGATCAATGTTGTGGATCAGGTGATTCAGATCACCGGAGTTTTGTCACCGCCGGTGTTGCGTTTCTGCCGCGGCAATGTTGGCTCGGCCATCGAGATTCTGTCTGACGAGGACGAGAGCCAACTCGCGACGGACAGCCATTTCGTGGTGGAGGTGGACCGGACGGAAAGACTGAGGACGCTCTGCGATTTGATGGACAGGGATCGGCCCCGGTCAGCGGTCGTCTTTTGCCGATCCAAGGACCAGACAGCGCGCGTGGCCGACAGCCTCGCCGATCTGGGCGCCAAAACAGAAGAACTCCACGCCGGCATGCCCCAGCGCCGCCGCCGCCAGATCGCGGCCAAGTTCCGCGACGGCGAATACAACATCCTGGCCATGACCGACATGGCCGTGAGCAAACTCGACTGCTCAGACATCTCTCTCGTCGTCAACCTCGAACCTCCCGAGACTCCCGAAGACTATGCTTTCCGCCTCGGGCAGGTTGCGCCATTGACCGACGACGGCCGGGCAATCACCCTTGTCGCCGACGATGATGGGGACGTGATGGATCGTATCGCTGATTCCCTCGATCTCGACCTCGATGAAATGGACGCCCCCCGGTCGCACCGATCGCGGCACACGGAACGCCGGGCGCCTGAAAAGACACGGTCCGAAGAGCCGACCTTAGCGTTCGAAGAGCCGTCACCCCAATTCGGCGCACCCCCACCCGCGGCCAAAGAGAAAGAGATCTCCAACGACAACCTCTTTCACGGGGGCTGGCTCAAGAAGCGCAAAGGCCGACGCTAAAGGGCCTGGCACCTTGAGCAGTCCCGTTCAAAAGAGCTTTTTGTTTTGATCCTCGCCGTACGCCGGTTGTATAATAGTCGGCTGGCGGTTGAATTCACTTATCAGCAAAACGATGTGCTGAATCACCCATCGTGGCGAGGACGATCCGATGTCGGCATCCAGGGAGCATGCCCCGGAGAGCATGGTTTCCAATAAGACCAGGGAGATCATTGCCATCCTTCTTGTGGGGTTCTGCCTCTTCGCGGTCTGCTCGACGGCCAGTTACGTGGACACGACCGCTCTGTCGACCTCCGAGGGATCGGGCAATCTGTGCGGCACCACGGGGCAGACCTTTGCGCGCTTCATGCTCTACGGTTTCGGCTTTGCGAGCTATGCGTTCTATGTCTGTCTCGGCGCCTGGGGTGTTGTGCTGCTGACGAGGAAAGAGCTGCCCAATTTCGTGTCCAAGACAGTGGGCCTCGTCTTCTTCACCATCTTTCTTTCCGCCTTTCTCTGCCACCTTCTCAAGGGATCGCCCGAAAACATCCCCGGGTACGGCGGCCTCACGGGCATGTTCATCGACCGCTTTCTGACGGAGACCCTTGCCCTTGGAGTGGTGGGCGCGCGGATCATTCTCATCGTTCTCTTTCTCATCACGCTCATCCTGGCCACCGACTGGATTTTCTTCACCTCGATTCTGGCTTTGGGACGATGGGTGCGCGAGCGTGCCGACAGCTGGCGCGAACGGGCCGCAACGAACCTGGCCGCGGCCGAGAAATCGGCCAAGGCAGCCCGCGCCCGCAAGGTGGGCGAAAAAGCCGCGGTCGCCGCTGCCACCGCGGGCGGGCGCAAGAAGGAGAAAGCCCTCGCCGAGCTGATGAAAAAGGAAGAAGCCAAGCAGAAACGTTCCACCGCAATCCCGGCCGACGAAGACGAGGGCGAGAGGCGCGAACCCAAGCCTGACTCCGAGGGCGCCGGCGCTGACGCCGAGGGCGCCGGCAGGGAGGACGCTGACACGACGGGTGGCCGCAAGCCGGTCATTGCCGATCCATCGCAGAGCACCGTGCCCACGGAGGCTGCCGATGTGGTCGGCGGTGCGCCGGTGACCTACGCGCCGCCAACCGTAAAAAAGGTCCGCGGATACAAGAAACCGCCCCTCACCCTGCTCGACGACACCGAGGTTCTGCCCCAGGGCGAACTGGAGCAGATGATCGCCAAGACGTCAACGCTGCTCGAGAACACGCTTCAGTCGTTCAAGATCGAGGCCGAGGTGGTGGAGATCCAGCGCGGTCCGGTGATCACCATGTTCGAACTCGAACTCGCTCCGGGCATCAAGGTGGAAAGGCTCAGAGCGCTCGAGGACAACATCGCCATGGCGGTCAAGGCGCCCACGGTGCGCATCGTGGCCCCGATTCCGGGCAAGTCGACGGCCGGCATCGAGGTGCCCAACGCCATGCGCGAGATGGTACGGCTCAAGGAGCTCTTCCGGTCGAAGAAGTTCCGGGAAACAAAGAGCGCCATTCCGATCTGCCTCGGCAAGGATGCGGCCGGCAATGTGCTCATCGACGACCTGGCCAAGATGCCCCATCTCCTCGTCGCCGGATCGACGGGGTCGGGCAAATCGGTCTGCCTCAATTCGATCATCATGTCGATCCTCTTCACCCGCAATCCCGAGCAGGTCAAGATGATCCTCGTCGATCCCAAGATGGTGGAGCTCTCCATCTTCAAGGACATTCCCCACCTCATGTGTCCCGTCGTGACCGAGATGAAGCGCGCCGGCGCCATTCTCGAGTGGGCCACGCGGCTCATGGATTCCCGCTACAGCCTTCTTCACATGGCCGGGGTGAGGAATATCTACGCCTACAACAAGCTGAGCGAGAAGGAGCTCACGGAACGGCTCGGCGACCTTGCCGACGACGAGGAGTTTCAGCCCTACATGCCTTTCATCGTCATCATCGTCGACGAGCTCGCCGACCTGATGATGATCGGCACCCGCGAGGTGGAGGCGAACATCACGCGCCTGGCGCAGAAGTCGCGCGCCGTGGGCGTGCACCTCGTGCTCGCCACGCAGCGCCCGTCGACGAACGTGATCACCGGGTTGATCAAGGCCAACATGCCGACGCGGATCGCGTTCATGGTGGCGTCCAAGATCGATTCGCGCGTCATTCTCGACACCAACGGCGCCGAGAAACTGCTCGGTTCGGGCGACATGCTCTACATGCCGCCCCATACCTCGCTCGTCTACCGCGCCCAGGGAACGTTCGTTGCCGACGGCGAGGTGCGCGATGTGGCGAATTTCCTCAAGGAGTACGCCGAACCCCAGTTCGAAAAAGCGCTCACCACCGGCGAGCGGAAGGGCTTCGATCCTTATGCCGTGGACGATCTCTACGAGCAGGCCGCGGAGTTCATCATCGAAACACAGAGGGGATCGGCGTCGTTGTTGCAGCGCCACTTTTCCATCGGTTACACGCGCGCTTCGCGCCTGATCGATCTCATGAACCAGGACGGGATCCTGGGCGATTACAAGGGGAGCCAGGCACGCGAGGTCAACGTGACCCTGGAAGAATGGACCGAGAGGAAATCGAGTCGAGAGAAAAAAAAGGTATAGCAGCACCTTCTCGAAGGGCTGCCGGATCAAGCAATCAACCTTTGTTGGGATTGAGTAATAAGGAGTGCTGAAATGGAGCTTCTCAGTTCGGCCAACATGTTTAATTCGGCTTTTCTGGGCCTTCCAGCCAGCCTGATCGGATTTCTGCTCCTCCTCTTCTGGGGAGGGATGATCATCCTCGGCATGCGGGTGGATCGGGCCGCGTACAAGATGATCGGAATCGTTCTCACCACCCTCTGCCTCTCCATGCTTCTCGGGCTCTACGATGTGGGCGCGCGGACAGGTTCGAATGCGGGAGGCATCTTCGGGCAATGGGTGGCGGTGCGGTGTGCCGGATCAGGCGTACTGGCCCTCGTCTATCTCCTGCTCTGGATCGCCTTTCCCACCGGTCTTCTGCTTGCGACGGACTGGCTCTTTTTTCGCTATCTCTTCGGCCGCCAGAAGCCGCTTCTGGCCGCGAGCGGAGCCTCGGACTTTTTTGCCGAGGGGAAAAAGCTCGTCAATTCGCTCGGCTTCCTGAGATTCCGTCCCATCAAATTTCGACCCAAACCGAAATGGAAGAAGAAAACCGTTGAATCCGATCTGGTGGCCGATGTGGAAACCATGTCGTCGGCAACCGCGGTCGAAACGAAGCAGGAACTCGAAACCGATTACACATACCCGTCTGTTCGGCCAATGGGTTCCTCGTCCGATCACGAAATGCCTCACACCGAGACGTGGCGCAGCGGGTGGGGGGGCGAGGAGGCGGAGCTCGCTGATGAATTCGACGGGGCCGGCGTTGATGAGGACGTCGAATCCCCGTCCGATGAAGCGGTGATCCGCCTCACAGCCGTGGCCGAGCCTGAAGTGGAGAACGCCTCCGACGAGGCGATCGAATCGGAAGCGGCCGAGGCACTCGACCGGGCCGGTTGGGCCAGCCGTGCCGGTTGGGCCGGCGGGGTTTTCGGCCCGGCCCTCGAAACCGAAGAGGAGCCGTTACCCTCCTCGTCGACATCCGTCTCTGATGACGAGACGGCAGAGACGAGCGACGACACCACGTGGTGGAAGTCCGACTCTCTCTCGGAGGAGAGGGCGGCCACCCCGGAGTCGGACGCAACGGATGCTGTTTCCCCTGAAACAGATGAGATCGAGGAGCCCGACGTCACGCTCGACAAGTCATGGTGGACCCCCCCGGCAGAACCGCTGGAGAGTGCGGCCCAGCCGAGCGACGATCTTGAAGAGCATCTCGAAGAAGAACTCGAAGAGGACGTCGAGAATGAACCTGACGACGCTGACTCTGAAGAGGCCGGTTCTGAAGATGAAGCCGAAACGTACGAGGCGCCGGTCGAAGAGCAAGAGTCGGGACCGTACGCCGAATCGATCGTGGACGACGGCCAGATCGCGGCTGTCGAGCAGTCTGAATCGGAAATCACCAGTGATGACGAGGAAGTAGAGGAAGACCAAATGGAAAGGCTTGAAGTCGAAGAGAGTGTTGTCGAAGAATCAGCAGTGACCGCAGAGGAAGTGACCACAGAGGCAGTGATCGACACCGCAATTGATGGGGCCCACGATCCTGAACCTCAGGCCGAGTTTTCCTTTGACGCGCCGCAGCAGACAGCCAACGCCCCCGAGATCAACGAGGAGGAGGAGCGTCTCTTCAAGAATGCTGTTTCCGTTGTGGTGAGGGAGAAAAAGGGCTCGATCTCCCTGTTGCAGAAAGAACTGGGCCTCGGCTACTTCAGGGCAGCCAAGCTGCTGAATATTCTCGAATCGCGGAACGTGATCGCTCCCTATGCGGGGAGCATCGCGCGCAAGGTGGTTATCAGCGATGAAGAAGCCGAAAGGATCGCCTCCGAGTAATCCCTCTGATTCGACGGCGGGACTTCCCGGAATACCTTCCGCGAAATCGAGCAAGATAGTCGTCAGATCGCGTTTCGTTTTGCCCGTGGAACCGGAGACGGGGACGCCCACACGCATCGAGGACGGTTACGTCTTCTCCGAGAATGGCGCGATCATCGAAGTGGGCGCGTGGGACGACTCTGTCGCGGCGCGAATCAATCCTCTGGTGAACTCGAACGAGGTTCAGGCTCTCGGCGTTCCGACGCACTCTGGCGTTCCGACGCTCGGTGAGCCTGTTCCGCTCCTTCCCGGGATCCTGCTTCCCGGATTCGTGAAGGCTCATGGTCACGATCACGAATCAGCCATCGTTGGCGTCGCGCGCGATGAACCTCTCGCCGACTGGCTCGACCATGCGGTGAGCGCCTTTTCGGGCTTCGTGCATGAGAGCGCCGACCACCTGGAGCAGAACCTCGGTCTGTCGCCGTGGCGCGCGTCTTTTCGCAAGGCGCGCCTCGACGATCTCGTCTACGGCATCACCACGGCACTGATTCATCTCTGCAACTACAGCAAGTATCATCTCGATGAAATCGTCGACACCAACGCGGCAGCCGGCACTCGTCTCATCGTTGCGATCGGGAGCCAGGATCGGAATTACGATCCCCGCGTCCTGGACAGTGTGGACCAGGCCCTCGCACGACTCGACAAGGGCGTGGAGCGATGCGGCTCTGATCGGCGCGTGAGTGTCATCCCCGGACCGGACCAGTTTTTCTCGAACAGCCCCGAAATGCTCGTGGCTCTCAAGAAATGGGCCGCCAGGCGGGAGACCCTGATTCACATCCACTCGTCAGAGGAACCGCGCACCACCGAGTGGTTTCGGCGCACTTACGGCCAGACACCGGTGGAATACGGCGCCTCGATCGATTTCGTCGACGCGCGCACCATGCTGGCCCATCAGGTCGTGAGCACTGAGCGCGATCTCGACATCATTTCGGCGAGCGGCGCCATGGTGGTTCACAATCCCCTGGCGAATACCATTCTGGGATCGGGAATGCCGCCTCTCATGGAGATGATCGACCGGCGCATTCCGCTGGCGATCTCGACCGACGGTTCGGGCAGCGCCGACAATCAAAACATGATCGCCGCGGCACGGCTGGCGTCCCAGTATCAAAAAGCCTTTCACCGCGATGCGTCCCTTCTCCCCGCCGAGAGCCTGCTTGCGCTGATCACGCGGGCGCCGGCCCGGATGCTGGGGCTCGACACGGGGGCGCTCAGGCCCGGTTTCGATGCCGACTTCATCCTCGTCGACACGCGGTGTCCGAACATGACGCCTACGCGACTCGACAACTGCCTGGAGAACCTTTTCTGGGCCGCCAACGGATCGGAGATCCGCTACGTGGTGGCAGGCGGTGTTGTTGTTGTCGACGATTATCAACCGACCACCATTCCCGTGAACGAGACTCTTCTCGCGATCCAGGAACTTTCCGAACGGTTTCACCAATGGCGCCTCACCGCGCCCGAGATCAGAGCCGCCGGCGCCCGGCAGGAGGAGCCCAAATCGTGACGGCCAAGAGCAGAATGAACGACGCCGTTCGGACATTCGGTCTCGCCACGCTGGCTGGATTGACAGCGCTCTTTTTCGCCTCTTGCCGCCATGGGGGAGACGACGAACGGCACGCCCTCCTCGCCGAGGCGAACCAGTATCTTCTCAACGGTTTTGTCGATGAGGCCGAGGTTCTCCTCGACCAGGTCCTCGCAGCCGATGAACAGAATGCCGAGGCTCGGCTCCAGAAAATGTTCTGCGCATACCGGCGCGACGCGACCGGTGTGGGGGAACTCTCTGACGCACTGAACGAGATCGACGCCGGTCGGCTGCCGGCCGGCTTTGGCGACCTGGCCAGAGCACGGATCCTCCTGCTCGATGACGATCGCGAGGCCGCGCGCAACTGTTTTGAAAAGGCTGCCGCAAGGGGTGAAGAGAGGATCCGCCGGGCGGTTCTTCACGAGGTCGACTTCCTGCGAGAGTGGGCGGCCACCAGGCTCTTCTCGGTGGCCGCGCGCTTTCCGATCATCGAGGAGAAGGGCCGTGTCCTTTCGCGATTGACCTTCCGTCCTTTCGAGACCTCATGGCTCACGGCGTTCGTCTGCACGCCGGGACGTAATGCGCGGCTCGTCTTTCCCCGCGCCGGCCGCAAGCAACCTGTTCGTCCGGGAGACGATCGGCCCTGTCCCGGTGGCGAAGCGCTTCTC
The DNA here is from genome assembly GCA_964464495.1 of uncultured Phycisphaerales bacterium. Taxonomy (GTDB): domain Bacteria; phylum Planctomycetota; class B15-G4; order B15-G4; family CAYZWU01; genus CAZUHB01. The sequence continues at coordinate 25,622 of CAYXGI010000014.1, forward strand.
GTCGAGTTCTTCAGGGAATCGGGGAAGTGGATTCTTCTTCCAGACGATGAGGAGTCCTTTCTGTGCGCCCTGGCCACGAACAGTCGGCCCGATCGCGAGCGGGCGCGGGCGCTCCTTCTCGATACTCTTCGAGCGGGCGGGGGCGGTCCGGAGTGCGCGGCAGCACTCGAATCGGCGTTCGGCGCGGGGCGGGCTCTCTTCGTGGCGCCCGAGCCGTTCTGATCGGCGACAGCGCGACCGCTCCGCATTTGAAAGAGATCATCGAAAAGACCGACATGCAGACAGGCAAAGACGTGATCGGGTGCGCGACCCTGGCTCTCGGACTTCTGAGAGACGCCGACTGTGCGAAGGATAACGTGCAGTTCCTGATCGGGATTCTCAACGACGAGAAGGTGGATCCCCTTCTCAGGGCGTTTTCCCCTCTGGCGATGGAAAACTGGGTGACAGGGCGGTTGTGCCACTGCTCGCGGGCTGCCTGAAGGACAAGAAGAATAACGAGCAGATACGGCAATCCTGTGCGATCGTATTGGGAATCTCGATTCCCTGGTGAATCTTTTCTCAATTCCCTGAGAACCTCTTGGTGAAAGGAGGGGCTGTGAAATCGCAATGGCTCGGCCTGCTCATCATGTTCATCATCGGAATCGTCGTGGGAATAGCAATCAACACGTTTTTCATTGGCCGTCCCCGGAATGCGGATCTTTTGAGTGATGGATTTTCATTCGACGGCGATGAGAAGGCCGATAGCCACGCGGCATTATTGCAGGCTATCTCGAACTTGAGCATGCGCATCGAGGAATTGAACGAAGCTACGTGGGGGTACCGGACGAAGGAGGCGCAAGCTCAATCCGATGTCGAGAGAATTCCTCTGAGGCCCGAAAAAGTCGATCTGCTCGCAGAAAAGATCGAGCAACTCGTAAACGCGGTTCGACTATCGGTCTCGTCTTCCGAGAAAAATACAGTTCTTCATGAAAACTACAGCAGATTGAGAAACAAGACACCGACTCCCGTTGCCCATCAATGGCAGACCAATAGCGAGGCAAAGTCCGAGCTGTTTCTGATGACCTACTCCCAGGTTCTCGCCCGATGCGGTCCTCCTCAGCAGATCAATGGGGGTGGGAGTGTGGTGACGTGGGTCTACAGCAATTGTTATGTTCTGTTCGTTGACGGGTATGTGTCGAGAGTCGAATTGCATTAAGGTTTTCCTTGCTGCCATCATTCGATGACGAAGGCGATAGCGTTGACGAACGCCGCCTCATCGCTGCCGCTCTTCACCGTGATGCGCAAGTGGCACTCGGCCGACTGGGGCAGCCCCGCCGGCACGATCATCTGGTGGCGGCCGTTGTCGGGAAGGCTGCCGGCGATCGAAGTCCACGGCCCCTGGGGGCCCGACGTGGAGATATCGAGATCGATCGCGCTCGCCGCCGCGCCCGGCACACTGCTCAGCCACTCGACGAACCGCACCGATCCTCTTTTCCAGACCTTGTGGGGTCCGGGCCGGGTCAGGCGAACTCCGAGCTTGCCGGGTGTCGATGTTTCCCTGAAGCACCGAAGGTGGTTCTTATAATTGATCCACGTTCCTTCCTCGTCGAGGAGGACGATGTCGCCGCGGCCGTTTCGGTCGACATCCTCGCCGGCGCGGAACGCCTGGCTGTAGCCCGGCGATCCGGCGATAGTGAAGACCGCGTTGAGAGACCACTGCCCCGTGCCGTCGCCGAGGTAGACGCCGCCCACTCCGTTGCCGAAGAGAGCGAGATCCTTGTTGCCGTCGCCATCCATGTCGGCGATCTGCGCGGCCTCGGCCGGTCCCGAGGCGGGCAGGCCGCCGGTCGCCTCGACCCAGGTGCCCGAGGGGTCCCAGAGCCAGACCTCGGCGCCGCCGTTCGAATCGATCCAGGCGATGTCGTCGTAGCCGTCGTTGTTGAGATCGCCGAGGTCGACACCGTCCCTGGCCCCGTAACCACCGGGTGAGGGGAGATTGCCGTCGGCAAGGGTGAAGCCGCCCGCACCGTCGCCGAGGTAGACCGATCCATCCTGGTGCTCGGCGGCGAAATCGGGATGTCCGTCATTGTTCACGTCGCCGAACATGAGATCGAGATTGCAGTTGCCGCCGAGGAAACCGAAGGTCTGCGTCCACGTGCCGTCGCCGTTGTTGGCATAGACATGGACGCCCGAGCCCGATCCAAACGACGCCGAGCCGAGATCGAGATCCCCGTCTCCGTCGATGTCGGCGAAGTCGGTGCCGAACATCCCATACGACTCGCCATTCGTGGCAAGGCCGTCGTCCCAGGGTGTCCAGTTCATGCCTGTGCCGTCGCCGAGAGCGACCTCGATGAGCTGATCGCCGAAATCGGTGGACGAGTAGTCGTGGTGCATGCCGTAGCCGACATCGACGAAACCGTCGTTGTTCACGTCGCCGAGCGCCACGCCGCCGTAACCGAAATTGCCGCTCATCGACACGGTCCACGAGCCCTGGCCGTCGCCGAAGTAGACCATGACGCCGTGCTCCTGCGTGTTGATGTAGGGCGACCCGTGATCGCCGATCGACACGATATCGACGAAACCGTCTCCGTTGACGTCGCCCATCTCGAGCTCGGTCGAGCCGCCTTCCCAGTCAGGGTAGGACAGCCCTGTCGATGATTCCGCGTAGTCGAGCTGGACCGATGGCGGTCTCGGCTGGGGGGTGCCCTCCAGCGATGGCCCGGCGGGTGACTTCTGAATCGTCTGGGTCACGCCGATCTCGACGAGGAAACCGAGAAGGGCCACAAGAACGAGGATCGTCGTACAGCGCATGATGGCCTCCGGAACTCAAGTCTGGTCGCAGTGCAAGGTTTGGTCCTACGGGAGGTGGGGAAACTGAGGCCAGTATACACCATCGCGGGGGCTTCAAAGCGGGCATTTGAGATTGTCTGCTCGCGGGGCTCTTTTTTTATGCACCTTCACAATGCGGCGCTATAAATGATCTGAAAGGATTCGGCCGATTCCAAGCGGAATTTGACGCTGAATTCAACGGCGAGAGAACAAACGGTAACACAACAGAGACCACAACAATGATCAGACTAACTGCCAGGAAAAAAAGGACTTATCGCCACAATCAATCGGGCCGCGCCCTGTGCTGGCGCCTCCGGCAAAAGTACGACCGGTACGTGAGGACCGGTGCCGATTTCGGCGCCTGTCAGGAGATGGGTGAGCCTGACGGCAGTTGTCCCCTTTTTGGTGACCCCGCAACGCGCGTCGGCGCACTCGGCCGGAACCGGGCTTGCACAGCCTGCGGCCGGTACTGGATCTCGTGATCGTTGCAGACTCTGTATGAGGAAAGAGACCGAGACGAAAAAGGAACGCCCATATGAAATATACCTCCTGCTTTTGTAAGCCTGTCCTAGTGCCTCCTTCAGGCTTCTGAATCGAGCAGGAAGTTCCTTCCGCCTGTCCGCGGCTTTGGCGCTTGCCCTCCTTCGAGCGACAAAAGTCAGGACAGGCGGTTTTTTTTGTTTTTGGCCGACCGAATCGGCCGTTAACATTCCGGGAATAGCGACTCTCCGTATTTGACACGTTCACCATCGATGAGGAGTTCTGTCATGGCATTAGATGTGAGACCTTTCCGCGGCATCCGGCCCCGCCCCGAACTGGCGCTGAAGATTGCCAGCCCGCCCTATGATGTGGTCAATTCCGCCGAGGCGCGCGAGATGGCTGCTGACAATCCGCTGAGTTTCCTCCACGTCGTCAAGCCCGAGATCGATCTCGATGAGGGAGTGAACCTCTACGACGACACGGTCTACGCCACGGGAGCGGCGAATCTCAAAAAGCTGATCGACGAGTCGATGATCCAGGATGATGATCCTTGCTTCTACGTCTATCAGCAAACGATGGGCAGCCATGTGCAGGCCGGCGTCGTGGGAACGGTGAGCGCCTGGGACTATCACGCCGACCGCGTGAAGAAGCACGAACTCACCCGCGCCGACAAGGAAGCGGACCGCACCCGCCACGTGCGCGAGCTCAACGCCAACACGGGGCCGGTCTTTCTGACCTACAAGGCGCACGACGCCATCAACACCCTCGTCGACCAGGTCCGCGGAACCGAGCCGACCTACGACTTCGTGAGTCCCGACGGAATCGGCCACACCTTGTGGGTCGTCACCGACGCCGCTCTCACCAGCAGCCTGCGCGATCGGTTCTGCGCCCTCGACTGTCTCTACGTGGCCGACGGCCACCATCGCTCGGCATCGGGCTCCAACATCGCCGTGGAACGAAAAGAGCAGAATCCCAACCACACGGGCCGGGAAGAGTACAACACCTTCATGGCTGTCTTTTTTCCCCACGACCAGCTCCACATCATGGACTACAACAGGGTGGTCAAGGACCTGTGCGGCATGACGAGGGAAGAATTTCTCGAAAAGCTCGAGCCATCCTTCGAGATCGCCGCGGTCGATGAAAAGAGCCCCTCGGCGCCGAAGACTTTTGGCATGTATCTCGACGGGCAGTGGTATCGGCTCACCGCAAGGGAAGGTTCCTTCGATCGCGACCATCCCGTGCAGAGTCTCGACGTGGCCATTCTCCAGAATAATCTTCTCTCGGCGGTCCTCGGGATCGACGATCCGCGCAAGGACAGCCGGATCGATTTCGTGGGCGGCATCCGTGGCATGGAAGAGCTCGAAAAGCGGGTTGGCGAAGGCTGGGCCGCGGCTTTCGCCCTCTATCCCACGTCGATCGAGCAGCTCATGGCGATCGCCGATGCGGGCGAGATCATGCCGCCCAAGAGCACCTGGTTCGAACCCAAGCTGAGGAGCGGCCTGATCGTCCACGATCTCGAGTAGGCCCGTTGCAAACGATCGGAATTGTTGTATCATTACTCCGGGGACACCCTTCTCTGGATGCCCTTCGATTCCTGATGCGTCCCGCAGAGGAAGATCGACGGGGGAGAAAGGTTTCATTTCGATGTACAAAAACCTTCTGGCCGTCGTGCTCATCGCATTCACAGTGGTGATCGGCATCGTGGGCTATGTTCTCTTTCAGGGGGGCGAGGCGGAGAGCGATATCCTCGAGAGTCAGAGACCGGAGAGGAGTGACGCTCCGATTGCCGAAGATCAAGCGGGCGGAGCGAATCAGGATAAGAGCAAAGAAAACCTGCTTCCCAGTGCCGGCGATATGGACGGCAGCGATGGCGTCATGCCCCAGTCGTACCGCGAGGCTCTGGGCGTTCTCAAAGGCCGCGTCGTCGAAACCGACCTGACCCCGGTGCCCGACATCAGGGTCGAGATCGTGGGGGGGGAGATCCTCGATTTCCTGCAGGATGCCACCTCTCTCATGAGCGAGACCACGCCCCTTCTCGAACTCAGGATGGCCGGAACGCGCACCGCGGCTGATGGAACATTCGAGATCGAGGAGGTCTATCCGCGCGCGTTCTTCGCTCTCGGCGTCGACCTGGGCGGGGCGCGTCCCACGGCGCGCATCATCGACCATCTTCCCAGCCCGGGAGAGACCGTCGATCTGGGAGACATTTTTCTCGAACCCTGCATGGTTCTCACGGGAAAGGTGGTCGACAGCGAGGGAGAACCGATCTCGGGCGCCAGGGTTCGGGCCACCCTGCTCCCTCCGGTGGTCTTCATCTCGGGTCTTCAAGATTATCGCGATGACTGTTCCTTTCTGGTCCGCTTCGATTCGCGGGAGTTCGTCATCGATCCTCCTCCGGCCATGCAGCAGGTCGTCGACTTCATGCCCTTCCCCACCACGACGACAGGGTCGGACGGAACGTTCAGGCTCGAGGGAGTTCGCCTCGGCATCATGACCCTCGTGGTTGACCGCGTCCGATACGTGACCGCCAAGAAGGGCCCGATTCAGACCTCGGGCGGTGGGGAGCGCGACGTGGGCACGATCACTCTCGGTGACGGCGTACGCCTCGAGGGCAACGTGGTCGACACATTCGGCGATCCTGTCGAGGGGATCGAGGTCCGCGTCGGACCGATCTACGGCGTGGCCGAGTTCATCGTGCTCCAGCCGCCCGTGGTGTCCAACGCAGAGGGGAAGTTTGTCTTCGCCGGAGCAGCGCCGCTATCCACCTTCGCGGCGGCGCGCCGCTATCCCGAGGACCCTTGGACCGTGGTGGGACCCTTCGATCCGGAGTTCGAGCCGCCCACCCTGACCCTGCCGCCCTCCTACGGGCTGAGGATCGCGGTCCGCGACAAGGCGGGCGCGCCGATCGACAATGCGCGGCTCAAGTTCAGACAGCACCGGTTCGAAATGAACATGCTTCCCTTCCACCCTCCGATCACGCCGACGGAACGGATGGAGAGGCTCGAAGACGGCATCATTCACATCAAGGATCTGCCGCCCGGAGACTACGAGCTTCTCGTGACAGCGGCCGGCTTCGGCGTGACCAAGGAGACGATCACCGTCAAGGCCGAGCCGATCTCGATCGACGTGGTTCTCGAGCAGGCCTATCCCGCCGCGGTCCATGTGCTGACCGAGAAGACCAAGGAGCCCGTGGAATGGGCCCAGGTGCACACCTACAACGATGAGGATCGCTGGTTGTTCAATCCGACCAAGCTGGCGCGGTCGCGCACCAACGGGGCCGGCGCGGCGCGGTTCGGAAACCTGAATCCCGGCGACTACAAGGTCAACGTCTCCCATCCGCAGTACGCGATCACCACGGGAAGCCTCAGTGTGCGCGCCGATCTCGAGGAGGGGGAGAGCAACGAGACGGTGATCTTCGTGAAACCGGGCGGCATCATCGAGGGTGTGGTCCACAAGGGGGGGAGCACTCACGAGGCGCCCTACATGATCGCCCTCAACCTGGAGAGGTCGGACACCATTATAGAGATGCAGTCGCCGCGGATCACGGCCACCGACCACGAGGGCAGGTTCCGCGTCGCCAACCTCAATCCGGGGCAGTGGGGGGTGGCTGTTCTCAAGAGGGTCCTCGACAAGGATCCCCTCGGCCTGGGTGAGGTGATGCGCACCGGCCCTCTGATGGAGTCCGATGTCGACGTCGCCTCGGGCGAAACGTCGAAGATCGTGATCGACCTCGGCGTCGAGGAGGCGGGACCCAAGGCGCGCGTCACGGGCCGCGTTCTGCTCGACGGCGCCGCGGCCGAGGGCGCCATCGTGAGTACCTACAAGGGGCGGCGGTATGAGAGTACTGTGACCTCCACGGGCCGGTACGACCTCGGCCAGGTGCCGGCCGGCAGCCGGTCGATCAGCGTGTCGAATGTGCCCGGGCCGATGGGCCATCTCGATTCGAGAATCAGACGGTCCGTGGAGATCGTGGAAAACGTACCCATCGAGGTCGACTTCGAGATCTTCACCGGTTCCCTCTCGGGGCGTGTCGTCACCGAAGGCGACCCGACCGCGGTGCGCGGCGTGCGGATCGCTCTCGATGTGCAGAAAGACGAGTCTGACGCGGGCCTCTCGATCCGGATGAGCACGGTCACCGATCTCGATGGCGCCTTCTCCTTCGAGGCCGTGCCCACGGGCATCTACACGGTGCGTGCCAGGGACCAGGAGTATGCTGTCCCCGCGATCAAGGATGTGGAGATCTTTGCGGGGAGCAGACGGGACGACGTGGTGCTCACCATGGTCACACCGGTGGTGGTCAAGGGCACGGTCCAGATTCCCGAGGATTTCGGAGAGTCCCGCTGGGTGGGTCTCTATATCGAGACCGCCGAGGAGGAGACCGATCTCAACGCCTGGGTGCAGGTCAACAAGCGGACCGGTGAGTTCAAAACCACGAAGCTCATCCCCGGTTACTACAAGGCAACTCTTCTGGGTCGGACCGTGCAGCAGTACAAGCCGGTCGAGTTCCGTGTCCCACCCGGTGGTGTGACGAACCTTCTGCTCGTTCCCGAGCCCCAGGGCGAGGGAGGCGGCGAGAAATGAGACCGATTTAGAGGACGGAGTTCATGCAGATCCCCCCGCGTACAGTGGCCTATGTTTTCCTCTTTAGTCTCTTCGCGATCCTTCCCGCGGCGCGCGCAGATGCGATCGTCTGGGATGCGTCCTTCGATGCCGCGCTCGCGAAGGCCAAGGCCGAGAACAAACCGATCTTCATCGCCGTCAACATGGACGGGGAGCCGGTCTGCGAGGAGCTGGTCAAGCGCCATTACCGCGATGAGAGAATTGTCAAACTGAGCGGCAGTACGATCAACCTCTTCGCGTCCAGGTTCTCCCACAAGGGAGGCGACAAGGCCTGCGCGCGCGCGGGAAATATCCCCTGCCGCAGCCACCAGCAGGTGGAGAGGGATGTGCGCCGCGACGTTTTCAATATCGCTCCGGGCGAGCCGGTCAATGCGCCCAACCACATCTGGCTCAATCCCGACGGATCGGTGATTCTGTCCGTGCCCTTCATGATCACCACGGGGCAGCTCGAGTGGTGCATGGTCGAGGCGATCCGCAAGGTCGATCCCACCTTCGAGTGGAACCTGCGAGCGAGCGCCCGCGCGCCGCGACGCCTCATCTACGGAGATCCCAGAGAGAAGGAGCAAGATAAGGCCGGCAGCGGCGAGCGCGGCGGCGGACGCAGCACGGAAGCCGAACCGCTCGACAAGAAAGAGCTCGATGAGGTTCTGGACGCGGTCAAGAAGGGGAGCGGGCGCGGAGACAGGGGGAACACGGCGCGGCAGTACTTCCCGTCCCTCATCGTGACCGATGACAAGAAGGCGATCGATTTCGTCGAATCATGGATCACGTCGCGCTGGGCGTCGGGCCGGCCGGGAGAGCGCCTCCTGCACGAGATCGGCCGCACCTCGCCGCCTTCCTTCTGGGAGGTTGCGGCCGCGGCGCTCTCCCACTCCGATCTCGCCGTGCGCAACGAGGCGATCGTGGCCCTCGAACAGCTCGCCGAGCCCAAGTCGCTCAAGGCGCTCCTGAAACAGAAATCGAGCGAAAAGGAGGACGCCGCCGCCGCCAACCTGATCCGCGCCATCGCCTCGGTCGGAAGGGGCAAGAAGAGCGCCGAGTCGCTCGTGCTGAAAACAGCAGCCAAGGACAAGAAACACTTCATGCGGATTCACGCGATCATCGGGCTCGTCTACATCGAGGACAGGGAAAAGGTCAACGACGTCCTCGTCAAGTCTCTCGGCAGCGACAATCCAGGGATCAGAGCGGCCGCGGCCTATTCCATCGCGATCCGACGGGAGCACGATCTTCGCGATGCGCTCGCCGTTGCCATCAATGCCGAAAAAGACCTGACCTGCAAAACCTATCTCGGAGCAGCGGCCGCGGCGCTCAGGGGCGGCGGCCTCAGGCTGATCGAGGGAGTCTTGAGGGAGTATGCGCTCGACGACATTGTGCGCGACAGGGAGTAAGGGGTGAGCAAAAACAGGACGCTCCCCCGGACCGCTTCGTACTGGCCGGCGACGCTCGTCGTCCTTGCCACGGCGGCGGTCTTTGCCAACGGTCTTTGCGGCGGATTCGTCTGGGTCGATCACAAGGAGATCGTGCAGCAGGGTTTCGTGATCGATTCGTGGGAGGAGTTTCGCGCCGCGTGGACCGGGTCGATTACCGATCTCGGGCGCGACACGGCCGAGGGGGGATCTTCGAGCGGTTACTTCCGGCCCGTGCAGCTTCTGTTCGTGACCCTCAACGTCTGGCTTTTTGGCCAGAACGCGGTGCTTCATCATATCCCCAACATCGTGCTTCACATGGCGAGCGCCCTTCTTCTGATGGCGATCGTGCGGCAACTCGCGTCGAGTGCGTCGATCGCGCTTTTCTGCGCCCTCCTCTACGCGATCCACCCGATCCACGTGGAGAGCGTGACCTGGATTTCGGGGAGCAAGGACACGCTGGCGGGATTCTTTTTCTTCGGTGCGCTGGCTGTTTACGTGCGGTGGACGAGGGCCGCATCGGGGAACTGGCTGGTTTATGCTTGCGGCCTGGTTCTGTTTGGACTTGGCCTCCTGACCAAGGAAGCGGTGATCGTTCTGCCCGCGCTGCTCGTGCTCATCGATCTGTTCGCGCTCACCGAGCGCCGTGCGCTACTGCGCCGCGCACTTGGCGTCGCGGGATTCGGTCTGGTCGCCTTTGCATATCTCGTGGTGCGCTCGATCGTTCTCGGGTCCCTCGGTGACATGAAGGAGGGGGTCTGGCACGGAGACGGCCCTCTCCAGACTTTCTTGACCATGCCGGGTGTTCTGGCCGAATACGCGGTCAAGATGCTCCTTCCTTTTGGGTTGACCGCGGCGGACACGACCCTCATCGTCACCCACCCTCTTCAGCTTGCCTTTGTGGCCGGCATGTTCCTCGTGCTTGTGGGACTCGGTCTCGTCGTTTTTTACAGGAGAAGTTTTCCCTCGGTGGCGTTCGGGATTGCCTGGTTCTTCGTCGCCCTCCTCCCGGTGATGAATATCTTTCCCCTGCACCACATCAAGGCGGAGCGGTTCGTCTATCTGCCCTCGGCCGGAGCCTGTCTGGCACTCGCCGCGGTGTGGCATCGATTCAGTCTGGGGCGGTGGAGGCGTCCGGCTCTGGCGGTCGCCGTCCTCTACCTCGTTTTGCTCGGCGGGCTGACGATCGATCGCAATCGCGATTGGACCGACAATCTCACGCTCTTTGGCCGCGACGTGGCGCGTACGCCCAACTACCGCGAGGGGCACACCTGGCTCGGCATCGCCTATCTGGAGCGCGGCCTGCCCGGTGACAGTGCGCGCGCTCGCGACCACCTCGACGCGGCGGCGAGGGTCGATCCCGCGTACACGAGCTTCGTCAATCTCCTTGGTCTTCACGACAGCCGGGGGCGCGCCCTCTTGAATCTCGGTCTTCACGCGGACGATCTCGGTCTTTACGCGGACGCGGTGCGTTCCTTCGAGGCGGCCGCGGCCGTCGATCCTGCCGAGCCGCAGGTTTTCATGAACCTCGGGATTGCGCTCGGTTACCTCGGCCGCATCGACGATTCTCTCGATGCCTACGGCCGGGCCGAAGAGCTCGATCCGCGCCTGGGGATCATCTTTTTCAACCGGGCGCTCACTCTCTACATGGCCCGGAGGCCGAATGAGGCTCTCGCTGACGCGGAACGCGCACTCGGCCTCATGGCCGATCACTTGGGATGCTGGAATCTTCGCGGTAAAATACTGCTCGACGGGCGGGACGGAAGGGGCGCGGCCGAGTGCTTCCGCCGATCGCTCGGATTGAACCCCGATCAACCGGCGATTGCCGATCTTCTTCGCCAGGCGGGGGAGATGGAGGACTGAAGAGGAGGTGTTTTTCATGACCGATGATCCCCCCGTGACGCAGGAAAGCCGGATTGTGGCGCGCCGCAGGTTTTCGGTGCCCTGGGGAACGGTTCTGGCCATCTTTCTGGCGACGCGGATCGGTTTCTTTCTCGTCGCGGCGGTGACGGTCAACTACGTCCCGCCCTCGGCCGATATGGCGCGCAACTTCAACTGTCCCGACGTGCATGGCGAACTCCTCCTCGATGTGTTCAGCCGCTGGGATTCGGAATGGTACCTGCTGATCGCCAAGGAGGGCTACGACTGCGCCGACATCTATGCCCACAATCCCCTCTACAAGGCGGGCGACACGGCAGGTTTCTTTCCGCTCTATCCGCTCTGCGTCGGCGCTGTGCAGAGCGTCGTGGGGGACTGGGTCCTGTCGGGTGTGCTCGTCTCGAATCTTTTCTTCTTCGCCGCCCTCTGTCTGCTCGCCGCGTTGGTTGGACTCGACCACTCGGCCGACGCCGCGCGGTTGTCGATTCTGTTCGTCTCCGTCTTTCCCGGCGCCATCTTCTTCGGCAGTGTCTACAGCGAGTCGATCTTTCTTTTTCTCGCCCTCGGTGTCGTCTACTGCAGCCGGAGGGGATGGTGGTGGACGCTCCTGCCGCTCGGTTTCTGCGTTGCGCTCTGCCGGCCGCTCGGTGTGGTATTGATCGTTCCTGCGGCGGTCGAATTCTTCAAGGCCAAGAAGTTCCACCTTGATGCCCGAATCGTATGGTTCGCCGGGTTTCCGGCCGGATTGGCGTCGTGGATGATCTTTTGCGGCCAGACCTTCGGCGATCCCTTCGCTTTCGTGGCGCGTCAGACCGCGTGGCGCGGGACGATGTCGGGCCCGTGGCGCGCATTCGGGCGTTATTTCGAGGACCCCGCCTTTCACGGCTCGCACTCCTCGACCATCGACTTTGCAGTGGCTGTCTGTGCCGTGCTGGGAGTGATCCTTTTCTGGAGGAAGATCCGGCTTTCCTACAGTCTGCTCGCTCTCTGCATGGTGGCTGTCCCGCTCTGCACCACTCTCTGGTCGTACACCCGGCTCACGGCGGTGGTTTTTCCCCTCTTCATCGGGCTGGCGGTGCTGTCCGAGAGGCGCCCCAGGGTGAGCGCCGTCTACCTATGTCTTGCTCCCGTGATCGCAGGCCTTTTCATGGCGCTCTTCGCGTCGTGGCGGTGGGCGGGGTGACGAGACACGCGCAGGGGATATCACTCGAAATCGGTCACGCTTGATGGTGGGATTGGAGTGCCCTGTTCTAAGGTCTCAAGTTCAACACCTGCGTCCCGGTTCCATTTATACATTCGCCATGCCATACACCTTCGCCTTTCAGGAGAAAATCTCTCGGGAGTAAGGGGCTATGCTATACTCGCGCACTGGAGTTTTCCTTTAAGCGAGGAATACCGAGCAGGACCGCATAAAGTTTGCGCATGTGGTCGTTTAGTCCTTCTAATGCACGGCAGCATTAGTCCTTGATTTATAAAGTATTAGAGTTTTCCTATCCAACACACGGGAGAAAATTTTGCCAAGGAAGCAGTGTAACGAATCGAGGGAGACCACTATTGCCATTGTCGGACTCGGATATATCGGTTTGCCTCTGGCGGTTGCTTTCGACAGGAAAGAGAAAACCATCGGTTTCGACGTCAGCAATGAGAGGATATCGGAGCTTCAGAACAACTATGATGCGACGTACGAGTTCACTGCGGAAGAAATCTCGGCATCGTCAATTGATTTCACCGATGATCCGGAGAGATTGAAAGAGGCGAATTTCATTATCGTTGCAGTACCGACTCCGATAGACGCCAATAAAAAACCGGATCTGGAGATGTTGAAAAACGCCTCGAAAATCGTGGGGCGGAATATCCGGAAAGGGACCATTGTCGTTTACGAGTCGACAGTCTATCCCGGTGCCACCGAAGAGGTCTGCACCCCGATCATCGAGTCCGAGTCTGGACTTGAGAGTGGAATCGACTTCACGATCGGCTACTCTCCAGAGCGAATTAATCCCGGAGACAAGAAGCATACGATCGACAAGATCGTAAAGGTCGTTTCAGCTCAAGATGAAGAGACGCTCGAAACGATCGCGAACACCTATGAAAAGATTGTTGATGCCGGGATACACAGAGCGTCGAGCATCAAGGTCGCCGAAGCCGCCAAAGTGATCGAAAACACTCAACGCGACCTCAATATTGCTTTGATGAACGAATTGTCCATCATTTTCAACATATTGGGTCTATCCATGAGGGAAGTCCTCGAAGCAGCAGGAACCAAGTGGAATTTTCTCAAATTCGAACCGGGCCTTGTCGGAGGGCATTGTATCGGCATCGATTCCTATTACCTGACTTTCAAGGCCGAAGCAGTCGGATACCATCCAGAAATCATTCTTGCCGGACGTCGCATCAATGACGGTATGGGTAAGTATGTTGCTGAGATGACAATCAAAAACCTCATCAAGGCCCGCAAAGCCGTGCAGGGAAGCCGGGTGCTGATACTGGGCTTGGCTTTCAAGGAAAACGTCTCTGATATTCGCAATTCAAAGGTGGTGGACATCCTGGCCGAATTTCACGAATATGGCATCGAGACCTTGGTTTGCGATCCCTTGGCGGATCGTGACACGGTGCGTCACGAGTATGATCTGGAGTTGGTCGATCTCGATGATGCCGAAAAGGTGGATGCCATTGTCTGGGCAGTGGCCCACGAGGCTTTCGACAAGATCGATCTGCAGTACTTGAGTGACCTGTACCGAGAGGGCCAGGGAGTGGTCATCGATGTCAAGTCTGTTCTCGAACAGGAGAAGATCGAAGAGCAAGGCTTGCTCTACTGGAGTCTGTAACGGGTATCCGTATATTTGAACCTGACTCTTTACGAAAGACAATGAACGATGACTGCTTATGATAAAACCAAGAAGGAACTGAACGATCACCCGCGGGTATGGCTTGTGACCGGTGTTGCCGGCTTTATCGGCTCAAACCTTCTCGAGACACTTCTCACTCTTAACCAGACTGTGGTGGGCGTCGATAACTTTTCAACAGGTTGCCGGAGCAATTTGGACGAGGTTCGAGGACTGGTCGGTAAAGGCCAGTGGGATAGTTTTCGTTTCATAGAAGGCGATATCTGTTCTCTCGATTCTTGTCGCGATGTGTGTAAAGATGTTGACATCGTCCTGCATCAGGCCGCGATGGGTTCGGTCCCTCGCTCCATCAAGCATCCTGTGAGCACAAACGACAACAATGTCAACGGGACGTTAAATATGCTCGTTGCCGCCCGCGACAACAAGGTGCGGCGCTTCGTCTTTGCTTCAAGCAGTTCTGTTTACGGAGATCATTCGGAATCGCCGAAAACCGAGAACCGGACCGGCCGGCCTCTTTCACCGTACGCCGTCACCAAGCTGGTCGACGAGTTGTACGCAGATCAGTTTGCGGCACATTATGGCTTGGAAACGATCGGCTTGCGCTATTTCAATGTCTTCGGGCCGCGGCAGAATCCTCGAGGTCCCTATGCGGCGGTCATACCGGTGTGGATTGCGGCCATGCTGGAGGGCTTGCCGGTTTGTATAAACGGGACCGGAGAGACGAGCCGCGATTTCTGCTACGTAGATAACGCGATACAAATGAATATTCTTGCCGGGACAGTTGGTGAATCATCGGCTCTCAACAGAGTCTACAATGTCGCTCTCGACGCGCGCACGACCCTGAACGAGCTGTTTTCTCTGTTGCGAAATCGTCTTGAATCGGATTTCGAGTATCTGCGGAACGCCAAACCGATTTACAGAGAATTTCGCGAAGGCGATATTTTGCACTCCCAGGCCGACATCAGCCAGGCGGTACGACTGACAGGATACGCCCCGACCCACAACGTGAGCCAAGGCCTCGATGAGACGTTGAGGTGGCATCTGGATGCAAGAGGCTGACCTTCAAGCGCTGACCGGCCCGCTTGGCTACTGGCCCTTGGCCTTCAGTACGACCTTGATTGTTTCCAGCAAGATCTTGATATCGGTCGAGATGCGGAAGTTTTCCAGGTAGTAGATGTCGAGGAGGAGCTTTCTCTCTACATCCTCGATGCTTTCGTCGTACTTTCCCTTGACCTGGGCCCAACCCGTCACGCCGGGCTTCAGCTTGGTCCGGTACCGGTAGAGGGGCATCTTCACCAGAAACTCGTTCACGAAATGGGGGCGTTCCGGCCGCGGTCCCACGAGGCTCATGTCATTGAAGAGCACGTTCCAGAGTTGAGGGATCTCGTCGATTCTTGTTTTTCGCAGAAACCGGCCAATGGCGGTGATGCGGGGATCACGCTTCTTTGACCAGACCGGACCTGACTTCTGCTCTGCGTCCTGCTTCATGGTGCGCAATTTGTAGATATTGAAAATTCGCCCGTTACGCCCCACCCTCTCCTGGCTGTAAAGAACAGGACCTTTCGAGTCGAGTTTGATGGTGAGGGCGATGATCGGAAAGAACGGCGCAAAAAGACTCAGGCCGACGACTGACGCAGCTAGATCGACGACTCGTTTGAAAAAGAGATCTTCGCGCCGCAAGATCCGTGGATTGATCGGCACGAGTGGCAGATTGCGCAAGCGGGAGACTTTGGTCTTGCCGTTCCCGCTGCCGTCGATGCCCGGAACGAGCCTGACCATTGCGCTGCTCCCCTTGGTCAGGGTGACCACATCCATGAGCGACTGGTGCTGCCAGGTCCCGAATGCCATGATCACTTCGTCGACACCGAGTTCTTCGACGGTGCGTTTCAGGTCGGCGAGGCTGGCGATCACGGGAACATCGCGGTAAGTCTTTCCGATTCTCGACGGATCGCTCGACACGAATCCCAAGACGCGGTACTCCTGCTCGGTGTTGGCCGCTATCCTGTCGAGAATCTCCTTCCCCTTCTGATTGAAACCCACGATCAACGCTCTGCTTCCGGTCTTTGCCGCGGATTTCGTGGACGGCGGCACGGTCCTCGACGCAGCCGACATGGGGGGTAGGCTGATACCGCCGAGCGCTCCTGGACGTCCTTCGGTCCCGACGGCATCGGTGGCGTGGCCAAGGTCGTAGAGAACCGAAATCTTGTTATTTTCGCAGAAGTTGATTATGGAGGGCAGGCTCTCCTCCACATGGGGTCGGTCAGCTTCGGCAAAAACCGAAGAGCAGACGATCAGCATATCGAAGGGATATCGCTCATAGATTTCGGGAAGATCGGTCATTCTACCTAGTATGGGATGTTCGCAGAAAGAGTCGGGCTCGTCGTCCCTTCCCACACCGAGGTATCCCACGAATCGGGTCAGGGCATTGCCGCTGGAGAAACGCCCTGGGAAGCGGCTCGACTGCTCGCTGAGGCCTGCGGCGACGACTCTGACGACCTCCACCTTCATGTCAGCCAAATCTTTTTCGATCTCGCGGAAGAGGAGGCGGACGATCAGCATGAGTGGGGGCGCTGCCACGAGCGCGATCAGATAGACCGCTCGCGATAGAAATATGGACGGCTCGAAATAAGAAACAACGATCAATATCCCTGTGGCAAAAGTGCCTGCGATTAGCAATTTTACGGCTTGCCTGGAAAAGGAATCCACCCGCCGGGCGCCGCTTCTGTAGCCCTTGAAGATCCAGATTCCAAGGACCCAGACTCCAGCGAGGATGGCGGCCATGGAGAGGTACTTGACCGGGTCCCTCCAGAAGTTGGGGCGGAGAGGCAAGATGCTCGTTTTAAAGCGGATATAGTAGGCGAACATGAAACCGCACACGATGGAAGAGACATCCATGAGGGCCAGAACAGCTCCCCTGTGGAGCCAGAGGAAGGCGAACCCGGACAAGGCGGCCCTTTCCGCTCCGTTTTCGTTCGAGAGGCTCTCACCTGATGGTTCGAAGGAGTGCGGCAGACTTTCGGTCGCGCCGGTGGTCTGTTCCCGCAGAGCATTGCGCTCTTCAACCGGCTCGATTACAACTGGGTCATCGTGGGTTGTTTTTGCCGTTTCCGACATACTGCCGCTTTTCGAATCTAATCCGGCTTGAAATATCACCGCCCGATCCAACCGTGCAGCCACTTATATCATTATTTATCAGTTGTTGCACAGGGCATGTTCAAAAATAAGATTTTCACCATTCAGGGAATGGGGTGACCGGTTCGATCGCCCCCTTTCCGACGAGGCCGCCACAAGAGGAGGCTCCCGGAATCACTGGCTTTCCATCGGTCGAGGCCGAGAATTAAAATGTGGCACCTTAATTGAAAAAAGTGAGGAGAAGGGCTATCCTTGTTTTCTGTACCTTGGTGGGGATATGCAGAATACCAAAGGCTGACGATCCCGGCGCTTCTGGTTTTCTTCTGGCGGAACAACAATGGGCGGTTTGACAAGACCCGAACTGAACAAAGCACATTACTTTTTACCCCTCATCCTGCTCCTGGCGCTTCTCCCATCGTGCACGAGCACTGATGCGGAAAGGATCAACGATCTGGTTTTGACCCGGCAGCGATCGTCCTTCTCGTCGGAGCGCGATGTGCGGTTGGCGCAAAACTCTCAGAAGTTGCTGAGCCAGCGCGACGCGGATTATCAGATCGGGCCGGGCGATGTCCTGGAGATCAGTATCTACGAACTCGAGAAACTCAACGAGTTCAAGACTCTCGAGGCCCGCGTCGAGGAGAGTGGAGAGATCACCCTGCCAGTCATGGGAACCCTCCAGGCGGGGTGGATCACTGTGGGCGACCTGACGCGGAACATCAGCGACAAGCTCGTGGAAGACGAGTTCCTCAAGGAACCCCGGGTGAGCGTGCTGCTCAAGGAATTCAGGAGCAAGAAGATCGCCATTCTCGGTGCTGTCCATAATCCGGGCGAATACATGATTCGCCAGAACGTGATCACCCTGCTCGATGCTCTCGGGATGGCCGGAGGGCCCACCGAAGACGCCGGGTACAGCCTCCAGGTTATCAGCTCCCAGAAGAGCGCCGCTCGCGAGCAGGGAGAACAAAAACCGCCGCCAGTGACGATCACCGTCGACCTCATCTCTCTCATCTACGAGGGCCGTCTCGATCTCAACGTGGCCCTCGAGCATGGAGATGTAGTCTTCGTGCCCAAGGCGAAAAAGTTTTTCGTGATCGGTTTCGTGCGTAAGCCGGGTGGATTCCCTCTGCGGGAACCGATTACAGTGCTCCAGGGAATCGCCATGGCGGAGGGGCTCATGGAGCGGGAAGCTTCTCCTTCGGACTGCGCGATTATCCGAATGGTCGATAACAAGGAAGAAATCCTCCCCCTCGATCTCGTGGCGATCGCCAAGGGTGAGAGACCTGATTTCTATCTGCTGCCCGATGACGTGATCGACGTGCGCCAGACGTCAGGACGGTTTTTCCTCCTCGAGCTGATCAATTTCATCGGGGATATCTTCCACTTCGGATACCAACTGAACCCCAGGCGATGAGGACGAGCGCCTCAGAGAAAGGACCTGACATGCAGACCGACGGCTCCTTGAATAAACCCCTCGTTCCTCAAGAGGAGAGCACGCCTCATCTCAAGGACTACTGGAAGATCCTCTCTGCGAGAAAGTGGATCCTGATCAGTACTTTCTTTCTCTTGGTGATCTGCACCACCGTCTATGTTTTCGTTCAAACCCCGGTCTACATGGCCGAGTGCCGTCTGGAGATTCAGCCCGCCAGCCTGGATAGCCAGGATGTGAAGACCGTCTACGATCCGACACTGAGCGGGATGGGGGGAGAGTTCATCCGCCACGCCTTTCTCGAAACCCAGTACGAGCTCATCCTGGCCAATTCGGTGGTGAAGCAGACTTTCGATCATTTCAAGCTGTACGAGTCTCCCCTCTTCAAGGGGAGCAGGAATTCAGAAGCGGCTTTCGGGGATTTCTTTTCCGTCGAACCTGTCCCCAATACATGGCTGGCCGATATCACTTTCGAGTGGAAGAATCCGATGCAGGCGGCCAAGATTCTCGACTACCTCGTCGAGTCCTATCTCAAGGAGTACCGCAAGAAGAACAAGGGGATCGACGAGGAGACGCTCACCGCAAAAAAAGAGAAGGTCAAGGAACTCCAACCCAAGCTCCAGAAGAAATTCGACGCGCTGCAGGATTTCATCGCCACGAACGAGCTCGTTTCTCTCGATGACGCCGATCAGAAGATCTGGAAGCACTACGACAACCTGACCGTCGCTCTCGAGGAGGCGACGCTCAAGAGCAACGAGGCGAGCGGCCGGTACGAAAACTTCAAGAGCGCTCTCGAGGATGAACGTCTCGATGAGATGCCCGAAATCTTCAACAGCACCACGATTCAAAATCTCAAGCTCGAACTGATTGCAGCCCAGATCCAGCTCACCCAGCTCGAGGAACGATTCGGCAGAAGACATCCCGAGGTGGTGATTGCGACCAGGAACATCGAGTTCATCAACAACAAGATCGACATCGAGAAACAGTGCCTTTTTTCCACGGTGAAGAGTGAGTACGAACGGGCTCGGTACGTCGCCGATGAGCTCCAGAGCAGCCTGGCCGCAGAAGAGAAAAAGATCGCCGAACTGTCGGGCCTGCTACTCGAGTACCAGCAACTTCAGAAAAGTTACGAAGCCGCGCAGCAGAAAATCAATCGCCTTCAGAGCGATATCGCCGATCTCGAGATAGCCTGGACGGGACGGGAAAACCACAAGGAGAAGAACATCCACGTCGTCGATCGGCCCACTGTTCCCATCAAGCCGATCAAACCCAAGAAAGCGATCAGCATCGCTCTGGCGAGCATTCTCGGCCTGGTCCTCGGTGTGAGCCTTTGCTTCTTCATCGAATATCTCGATACGTCGATCAAGACCAAGGAGGATGTGGAGCGCCTGATCAAGACTCCTGTGCTCGGCTACGTACCGCCCGTGACGATCAACAAGGCCGCCCTCTCCTCGGAGCGGGGATCCAATCCCGATCTGGTGGCTCTCGACAACCCGCGCTCGTTTTTGGCCGAAGCCTTTCGATCGATCCGAACGGCGCTCATGTTCAGCGAGGTGGGGAAGGAACTCAAGAGTATCCTCGTCACCAGTCCCACACCGGGCGAAGGTAAAACCCTGGTCAGCCTCAACATCGCCATCACTCTCGCCCAGGCGGGAAAGCGCGTCCTTCTCGTCGATTCGGACCTGAGGAAACCACGCCTCAACAAGACCCTCGGACTCTCCCGGGAGCCGGGGCTGAGCAATCTCCTGGCTTCGAAAGGCGATTTTCCCCTCGACCGCCACACCAGCTCCTTCGGTGTGGAAAATCTCTTTTTCATTCCCAGCGGGCCCTGTCCGCCCAATCCGGCCGAACTGCTCGCGTCGTCGAGGATGAAGGAGATCGTCAACGATCTCTCCGCCAGTTACGACCATGTCTTCTTTGACACACCCCCCATCATCAACGCCACCGATGCGGCAACTCTCGCTCAGCATGTCAATGGCGCGATTCTGGTCATCCGATCGTTCAAGACGGAACGGAGCGCGTCGGTACGCGCCAGAGAGATCCTGTCGAACGCGCAGGTAAACGTTCTCGGAGCGGTCCTCAACAACGCCGACGTGCCCAAGAACGGCTACGGCGGCTATTACCAATACTACTACAATCAGTACTACACTCATTACGGGGACGGGAAGACCAGGACCGTGCGGAAACGCCGACGCCGCAAGTCGCCGAAGACGGAAACGGGGGGAAAAGTCTCTCCCGGCAAGGTCGAAGCCGACACGATCGGAACTGGGACAGAAAGCCCTGACGCCGCAAGCGTGAAGGACAGTGCGACGTGATCGACGTTCACACTCACATTCTACCCGGACTCGACGACGGTCCCGGGGACATGGATAGTGCTCTCGAACTCTGCCGTGTGGCGGTCGTGGACGGGATTCACACCATGGTGGCCACGCCCCATGCTTTCCACGACCTCTTCCACGTCACCAGGGAAGAGACGCTCCGTGGCGTCGATTGTCTCAGGCAGCGCCTCAGAACCGAGGGCGTCCCATTGCGGGTGGAGGCCGGCTCTGAGGCGTTCGTTACTCCCGATCTGCCCGAGCGGGTCGCGCACGGTGATATTCTCACGATCGCCGACAACGGGAAATATCTTCTCATCGAGTTTCCGGCGAACACTTTACCCGAGGGGATCGATGATCTGCTCTTTTCGCTCCGGCTCATGGGGCTCACCGCGATCGTCTCACACCCGGAGAGAAACAGCGCGGTCCAAGCCGATGTGCAGAGCATGGCGCGCATCGTCAAGGCCGGCAATCTCGTGCAACTGACCGCATCAAGCCTGGTTGGACATTTTGGAGAGGAGACTTATCGCTGCGCCGTAAAGCTGCTCCAATCGGGGCTGTGCCACTTCGTTGCCAGCGATTGCCATTCCATGAAAAGCCGGCCGCCCATTCTGTCCGCGGCGCGCAAGGAGGTGGAGAGCTTGACGGACCGAACCGTGGCCGCGAGACTCTTTGAACACAATCCCCGGTCTATTCTTGCCGGTGAGGAGATCGACGGGCTCCGAGCGTGCGCCGCACCGGGACAGAAGGCGTTTACCGGAAGGTTCCGTAACTGGATCAGGAGGATGTCGCCGTGACAACTATGGAGAGAAGCGCTCCAGCGTGGTGCAAGGGTCTGATGGAAGTCTCTCTCTGGTGCGCCATCGCAGCAGGAGTCTTTTTCCCCAAGATTCTGGGTGTGGAATCGGCCCGGCTCATCTCTACCGTATGCCTCGGCTCGCTGACGGTAGCCTGGTTGCTCCACTGGGTCTTCCTGCGGTGGTTCCCCTTTGCCTTTTCCTGGTCGACCGTGGCCGGGATCGGTCTGGCTCTCTACTTTCTCCTCTACCACTGGGAGGAGCTTGGCCCAAATTCACTCACCCTCCTGGCCTGCCTCCCGCTCTTGGCCGCCATTCCGGGCGCTTTCACAGATCGCCAGATCTCTCGGTTCATGGTCTTTCTCTGCTCTATCGGGGGAATACAGGGCCTGCTCTGTTTGATTGGGCCGACGTTCATCGAGGGCAAAGAGTCGCTGAGTAAAAGCCTCCAAGAGGGCGATGCCCTCACCGGACTGCTGTCGAGCGAAGCCGAACTGACAGCCTTTCTAGTCTGCACAACCTGCGCGGCAGCGACCTTCGCGTTTTGGGCCATCGCCAACCTGATGCCCAAGCGGGGATCCAATTCACCCGGAGGGCGGACCAACCAGCTTGCTTCAGCGGGAGCCAACATCGCGCTTCTTGGAGGTTTCGTCATCCTTCTGACCTTGATCGCGTTGTTCCTCTGTCCCTCACCGCTTCCCCTGCCCACCTTCCTGCTGACCCTGATCGTGATCGTCGTTCTGCTCGGCGCCAAAGGTCACCTCTCGACTGTAGTGATTGTGGTCGCTCTCGGTCTGACCCTGGTCGCTGGTGGGGCCAATCTGGCTCGGCCCCTCCCCGGAAATAGTGGATTTTCGAAAGAGATCCTCCAGATCAATGTGGAGAAGGTGGTCAACGCGGACACGCAGCGCGCGCGATTTCCAGACGAGACGGTGGAGAGAGCCGCAGAGGGCGCTCAGGGTTGGAAGGGGCTTTTCGACAGAGCCGAATGGGGTTGTGTCCTTTCCCGGACCGATTCGACAAGCCTCATTTTGATGGGCCTCTTCTGCCTCCTGCTTCTTGTCGAAGGGATCTTCGCTCTCGTGAAATACGAGGGCGTTCAGCCGATCCTGCTGACCGGCTCGCTGGCAGGGGTTGTCGGCCTCTGCCTCACGGGGGTCTGGGGAAGTTTCCTTTCCAATCCCGGCCTGGTCATTCTGGCTGTGACCTTTTGCGCCATGGCGTCATCAGGTGGCGAATACGACAAAGAATTCGAAGAAGTAGAATTTTTAACCTGAGACGAACGCAATGGAATGGAAAAACCGTCTCGATATTTTTGATCTGCTCATTCTTGTCGCACTCGTGGCCATGATCGTATTTTCGCCCATGGCCATGGGATCGGTGGCGCCCTGGGCGAGAAACTCACTCCTTGTCCTCTCCCTTTTCATCACCGCCCTCTGGCTCATGCAGGCCGCGGTCAAGGGACGCCTTCGCCTCGTTCGCGAACCATTCTACATTCTCGTGGGAGTTTTTTTTCTGATCGCGCTCGCCCAGCTCATTCCCCTGAGCGCCTCCACCATGGACACGATCTCCCCAGGGACTGCGACGCTCTACGAAAAAACGCTCGGCCCTTATACCGACGCCCAGCAGGAGCGGACGCTCTCCGTGACTCCCTATCACACGGAGCGGGAACTCTACCGCCTGGCGACCTTCTTTCTCGTTTTTCTCGTGGTGACCAACACGTTCAGGCGGAAAAGCCAGATCATCACGATCGTGCTCGCCCTAGTGGCCGTGGGATCCTTTCAGGCGATCTATGGCTTTGGCGAGCACTTTTCAACGGAGAGCAGGATCTTCTGGAACAAGAAGCTCTTCAATCCCGAAGCGGTGACCGGTACCTACATCAACAAGAACCACTTTGCCGGATTGCTCGAGATGGTGATTCCTGTTGCGCTCGGCTATTTCATGACCGTGGCGCCGCGGTGGAACAGGGGAGGCAACTTCAGGAGCAAAGCCCTCCAGGCCGTATCAGGCCAGGGACTTCACCGCCAGCTCATTCTCGGATCGTTGATCGTGATCATGGCCGTGGCCGTGCTCTTTTCGCTGTCGCGGGCGGGAATCATCTGCATGGTGGGCTCGTGGATCGCCTTCCTTCTCTTCATCGGGATGACGGCCGGATTCCGGAAATACACCCTCGCTCTCTTGCTCCTCGTGTTGATCGTCCTCTGCGTAGCTGGGGGAATCGGGACCGAGATGGTCGTCGAGAGGTTGGAGGAGGTCTCGTCGTCGCAGGCGGTCTCCTGGGAGGGGCGAACCGATCTCTGGCGTTCGGGCTTGACCATGATCGGCACCTTTCCCCTGCTCGGCAGCGGTCTGGGCACTTTCGAGGAGGCCTTCGAGAGATTTCAGTCGCCCCGGTTTGGTGACAAGTACGCCGACTATCTCCACAACGACTGGCTCCAGGTCTTCTGCGAAACCGGTATCGTGGGTGGAACCGTCGCTGTGGTTGCGGTGTTGCTTCTTCTCTCTTCACTATTGAGGAAGACCCTCACCCGCCGCGATTCGTTCTGCCGGTGGATGGCCATCGGATCTCTGTCAGCGTGCGGCGCCATGCTTCTCCACAGCCTTTTCGATTTCAACCTCTACAAGATCACGGCGAATGGTTTGGTTTTCTCGGTCGTTCTCGCACTCTGGCACGTGGCCGCCAACATGGCCGGCAGCAGCCGCCACTCGCGGAGCCGCGCCGCGATCGTGACCATCCCTCTCGAAGCGCGCACCCTGCGCGTCCTTGTGGTGGTCGTCGCTGTCGGTGCGTCTCTCCTGCTTGCCGTGCAACCGATCCGCAGGGCGGCGGCTGATATCGAGCTCAACAACTACCTTGCTCTGCCCGAGGCCAGGGGGCGTACTCATTACTATCATTTTCTGCCGCCCCACGAGGATCCCAACGACGAGCCGGTCGAGATGGTGGACAGGGCGCTCTCCCTCGATCGGACCAATCCCCGCATGCTGTTCCACAAGGCCGAGGAGAGGGTGCGGGTCGCTGATGGGCTCGTGAAGCGCGCGGCGCACGAGTCGGCGCTGTCCTTACTCGGCGGGGAAGAGATCGCCGAAGCCGATCGGGAGAGCTTTCGCGAACTGGAGCAGTCGCTCTTCAACGTCTTGCTCGCTGACATGAGCGAGGTACGGCGCCCTCTTCTCGACGAGGCGGCCCGTTTTCTTCATGAAGCGATCGAGCGTTCCCCATCGACAAAAGCCTACCACCTGGCCATGGCCGAGATCTCCGGCGAGCTGGGCACTCTGCCCGACGCTTTCGGCGCATCGCCCGGCACTTGGGGCGAGAATGACAATCTCTCCCAATCAATGGATGTCTTTCCTGGATCACATGAAGCAGAGGTCGCCATGTGGCTGGCACCCCGAAAACCGGGCACCCTCTTCCGTGTGGGAAAGATTCTCCTCGTCAACGCGATGAATCGCGGTGTGGCTCTGAAAGATCGGGATAGCTCGGCTGCCGCGGTGCGCTCCTTGATCATGGACAGCTTTCGCCGGTCTATCGCGTCAGATCCCAAGTACGCCGAAAAAATATATCCCCTCGCACGGAATCCTCTGGGCGGTTCACGTGCTCTGTTCGAACTGACACCCGACACGGTGAGCGGCCTGGAGAGACTGACTGAGTACTTTTGGTATAACCGGAACTGGAAGGATGTCCTCGAGAGCCTCGAGAGAATGCGTACCATCTGCATGGCCGAAAAAAGAGAAACCTTTGAAGGGATCGCCTTCGCTGCAGAGGGGTCGGTCGCGTTTGACGCGCGGACCAAGGCGGAGATCCTCGCCGACCTTTCTAGATGGCGTTGCGAGGCTTTTGGCCTTTTGGGCCGATTCGGTGAACGTAAGACCGAGACCTTCAACTATCTCTCCGCCATGCGGGAAATGGATTCTCCCAGGATCGATCAGGCCCGTGTCCTTCTCAAATCGGGTTATTACCGGGGAGCCATGTCCACTGTCCTCGACGTCCTAGAGAAGGACTGGTCCAATCCAGAAATTCTGTTCCTCGCCGCCGAACTGTCCAGGATCCCTGGAGCGGTGCAAAACGATTTTCACGGAAGGGATTTTCTCGACCTTCTCTTCCGCACCGTTCTTCCGAACAGCCGGCTCGAACAGCCACTGGCCGACCATGTGATCGAAATCCTCGATGAGGAATCATTCCAGAGCGCTTCCGAAGAATCGATCGCGGTATTCATCCGCGGCGCAGCCCTCACACTTTCGGAGCGGCAGGCCGAAGCAGCCTCCATACTCGACACTCTCGCGCGTGAAAAGAGCGATTCTTGGCCCGAGAGCCACTTGGCCTGGCACTATCTGGGAAAAACCCTTCAGGATCTGGGCCGGAGGAAAGAGGCGACCGCGGCTTTCGAGCAGGTGCTCGAGAAGGTTCCGGCCCATGACGACTCGATCCGTAATCTAATCAAGCTCGGCATTGAGCACCGTGGAAAGACAGATGGTCCCGAGATTTTCGCCGACGTGCCTTTCGGAGGAATAGCTGTTTTTCTCGGTTACACTCTCGAGAAAACCGACAAAATCGATAGCAAAGCGCCCGGCTCCATCTCTCTTTTTTGGAAAATTCTCGTCCCTGCGAACAGGAAGCTTTTCGTCACCGTGCGTTATTTCAACGTGAAAGGTGAGTTGGTGGGTGAAGACCATTTCCAAATTTATCCATCAGGAAATGATTCTCGTGTACATCATCGGTGCGGCGAAATTTTCAAAACTGTGAGAAATCTGCCTGACAAAGTGGAACGAATCGAGGAGATGTGGACCGGTATTCACCCATCGAATGGCCCTCATTATTACTCCGATAGTGGAGAGAGGGTTCTGAAGACCTCTCTGAGGGGGCTATAGTATTAGGATACCCAGAAAGTTACGAATATATGACGAAACGCTGTCGGATGCAAATACGTCACTTGAGGTGTGATTGTAAAATGCAAACGAGAGGAATCGATCAATCTATAATTCTTAGTTATGATAAAATTGTAATAGAATTAATGATAAATACGTGTGATGGTAGTTAAGAATATATCAAATCACCGAATGACATATGGTTAAAACAAAAAAAACAATCAGGGATATTGAAAAGAAGTGGGAACATGTTAGTTGTGTTGTTTGCGGAACGGATGATGCGGTTAAAATCGCTGAAGATAGCGTTGGTGGAGATATTTTTAATATAGTACGTTGTAGAAAATGCGGTTTTATTTTTGTCGATCCAAGACGAATTGATATTAACAGTTCAGCATACTTCATGGAAGATATTTCTGAATATCATAAGAAGCACTTGGGATATTTCAAAAAAAACGTTTTTCACGATGTGCTTGGAAGGATCTCAGAAGTGACCAACGGTAAAGATTTATTGGATGTTGGGGCTGGGTTGGGATATTTTTTATATCTCTGCAAAAAAAACGGGTTTAATGCTTGCGGTGTCGAACCATCACCGTCTTTTGCTGAGTATGCTGTTAAAAAATATGATGTTGATGTGAAAAATGGTTTTCTGGAGAGAGCGGACTTTCAAGGGAGAAAATTTGATGTGTTAGTTATGATGGATGTAATTGAACATGTACTGAATCTCGATGGTCTTATTGAAGAAAGTAAGAAAGTCATTAAAGATAACGGTTTTATTGTGTTAAGGTTCCCAAATGCCGTACAACATAAATTAAAAGAAAAATTTGCACGTCCATTATACCGATTTTATAGAAAATCATTATGGTGTTCTGAAGTGGGGGGACATATAAATTTTTTCTCAGACGTCACTATAAATTTATTCTTAATAAAGCATGGATTTGAAGTTATATCTGTAACCAATTCACGGACAGAGCTTCATCACAACAGGATATTATCCTTTTTGAAGGTTTGTTATGAAAGAATTGCCAAATTAACAATTTTGCTGTCAAGTGTATATATAGCAAATTCACTTATAGTCATAGCAAAAAAAATAGACCAATGATATAAATGTTTTCCTCTTGCCTAATATCGGGATCAGTACTTTGGCAAAAAATGATAACCGATACTCTGCAGCAGGTCCCATTTATGTGATAGACACCGACTGTTATCGGGGAAAAGGGAATGTGTAAATCCCGAGATCTTAATAACCGGGATCCTTCGAGGAGACAAGGGGAGATTAAACGGTAGTGCCGCAAGACAATGATTGGTGGGTATCCTATGAAAAAATGTTTGCAGAGCTACATTTTCAAGTTACTGATTTAAACTAATAACTGAGGTTGCACTCATATGCCTGATTCGCGTAATCAAATTGTGAATGTAGTAAGACAAAATTTCTGGGATGGAATTTATGAGACAAGAGACTTTTCTGCAATACCTCTAAAAGATCCAGTGCGGAAACTTATCGAATCTCATTTTTCAAGTAGTGTGACAAATAAAACCTGTTTCGAAGTAGGTTGTTTCCCTGGAAGATATTTGGCCGTTTTTGGGAATTTGGGATACGAATTGTGCGGTATCGATCTGACACCTCGTGTAGAAAACGACTTGCCGCAATGGTTCAGGAATAATGGTTTCAAAACTGGAGATTTTGTAAAGGGTGATTTCCTCGAATATGCTTCAGAGACAAAATATGATGTGGTGCTTTCGATGGGATTTATAGAGCATTTCACTAATTGGAAAGATGTATTGATAAAGCACCTGGAACTCGTAAAAAAGAACGGTTCTCTGGTTGTTGTCACACCAAATTACAGAGGTGGTGTCCAGAGATTTATTCACAAAGTGTTAGATAGGACAAATTATAAACGGCACGTAATATCTGCTATGAATCCTGAAGTGTGGGCCGAACTTTTCAAGGAGTATGACTTTGAAATAGTCTTTTCTGGATATTTCGAAAGATTCTATTTCTGGGCTGATTTTACTAAAATGAGTTATTTCGTTAAAATACCGACTTTGCTTCTCCGCCGGCTCTCCAAATTTGCAGGTTTTATTCTCCCTAGGAATAAGGAATTATATTCGCCCTATTGCGGGATTGTTGCAAAAAGATTTAATAGCCACTGAACTTTATTTCATTGTAGATGAGATGCAGATGCGATCGAAGTACATTATGAAATCGATACCTTGGGGGATCGTTATTTTTCGATTCCCATTTTGTCTTCTCTCTTTTTCTTTGTTCGCCATTTAAAAGGATTCAATTGGTGGTGAATAAAATCATCAAAAACGGCGCTATCAATTTTCTCACTCTGCTTATTCCCGCTTTGTTATTTCTTGTGGCGACACCATTCTTGACTAGATGGCTTGGAATGGAACGATACGGAATCTGGGTTCTTTGCGTTACCTTGTTGGGTTTATCCGATATTTTTGACCTTGGTTTGAAGGTTACGGCGATCACTTTTATTCCAAAGTGTTTGACCGAAAATGATAGCGATTTGTTGGCTCTCCGTATTAGCAGTTTATTGAGCCTTGTTGCAGCGATAGGATTAATATTGTCTCTGATACTTTTTTCCGTTTCTACTATTCTGGTAACCAGGATATTTTCAATTGCCAATGAATATCAAATAGATTCGATTTTGGCGTTTAAAATCTTGTCGATCGGACTTTTGCCAAGCCTTACTATTAACTTGTTAAGTGCGATTGCGATGGGTTATCAGAGGTTTGACCTTTCTACGGCCCTGATGGTAGGTCGAAATACGCTTAATATTATTGGAACGGTAATAGTTGTTGCCTTAACTAGGCAAGTCTCTTCCGTGATAATATATATGGTAATCCTTTCCTGGGTGCTTATGTTTCTTGGAATAGGAGTACTCATGAGTGCGGTTCCGGCTAAAAAGATTTTCAGGCGTCCAACAATGGAAATAATTAAAGAGACGTTGTCTTTTGGATGGTTTTCGTTCATTTTCAACATCACTATGCTTGCAATGGGTGTATTTGATAAACTGATTATTGGTGCCCTGCTTGGCCCGATAGCCGTTGCGGTCTATAGTATTTCTATGTCTTTGGCAGCAAAACTCGAACAGGTTGTGGTTAAATTTGCACAAGCAATTTTCCCGCGTTTGAGTGAGATTGCGGATGAGTTCTGTTCTGGTTCGGAAAGAAGAAGTGATTCGCGTGGAGTTTGTGATTTAGCCTTGGACGCATCATTGCTGGTCGGTTTGGGAACTGTGGGATTGTTGTTTGTGTCGACAGAACCGTTATTAAGAATATGGATGGGTGCGGAGTTTTCCCAGCAAGCAACCTGGTTGTTGAGGGGGCTGTTGCTAGGTTACGTAATGAGGATTGCCAATATTGTGCCTTCGTATATTCTGTTTAGTCAAAAAAAACCTAAAATAAATGCCTTGGCAAATTCATTGTCCGGGTTCCTATATATTGGACTTATTGTGTTGTTAGTTGGAAAGGTATCGTTGGGGGCACTCGCGTTCTCCTCTTTGGCGTACATAATTAGTACTATTGTGTTAGCTGTTAGTATCGGCAAGTATCTTGAAAAAAATGTTTTGTGGCATTTATGGCCCTACCTTGTAAGTGTCCTTGTTAGTGGGATTCTTACGTCATTGTTTATGTTAAATTATTATAAAATTAAAGATATCAATATGATAATTCTTAGCAGCTTAGTGTTTTCGGTATCATATATACTCGGTTCGTACTTTCTATCTAACTCTAGAGAGAATTCTCTAAGATGTGGATTTCATTTGCTGAAAAAAAGGGCGTCGGCTTGAGTAGCATCAATAATTGCGGCACTTCGTTTACTGCACATTCTCCTTGCGTAAAATTATGCGCACTTGACAGAGTCTTCGAAATTGAGGGGGCTTAGCCTTTTGCGGCGGGAATATGAGAGATGATTGGCTATCTTTGTTGTTAATGGGCAGCAGTGATATCCCCCATTGACACCGCTTCTTTATTTGAAGTCATATTGCAAATAAATGAGTACTATTCTTTTTAGAAAAAAGTCAGTCTTTGATCAAGGCAAAAGGATCATCTGCTGGATCGGACTGGACGGGTCGGGCAAATCGACCTGTTCGGCCATGGCCGCCGAGTGGCTGCAGAGAGTCGGCCTGCGCACCAGGGAACTGTGGGGTGCTTACGACTCCTTCCTGCTCCTTCCGTTGATCAGGCTCTACAAGAAGATCCTGCTCGGACGCAATGCGAATCCTTATTCGGACTACTCCAGCTATCACGAACAGATCGCCTCGAAGGCGCGATCTCCGGCGGTGACCGTCTACCGTTGTGCGCTTTTTGTCGAGTACTTCGTACAGCTCCACTTCAAGCTGGCCAGGCCGCGCCTTTTCGGTTGGTGGGCAGTTTGCGACAGGTACGTGATTGATACGACAATCCACATCGCAGCCAATCTGCGCCTCCCCGTCGACGAGCATGTGGCCCTGCTCGAGCGGTGGATGAAGTTCTTTCCTGATCCGGCATTGATCTGCTGGGTCGACGTACCAGTGGACGTATCGATGGTCCGAAAAGACGACATCCCCTCGCCCCAGTATATCGAGATCCGTCGTCCCTACTACGAGAATCTCGCCCGCGCTTGGCCGCGAATTGTCAAGCTCGACGGGACGAAGCCTCTTGACAAGATGCGCGCCGACGTGGAATCTTGGATGGAACAGACAGTGGGGAGGGCATGACCGTGTGCGCATCGAGGATCCTCGTGATCGGCATCGACGGAATCGACTCGGAGGTGGTGGACCGCCTCGGAGCCGATCTTCCCAACATGCAGCGCCTCGGAGAGACGACCCCTCCCACGCACTTCGTCTCCACTTTTCCGCCCG
Organism: uncultured Phycisphaerales bacterium; assembly: GCA_964464495.1. Lineage (GTDB taxonomy): Bacteria > Planctomycetota > B15-G4 > B15-G4 > CAYZWU01 > CAZUHB01. Next base: position 57,046 of record CAYXGI010000014.1, read on the forward strand.
ACACCACACCAGCCTGGGCCACGATCCATCTGGGCGAGACGCCCGCCGAGCACGGAATCATCAACTTCGTTAATCCCGCCGACAGGCAGGACGGCTACAAACCGTTCGTGGTGGATGACAGCGCTTTTCGGGGGAAAACCTTCTGGGACCGGGCATCGGCCGCGGGCTGCTCGTGCTGCGTGGTCTTCCCCATGAACATCGGCCCGGGATGGGACATCAACGGCTTCATGGTGGTGCGTCCCAGGAAGGGGAGCGATCCTCTGGTCACGCACCCCGAAGAGCTGGCCGCGACGCTCGGCGCTTTACCCACCAAGCTCGCCGGCACCGAGGGATTCAGCTCCCAGTCTCAGCTGGGGGAACTGCTCCGCCGCTTCGGGGAACAGACCGACGAGGAACACCGTGTGGCCACAAAGCTCTTTCGTTCCCGACCTTTCGATCTGTTCTTTGCCTATTACTCGGCTCTCGACGGCGTGCAGCACAGCTTCTGGCCCTTCGGCGACCCTGAGCACATCCTCTATCCGGGGCCGAACGAGTACGAAGAGACGATTTCCGATTTCTACAAGAAGATGGACCGGATCGTCGGCGAGTATCTTGCCATGGCCGATGAGGATACGGCCGTGATCGTGCTTGGCGATCACGGACACGGAGCGCGGCCGACGCAAGTCTACAATGTGAACGAGGCACTGAGGCGCGAGGGGCTCCTTTTCGGCCGGAAGACGGGCGTGGCAGGCGGAACGGTCCGCTCCGCACGGAGAGCGCTGGGCAAGCTCATCGTACGGTTCGTGCGCCGCTTCGGCGCGGGCCGGACAGCGATGAGCCTCTCCAAGCGCTTTCCCCTGTGGAAGGCGGCGCTCGCACCTTCGGCCGACATCGACTGGGAGACGACCGCCGCCTACGTCTCCGATCTCTCAACGGTCAAGAACTACTCCTACGGCGGTATTCGTCTCAACCCGGCCGTAGCCGGAGAGAACGCGGACGGCCTCATCGACCGTATTCTGGAACGCCTGAGAGAGGACACGGTCCCGGACGGTCAGGGACCGGTGGTCACCTGGGCGGCGCGGCGGGAGGACCTCTACGAGGGACCCTTCATCGAGCGGTTTCCCGAGATCCTCATCCAGCTCGACGAGCGCTTCGGCCTGGGCTGGCAGTTCGGTGGGGACCTCTTTGATGAGAAAGGCCACATGTTCCAGCTCACGCCGGGCACGCACAGGATGGAGACTCCCTTCTTTGGCTGCCGCGGTCTGCCCTCTGGCCTGATTCCCGAACGGCTTGACGCGGCCCACATCGCGCCTTGCATCCTGCGCACGCTGGGAGTCACTGATGAGTCCCATCTCTCTGCCGGAGAGAGAGTGACAGGATGAAGAAGCCCGCAAAAATACTGATCTGGGAAACTCTCTCCTTCATGGGCGGCGGACAGCGCGTCTCGCTCCAGGCCGGGAAAGCACTGCGGGGGAGCGGTCTCTACGAGTGCTCCTTCATTCTTCCCGGAAGGGGCCCACTTTTCGATGCGGCCGAGGCTGATGGATTCGGTATCCACCTGTTGCCCATCTCAGCCTACTCGCTCGGCAAGAAGACACTTTGCGATTACGCGAGATACCTTGTCGACACGATCCGATGTCTCTTCCGCTTTCGGGCGATCTGCTGCAAAATGAAACCGGACGCACTTTACGTCGTCGGAACGCGGGCATTGATCTGGAGCGTGCTTTTCGGGAAGTTCTTCGGAATTCCGGTGATCTGGCACATTCATCACCTCTTCGTCGACAGCCGGATCGTCTGGGCTCTGCAGCGTTTCGGCCGTCTGCGCGCTTTGAGGCTGGCGATCTGCGTGTCTCAGTCGGTCGGCGATCAATATCCGCGGCTCGAGCACAAGCGAGTCGTGCTCTACAACGGCGTGGACCTAGCCGACTTTCCGAGATCGGAGCGAACACTCGAGGGGGAGGGATTCCGCGCAGAATTCGGGATCCCATCCGACGCTCCGATTCTGCTCTTCGTGGGGGCCCTCCAGCGACCCAAAAGACAGGACGTTCTTCTTCGCGCCATGGCCGACGTTCTCAGGAAATTCCCGGACACCCATCTTCTCCTCGCCGGCGGTGGCCGCCCGGGCGAGGAGGATTACGAGGCGCACCTTCACGGTCTTGTCACAAATCTCGGCCTGGAGAAGTGTGTTCATTTTATTGGATTTCGTGAAGACGTGCCCCGGTTGCTTTTTCTTTCCGATTGCGTTGTTTTTTCAGGGGAGGAGGCCTGTCCGCTCGCTCTCCTCGAGAGCTGTGCGGCCTGGACACCAGTGATCGTTTCCGACAGGGGGGGCGCTACCGAGCTAGTCAAGGCTGGACAATGCGGCCTGGTCTACAGCTTCGGTGATTCCGTCGACCTGTCGCGACGAATCACTGAACTCCTGGGGAACAAATCTCTCCAGACAGAACTGGGAGAAAAGGGACGTCACTTCGCCGAAGAGAACAGCCTGACCGAGTTCGACCGTGAACTCTGTTTTCTTTTTGGTGAAAGTCTGGCTCAGGACTATTGAGGACCGATCGCGATGACTGTTGACTCGATTCTGCTCTACCTGCTTCTTGCGATCGCCGCGTCCGGCGCCATGCTGCGGTTCTCCATCAAGTACGGCTTTTTTTCTCTTCTCATCCTGCTTCTTCCTTTCCAGCGGTTCGGTCCGGATATCGGAATTCACCTGAAACCTTACCTGCTCTTCGCTCCCATCTTCGTCTTCTGCAGCTACATCTTCTTTCTGCAGAGGAGCGGGGAGTCGAAACAGCTGCGCCACTCTGCTGGCTCGAAATCTGTTTTCGTGCTCTGGTTCCTCTTTCTCCTGCTCATGGCCGTGGGCCTCTTCGCCACCGGGGTGGAAGAGAAATCGATCCGGCACAACGCCTATCTCTGGCTGAACGCGCTCATCGTCCTCACTTTTTTCTTCAACATCTCCAAGAGCTCCGATTTCAAGAGGACCGTCAATGCCTGTCTGCTGCTCGGATGGATTCTCGGCCTCTCGGGACTCGCTTTCTTTGCCGCCTACTCTCTTGGAATGGACAGTCTCGCCACGGGGCGATTCGAGGGGGGAGTGATCTATCGCGCTGTCAATGTCACCGTGGGGCGGCTGCGCAGCGTCGACTGGGATCCCAACGCCTACGCCTTCGACCTCCTGCCCCTCACCTTTCTCGCCATGGCTCGTCTCTTTGTCCGCCTGCGAGAACGGGAGAAGGTCTGGAAGGAAGGAATCCTCATCGCAATTCTGGTAGCGAACAACCTCATCACTTTTTCGCGATCGGGCTTGATTGGACTCCTGGTCGGGACGACGGTCATATTTTTCTTTTCTTTCCGAAAGATGGAAGCGACCCGGGTCAGAAAAGCGATTGCCGCGATCATTGTACTTTTCGGATCGATCACGGTAATTTTTCTCGCACTCTTGGGAGTGGAAACCCTGGACAAGATCGTTCACGGGTATTCCTTTCGATTGCCCTTCGAGGAGAGCCGCGTCGTCTACTGGAAGGGCGCCTGGAGAATCTTTCTGGAAAATCCCTTCTTCGGGGTCGGCCAGGGCTGCATTCTGGAACACCTTGAAAAGCAGGTCCACAACACATGGCTCGAACTCCTGGCAGAGAACGGCATCTTCGTCTCTCTCCTTATGTTTGCCCTTTTGGGTACAACGCTTTCGAAAACAGTGCGGCGGCTCTACGATTCTCGCTTGGGCGGCTCGATCTATTTCAACCTGGCAGGGCTCTTGGCCGGGATGGTGTCCATGATCGTCATGATGGCGTCGATCAGTTTTCTCACAGTCGTTTATTTCTGGTTCTTCCTTGCCTTTCTCGGCAAGGCCGTGCAGATGTCCGATTACAGCCGATCTGCAGAGACAACCGACGAAGGAACCGCGTTCGAGGGAGCCGGTGCGGAGAACGATGCGTCTTCTTCTCGTTAACAACCCGATCCCGGTGCACAACAAGGCTCCGGAGGTCCTGCTCGAGAAGCTTCTTCGCGTGCTCGAAGGCCCGGGCCGGCAGATCGACTTGATCGCGGCCAATCTTTCCGCTCCTCGGCCCGTTTCAACCCCTTTATGTAACCTCGCCGACTGGCCATACGACAACGGTAAGGAAAATTTCTTCCTGAAGATGGTCCGTCCCCTTTTCATGCAGCTCCGCTATGCGTTTGCCCTTTTCGGCGCCCCCCGGCCCGATCTGGCGATCTTCTGGATCGGAGGACGCCGGTTGCTCCTCCCTCTGCTCGCTGCGCGCTTGAGGCGCATTCCCACCTTTGTCTTTGCCTTGACCGCTTTCTCCCGCGTTGGTCTGAAGGAGACCTTCGGCATGCGGGGTGCCTGCATTGAAAAGTGCCTCCTCCTCCTCGAGAAGACGACTCTCCCCCTGGCAACCCGTCTCTTCGTTGAGTCGCCAGGCTGCATCGCCGTGGAGAACCTGCAAAAGCACGCCGACCGCGGTCGTGTCCTGATCCAGCACCTCTGGATCGAAAGTTCGACGGCGCCGCACCGGATCCCGTCGCAGGACAATGCACTGCAGATCAGCTACGTGGGGCGCCTCATCGTGGGCAAGGCTGTGGTGGAACTGGTTCGTGCAGTGAGACGCCTCCGCGCCGGCGGCTGTCCGATCGAGCTGTCTGTGGCGGGCAGCGGCCCTCTCGAAGGGCTGGTTGCTGCAGCTCGGGGTGACGATGAGGGGATCAGGCTGCTCGGCTGGATCGACAGCGATGCGGTGGCCGCTCTCTACTCGAAGATCGATCTGCTCGTTCTCCCCACCGAGCAGGAAGGGCTTCCAAACGTGGTCATCGAGGCGATGGCCCGAAACGTGCCTGTTCTGGCCACACCGGTGGGGGGAATTCCCGATCTCATAAAGGACGGGGAGACCGGGTTTCTCTTAAGCGACGTCGGCGAAGACACGATCGTCGCGGCAATCGACGGCCTCAGGCAGCGGGACGATCTCCAGCGGGTGGGCGAAGCGGGCGGAGCCCTTGTGAGAAGCCGCTTCAGCCTCGAGAACGCCCGCCGTCTCTTTGACGAGAATCTCCGGGATATCCTCTCAGCCAATGGTGGAGGTGGCCGGTGACCGAAGCGACGCCGAAAAAGAGCCGCGCAACCCTCACCCTGGTGAGCACCTTCGGTGAGAGAATCGACGAGGGGCAGCGGAACATCGCAAGCGCCTTACGGCACGAACTCAACTCTTTTTATGACATCACCGCCTTCCGCCCGAGGCTGACACCCATTGGTGTGGCGCGGGATTTGATCGGTCTCGGATCACCCGATCTGATCCACGTTCTCCTAGGTATCATGCCAAGGACAGCTCTTTACACGCGCCTACTCAGACTACGCGCACCGCGGGCGAGGCTCGTACTTTCCGCTCTTCAGGCTCCTTGTGCGGGGGGAGGGCGGATCGGTATGCCGCCTCTTCTCTGTGCCGATGGTGTGATCTGCTTCTCGCGAAAGACAGAGGCTTTATTCGAGGGACGCTTTCCCACCACGGTCGTGTCCACTGGTGTGGATACGAACAAGTTCCGGCCCGTCGATGAACAGACGCAGCGCGCTCTCAAGAGGTCGCATGGTTTCGATCCGGAGCGACGCGTCATTCTCCACGTGGGTCAGTTCACCCACGGCCGCAATCTCGAGCAGCTCGCCCGCGCGGCGCGCGTCACGGACAGCCAGGCTCTCGCAGTGGGCGGCGGCACGATCGAACCGGACGCCGCGATCGTGGCCGAGCTCGAGGCAGCCGGCGTCAGGGTGAATACCGAATTCATTCCTCACATTGAGGAAGTTTACCAGCTTGCCGATCTCTATCTCTTCACCGTGACCGATCCCTCCTTTGCGGTCGAGATGCCTCTCTCCATTCTCGAAGCGCTCGCCTGCGATCTTCCGCTGGTGACCACTGATTTCCCCGGCGTGGACGATCATCTCAGCGCCCATGACGGTGTTGTGATCTGCCGGTCGGACGAAGAGATGATCAACGGCGTCAAGAAACTTCTCGAAATCGATCCACCTGGAACGCGACAGCTTGTCGCCACGCGTACCTGGCAAGCCATGGCTCGCGACGTGGCCGCCTTCTACGAATCTCTCTCTCGTTGAGAGAGAAAGAGTCTCTTCAGGTGTGGATCGCTGCGGCGATGTATGTAGAATAAGGCATAAACCTTCCCTTCTTCGAGGCGGTTGGGCTGATCGATCGGGACGGTTGTTTTCTCGAAAAGAGTTCGCGTGAAACGTTCCGGCGGCATGGATAGGGGAGCGAGATGAAAGTACTCTGTCTCAATCCACCCTTCAAAACAGAACATGGCCGTTTTTCGCGGACGTCGCGCAGCCCGGCGATCACCAAGAGCGGAACGCTCTACTTCCCGATCTGGCTCTGCTACGTGGCCGGTCTTCTCGAGGAGGCCGGGCACGACCTCTGCGTGCTCGACAGTTGCGCCGACGCCCTCGACCGGGAGCGGACCCTGGAACGGGTGGGCTCTTTTTGTCCCGACCTGGCCGTGGTCGACACGAGTACGCCCAGCATCTACAGCGACGTCGATTGCGCCGGCGCGATCAAGGACCTTTTTCACGACTCTTTTGTCCTGCTCATGGGTACTCATCCCACGGCGTTGCCCGAGGAGACACTCGCTCTCGATGGTCGGATCGATGCCGTCGCCGTGGGAGAAGCGGATTTCACGGTGAGGGAGCTTGCCGAGAGGCTTTCTCACGCTGATGCGCACAGACTGGCGAATGATCCCGATTACCGAACACGTTCGCTGGCTTCTGTACAGGGACTTGCCTTCCGCGTCGATGAAAACATCACGGTGAACGAGCGGAGGGAATTCATCGGCGATCTCGATTCCCTCCCCTTCGTGAGCCAGGTCTACGCGCGGCATCTCGATCCGAAGAAGTACTTCTTCGCTGCCAGCGACTATCCCGTGGTGCAGATCATGACCGCCAGGGGCTGCGTGGCGCGGTGCACCTTCTGCGTCTATCCCCAGACGATCCACGGATTCCGCTACCGGACCCGGTCGGCGCGGAGCGTGGCCGACGAGTTCGAGTGGATCAGGGACAACATGGGAGAGGTGAAGGAGATCGGCATCGAGGACGACACCTTCACCGGCGACCAGAGGCGGGTGGTCGACTTTTGCCGCGGACTGATCGACCGTAAGATCACCATCAAGTGGTACTGCAACGTACGTGTCGATCTCAAGTATGACACCATGGTGTGGATGAAGCGCGCCGGATGCGTTCTGGTTACCGTCGGTTACGAGAGCGCCAGCGAAGAGATCCTGAAGGCGATCAAGAAGCGCACCACGCCCGAGATGATCTTCGAATTCTCCCGCAACACACGTCGCGCCGGCCTGCTCGTGCACGGCTGCTTCATGGCCGGCAATCGGGGCGAAACGCGCGACACTCTCGAGCAGAGCCTCGAGATGGCGCTCGTACTCGGCGATGACACGATGCAGTTCTTTCCCCTCATGGTCTACCCCGGAACGGACGACTACGAGTGGGCCAGAGAGCACGATCTGTTGACAATCAACGACTATTCCGACTATATAACCGAGGACGGGAACCACAACAGCGTCCTGAGGATGCCTGACATGTCGTCCGACGAGATCGGGCAGTGGTGTGATTACGCGAGGCGGAGATACTACCTGAGACCGCGGTATCTCATGTACAAACTCTTCCAGCAGATCACCCATCCTTCTGAAATCAGGAGGACCTTCAAGGCGGCGCGGCGGTTCGGACGGTTCCTTTTTCCTGCGAGACAGTAATGGTCCCTGAAGGACAGTAATGGCGATATTGTTCTACATTTGCCTGGGCCTCCTGGCCTACGTCTTCTTCGGCTACCCGCTCCTTCTCTGGGTGCTCGGTCTTCTTTTCGGCAAGACGATCGGGCGGAACGACGCGTGCCCCCCGGTGAGCGTCCTCATTTCGGCCTACAACGAGAAGAGCGTCATCGTCGACAAGATCGAAAACTCCCTCGCCCTCGACTATCCCGCCGACAAGCTAGAAATCATCGTGGCCTCCGAATCGACGGACGGCACCAATGAGATCGTGAAGGAGATTGACGCTCCAAACGTCGTTCTTCACGACTACGACGGCAGGGAGGGCAAGGCGGCCACCCTCTTCCGCTCCGTCCCGCGCGCGAAGGGCGAGATCATCGTCTTTTCCGATGCCAACGCCATGTATGAGAAGGACGCGATCCGCAAGCTGGTGCGAAACTTCGGCGACGAGCGGATCGGCTGTGTTTCGGGACAGCTCCGTTATACCAATCCCGAGGGCACCGCGGCCGGTTCGGGCGAGGGGATCTACTGGCGCTACGAGATGTGCATGAAGAGCCTCGAGAGCCGGCTCTTTTCCCTCCTCGGCGCGAACGGGTCGATTTTCGCCATGTGCAAGGAGCTCTATCGCCCCATGACGCGCGACCGGGGGGACGATTTCGAACTGCCCATTAGGATCAGGTTGAAGGGCCGCGGCGTCATCCTCGATCGGGAGGCGGTCTCCTGGGAGAGGAGCTCCGACGACACGCGCGACGAGTTCAGGCGCAAGGTGCGGATCATCACATGGAACATGAAAAGCTGCCTCTTGCTGCTCAAGGAGAGCGTGGCTGCGCTGAAGCCGCTCCTCTTCGTCCAGCTCATCTCACACAAGCTCCTCAGGTGGCTCGTACCGGTTTTCGCTCTCGGTCTGCTCGTGAGCAACCTCTTTTTGCCGGGACTGATGTTCACGATCATTCTCGCCGGGCAGGCCGTCTTCTATGGAACCGCTCTCGCCGGGTGTCTTTTCGATAGGATGGGGGGGAAGATCCCGAACCTCTTGCTCGTGCCCTACTACTTCTGTCTCGTCCACTGGGCGGCCATGGTCGGCGTCTACAGGCTCTTCGCGGGTGAACAGAAGACACTCTGGGAAAAAGTAAGGAACTGAGGAAAACACCATGCAAGTCGTCATACTCGCTGGAGGAAAGGGAACGCGCTTGAGACCGCTCACCCGGAGCGTTCCCAAACCGATGGTGCCTGTCCGCGGCAAACCCTTTCTCGAACATCAGCTCGAGCTGGTCCGTGGTTTCGGCTTCACCGATGTTCTGATTCTGGCAGGTTATCTGGGTGAGCAGATCGAGGACTATTTCGGCGACGGCTCCTCCCTCTCGATGAGTCTCGACTACTCCTTCGAGGAGACGCCCATGGGAACGGGCGGGGGACTGAAGATGGCCGAGTCCAAGCTGGAGGGCAGCTTTATCCTGCTCAACGGGGACACTCTCCTTCCCATCGATTACGCGAAGATGGCTGCCCTCTTCGGGGAGCTCGGAAAGAAGGCGTTCATCGTTGCCTACGACAACAGCGAGAAGATCGTTCAGAACAATCTGGAGCTCTCTGCAACGGGCGCGGTCCTCGCCTACGACAAGCGGGAGAGTCATGGAAAAACCCATCTCGACGCCGGCGCGATCGCCCTCGACAGGTCGGTTCTCGACATGATCGAGCCGGGCCGGGTCTGCTCCCTCGAAGAGGAGATCTTTATGCGCCTCATCGAGATGGGGGAGTTCGCCGCGTTCACCACGGTCCAGAGGTTCTACGACATGGGCAGTCACGAGGGACTGAGAAAGATCGAAAAGGTGTTGTCATGATTATCGGACGGGTTCCCTTTCGGATCAGCTTCGGCGGCGGCGGCAGCGATATCGATACCTTCTACCGGCGGCACTACGGCGCCGTGGTGAGCACGACCATCAACAAGTACATGTACACCATGATCCATCCCTATTTTCACAAGAAGATCAGGATCAAGTACTCCAGGACCGAAGATGTCGATTCCGTGGCCGACATTCAGCACCCCCTCGTCCGTGAGTGCCTCGAGCTGATGGAGATCGACAAGGGCATCGAGATTGCCAGCGTGGCCGATGTACCGGCCGGCACGGGGCTCGGTTCGTCGAGCGCCTTCACGGTCTGTCTGCTCCAGACCCTCTCCGCCTACGAGCGGACCATGAGGAGCAAGGAGTGGCTCGCCGAGACGGCCTGCCGCATCGAGATCGAGAAGCTCGGCGAGCCGATCGGCAAGCAGGATCAGTACGCGGCCAGCATGGGGGGACTCAACTACATCCGCTTCAATTCCGACGAATCGGTCTTCGTGGAACCGATCATTCTCAAACCCGAGATCAAGCAGACGCTTCAGGACAACCTGCTCATGTTCTATGTGGGCAACGAGCGGAGCGCGAGCCGGATCCTTCGGGAGCAGAGGAGGAGGATCGAGGAGGAAGACAAGTTCAACGCCATGCGCGAGATGGTCAAGATCGCCGAGGAGATGAAGGTCTGCCTCATCCAGGGAGAGCTCGACGCTTTCGGCGCGCTGCTCCACGAAGGGTGGCAGCGAAAAAGCCGTCTCACCGAGAAAATCACCGATGATCATCTCGACGACATTTACGCGACGGCGCTGAAGGCAGGCGCCGCGGGGGGCAAGATTCTCGGAGCCGGGGGCGGGGGATTCTTCCTCTTCTACTGCGAGCCCGAGAAACAGGAAGCGCTCAGGGCGGCGCTCGATCTGCGCGAACTCGACTTCGCTTTCGATGACGAAGGCGCGCGGATTCTGTTTTACAGCGATATCGGGGCAGCGAGTCCCCCGGCCGCGGCGGGGACCCCGCCAGGAAAAGAATTGAGAGACCTGTCATGTCAATCGAATACTCACTGAAATACCTGACCGAGCTCAAGGGTGTCATCGATCGTGTCGACCTGGGCAGCTTCGACGCCTGCGTCAACCAGATCATCGAGACCTACGTGGAGGGCGGGCAGATCTTCGTGGCCGGCAACGGAGGGAGCGCCGCCACGGCGTCCCACTTCGCCTGCGACATCAACAAGGGAACCTGCACCGACCTGAAAAAGAGATTCAAGGTGATCTGCCTGAACGACAGCGTCTCCACCATGCTCGCCTATGCCAATGATATCTCTTACGAGAGCATCTTCGTGGAGCCGCTGAAGAACTTCATGAATCGAGGCGATCTCTTTTTCGGTCTGTCAGGCAGTGGAAACTCGCCGAACGTGATCCGCGCGCTGCAGTACGCCAACGAGAACGGCGCCCGCACGATCGGCTTCACCGGTTTCGAGGGGGGCGAGCTCGCCCATATCGCTCAAACGGCGGTCGTCGTTCCATCCGACGACATGCAAAAAATTGAGGATGTGCACCTGATGCTCGTGCACATCTTCATGCAGATCGTACAGAACAGGATCGGGTGACATGGCGGTTCGAACCATCTTTCTGATCCGCCACGGCACAACCCGATCGAACGTGGATAAGATCTACGCCGGCCGAAACGATGAGGGCTTGATCGAGGAGGGGATCGAGCAGGCAGAGAAGCTCGGAAAAATTCTCGCCGGGCAGGAGATCACAGCCATCCACTCGAGCCCAGTGCAGAGAGCGATCGAGACCGCCGAAATTCTGAATAGAATGACGGGGACGGAAATCGTGGTCGATCCAGATCTCATCGAGATACTGATGGGCCCCTGGCGAGGCCTGTCCGAGGAGGAAGTGGCCCTATCCTATCCCGAGGAATTCGCGATCTGGCAGATCCGGCCTTCGGAGCTCTCCCTCCCAGGAAGGGAGACACTCGCCGAGGTGCAGGATCGGGCTCTGAAAGCTCTCGGGCGGATCCTGTCCGTCGAGGCGCACGCCGTCAATCTCCTCGTTACCCACGTGGCCGTCATTCGCTGCCTGATCCTCTACTTCCGCGAACTCAAGCTCAACGCTTACAAGAGCTTGCGCATTCCCAACCTCGCCCTCTTCCGAATTAGTTTCAACGGTGTGAGATTGCAGGACTTCGAATCGCTCGTGGAATTGGACCCCCTTGAAATGACGTTCTGATCGGCGGAGACGAAAAGGGGCTGTCAAAGAATCTTTGACAGCCCCTTGTGGATGTTCGAAATGGATCAGGGACTGACTTTTTTATCGTCGTCGTCGCTGTCATTGTGGTGGATGATCGTCGGGACGGCGATGGCCACTGCCACGCCTCCGACCACGATGAGTGTCCACTCGAGTGCCGTGAGCGCCTCGGGTATGAGAGCGCCCGTTGCCGGATCGCGCGCCGCGCTCGGCAGCCGCGCCTGGATCGTGTTCATCCCGGCTGCGGGTGTGACCTGGAGGGCGAATGCCGGCTTGCCGGAAACATTCAACATGTAGTTGCCTTCGGGAAGATCCTTGAACAGGTACTCGCCGTTCTGGTTCGTCACAGCTTTCTGGACGACCTCGCCTTTTTCATTGACGATGGCCAATTCGACCTTGGAGAAAGGTTTTCCCTTTGAATCCTTGAGGAATCCCTTGAGATCGCCCGGCTTGACCTGTTCCGTTCTGACCGGCGCATCTTGAGCAGACACGAGGCCGCTGATGGACAGAATGAGACCGACAGACAGGATGGCGCAGACAAGAGTCTTTGCAGACATGAAATCCTCCCACTTCAAATAAACTTTATAACGTTATAGCTGTCTTCGTTTATTTATATAGAAGTAATCGATACCTATTTAACAAGACCTCTTCGGATGATGTTGCGTCACTCGCGGCCGATGCCGCGAAACACTCATCAAGTTGTTAAGTTTAAAGAAACCAGACCGCTACGATTCCCTCGTTAGCGGAGTCGCCCTACCGCCTTTCCAACGGCGCTCATAGTATGCGGAAGCCTGAATGAGGGAAAGGATAAAAATCAGAACAGTCACAAAATATTTCGGGGCCGCCAATTATCCTGACCGAGCGCGGAGCGCCTCGCTCTCCGATTCGTCGACGGCTGTCAATTCCGTCGAGATCGGCCGGAATCGAACAGACTCCGGCTCTCACCCGAAATGGGACTGTAGCAAATGTGGTTCTGGGGGGGGTTGGATTGGATTTCTGGGTCTGGTATAGTACGTGGTTTCATTCTTGCCGAGTGCGGCCGAAATCGGCCCGGCAGAGGGCTCTTTCCAGCTGGGACGATACCTTTTCACAGTAGGAGAATCTTGATGGATCTTTCACAGCGACTCGAAAATGTGGCCGTCATCGGCGCCGCCGGCAAGATGGGCAGCGGTATCGCGCTGCTCGTGGCCAGCGAGCTGGCGCGGATGAAACTCTCTCCCGAAGGGAAGGGAAAGACATATAGGCTGAGTTTGATCGACAGAGACCACGCCGTGCTTTCGGGCCTCTTGACCTACCTCAGCACTCAGCTCGTCAAGATCGGCGAGAAGAAGACCGGCATGCTGCGCGCGCTCTACGCCGACCGGGCCGACCTCGTGGAAAACGGCCAGATCATCGATACTTTTGTGAGCGACGCCCTCAGTGTGATCCGGCCCGCTGCCGATCTCAATGCCGCGGCCGGAGCAACGCTCGTCTTCGAGGCGGTCAACGAGGACGAGGACCTCAAGGTCAAGCTCCTCTCCCAGGTGCGTCAGAGCGCCCACCCCGAAGCCTGGTATCTGACCAACACCTCATCGATCCCGATCGCCAGCCTCGGAAAGAAGCTGGAGTTGACCGGCCAGATCGCGGGGTACCATTTCTACAATCCTCCCGCAGTGCAAAAGCTTCTCGAATATATCACCTGCGCCGACACGGCGCCCGACCTCAAAAAGGGGGGCTACGATCTGGCCAAGCGCCTCGGCAAGAAGGTGATCGAGGCCAATGATATTGCCGGATTCATCGGCAACGGCCATTTCATCCGCGACGGCCTCCACGCCATCGCCACGGTGAATTCCTTGCGCGGCGACGCGGCCGCATGGGCGCCGGCCGTCTACAAGGTCAACCGGATCAGCCAGGACTGGCTGATCCGCCCCATGGGGATCTTTCAGCTCATCGATTACGTGGGCGTCGACGTCTTCAAGTTCATCCTCGACGTGATGAACGCCTACCTGCCCGGCCAGGGTTTGCAGAGCGAGTTCATCGACGCCCTCATCGAAAAGGGCGTGCTCGGCGGCCAGAACGCGGACGGATCGCAGAAGGACGGCATCCTGCGCTACGCCAAAGGGCGGCCCTCGGCGGTCTACTGCCTCGGCAAGAGCGACTACATGCCCCTCGATCCCGACGGGTGGACAGGTACGGCCGACAAGGAGCTCGGCGCTCTGCCCGACGGTTTCCGCCCCTGGAAGAAGCTGCTCGGCGCCAAGGACCGGGCCGACGCCCTTGCGAGCCACTTCGCCACGCTGGCCGGCATGGACACAGAAGGTGCCCGCCTCGGCATGGAGTACCTCAAAGCCTCGAAAGCGATCGGCGAGAAACTCGTTGCCGATGGCGTGGCGGCCGACACGGCTGCCGTCAACGGCGTGCTCACGAACGGCTTCTTCCATCTGTACGGTCCGATCAACGAATACACCGGCTAATAGGCCCAAGGAGATAGATCATGAAAAAGCTGCGCAAACCTGTTTTCGCCTGTGCGCCCGCCCATACCCTTTATCTCGGTCCGGGCCGCAAGGAGTTTCATCCCAAGAAGCCCCGTCCGGGCATCGAGCACTACATTTTCGAGGCCGGCAAGGACTGCCTCGCCCAGGTGGCCGATCCCGCTGCGCTCGACGAGGCGGTGATCGGCAACTTCATGGCTGCCCGATTCAACAAGCAGGGGCACCTGAATGCTTTCATGCCCGCTATTCACGAGAGTCTGCTCCACAAGCCCTGCTCGCGCGTCGAGGGCGCCTGCGGCTCGGGCGGCATGGCGGTGAACACGGCCGTGAAGAGCGTGCTCGCCGATCAGGCCGACGCGGTGCTCGTCGTCGGCGTGGAGGTGCAGAACACGGTCAAGGCGATCTACGGCGCCGACATCCTCGCCGGCGCCGGCCATTTCAGCCGCGAGCGGAAAGAGGGCCATGCTTACTTTTTCCCCAACCTCTTCTCCGACAGGGCGGGCGCCTGCTACGAACGCTATGGGCGCGATGATTTCCGCAAGGGCATGGCCGAGTGGTACGCTCTCGCCGTGGAGAACGCGCGCCGCAACCCCAATGCCCAGGAGCACCACAACGCCGATCCCGATCTGCGCGCCACGGGCCTGATGGAGCCGAATCCCAAGGCGTTCCTCGAGCACATCAATGTGTTCGACTGCTCCAAGGTCACTGACGGCGCGTCAGCGTTCATCGTGGCCTCCGAGGAGGGCTTGCGGAAACTCGGCGTGGGCAAGGACCAGGCAGCCGAGTTCGCCAGCGTGGCCCATGCCGAAGGGGACATCACCAAGGACCCGTCCGACCTCTGCCGGCTCGACACGACCGCGGCCGTGGCCGCCGAGGCTTTCGAACTCGCCGGCATCGGGCTGGCCGACCTCGGCCTCTTGGAGGTGCACGACTGCTTCACCGTCTCGGGGCTGCTTTCTCTCGAGGCGGTCGGACTCGCCGACGCGGGCGGGGCGTCCGGCTTCGTGCTCGACGGCCAGACGCGCGCCGATGGCGCCTGTCCGGTCAACATGACGGGCGGTCTCGTCGGTTTCGGCCACCCCACGGGCGCCACCGGCGTACGCCAGGCGGCCGATCTTGTGCTCCAGCTCACGCGCCGCGCGGGCGACTGTCAGGCCGCCTTCAAGGATGGTAAGAACCACGCCATGTTCATCAACATGGGCGGGAACGACAAGACTCTCGTGTCCGCGGTGATGAGACCGGCTCTGTCCTGACGGGAATGGAAGTGTGAGCGCCCGTCGATCGGAGCGCTCCATTCGAGGAGGAGACGATGCTGATAGTCATGGATCCCAGTGCGGGGGAAGACGACGTCGCCAAGGTTGAGGAGGCGGTCAAGGCCCTCGGCTTGGAAACGCACCGCATTCCGGGCGGGTTGCGCACGGCGGTGGCGATCATCGGAAACGTCGATCCCATTCCCAAGGAGATCTTCGAGGGCCTGCCGCGTGTGGCCGAGATCATCGCCGTCACACGGCCCTACAAGCTGGTGTCGCGCGAGGCCAAGACAGCCGACACGGTCGTCGCGGTCAAGGGCCGGCAGATCGGCGGGAGCCGGTTCGTCCTCATCGCCGGTCCCTGCGCTGTCGAGAACCGGGAACAGATGATGAAGACCGCCGAGGGTGTCAAGGCCGCGGGCGCCACCTTCCTCCGGGGCGGGGCGGTTAAGCCGCGCACGTCGCCCTATACGTTCCAGGGCCTCGGCGAGGAGGGCTACCGCCTTCTGGCCGAAGCCGGTGAGGAGCATGGACTCGTCACGGTGAGCGAAGTGGTCGATGCCGAAACAGCCGCCATGGCGCGCGACCACATCGACATTCTCCAGGTCGGGTCGCGCAACATGCAGAACTTCTCGCTTCTCAAGATCGTGGGGGGGATGAAGCAGCCCGTGCTGCTCAAGCGCGCGGCGGCGGCCACGCTCAAGGAGTTTCTCATGGCGGCCGAGCACATTCTTGCCGCGGGAAATCCCAACGTGATCCTCTGCGAGCGCGGCATCCGGACCTTTTCCGATTTTCAGCGGAACACCTTTGACGTGTCGGTCATCCCCGAGATCAAGACGCGCTGCCACCTGCCGATCATCGGCGATCCGAGCCATGCGGCCGGCAAGCGCAAGATGATCAAACCCCTCGCGCGCGCGGCCATCGCCGCGGGCGCTGACGGGATCATGGTGGAGATGCACTACGATCCGCGCCAGGCGCTTTCCGACGGGTGCCAGTCACTGTACCCGCAGGAGCTCAAGGATCTCTTTGACGAGCTGAAACGTCTCGCTCCGTTTTTCGACAAGAAGGTTGACTGACCCGCGGACGCCCAGGTGGGGGGTGCGGACACCCAGGTGGGGGGTGAGGCGATGAAACCGGGCAATTTTTTCAAGCGCATGCTCAAGCGGTCAGTGTCCATTCACTTTCATATCTTCAAGAACGCCGGCTCCACCGTTGACTGGGCTTTTGAGCGGAAACTCGGCCGAGCGTTCCGCACGGTCGACGGCGATGCGCCCGGCGATCGTCTCGGTCCGGCCGCGATCGAGCGGTTTCTGACCGGACACCCGTTGATCAGGTACCTGTCGAGCCACCAGTTCCGGTTCCCCCTTCCGGCGATGAAGCGGATCGAGTTCCTGCCCATCGTGTTCATCCGCCATCCCGTCGATCGGGCCCTGTCCGTCTATGCCTTCGAGAAACGCCAGGGAGGGATCACCCCGGGCAGCCGCAAGGCGGAGCAGACCTCCCTTGCCGATTATACGCGGTGGCGACTCGACCAGGGCGCGGTCACGGTTCTGGCCGACTTCCAGACGAGTGTCCTCTCCTTCGGAGCCGACGAGGACCCGGTCCGCCCGATCACGCGTGCCGATGTGCAAAGAGCCGATGAGAACCTCGCGGCCTGCACCGTGGTCGGCGTGGTCGAGCGCCTCGACGAGAGCCTGGTCTGCGCCGAGTACGCCCTCGAGCCTCATTTCAAAAACATTGATCTCGCCTACGTCCCCCAGAACGTGACCAAAGGCCGGCCGGCGACGATCGAAGAACGCCTCGACCAGGCCCGCGCCACCCTTGGCGCGCCCCTCATGGACGAGCTGACCGAGCGCAACCGGAACGACACCCGCCTCCACCTCGGAGCCAATCAACTCCTCGACACCCGCCTCGGTTCGATCCCTGACCTCGAAGGTCGACTGGCAGACTTCAAAACCCGCTGCGCGCGCCTTGCTCGGTCGTGACACGACAAGGGAGCTGCTGGCTCCCAATCGATCCCTTATCAAAAAAAAAGCCGGGCGAGAACCCGGCTTTTGATTTCTGGTAGCGGAGGAGGGACTTGAACCCCCGACGCACGGATTATGAACCCGTTGCTCTACCGACTGAGCTACTCCGCCTTGTTGTCCGGGCGCCAATATTATTCCCGCGATCGATTCTTGTCAACCCATGAAAATCAACGAATCGCCCCGTATCGAGCATTTCGAGGCGCTTCGGGAACAAAACCGCCCCCAGCGGAAGAAATAGCGAATCTATGGTGTTCGTCGAAGGAATTTTGTAAGGTGCGGCCTTCAACTGGCAGAGAGACGCTCCATGGGGAGCGATCTCAGCATATCCGGTCGCAATCGGCGTATGATCACGCGCCGCATATTCATCTTCGTTTCTTCGGAACTCTTGAAGTCGGTCGCGAGAATCCTGAACGCCTCCGACCGCGCGGACCGTCTTTGTGGTTTTCATGGCCGTGAAGCTTCTTTGAGGATTTCGTTTCGTTTGGCTCTTTTTCACCCAGAATACTTTGCGGGCCTGGCGTCTTTGCGAGAGTATCTTTCTTACTGCTTAGAGCCAAAAGCATCTGGAAATTTTTCCGGCCCGGGGCAAAATGGCCTGTTTGTCGTTTGGAATTCGAACGAACCGGCTCCGGCCGTTTCGACCCTGAACCGAAATCGCCCGGTTCGATACCATGGAGTGAGCAACATGTCGATCAGCCATCTCGATCCCGTGCTTGTTTTCAAGCACTTCGACGCCATCTGCGGCATCCCCCATCCGTCCGGCCATGAGCAGAAGCTGGCGGCGCACATTTTGTCCTTTGCACAAGGCAAGGGATTCGACGCATCCCAGGACGAGGCGGGCAATGTGGTCATCCGCGTTCCGGCGACTCCGGGTCATGAAAAGAAACCGATCGTGATCCTCCAGGGGCACATCGACATGGTGGGCGAGGCCAACGCCGATGCGAACCACGATTTCCTCAACGATCCGATCGAGCCCTACGTGGACGGCGATCTCGTCAAGGCGCGCGGCACCACCCTCGGCGCGGACAACGGACTCGGCGTGGCGGCGGCCCTCGCCATTTCCGAGGACGACTCGGCGGTGCACGGACCGCTCGAGCTCCTCTGCACAGTCGACGAGGAGGTCGGCCTCACGGGAGCGTTGAAGCTCGACAAGAACTTTCTCCAGGGCAAAATCATGCTCAACCTCGACGGCGAGGAGAGCAGTCACGCCTACATCGGCTGCGCGGGAGGCGGCGACACCCGCATCCACGTCAGTGTGAGGACCATCGCGCCCAAGCCGAACTCCGAGGCGCTGCGCGTCATCGTGACCGGCCTCAAGGGCGGCCACTCGGGATGCGACATTCACGAGCAGCGGGGCAACGCGGTGCGCGTGCTCGGCCGCTGCCTGGCCGCGGGCCGCAAGAGGGTTCCCTTCGCGATCGGCGAGATTCAGGGCGGCAACAAGCGCAACGCCATTGCGCGCGAGTCGCGGGCGCTGATCGTGGTGAGCCCCTCGAACAAGGCGCGCCTCCGCAACGCCATTCTGCGCGAGGCGAAGATCGTGGGCGCTGAACTGGAGAAGATCGATCCCGCTCTCAGCGTGACCGTGGAGGAGACCGAAAAAATCGCGTCCGTATTCGACAAGTCCTCGACCGAGAAGATCGTGAGCCTCATGCTCGCCCTGCCTCACGGAGTGGAGAGGATGAGCGACGAGCTCGCCGGCCTCGTCGAGACGTCGACGAACCTCGCCAGCATCAAGCTCGACAAGGACGTTGTCATGTTCGAGATGTCGACGCGCAGCTCGATCAACGACTCGTTGCGCGCTCTGCGGGATCGTATCGCCTCCGTGTCCCGTCTTGCCGGCGCCGACGTGGAAGAGGGCGAGGCCTATCCCGGATGGAAGCCGAATCTCAGGTCGAAACTTGCACGGATCTTCAAGGAAGTCTTCGCCGAGACGCTCGGCGCCGAGCCCGAGCTGCTCGCCATCCACGCGGGACTCGAAACAGGCGTGATCGGCGAGAGGTTCCCCGGCATGGACATGATCTCCTTCGGTCCCGACATCCGCTATCCGCACTGCCCTGACGAGGAGATGAGCATCTCGTCGGTGCAGAACTTCTACAAGCTGCTGAAAGCCCTGCTGAAGCGCCTCGCCTCCTGAGGGCGCAGCGATCGAGGTGTTCGATGCGAAAGATGATCGTCGTTCTCGGTATGCACCGCAGCGGCACCTCTCTCGTGGCCGAGATGGTTCATCGGTGGGGGGGCGCAACGGTCAGCGGCGAGAAGCTCCTCGACGGCGACGAGTGGAACGCGCGTGGTTACTTCGAACACGTGCCGCTTCTCGAACTGAACGACGAGCTGCTCCGCGCCGCCGGAGGGAGCTGGCGCGCTCCGCCGGAAAAAACAGACGCGATCGCGGAACTGGCCGGCGATTCAGAGTTCAGCCGGAGAGCGCGGCAGCTCATCGCCGAATTCGACACACAGGGCGCGCCCTGGTTCTGGAAAGATCCGCGCCTGACCGCTCTGCTCCCCTTCTGGGAGAAGTTTTGGCCCGACCCTGCCTACATCGTGCCCGTGCGCGAACCGCTCCACATAGCCCGTTCGCTCGCCGACCGCGATGCGCTCAGCCCGACAGCGGCGCTCCTGCTCTGGCAGTACTCGATGCTGGCTATCATGAGCCACGTACAGGCCAAACCCCAGGCCCTCTTCGTCTCATACGAGGAGCTCCTCGCCGATCCGATGGCCCAGGGCATCCGTCTCTGCGCCTTCCTCGACGAGCAGTGCGGCCCGCGCGCCGGCCGGCCGGCTGACATGGAAAAGGTCGCCGCCGCCGTCGACCAATCGCTCGACCACGGCGACCGCCCGGACACGATCGCAGAAGCTCCAAACGCCACGGCCGAGCAGAAGGATCTCCACGCCTTCCTCCAGAGGAAGGTGGCAGATCGCAACGCCGATTTCGATCCCGCCCGCTACCCGCTCTGGCCGGGCTGGAACGAAGCCCTCAGGACACTCGAGGAGTTGAAGCGGGCCAACCAGATCATCGCCGAGAAAGACGCCCACACGCGGGAGATACGCCACTCCGTCTCCTATCGGCTCGGCCGTGCATTGACCAAACCCTTCCGGCTCCTCCGATGATTTCATGAATCCACAGCTTGTCGGAGGTGCCTCGCGTTATCGCGTGAGGAGAGGGGGTAGAAGGATTCGGAGTCTTTCCTCGAGCGCCGCCGGGCCGAAGCGATCAGCCACGAATTTCCGGCCGTTGACAGCGAGTGTCATCCAGAGGTCGTCGTCGTTGAAGAGCCTTACCACGTCGCGGACGAAGGCCGCGGGGTCCTCCTGAATCAGGGCGGTCTCGCCGTGAACGAGGCCCATGCCCTCGGCGCCGACGGGCGTGGTCACCACGGGAACACCCTGGGTGAGCGCCTCGCCGATCTTTCCCTTCATGCCCGATCCGTAGCGCAGGGGGCAGACGAACACCCGGCTCCGCGCAAAATAGGGATCCGTCTTTTCGACATAGCCGGTGACGGCAATCTGTTCCGACGCGAGGGCGCGCACCTCTTCGGGCGGCTCGCTGCCCACGATGAGAAACTCCCTTGCGCCGAGCGCCTCGTTGATTTCGGGCAGCAGCTTCCTGGTGAAGTAGATCATGGCGTCCTGGTTGGGCGGATGGCGGAAGCCGCCGATGAACATGAGCGCGTCCCGCCCCTCGATCGAGGGGACCACAGGCGCCGGCGCGTGCACATTGGGAATGATCTCGACGACGAGGTCGGGATTCTGTTTCAGAAGGTGCTCCCTGTCCGCCTCGGTGATGGCGATGGTTAGGTCGCTTTGCGCAGCCAGTGCGAGCTCGGTCGCCCGCGTGCGGTGGGCGTCCTTGAGCTCCTGCCTGCTGCCGCTCAGCTCGGCGGCGCGGATCTCGCGTACGAAGTGAACGTCGACCGTGTCGAACACAACGGGGATGCGCGGCGCGGCCTTCTTGATCTTCTTGAGGAACCGCTCCGCCATGGCGAGGCGCGACACGATCGCCATGTCATGCTCGCCCCTGGCGAGCTCGGCCCAGACGTCGTTCTCGGCCACAACCCGCACGCCGATCCCGCCCAGGGCGCGGCCGTACTCATCGAAGCGCGCCTTGCGGCGCAGCACGAAGGAGACGCGATAGGCGAGCCGGTTCAGCGCCTTCAAGATCGAGAACATTCGGAGCGAACCCGAATCGCGGTCGAAAGACGGGACTTGCGCGTCGAAGACCACGATCCGCGGCCCGTCGCGGCGGTCGCGCGCCGATGAGAGATTGCGCGACGACGGCGCCTGCTGGCCGGCGAGCGCGGCGCGCCACTTGTCGAGAAACTTGGTTTGGTTGATCTTCTGGAACCGCTTGTACCCGAGGTCGAGGTCGACCCCGGCCGTGGCGCCCTCGTGGTGGAACACCTCGCAGCGCGGCTGGTAGATCACCCGGCTCCCGGCGTCGCGCACACCGAAGCAGAGGTCGGTGTCCTCGTAGAAGGCGGGCGCATAGCGCCGGTCGAAACCGCCCAGGCTTTCGAAGAGGCCGCGCCGCACGAGGAGGCACGCTGCCGAGCAGTAATCGACGTCGCGCATGAAGTTGTAGTCGAGCGCGTCGGGATCGTCCCACTTGCCGTAATTCACGCCAGTGCCGTCGCTGAAGATGATGCCGCCCGCTTCCTGGATCGTCTGGTCGGGGAAGAGAAGCTTGCCGCCCACGGCGCCCACATCGGGAAAATCCTCGGCCGTCTCGCGGAGCCGGTCGAGCCACCCATCGGTGACGCGCGTGTCATTGTTCAGAAAGACGAGATAGTCGCCGCGCGCCTCGGCCGCGCCCTGGTTGCAGGCGTCGACAAAACCGCGGTTGTGCTGGTTGGTGATGATGGTGATGCATTTCGAGAAGTGGTCGAGCACCTCGGGCGCGCTGTCCGTTGACCCGTTGTCCACGGCAATGACTTCGAAGGGCGCATTGACCTTTGCGACAAAGAGCGCCCGGAGGCACGAATAGGTCATGGCGCCGTTGTTGAAGACAGGAATGATGATCGAGCACGCCGGCTGTTCCACCGAGCGTCCCCGTGCGAGAAGGTTGGAGAGAAGAATCCCGTCGAGCTCGCGGCGGTCGGCGGCGGTCTCGAAGATGTCGAGCACTTCGGCCACCTGGTCGCGGTTTCTCAGCACAACGCCGCGCAGCGCCCGGCGGAGCGATTCCTTGTTCAGGAAACGCTCGACAACGGCGAGAATCCGGCTGGAGAGCCACTTCTTCTTCACGAGGCGGTCGGCCAGGTACTGTGAACCGGTTCTGGAGTTTTTGCGCTTTGCCGACATGGGACCAGCCTTTGCTCACCAACCGCATTTCGGTCACGAATCACCCATCGCAAGTTCAATAGAACAAACTGGTTGGCCTTTTTCAACCACCGCCGCCTTTCGACGACCGCGGCGCTCGAGGAGACGATAGGCGAGTCGCGCCATGGGCGATCGATTCGGGCGGTCCTGAAAAAAGGCAGGGATTCCTTTTTTTTCATTGTTCACACTTCATTGGGTGGTTCAGAATGCCCGACCTGTGTTACAGTATTTCCCACGAATTTACTGGAAGAGACCTTCCGTGGGGAATTCGTCCCCAGGAGGGGAATTCGTCCCCAGGATTAGAAGCGATTCTGAACGGACCACATGCAGCCGCTCAACTGCTCCATCGTCATTCCCGTTCATAACGGCGCGGATCTGACACGCCAGTGTCTGTCGCGGATCTGGGAAACCTCTGGAAAAGAGGTGGGCGAGATCATCGTCGTCGACAACGGATCGACGGACGAAACGCGCGAGATGCTCTCCTCCATGAACGGCCGGGTGCGCACGGTGCGCTTCGACAAGAACTTGGGATTCGGCCGGGCGTGCAACGAGGGCGCGAAGGAGGCTGTCCACGAGTTCGTCGTCTTCCTCAACAACGACACTCTTGTCGACCCGCAGTGGCTCATGCCGCTGATCAAGGTCCTTTCCGAGCGGAAGCGCGCCGTCGTGGCCGGGAGCCGTCTCTTCGACCCTGACGGCACCACGCTCCAGCACGCCGGATTCGTGATCCGCCATGATGACAAGCCGGTCATGCTCTATCGCGGTTTTCCCACGGTGGCCGGAATCGGCGACAGGCAGCGGTGCATGCAGGCCGTGTCGGGAGCGTCGATGGCGGTCCGGAAGGAGGTGTTTCTCTCGCTCGGCGGATTCGACGAGGTCTTTGTCAATGGCTTCGAGGATATCGACTTCTGCCTTCGTGCGCGCAAGCGAGGGTGGCAGGTCTGGTACGTGCCCGAGAGCCGCGTGATCCACCTCGAGGGCCGCACGGCGGGCCGCTTCGACCGGGAAAAACAGAACACCAAAACCTTCCTCGGCCGCTGGCAGGGCAAGGTGCGTCGCGACGCCCTCGCCATGCTCCAGAAGGACGGGTTCGAGGTCATCAACTCCAAGTCGCGCAATTTCGTCCTTCTCAGGAAGGGCACCCTCTACTCGGTCAGGTCGGGCGAGCTCGACTCGATCACCGAGCTGCCGCGCCAGCCCATGGCGCGCAAGGCGGTGACCGCATACCTGAAACTGCGCCATCTCCCGTCGCGGCTCAAGTACGGCCGCAAGCTCGACGCCTGCTCGAGCAACAATGTGGCGCTCCCCCGCGGACGCAACGGGCTCAGGATCGCCATGATCCACCCCAATCTGTCCCTCCTCGGCGGCGCCGAAAAGCTCCAGATCTGGATGGCGCGCGAGTTGCAGGAGCGCGGCCATCAGGTGGTGATCTTCACCCCTTCGTTCAATCCCGCCCTCTGGGAGAGGGAGCTGCCCGAGGAGGTCGAGGTGCGGCTCCTCAAGCCGTCTCCGTTGCGCGCCATCGTCGGCTCGAAAAGGCTCGAGGCGATCCACTTCGGCCGGGTGCTGAAGAAGGAGCTCGTCGACTTCGACCTTGCCATGTGCCACAACCCGCCCGCCCATCTCTGGGCCGCGTGGGCGCGGCGCGAATCGAAGAGCTTTCCGCCCTGCGTCTGGTTCTGCCACAGCGTGTCGCGCGTCTTCTATCCCGATGTGGCCGGCCGCTACGCGTTCGAGTTCAGACCGGGTGACAGGAAATTCTGGATGGACACGCCGATCGTGCGACTCCAGCGCAAGCACCAGGAGAAACTGACGCAGCGAAAATACATGCGCCGGCGCAAGCTCGACATTCGCGCCGTGCGCGACATGGACGCCATCGTGGCGAACAGCCACTACCTCTCGCGAATCATTCACGAGGTCTACGACCGCGACTCCTTCGTGTGCGAACCGGGCATTCCGGTCGCCGAACTCTCCACGAACAATGTGAAGAAGGACCTCGCCTTCCTCGCGATCAGCTCGCGGTCGCCACAGAAGAACATCACCTGCGTCGTCGAGGCCTTCAGGCGCTTCGTGAAGAAGACGGGACGCCACGACGCGCGACTCAGGGTGCTGGGCGATCTGACCGCGCTCCACGATTTCGTGCCCGCCCACGTGCTCGATCAGCTCGCCGACCAGATCGAGATGATCGGACCGATTCACCGCGAAGAGAAGCTGGCCAGTCTCTACCGGACGAGCTTTGCCACGATCTACATCGCCGTGGACGAGGCCTTTGGTCTCGTTCCCCTCGAATCGATGATCCAGGGAACCCCGGTCATCGCGTCCGATCACGGCGGGCCGACCGAATCGGTCATCGACAACGAGACAGGCTTCAAGGTGGCGCCCTTCGATCCCGAGAGCGTGGCGCGCGCCATGGAGAAAATCGTCTCCCTTCCTCCCGACGAACTCATCGCCATGCGCACCCGGGCCAAGCAGCATGTCCTCGAACGCTTCTCGCTCGCCCGGTTCATCGACAGCCTCGAGCAGAACCTCGAAGCGATCGTCTCTCCGCGGCCGGTGGCCGCAGCCGACGGCCCGATCGAAACCGCTCCCGATGGCCCCATGGCCGAAGAGAGCGTCCTCGCCGCCGGGCGGCAATAGGCCGGCAAATCACCAATACAGACAGTGATCGTTCAAGGTAGGTTCTGCCGAATTTGGATGCCGGGTGAGTTCGGTCTGACGCCGTCAGGTCAACCTCATCAGCACTTCAATACTTCGCCAGACCGCACTGCCATCAAAACCGCCCAAACGCTCATCGCATCCGGTGAATGGCGAGTATGTCGGTCAAGAGGGAGAAACCCGTTTCCAACCGGCCTGCGCCCGCGCCCTGCACGGTCACCGGTCCGAGAAGATCGGTGTCGAAGGTGAGGGCGTTGGTCGGTCCCATGACGGCGGCGAGCGGGTCGGAGAGGGCGATCTTCTCGGGCGCCACGCGGCCCACGACCTTGTCCCCCTCGCGTGCGACAGAGCCAATCAGCTTCCAGCGGAAGCCCTCGGCCACGGCCGCGTTGACATCTTCGAGCGAGATCTCGGTGATTCCCGTGCAGTCGATGTCGTCGGTGGAGAGGTTGGCGTCCATGAGCGTGTTGGCGAGGATGATCACCTTGGCCATGGCGTCCCAGCCGAGAACATCGGCGTCGGGCACGGCCTCGGCGTAACCGAGCTCCTGGGCCTGGGTGAGCGCGTTTTCGTATGAGAGACCCGATTCCATTTCGGAAAGGATGTAGTTGGTCGTTCCGTTGAGAATGCCCCGGACCGACTTGATGTCGCACCCGGCCAACGCTTCCGAGCAGAGATTGAGCACCGGCGTTCCCGACATGACCGTGCCCTCGTAGCGGAAGTGCAATCCCTTGGCGCTCGCCAGGTCGTCGAGCTCGCGAAAGTGGAGCGCCACCGGACCCTTGTTGGTCGTGGCCAGGTCCTTGCCGCTCTTGAGCGCGACCCGGCAATGGGAGACGGCCGGCTCGCCCGTCTTGATGTCGGTGTAGGTCGCCTCGAGCACGAGATCGGCGTTCGACTCGCGAATCGTTGTGAGCGCATCCCATCCTGTCTCACCTGCAAGACCGGCCTCGTCGAGCTTCGTGTCCGCCTTGACCGCATCGAGGGCGGCTTTCAGATCGATCCCGTCGGGATTGTTGATCGAACCCTTCAGCTTGTCGCAGATCGCCACGACGCGAAAGGTAAAATCGTTCTTTGCCTCGAACTCTTTTTCCTTTTCCAGGAGAATTTCAGCGAGCCCTTGGCCCACAACGCCGAATCCGATGAAAGCCAGGTTTGCGGTCACAGTATTTTTCCTTTCCTTGGAAGGGTTTCTTTTTTTCCAGTCAAGCAGTCTACAACGCACCCGATGGGTTCGTTTCTATTTTTTTCGGGCGGAAGCTTTCTTTTTTCCTTTCTTGGCCGACACGCCCACTGCCTTGCGCCGCCTGATCGAGTGCAGCGCCTGGTCGATGTCGGCGATCACGTCGTCGGGGTGCTCGCCGCCCACGCAGAGGCGGATGAGCTGCGGCGGGATCCCCGCCATCTTGCGGGCCTTCTCTCCCTGCTGCTGGTGGGTGGAGATCGTCGGAATGGTGGCCACTGTCTTGACGCGGCCCAGGTCGGTGGCGCGCCAGATCCGCTCGAAGGCGTCGAACACCTTGCGCGTCTCCTTGGCCGAGCCCTTCACGTGGAATGACATGAGGTGTCCGTAGCGGTTGACCTCCTTGCCCGTGCCGTCGTCGGAATCGACGAGCTTCATGTACCGGCTCGCCAGCTCGTGGAGGGGGTGGGACTCGAGGCCGAGGTAGTCGACCTGCGACACCTGGGGGTGCGACTCGAGAAAGCGCGCCACAGCCATCGTATTCCGGCTGAAGAGATCCATCTTGGTGCGCAGTGTCTTGATCTCGCCCATGGTGAAGATGGCGTTCATCGGAGCCAGCGCAGGACCATTGTCCCGGTAGGGGAAGAACTTGACGTAACTGGCAAAGTCCTCCTTGAAGAGAGGAACGTCGTTCTTGACCTTGGTGGTGATGTTCTTGCGGCTCGTCAGGGCTCCCGATACGCCGTAACCGCTCGCAGTGAGGGATTTGGTCCCCGACTGCACAACGATATCGGCGCCGTGCTCGATCGGCCGCAGCAAGGCGGGTGAGGCGACGGTGGCGTCGCAGATCAGCGGGATCCCGTGGGAGTGGGCCAGGTCGGCCACGGCCTTGACATCGAAGAATGCCTGGCCCGGATTGCTCGGCAGCTCGCCGTAGAGAAAACGGGTGTTCTTGTCGATCTTGCGCGCCCACTCGTCAGTGTTGTGGGGCTCCACGATCCAGCGCACCTCGATGCCGCGTTCTTCCATCTTGCGCACCTGGAATTGCTGATAGGTGCCCCCGTAGACCTGGCAGGTGCTCACGAAGTTGATCTTCTCCTCGCCGCGCTTCTTCTGCTTGACCAGGAGGGGATCGACGGCGCTCATGATGGCCGACATGCCCGATGCCGTGCACACGCACGACGTTTCCACGCCGCTGCCATACCCCTCCAGGAGGGCGAGGGTCCACTCGAGATAGTAGGTCGTGGGATTGGCGATGCGCGTGTAGCACCAGGTGGGGATGAGATAGGCAAGCCCGGCTTCCATCTCGTCGGCGTCGCGGTAAGCCTGGGACGAGGAGAGATAGACCGGTTCGATGATGGCGCCCTGGTTGTTCTCCAGCGATTCCTGCATGGTGTACAGGCCGTGGACGGCGATGGTGTCGAACTTGAGTTTCATGGCCTTCTTGATCTGCTTCTGGCGCTCGGCGGCGATCTTCTTTCCGATCGCCACGTGGCGCCGGACGCCGGGGCTGTACATGGACAGGTCGCTCATTGGTCCTCCTTGGTCTTGGCTTTTATCTTCGATTTCGAATTACCGTTGTGTTCCGTGGTGGGGAGGCGGTCGAGGGAGAGCTCGGTCGCCTTTTTGATCGTGGAGAGCACGAACTGGGTGCGAATCTTGCGCACGCCCGGCATGCGCGTCAGGGTGTTGTGCAGAAAGGACTCATACTCGGCGATGTCGCCCACGGCAACCTTGAGAAGGTAGTCCTCCTCGCCGGCGAGGTGGTAGCACTCGAGTATCGCCGGGCAGGCGCCCACCGCCTCGGTGAAGCCCTCGATCGATGCGCGTTCGTGCAGTTCGAGGCTAATAGCCACGAAGGCCTGGGTGCCGCGCCCCACGCGCGTCGCGTCGAGAAGGGTGACGTACTTCTGGATGACGCCCTTCTCTTCCAGCTTCTTGACACGTTCGAGCACCGCCGGCGGACTGAGCGCCACGGCCTGGGCGAGTTGTACATTGGTCACCCGCGCCGTGCCCTGGAGGATCTCGAGTATCTTCCTGTCCGTATTGTCCATTGCTTACCTACTGAAATTTATGGAGATCAAATGATTTCCTTATTATATTAAGTAAATGCTCTTATATTTAAGGAATTATTCATAAATAAGCGAAGTGTACATAATTATCGGGAATTGGAGAGTTGCCGAAGGCGCTCTTTGCGTCCTGGCGAGAGTAATTCTTATTCCAACCAACCAGGGCAAAATCGTTTCAAAAGCGGGGCCAACACGCCCGAGATCAGCCGTCATCAGAGCTCACATGGGGTTTGCCATCTCCCTGAACTCCCGGTATAGTTGGACCTTTTGCATTGTCATTTTTTTGGTTTCCGTCGGGAAGGCCCGGATCAACGGAGTTTCACCGCTGTGAGCGAATCAGATAACAACAAAAACCCGTGGCTTCACATCTCGGCCCGCGATTACGAGGGCCACATGGGCCCAGAGGGCGTCGATCAGCTCGGTGTTCTCGACCGCATCACGGGCACCATCTACAAGGAGATCTCCCCGCGCCGTGTGGCGATCCTCGGGTGCGGAACGGGAAACGGATTCGGCCACGTCGATCCCGCTGTCACGGAGCGGTTGGTGGGTGTGGACATCAATCCCGCCTACCTCGAAATCGCGCGATCCCGCTACCAGAATCTGGAAGGCATCATCGAGCTCTGCTGTTTCTACGCGGAGAAGTGCGCCTTCGAGAAGGAATCCTTCGACATGGTTCATGCCGCTCTCCTTCTCGAGTACCTCGATACGGAGCCGATGATCGCCAGGATCGCCTCCTGGCTCGCGCCGGGCGGTGTGGCGAGCATCGTGCTCCAAGAGCCGGACGCCGACGACGAACCGGTCGGCGTGTCGGCTTTCGATAGCCTCAAGAGCCTGACCATGGTGATGAATCTCCTCTCGCCCGAGGTCCTCGGGCGCCTCGCGGCCCGCAACGGCCTCGAGCTGAAGAAGGAGTGGAGAGAGTCACTCAAGGGCGGCAAGAAGTTTTACGTGGGCCAGTTTGTAAAGGAATGACCTCATGATCCGATCCAAGATCGAGCAGACCTTCTCCATTCTCGAGGAAAAGAACATCGACATGTGGCTGATCTTCGCGCGCGAGACCGAGGCGATGGAGGATCCGGCCATGGAGCTCGTCGTGGGCGCGGGCTGCACCTGGCAGTCAGCGTTCTTTTTTACCCGCTCGGGCAAGTCGATCGCCCTGGTGGGCAACCTCGACGCGGCCAAGTTCGAGACGATGGGCGTCTTCGACGAGGTCAGGAGCTACGTGACCGGCGTCAAGGAGACGCTCTGCGAGGTCTTCGCCGAACTCGATCCCAAGACTTATGCGATCAACACGTCGATCAGCGACTACATGTCCGACGGCCTGACGCACGGCATGTACCAGCTCCTCATGCAGCACCTGGAGGGGACGCCCTACGTCGACCGCTGGTGCTCGTCCGAGGATCTGATCGCCGCCCTGCGCGGCCGAAAAACACGCGCCGAGCTCGACAGGGTCGCCGCCGCCGTAAATCTCACCGAGGATATCTATTCGCGGGTGACGGGGATTCTCAAGGCGGGCATGACCGAGAAACAGGTGGCGGCCTTCATTCTCGGCGAGGTCGAGAAGGAGGGTGTGACCTCGGCGTGGGAAGCCGAGATGTGCCCGGCGGTCTTCACCGGTCCTGACGCGGCCGGCGCCCATTGCGGCCCCACGGACCGAAAGATCGAGCCCGGCCACATCATGAACATCGACTTCGGCGTGAAGAAGGACGACTACTGCTCGGACATCCAGCGGACCTGGTATTTCCTGCGCGAGGGAGAGACAGCCGCGCCGCCCGAGGTGATCGAGACCTTCAAGACGATCGTCGACGCGGTCCAGTACACGGCCGACAACATGAAGCCCGGCATGACGGGCCTCGACGTGGACACGCTCTGCCGCGAGTACATCACCTCCCGCGGCCACGAGGAATACCCCCATGCCACCGGCCACCAGGTCGGCCGCTCGACCCATGACGGGGCGGCGGTCCTCGCCCCCGCCTGGGAGCGGTACGCCAAGGTGCCCTACATGAAGATCGAGGAGGGGCAGGTCTACACGATCGAGCCGCGCGTCAAGGTGCCCGGCCACGGCGTGGCCACGGTGGAGGAGATCGTCGCTGTCAAGGCCGACGGGTGCGAGTGGCTTTCCCGCCCGCAGAAGGAACTCTTCTACGTGAAGTAGAGCCCGACGTTGCCCGAAAAAAAGCATCGGCTCCAGGCGTGTGCCTGAGCCGATGCTTTTTTATCAGGTCAGACTGGATGTCTACTTGTAGTACTCGACCAGGTCCCTCTCGAGCTTGTTGAGATCCTTGATGCCGAAGATGCGCTTGAACTCGCCCGCACCGGCATCGCCGTTCAGATCGAGATCGAGGTACTGGTAGAACTCGTCCTCGTACTCCTTCGAGAGGTAGCGGCACATGCAGTAGCCGAATCCGTAGGTCCACGAGGTGAGCCTGGAACGGATGTCGGCCTTGGAACCCATGGCGGCGATCTTGGGTTCGTCGGCAATGGCCGCCTCGATGGCGCTTCCCAGAATGATGCTGGTGTCGATGTCGAGGAGGGCGATCATGGGGATCGGCCACATTCCGTCGAGCTTGTCGATCATTCCCAGGAACTCGCGGATCCGGCCCGTGTTCTTCGACTCGAAGAGGAAGGGCCCGTCCACGAGATTCGTCCCTGTCGGAAAGGTAGACACCCACTCGGCCATCCCCTCGACCACCCAGAAGGACGAGATGCCCCGGATCCCGTAGGGCGCATAGGCGTCCTGGTAGTAGTGGACCATCTCGTGCAGCAGGAAGTGCACGATCCTCTCTTCCATCTCTTTCCCTTTCCGCGTCTCGAGAAAGGTGATCGCCTCCTTGTTCTGGAAGTTGTAGTGCGCCCACTGGCTGTCGGAGAGGCCGAAGTTCTGCGACTTGATCCGGTGGAAGTTATCGTACGACCCGTGGCTGTTCAGCACCCACACGATCAGGGCGTTGAAACCGTCGCGGCACTCGAAACCTAGCCTGTCGAAGATCTTCTCCTTCATGTGCTTTTCGAGAGCGATCAGGGGCGGCGCGTAGCGCCGCTCGATCTGGTCGGCGTGGTTCTCGTCCCGGTCGAGCGCTTCCTGGATGAAGAGCACCACCGGCCGCGCTTCGCGGCTGATCGTGTACGAGTTGGTGCGAGCCAGGTCCTCGTAGAAGGGCATGTTCTTCAGGCGCTTCGAGTAGGACTGGACTTTCTGCTCGTAGGGATCGTTCTCGATCGTCTCGACGAGGGTGGTGAAGCGGGGGAGTGCCTCCTTCCACTTGGCAACGACCCTGTCGTACTCGAGGGGCGGCACCCAGGTGCCCTCGAGCGCGCTGAACTCGGTGAGTTTATCGGAGATCCCGCCGAAGCTGATCATGTCCCAGTTTTCGAGATTGCGGCTGCAGTCGAAGAGCTTGTGCCCCAGGCCGCGGTGGGCGCTCCTGCTCTCCGGATCGAGGGTGAGCGCGCGCAGGTAGAACCCTTCCGCCACCGACTTGAGGTCGTCGCGCGCCGCCTCGCGCGCCAGCTTGGCGAAGTCGTCGGCTGTCTTGCACGCCGCGGCGCGCTTGTTGTATTCCATCTGGAGCTTGGCCTGGCGCAGCAGATTCTCGTCATCGAGCTTCTTCTGGCGCGCCTTGTCGAGCCGCTCTTTTTCGGCCGCGATCTGTTCCGGCGTCTTGTCCGGTTTCGTGGGCGTGTCGCCTTCTCCATCGCCGTCCCCGCTCACGAGAACGACGATCACGAGAATGACGAGGAGCCCCACGAGGGGGCCGGCGATGAGGAGCGGGTTGATCGATTTCTTCTTGGGTGGTGAACGACGTCGTCGTGTGGCCGCAGACACTGTGTTTCTCCCAAAAGTTTCTTATCGGGTTGTCAGGGTGCCCGTTTCGGGTACGAAGGAATTATACATTATCCGCCTGAGCCGCGTCATCCGCCTTCCGCGCGTCGATCCTGTCGGTGACGATCTTGAAGACGATCAGAGCGAGGAAGGCCACGACCCCGATACCGACAAAGAAGTACCAGATGTAGTGGGCATGGTCGTAAGCGTGCGCGGCTTTCTCGGCCGGCATGGCGGCCACAACGTCGGGCGCGGGGCACCAGCGATCGAGAAGATACCCTGAAATGACGAATCCGAACCCCCACGAGAACGCGCTCGTCAGGTGGCTGTACCCCATGTAGAGTCCCACTTCGCCGGGCGGAGCCTGCTTGGAAGCATATTCGAGAAATCGGGGTGAGAGGAAGCACTCGGCTATCCCCTGTAAGGCGATTCCCACGATGAGCATGAGTTCCAGGGGGTGGAGGCTGAACAGGCCGAGTATCATGATCCTCTCCGACCCGAGCTGCGGAGCGAGCGCCACGCTGAGCGCGGAGAGGGGAATGATCATGAGTCCGATACCGATCGACGCGATAGGACTCAGTTTACGCACCAGGTAAGTGATCGGCACGACGAGCAGAACAACGACGAGGGGGTTGACGTTGGCAATCCAACCGGGGGTGGTGAAGTTGCCCACGACGCGGATGAGATACTGGGGCATGGTGGCGTAGAGCTGAACCTGGATCGCCCAGAAACCGCCCACGATAATGATCAGGCTAAGGAAACGGAGATTGCCGAGCACGGTGACCAGACCCTGAAAGGTCTCGCCCAGTGATCTCTTCGATTCCGTTCTTTCAAAGTTTCTGTAGGCGAGGGCCACGAGAACAAAAGCGACGAGCGCCATGGCGGCCGCATAGAAGTTGATTGCCTGCAGCCCCGAAATCCCGAGATCCATCTTGTCGAGCTGGAATCGAATCGGATCGACAACACTCTTACCCGTGAAAGAGCCGATATTCACGGCCATGTAAAAAAGGGACATGGCGCGACTT
The DNA here is from genome assembly GCA_964464495.1 of uncultured Phycisphaerales bacterium. Taxonomy (GTDB): domain Bacteria; phylum Planctomycetota; class B15-G4; order B15-G4; family CAYZWU01; genus CAZUHB01. The sequence continues at coordinate 90,692 of CAYXGI010000014.1, forward strand.
CGATTGCGTTCGTCAGAGCACATGGCGGCCGTACCCGAGATGACCGGTTTGACGATGGCGCCTCCGAGCATGACGAGTGTGAGCGCGGTAACGGCGGCCCATTTCTCGGGAATGGCGCCGAGGAGAGCGTATCCGGCAAAGAGCAAGCTGAACGCCAGGAGCAGCGCGCTACGGAATCCGATCTTGTCGGCCAGCATGCCCTGGAATGTGGGCATGAAGTAGAGCAGGCAGCCGAAGGATCCCGTGATCCACTTGCTGGTCACATCGGAGAAATCCACTTCCTGCACGAAGTAATGGGAAACGAAGATGAACATTCCATAAAAGGCGGCCCGCTCGAAGAGCTCGATCGTGTTGGCCACCCAGAAGACCTTGGGGAATTTCCAGGTCAGGCCGCTTTCAGGCTTTTGGTCCATGGGATTCCTTGTTGTTCAAGGGGGAATCAAAGCCCCAATCCCTACCAGCCGGACCTCTCTCTGTCAACGGAAGAGCCAAAAGCAACGCCTCGGCGGCGTGCGCGAAGGGCGCCGCGCGTCTTTTGCCTTGACCATGGACAGCGATCGAGACCGCGGGTAGCATGAACCGCTCGAACCACCCCCGGTTCGTTGGTTTGACCCTGACTGATAATAAGGAGTTTTCGCCATGAGACGGCTCGTTGTCTGCCTGCTTATCTGTTCCTTTTGCCTGGTGTTTTTCGGCCCGAGTGCGGCGGCGCAGAACAAGTTGATGCGCTTTGCCGACGTGCACCGCGACAAGATCGTCTTCACCTACGAGGGCGATCTCTGGCTCGTCGCGTCGTCGGGCGGCAGCGCGCAGCGCCTCACCAACCACGAGGGCGGCGAGGTCTTTGCCAAGTTCAACCCTGACGGAACCAAGCTCGCCTTCACGGCCGGATACGACGGCGGGACCGATGTCTACGTCATGGACGTGGCGGGCGGCGCGCCGCGGCGGCTCACCTTCCATCCGGGCGCCGACTACGTGCAGGAGTGGTTCCCCGATGGCGACTGGATTCTCTTCCGGGCGCGGGGCCGCACCTATCCGAGCCGCGACTTCTCTCTATGGAAGGTCAATGTCAACGGCGGCATGCCCGAGCGGCTCCCCATCGACCGCGGCGGCCTGGCCACGATCTCGCCCGACGGATCGCGCGTCGCCTACAACAGGATCTCGCGCGAGTTCGCCACGTGGAAGCGCTACCACGGCGGCATGGCGATGGACATATGGATCTGCTGGCTCAAGGAGGGCCACTTCGAGAAGATCACCAGCTACCTCGGCAATGACAACTGGCCCATGTGGATCGGCGGCGAGATCTTTTTCGTGTCCGACGAGAGTCACACGGCCAACCTCTACAAGTACTCCCTCGGCACGGGCAAGATCAGCCGCGTTACCGAGCACACCACCTACGACGTGAAGTATCCCTCCAGGGGGCCGGGCGCAGTCGTCTACCAGAACGCCGGGGAGCTCTACATCTTCGACGTGACCCTGGGCGAGAGCCGCAAGGTGCCGATCCACATCCCCAGCGACCGGGTGCCTGTGCGGGCGACCGCCTTCGCGGTGGAGGATTTTTTGGGTGGATACGGTTTGTCGCCGGCCGGGGTGCGCGCCGTGTTCGAGAGCCGGGGCGATCTCTTCACCGTTCCCGTAGAGGAGGGGACATTCCGCTGCCTCACCGAGGGGACATCGGGATCGCACGAGAAGAATCCTTGCTGGTCGCCCGACGGCCGGTGGGTGGCGTTTCTCTCCGACGCAACCGGCGAGGAAGAGGTCTACCTCGTCGACCGCAAGGGGGACGGCGACTGGACGCGGCTCACCTCCGACGGCCGCGGGTGGCGCAAGCAGCCGGTCTGGTCGCCCGACTCGAAGCATCTCGTCTTCGCCGACAAGTTCATGCAGCTCAATCTCGTCACGGTGAAGTCCAAATCAGCGCGCGTCATCGACCGGGCCACGGTCGACACGGGCTGGGAGGACTGGGGCGTGCAGGAGTATTCGTGGTCGCCCGACGGGAAGTGGGTGACCTATACCAAGGTGGTGGAGAGCCAGCTCGAGTCGGTCTTTGTCTACTCTCTCGAGAACAACCAGGCCTACGCGGTGACCGACAACTGGCGCAATGATTCGAGCCCGTCCTTCACGCCTTGCGGCAAGTACCTTTGCTTTCTGTCCGACCGGACCTTCGATCCGATCATGGGCGAGCTCGACCAGAACCACCTTTACCTCGACATGGCCAAGCCCTACGTGCTCATTCTCGAGGAGGGGGAGCCGTCGCCCTTCAAAGCGGCCGAGACGGACGAGGCCGTGACGGATTCCGATGAAGAGAGTTCCGTCGAGGAGACAGCCGAAAGCGGCGACGGTGTCGAAAGCGGCGACGGTGTCGAAAGCGGCGACGGTGTCGAAAGCGGCGACGGTGTCGAAAACGGCGACGGTGTCGAAAACGCGACGCACATCGACGTCGACCGATTCGCGCGGCGCATCGTCGAGGCGCCTGTGCCGCCCGGCGACTACTACCGGCTCGAGGCGATCGACGGGGGATTTCTCTACCTCGCCAAGCGGGAGAGGGAGTTCCTCAAGTACCAGGCCGTCAACGATGGGACCACGTCGGGCTTCGACCTCTACAAGTTCGATATGGCATCGAAAAAGCCGACGTTGCTCATGTCGAACATCGGCAACTATCACCTGTCGGCAGACCGTAAGAAGATGATCTATCGGTCGGGGTCGACACTCGGTGTTGTCAAAGCGGGCGCCAAGGCATCGGCCGGCGACGGCCGCGTCAGCCTGGCGCGCGTCTTCGGCCAGGTGAACAAGTCGGCCGAGTTTCTGCAGATCTTCAACGAGGCGTGGCGCGTGCAGCGCGATTTCTTCTACGATCGCAGCATGCATATGGTCGACTGGGACGGCATGGGCGACAAGTACCGCGCGCTCGTTCCCTACTGCGGGACGCGCGGCGATCTCAACTACCTGATCGGCGAGATGATCGGCGAGCTCAGCGTGGGCCACACCTACGTCTTCGGCGGCGATAGGTCGGGGCCGTCTTCCGACGCTCCGCGGTTGCGCGCCGCGCTGCTCGGTGTCGACTTCGACGTCGATCTTGCCGGCGCCGCGGAGAGCGTGGGAGACTACTACCGCATCGCGGCTGTTTTGCCGGGCGACAATGCCGACCCCGCCTATCGTTCGCCCCTTTACGCGCCCGACTGCGGGGTCAAGCACGGCGACTACCTCATCGCCATCAACGGCAAGGAGGTCAAGCGGGGTGACAACGTCTACGAGCGCCTGCTCGGCAAGACCAGCGCCATCGTGACCATCACTTACAACTCGGAGCCGACCGACGAGGGCGCGTCGACCTACTCCTTCAAGCCGATCGGCAGCGAGATGCAACTGCGCTACCGCCGCTGGGTGGAGACATGCCGCGCCAAGGTCGACGCGGCCACCAAGGGCCGGGTCGCCTACATGCACGTGCCCGACATGGGCGAGCAAGGGCTGGTCGAGTTCGCCAAGGTCTACTTCTCGCAGCATTTCAAGAAGGGGCTCATCGTCGATGTGCGCTACAACGGCGGCGGCTTCACGGCCGACATGATGCTCGACCGGCTCGAGCGCAAGCTCTGGTCGCTCACCATCCCGCGCGAGGGGAGCATCCTGCGCAATCCGGAGAGCGTTTTCTACGGACCGATGGCGACGATCGTGAACCAGGACACGGGATCGTGCGGCGAATACTTCGCCACCGCCTTCCAGGTCAAGAAGCTCGGCAAGGTGATCGGCATGCGCACCTGGGGGGGCGCCGTGGGCATCGAGCCCCACCAGCACCTCGTCGACGGCGGGGTGACCACGCCGCCCCAGTTCGCGCCTTACTCGCCCTTCACGAACAAGTGGTACTTCGAGGGGTGGGGGGTCGAGCCCGACATCGAGATCGAGAACTGGCCCTCCGACGTTCTCAAGGGAAAGGACACGCAGCTCGAAAAAACCATCGAGACCGTGCTCGCCGGAATGAAGGATTTCTATTCCGACTGGGAAGAGCTGCCCCCACCGCCCG
>CAYXGI010000015.1:0-92874 GCA_964464495.1 uncultured Phycisphaerales bacterium
GTATCTATCTATTTCTATATTCATCCAATTGCGTAGACCAAAAATTGCACCCTTTCAAACCAATAAGTAAGAATGAGTAATTTCGCATAAAATCTCCAGAATTTAATGAAGTGCTTAGTTCTCGCTACTATGTTATGTCGGACTTCGTTTTGTATTAGGTTGTTTTAAAAAATATTTCTTGTGATAGTGTGGTTTGGAAGGATAGCGTCTACTCGAGGATCACTCGAACATTATTCGTCTTTCCCGCTGCTATGGAAGCTTCGGTGGAATGGAAAAGCGTTCCTCTGCTCACCGTCAATGAAACCGAACCAGTCGGTAGGGATCCCAATGTGAAAATTCCAGTTTCATCGGTTATGAATCTCGGATCGGATGTTTTCAGAAGGCCGAGTCCAGCGAGATCACGAGCGACAAGTCCAAAGAGATTGAATCGCGACACATCTACCAGAGCACCCGAAACAGGTATTCCTTCTCTGGTCTTTACCTCCAAGCGAATGTCTCCGCCTTGTATAAGCTCGACATCGCACGTAGTCCTCTCGCCAGCTTCTGCGTTCAGCCTTGCGCTGCCCGGTGCGAAACCTACGGCGCCGACCAGTACGTTGAGAGCATCTTGGCTAAGGTTTTCGAAGACACACACACCAGAGTATCTAGTTACGCCCCTTCGGAGAGAACCCTTCGAAAAATCCGCCGAAAGATGGACCAAGGCTTCGGGAACAGGATCACCCTCCCGAGAAGTGACCACGATCCTGCCAATACCTCCAATTCCGAGGCCAAAATCTACTTTTCGCGCTGGATGGTTGCCACCGAGCGGCCACGGACCCAGTACCAACTCGGCGCAATTATCAGCACGGGCAGCGATAGAATATGTTCCCTCCTCTACGCTCAAAATTGTGTAGTTTCCCTTCTGATCAGTAAAAGTAGTATGGGTCCTTTTGAGAGAAGGATTCAAAAACTCAACGATAGCGCCATGAATGGGAAGGCCTTCAACATCCTGAACCTCTCCGTAAGCAGCCTTGTTTGTAAGATCAATGTCAAGTTCGAGTTCTTCTCCCTCTGAAAGCGAGAGGGTACGGCGACAAGTGCCGCCTATGCCGGAAAGTGTAGATTTTGCCTCTATTATGTGTTTTCCAGGTGAGATCCCGAATATCCGGTAGTAGCCGTTATTTGAGGAGTGAGCTTTGCAAATCGTCTTCCCGCCAGAATCGATGATTTCCAGAGTCACTCCCCATCCCGGCTTTCCGTCATACGAACAGGTCCCGTGGATTGTGCAAGTACCTGCAAAGCTGAAATCGACAGTTTTCGTTCCTCCAGGCGGCATGGTAACGATCTTTCGCAGTTTCATCCACGCGCCACGGCTGACTCTAGCAAAAAAATCCTCCACTAGGACCTCTAATTGACCAGGAGGGAGTCCAGACAAAAAATAGGTGCCGTCTGGATTCGTCTTCGCAATGATTGCTTCATCCGTTCCCGGTAGAATCACCTGCACAGTGGCTTCTTCTAAAGGAGAGCCCACCTCGCCAAGAACCATTCCGCTAAGTACGCCCCCCGGCCACAGCTTTACTATGTTTAACCCTGCGTCCGCCTGAGAATCTAATTCGCAGGAATCGACCAGAGTCGGAGCATAACCAGGAGCCTGGACTTTGAAGAAGAAACGGCCTTTGGCCATTCCCTCGATCACAAAAACCCCATCTTCTCCGGTTGTGATGGTTCTCGCTTTTGAAAGTGGGCAAATCGGCTTGTTGTTCAAAGTTCCCTTTAGGTAAAATTGGATCTTGGCGTCCTGTACCGGGTTTCCATTCTTTGCATCGACAACTATTCCGTTCAGCACGCCCCCTTTTTTAATCGGAACGTCGATCACACGGATTTCTGTAACACCCTGATCTGGAGGAACGACCGTAACGTAGGCGGGTAGGTAACCACCCGCAAAAAAAACAAATCCAAATGTTTCTCCCTCCCCTACGTAAATCTCGTAATACTCTTTTTCGAAGTCAAACTCCAAAACGCCTCTTTGAATATCAAACTTCTCCTGAACACCGGTAAACGTAAAAAAAGGGCTGATACAAACATGATAACCAGTGATCGTATCTCCCGTTTCGGAATCAAATACTCTCAGGTGTGTGGGAAACCGCTTTCTAAGTTCGATACGAAGAGGCCCATTTTCTTGAAAAGAATGTAGCGCCGAGTATTTAGAATAATGTCCTGATTTTCTTACCCTTATACGGACTTTTGAACCTCTGTTGATCCCGTCAATCTTTACAAATCCTTCCTTATCCGTCATCCATCTCCCAAGAAATGCACCTGAATCCCAATCTCCTATCTCTACATCCGCCCCCTCCAAAGGATCGCCGATTCCGTCTGTCACGGTCAGATCGATTCTAACACCGCCAAGAAGGACTATAATCTGTTCATTAACAACACCGGACTGAACGACAATTCTACGAGCAGAGTTACCTAGGTCTTCGTGCGAGGCCTGTAAAATTATCCCGCCTTCTGGAGTATCTACTATGCGATAGTTTCCTTCCTCGTCCGAATAGAACGGGCCCGCTAGAAGGAGACCTCCTTGCGGAAACCTGTATGAAATTTTCGCTCCTTCTATGGGATTACCTGGCCCGTCAATGACCTTTCCTTCGAGAATGCAGGGTTTTTTTAGCACAATTCTCTGAAAACCATAATCATAGAGATCGATTTTTTTCTCCACCGATATATAGCCTTCGGGTTCAGAGTAAAGTTTGTATGCTTCTCTAGACAGACCTCTAAATGAGAACATCCCTTTTGCGTCGGTGATCGTTTTCTGTGAAAAAATAAGAACGTTGCAGACTTCTTCCAGAGGGGCTTGATCAATATTACCGGTTAGGAACGGGAAGCAGTCAATTATAGTTACACTAACTGGTTTTCCTGAACAGTCGACCATTACTCCTTTGATCTTCTTTTCACGTTCAACTTCCAGCTTGAGATCTGATACCCAGCCGTTGCTGAGATCCAGGAGAGTATACGCTGACGAGTACCCTTCAGCCTCGGCTCGGACACAATATACACGTGCCTCCAGATCAAAAAAAGAAAAGGACCCGTCTAGATCCGTTTCGGTTTTATGGAGAACTGGATTCGGTTCTTCCCCCCTCCCATACGCTGCCAGCCACTCGTCTACAAGGTCACGTCTAACCTCCGTGGCAACAACTTTCGCTCCAATACAGGGTTTTCCGAACCAAGTCGTAACCTTCCAGTGCGGTTTATAAGAAGACGCCGTTGATTCGATATTTTTTCGAACTATCCCGGAAGTAAGCTCTTCCTCTTTCTCCAAATCCGTAAGATCGTTTTCAACGGGCTCACCATTTCTAGTGCCACAGACGTTAAATCCCTCGACTAAGTCAGTGTCGTTTCCAACGCTCCTTGAATTCGAAACAGTCCGGACAGCATCTTCATCGTTTAATAAATAGAAAACTAAAAAAGCCCCTGCAAAAATAGCAAGGGCACAAAGCGCAGTCAAAGACAGCTTCGGTTTCTTCATTTCTGTATTATAAACTCTTGATGTAATAACCAAATGATTGCGTAAATGTCAGACAGCCGTATTGTAGTTCGATTATGCTGACAAACATTCGTTTTATGGACGTGCCTACTTTTCATGTCATCCAGGTAGCAGGTCTGGTTCTCGGCCCTTGTCAAATTTTAAACGGCTGAACGTTTAGACAGTCTCTATTTTCCCACTTTCGTCAAGAGAAGAAGTAATCAGGGAATTACATCCGGCTTATCCTCGTCACATTCTACACTCGAATCTGAGGAAGTGTGAGGACACTTTATAGTCTCGAATTTCCCTCGCCCCTTGCCGGTTATGCCTGAACTGACTCCAAAGGCAAAGAGAATAATAATCAGCAGGAACTTCAGAACAACAGAGTTATACTTTAATATTGAAACTCTCTCTTTATATATATGTTTTCGATTATTCATTAATTGTTCTCTCCTCATCCTAACCTTTGCTCTCCGCTCCCATATATTTGAACATTATTCCAAGAATATGGCTGTCATTAGACACTAGTGCAGCAATAGCATCGCTCCTTCTAATAAACCATTTTGAAATGAGACTCAGCGAAATCTGATCATCATCGGAGAGCATTCCTGTCTTGATCTTATTATCCATCAAACTAATGGATTCTCGGGCGCAATCAACTTCTCTCAGGTCGACATAATTCATAAAATCAATAAAATCAATTGAGAAATCATAGCGAATCTTACGGGCTGTTTCTAAATATTGGAACGATGTTGAAAAATCACCCGATAATTGCGACAATAACGCTAATCTAGCAGAGACACTTCGTTTATCTTCGCTGCTTCGAGTGAACCTCAACGCCTCCCCGAGTACATGAGCAGCCAATGTGTAATCTTTCGTAAATCGAAGATAGGCACCAAGAGATTTCAGAACCGACACGGATTCCGGTTCAATCGCCAAGGACCTATCCAACACTTCTTTTGTATTCCCAATATAAAGTAATCGTTCCTGACTCATTCCAAGATCGTGCAGAAAAACGCGACAGTCGGTTACCAACTCTGTTGAAATACCAACCTCCCTCAGAAAGGGATCTTCCAAAGCGGAAGCACTGACATTCTCAATCGCCCTGAGGCATTGCTCAGGATGATACGGTGGCTTCCCCGGGTGAAAAGTATCCACCGCCTCCGGCTGCTGAAAGAAAATCGCCCGCCCCAACTCATGCAGCCACATTGCCAGATTCTTCTTCCGCGTAAGAGACAGCTGAATCCCAACACTCTTGGGGATCTTGATCGGGGTCGCAATCTTCTGAGCTGAGAAATAGGATTGGAACTCATCGTCGATGAGTTCGTGAAGTTCGAGGAAAGACGCGCACCCCGGACAGTGCTCCACATGGGCGAGAAGTGCCTTCTCCTCGGGAGTGGAGAGGTCGCCGTGGATCATGGCGAAAATGGTTTCCACCCTGTCCCCGCAGGGGTCGTGGGGAAGAAAAACTTCGCCTTCGCGGGTGACTCTCATGACTCCACCTCCCCCTCGTCAAGGAAGCGGTTGTACATATTCAACGACTTCTGAATCTTTTTCTTTGTCCGGAACAGTATCTGATGAATATTAACAGAACTCATCTCCATACGCGCGGCAATTTCCGGCCCACGGCACCCCTCGAGATAGTACGCCTTGAGTATTCCCTTCTCTCTGTCGGTCAAAACATTTGAATCATCCTGCAAGAGCTCGTGCACGCGCGACCGCAAGAGATCGAGGCGCCTGTCTTCCTCCATCTGAACGAGAATGTCCAGAGGGCCGGGGTCTTCGCCGGGATGATTGTCCGAAGGCAGCAGACCCCGAGGGGCCCTTTTCTGGCGCCTCTGGTATGCGTGAACCGTATTCCTCACCACGCCGTAACAAAAATTCAATAACCTATCGTCCCGGCTGATTTCCTTCTCTGAAAAACGGCGTAGGATCACTCCATAAGTCTCGGCCACAACATCGTCGGCCTCGGCGGCGATCTTCTTCCGCCGGAGAAGGCCGCCCGCGTAACCTGACAGAAGACGCCAGGTCGCCGAATAGAATCGGCTGAAAAAGTCATCGTCATAGGTTTCGAGGTACGCCTGGAGCAGAACATGTAGAACGGTGTTGAAATCGGACCCCTCTTTCTCGAGAAGGGCGACAGAGGAATGAAGCCTATAATGCTTCAGTAACAAGAGAATCTCCCTGTTCCGATCCTCCGGCATCACGTCCCTTTTCAGTCGCTTCGACTTAATTCCAAGGTTGTTTTATAGCCAACGGAATCAAGTCTATACATAAAGAAACTTCAGTCAAGAACGTTTTGAAATAGCAAGGATAGGCCTTTGACAGCACACGAGTTGGGTTGCAAGGTGAACCACATGGGTGAAGCAGCAGTCGACAAGTGGAATCTCTCTTACATCGGCTCTGAAGAGCCATAATATCTTCGAAACCACCAAAACGATCTATACCGGAGGCATCCAAGAAAGGATCCTCAACTCCATGCCTCTCCTCGTTATCCTCATGACCCTCTGCCTCGCCCTCTCCGGACCGCCCAAAGACAAGGACACCGATCGCAACGGCCTCCCTGACCTCCAGGAGATCCACAAGTACTTCACCGACCCGGCCAAGGCGGACAGCGACGGCGACAACGAGAACTGGCGCAAGGAGACGACCTACTTGAAGGAGTTCATCAAGCCGGCGTGACCACCAACTGGAGTAAGAGGATGGAAAAAGATCTCCGCGCCACTCGCGGCTACTGGACCAATGCGGCGAAGGGCGACTTCCGATGGAAGGTGGCGCCCGGAGTGGAGATCGTGCAGGGAGAGTGAACAAGACAAATCCATTGCTGCAAACCAAGTCGTTTCCAGAACGGGAGGGTTACACTCTTTTTTTCCCGCTCCAAACACCACTTTCCGCCAACTGTCACCACAAAACCCAACTTATCCAGTAACCTTTTCACTGGTTTCCGGAAACGAAGGGTGAGAACCTATTCAAGGAGGAACCCACAATGGCGAATCCAGCAATTTGCTCAAAATGCGGCCGTCCCATCCCGCCCGACGCCCCGGGCGGCGGCTGCCCCACCTGCTTGCTCGAGGTCGGCCTCGATCCCAAATTCGACACGGTCCACATTGATCCGCCAAACGCGGATCCACCGCCCTTCACCCACGAAGAACTCGCCGCCGCCTTCCCCCACCTCGAGATCCTCGAGCTGATCGGCCAGGGCGGCATGGGCGTCATCTACAAGGCCCGCCAGCGTTCGCTCGATCGGGTCGTGGCGCTCAAGATCCTCCCCCGCCACGTGGCCGCCGACCCGGCCTTTGCCGAGCGCTTCACCCGCGAGGCGCGCGCCCTCGCCAAGCTGAGCCACCCCAACATCGTCTTCGTCCACGAGTCGGGCAAGGCGGGCGATCTCTTTTACCTCATCATGGAATACGTGGACGGCGTGAACCTCCGCCAGGCGCAGAAAGCCGGCGAGCTCGCACCCGCCGAGGCGCTCGGCGTGGTGCCCCAGATTTGCGACGCGCTCTAGTACGCCCACGACCAGGGCGTGGTCCACCGCGACATCAAGCCCGACAACATCCTCCTCGACCGCACCGGCCATGTGAAGATCGCCGACTTCGGTCTGGCCAAGCTGCTTCAGCCCGGCGCCAAGGACGCCACGCTCACCGGCGACGCACAGGTCATGGGCACGCTCCACTACATGGCGCCCGAACAGATCAGCAAGCCGAGGGAAGTCGACCACCGCGCCGACATCTTCTCGCTCGGCGTGGTCTTTTACGAGATGCTCACCGGCGAGCTGCCCATCGGCCGCTTCGCACCGCCGTCGCAGAAGGTCGAGGTCGACGTGCGCCTCGACCACGTGGTGCTTCGAACGCTCGAGCAGGAACGCGAACGCCGCTACCAGCGCGCCGACGCGGTCAAGACCGCGGTGAGCGAGATTGGCGAGAGTCCGCGGCCGAGCACCGGCCGCTGCGGCTGGGCGCGGCGCGATGAGCGACCCGACGACACCTCCCGCGGCGGGCGTCCGATGAGCGCGCTCGCCTTCGCGGGTCTGCTCTGCTATCCGGGTGCGCTGATCGTGATATTCCTGGTCAAAAATTTCGGCGCTCCCGACGAGCAAGCCTTTGCTCTGGGTTCTGCATTCGCGGCTGCCGGCTTGGTCCTGTGCGGTATGGCGTGGTACTCGATCCGCTCCGATCGGAACAGAATCGGCGGCTACCGGCTCGCCGTCGCCGGGGTGTTCGTCCCGCTCGCTCTGCTCGTGCTCGGCGTCGGCCTGAGGTTCACGTGGTTCCTGGTCGGCAGGCTCACAAGCAGGCCCGGATTCGGGGTGACCGAGATGCAGGCGATGGCGGGGATGGACCCGCAAAGTCTGGAAGACGTGGTCGGGAGCATGCTGTTCGAGATCCCCCGGGAAAACTGGACACCCGACCGCACGCGCATCGCGCATCTCGTCGATCCCAACCGGCGCGGCTGGCTGCTCGGTCTCGACGACCCCGATTATGTCCGCCTCAGGGGGCAGGACGAGCTCGGAATCGCGCTGGTAGATCCCAGCACCCTCGTGGCGCCGATCTATGAATTCCGCGTCGCTGACTGGACATCCGAAGACGGCGAGGTTCGGGTCACGATCACCCATGGCGAGCGGAGCCTGACCTTTCCCATGGTGCAGGTCAGCGGCTACTGGTACTTCGGCGTGGGCAGGGTCTACCGAAAGGGAGCGGGCCCTTGAGCCGGCAATTCCACACCACGCGCTGGACGGTCGTTCTCGCGGCGCGCAATGGCGACGCACCTGACGCGCGCGCCGCGCTCGAGACGCTGTGCGGCGCCTACTGGTATCCGCTCTACGCGTTCGCGCGGCGCCGCGGGCGTTCGCGCCAGGAGGCGCAGGACCTCACGCAGGCGTTTTTCGTCGACCTGATCGAGAAGCACACCGTGAAAGCCGCCGACCGGTCGCGCGGGCGGTTTCGGGCTTTTCTGCTCGGGGCATTCAGGCGGTTCGCGTCGAAGGAGCGCGACCGCGAGGGGGCGCGGAAGCGCGGCGGCGGACGGGCGGTGCTGCGGCTCGACTTCGAGGAGGGCGAACGGCGCTTTGCGCTGGAGCCGGCCCATGATTTGACGCCTGAGCGGGTGTTTGACCGGCAGTGGGCGTTGACTCTTCTCGAGGGGGTGATCGAGCGGCTGCGTGATGAGATGGCGGCGGCGGGGAAAGGGGAAATCTTCGAGGGGCTGAGAGCGTTTCTCACGGGGGCGGATGATCTGCCCGCCTACCGGGAGGTGGCCGGGCGGCTGGCGATGACCGAGGGGGCGGTGAAGGTGGCCGTGCACCGGTTGCGTGGGCGTTATCGGGAGATCTTGCGGGCGGCTATCGCGGATACTGTGGAAACAGCCGAGGACGTGGATGAGGAGATCCGCGACCTGCTGGCCACACTACGGGGGTGAGGGAGTCGTATTTTATGCGCGCAGTTCCCCCTCGATGCGCTGCCGCTCGTTGAGGAGTTCCCGGGAGAGTTCGTCCTCAGTCGGCAGGTGCAGCCTATAGGTCGAAGCGAAAACCCGGCTCGTGTTGCGTCGCAGGGTGTAGCGCACCATTGCGTTGCTCTTTTCGGCACACAGGATCAGCCCGACAGGTGGATTTTCACCCTCGCGCATCTCTTCCACCTCGTACCAGCCCGTGTAGAGCAGCATCTGTCCGATATCCTCCTGGGTGAGCTAGCCGAGTTTCAGATCGATGATCAGAAAACAGCGCAGAATTCGGTGATAGAAGACCAGGTCGATGTAGAAATGGTCGCCGTCGATGGTGATCCGTTTCTGTCGCGCCACGAAGTAGAGGTCGCGGCCCAGCTCTTGAAGAAACTGCTGGAGATGGTCGATCAGGGCGGTCTCCAGGTCGCTTTCCTGCAGGCGTGCCGACTCAGGCAGGCCCACGAACTCCAGAACGTAGGGATCCTTGACCAGGTCAGCCGGGGTCTGGACCTCGTGGCCCTGGCGGGCAAGGGCCAGAACACCTTCCTTGTCGCGGGAGGCGGCCAGGCGCTCGAACAGGAAGGAGTTGATCTGGCGCTGTAGTTCGCGGACCGACCATCCGGCCCTTGCGCACTCGACTTCGTAGAAGCTGCGGGATTGGAGAGTACGAATCCGCAAAAGTATCTGGTAATGAGTCCAAGTCAACTCCGGCCTCAAAGAAAGCACCTCGGAATCAACCAGATCATGCCTCGTTGTTCGGCGCTCCGCATTTGATTTCCCTTTATCCTTCAATGTGGCAATCAGCGGTTGCCAAATTGGAGACAAACGGTCTGAGTACGTTAAGTAGAATCGCCGCATTTGTCGTAAATTTCGACAACTGAAACCTTTACCAAACTCGACAGTCAGGCGTTCCGAGACACGCTCGATCAATTTCTCACCATATTCCGCCCTTTCCTTCCCCTTCTGCTCCTCTTCCACGATCTCCCGCCCAACGTGCCAGTAGGCAGCCACCATGGCGGCGTTGACGCTTCGGAGCGCACGGCAACGAGCATCGTCGAGGATTTTCTTGATGCGCCCAAAGCAAACGGCAGCGGAAGAAATCAACCCTGTCAATAACTGACCCTCCTTCAAAAAAGTTCGGGAACCGCCGGGCTTCGACCTTCTTCTGTGTCGTTCGCCGTGCGGGGCGGTTACGTGGTTTTTTTTGTGGAAAGCCTTGTGTGGTGGGTGAGGAGCGAAAAGGTAAAGCTGCGTGTGCGCTTAGCCGATTTTTACCCGACCGTCACAGCAGAAATCAGTGGTGTGTTCATCGATCCTGGCCCGGCCCTCCCCACCCGAGCCGTCATCCCCTCGCCGTCGAAGTAATAGCCGAACAGAGCCCTGCGTCGAGATGCCACTGCCGCGCGGCCAGAGCCAAAGGAAATTCCGTCTCGTCGCACGCAGGGCACGCTGCATTCCTTGCCGAGCAGGAGGATATCGACGAACTTGAGGAGCATCCTCTCAACGCAAGCGGTGTCCCTGGCGAATTACTGGTCTTCGTCCAAGCTAGGGTCACAACCTCGGTCGCACCCAGATCCATCCCTCTTTTCGCGCCAGGTCCGGCTCGGTGGGTGCGATCACCTCTCCCGAAAGGAAATCGAGCGCCGCCAAGATGCAGACCACGGCATCAAGCACATCGGCGTTCGCGATGAGTTCGGGGGCGAGGCCCTGCAGGTCAATTTTCGTGTGCAAGCTTGAAACGATAATCTTGCGAATTCCGGAGGCATCCTCCTTGGCCTTGTAGCCCGACGAAGGCAATTTGTGAGCCACCAGCGTGGCGGCGGGATAGACTTCGATAGCGCAAAGCGGCGACTCTGGCCTGTGACTCCACGCCAGCGGGACAGGAAGCCCGGTCAGCCGGCGCAACTCTTCGAGAAGGCTCAGTGCGGCGTGGGCGGTCCTGGCGATCCGGTCGGCTCCGACGTCCAGAGACTGCTTGCCGATCTTCTCCTTGACCACCCGGTCGGTATTGCGCCGGAAGAAGATGTTCGGATCTTCCTCGACCGGATCGCCCGCCTGGTGGGAATGCAGCTTCCCGGCCAGCGGAGCGGGCCATCCGAGAGGCGCGTCGAGAGCGAGCAGGACCGAGCCGTCCGCAGGGATCCAGCTTGCCACCGCCTGCGCAACGGGAGAGTTATGCGTTCCGACTTCGGCCCGCAGGAGGTGCGTCTTCGAGCCGGACGATACAGCCAGCGCCAGCCCGACTTTCCTTGGATTGACGGCGCAATCGATGCCGATGAGCGTTATGTCCATGGGAGAATTTTACACCAAAGAGTGCTTAGATTCACTCTCCCTCGGGATTGAAGGCGTCCGCAGTACCAGGAATCAGTGTGGTTCCTTTTCGGCTTGATCATCCGGCCGATTCCTGGTCTATTTCATTATTCGTTTATGCGTGAGTCTCCGAAATCAGGGAAGGATCTCAAGAGGATTGACAGCCGAACTCCGTCCCATTTCGAAATTGCGTCTTTATGAGGGCAAAATGAAATACCGGGATAAACAGAAGCTACTTCATGAGACTCGTGCAAAGTTGATTTTCGGCAAAGCGGCCGCACGCATGGGCGGCTTGTACAACAAGAAACCGCGCTCTTTTTGCCTGCCCGACAAGAAGTCCGCGGATAACCTTCATGAGTCGATTCGAAATGCGGCAGTCAATTACTTCGCAGGCCGCCAGATTCCTTGGCATGACGGAAAGCCCCTTTCCCAGAATGGCAAGATCGTCTCGAAGGCGGGATGGCCCAGCAATCACGTGTGCTGCTCACAAACGCAATGCGCCAACGCGCTCTTTCCTTTTCGCTCAGATCCGGATGCGCTTTGCAAGCTGTTGTGCTCGCTTAATTACGATGCCGTTCGCGTTCTGCCTATCATCAATGATGGCAAGGACTCAGAAGGTTACGTTGCTTTCGAGTGGATCGGAGAACACAACTACCTCGGCGAACACGCGCGGAGACGGCCGGCTCGCTGTGATCAGAGAAGTCGGGGGAAAGGATTTACGTCTGCCGATTTCGCGATCCGCTTCAGAGACAAAAAAGAGCACATCCACATCGTACTCGGCGAATGGAAGTACACGGAGGAATACCGTCGCGCTGGCGATCTCGCGACTGGTAAGTCCGGGCCGACCCGCGTTGCCATCTATGAACCTCTTATCAAGCCCTCGGGAATCCGCCGGCCGCGCGGAACGAAATGCGCGGATCTCTTGTACGAGCCCTTCTACCAGATGCTGCGCCAGCAACTCCTCGCGGCCGCCATGGAAGAGCCGCGCGCCTCGACGAGACTCGGGGAGATGGATGCCCATCGAGTCTCTGTTCTCCATGTTTCGCCAGCCGGAAACCGCGAACTCAGGGATGTCATCACGGCGCCAAAGCTCGCAAAACAGGGAAAGGACATTTACGAAGTTTGGAGCAAACTGGCTCCAACGGGGAGATTCCAACACGTTGACTCGGAGCGGCTCATCGAGCTATCCACCACGATTGCCGTTCCCAAAGGGAGTTCAGGATGGGCAAAGTGGATGCGAACGCGGTATCGTGATTGATCTCAACCTTCGTCAAAATGGGGTGACCTTAAAAACGACCCTGAGTTACGAGAGGCATTTCCCCCTTGGTGGACGGGACAATACTCCCGCAGGAATATCTAAATATTTTGCGATTACTCTTCCATAATCCAACGTTTGATCGGAGTGTAGGTTTTCTTCAAAGCATCAAGAATGAGTTCTGCGCAGCCGCCCACGTCCTTTTCGTCCAGGTCGTCAAGCTCGTAGGTTTTTCCGCTCCAGATGATATTCCATTTTGACCATGCGGCGTATTTCTCATCATCCCTCGAAGGGAGACCAACCTCGCTTTTCAGGTTTTCAGCAATTTCGGTTTCAGCTTCGGATTCACACCAGGCCGCGACCAAGACCTTGATGTCCTCTTCAATATCCGGTTTGTCGCTTGTCGCCCTCAACATGAAGGAAATCCACAAGCCACGCCCTCTTGGCCGGGAACCGTCACCATCTAAATACTTCGGGTAGAACTTAATTTCTGAAAGACGCACTCCTTCTCTCTTGGGATATAGAGACACATCGAATTTTGCGTGTTTCAGTTCTTCGTCCGAATCGCAATTTTTCACCATTTCTTCAACGCGATTGACAATTCTTCCCGACAAGCTTCTCCAGGTTGGGCAGTTTTCTATGATCAGCTGTATCGCCTTACGATGTGTGGGATCCTGATAAAGAGACTGAACGATTTTTCTGGATTCGAGAACCATTTGAGAACCTCCAGCCAGTTCGCCTTCGAGATAGTTTATAAAACTCTTCAGAAACAGATTCAGTTCCCAATCTTCCGGGTCTGCAATACTGCGAAGAGCCAGGCACAGTGTTTCGTAGGAACACGGATGCCAGGGACATTCCGAGAAATCCAATGCAGCAGTTTCAGACAACCTCCCGTCCGGCGAAAGAAAAAGAAGAGCCTTGGGAATTCCTGGAAAAGCCGCTTCGAGTTCTTTCTGGTAGTGTTCGATTTGATTATCCTGTTCCTCGGCCCAGTGCTTATTCTCGACACCAATGACCGCAACAGTGCGACGGTTGTCATCTCGCAACCTGAAAAGAAGATCGAGTCTCCGGTTTTCACGGGTAGCCCATTCGGCTGACGCCTGAACCTCGGAATGCCTCAGAGTCAACAGCTTGGACAAGTCTATTCCATGTTCTTTTCCCCGGCCATGTCTCCAGACTTCATACATCCATGCATCGAATAAGCTGGTGCCCATTCCATGCGATTCGTGGGAATCAAAGAGGTAGGCCAGAATCCGCGACGTTTGATTCTCGTTCAGGGTCTGACCCAGGATGCTGAAGATGTCGAAGGATGGCTTCAAGGAAAGGAGCTGTCGCCAACCATCACTTGCGATGAGGTTTTCTATGTTTTCAATCCTTTTGATCTCTTCAGAATTTTTCGTCATGGCGTGCTCTCATTAGCGAAAATCAGCGTAACTCCCCTCAGCCCAGAACCTCGATCATCTCGGCCACAACAGCCACTCTCCCCTCAACTTCATCTTTCAACGTTATGGCCTCGAACTCCTTGTTATTCGGCAGCAACCTCACCTCCACATGCCGCCAGGTCCCATCCTCCTCGTCAACCTTCTCACTCTCGTAGCGTTTCACCGTGAATCTCTCACCGGTCTCGGCGTCGACTTCATCGCTCAGACTGACAAGCACGACCCTGCCGTTGCGGGATCCTTCGATCGGCGCTCGAAACAGACAGTACGAACCATCGGGAATCGCGGGCTCCATCGACTTTCCCTCAACCTGGGCCACGAACATCCCCGCGCGGAGCGTGTGGTGCGTCTCGATCTCCACCCACTCGCACTCGTCGCCCGGATCGAAAGTGGGATCGCCGAATCCACCGGCTGCGGCCTTGAGCGGCAGCAGAGGCAAGCACTTAACATTGCGCTCTCCCGGTTCCGGATCGACACGCCGGAATGGCTGTTTCGTCGGTTCCAACGCCGCCGCTCGCCCCCTCTCGAACCAGCTCGAATCGCTCTTCACGGTCGTGCGCAGTTCGTTCTCCTGCAAATACCCGGCGAGCTTTCGAAAGTGCCGGATCATGGCTCCCTCATCATCGAGATCGCTCACAGCGATCTCGATCACATCGTATCCGTTGTTCCTCAGCCAGCTCCGGATCAGCTGGTCTTTCTCTGCTGTCTCGGGATTGCCATGAATGTATCGGCTCAACCCATCGAGGTAGATACAGACGCCCTCGTCCTCGTCATGATAGTCTGCCCGGTAGATGATGTCCGGCGTGGTCGTGCCGATGGAACGATCCAGCTTCAACTGCTCGCCGCGGATCCCCTCCTCGAATCCCCCCTCCTTTAGAAGGTATCGCAGTTTCCGCTCCGCCTCGTTGACCGGATGCTGTCCGTCCTCGGGCTCCTTGGACGGGAGTCTGGGAGGGATGGAGTGTGACTCTGTAAGCTTCGTTCCAAACTCTGTGATCTTCTCCAGGGCCCGAATGCGATCGAGAAACTTGTGGTAGTAGGCGTTGCGAAAAGTCTGAAGACAATCGATGCACGATCCCGCGCAAGCCGAAGGGCACTTCTCGATCACCTCCCTGGCGATCGAGAGGATCTCGCCGAACCGATCCCGAATCTGATCGAGCAGTCCCGACCCTCCCGGCATGGGATCCCAGAGCAAGCCATCCACCTCGTCCCGCTCGACATGGCCGATCACCAGGATCTGCAAATCGTCGAGATGCATGTCGAGAACGCGCGTCGCGCCGAATCGGATCGCTTCCAAAACGCTGTAAGCCACGGTCTGGCTCTCGCATGCGGGAAGGGAAAGGACATCGGCCGTGATATCCGCGTAAAAACCAACCGGGTCGGGCTTGCGGCCGCAGCGTTCCCCGTGGATCTCCTCGAAATGTTCGTGCTCCCGTTTCGAAGCCAAGGGAGAAACGCTCATCCCGCACACCGTGCACACGGGGTAGCCGAATCGCTGAGAGAGCTCGATAGCCTTGGACGCGCCCACATTGACCAGCCGAAGCTGAACGCCGCGCCTCAGGCGAACATCCTGCGTACCCCACCTGAAGGCGACTCCGCCACCGTGCAGGTCCTTCTCCTTGCCGAAGACCGACACACCCATCTGAAAGCGGAATTCCTCCTCGTCGGAAATGTGCGATCGGTGGACGAGTTCGACGTCGCACACGGAGATCGCCTGAATGATGTGAGCGCCGAGGCTTGATGCGCCGGCAGCGATATTCGTTTCCTTGATGGCCTGCCGCTCGACGGAGACCTCAAAGCAGGGCATCTCAAATCGGTCCTCATCCACGTCGCGATGGAACCGCCGCGCCACGAAGCGATTGCTGTTCGCGTAAATGAGATTCCCGGGAACATACTCGCGCAGAGCCACACTAGGCGGACGAGGCAGCGCAAACTCCATGGCGCCCGTTTGCCAGTAGGGGATCTCGGCCGTACCGAGCACGGAACCTGTCTCGAGCCCGTAGCCGGGCAGGAATCCTTCAGCGGCGAGCACTCCGAAGGTGTTGACATCGCCATAGCCCTCAGCCTCGCGGCGCTTCCGGCGATCGGTCCCCTTGAGCCTCTTGATCATCCTGTCGCACCGCTTGAAGTGGGCGTCGTCTTCCGGTTCGAGCGTTCCTACTTTTTCCCGGATCTCGTTGAGCCTCTTGATCTGTGCGATCGCCCAGGTCAGCCTTCGGCGAAGACGCCTGATCACTGCATCGAGCTCGTCGACCATGCCGGTCACGTGTTTGCGCAACGCTCCCGTACTCGTGACATCTTTGTCAGGATCAGGCCATCCTTGATTGAACGCCCCTTCAACGTGGGAGAGCAGATCTTCGATGTTGAAATCGATCAGATTCTTCAAAGGTGTGAGATCGAAAGTCCCCTGGAGCAGCTCACCACGCTCGAACAGATAGGCGCTCACCCTCACTGGAAGCATGAGCCTCAATGTGTCCTCGATGGTCTGGCGCTCGGTCTCGGAACGCGATTGATCGCGCGAATACTGATGGAGCCTGGCGATAACCGCCGCGTGCACGTGCTTGGCGACCATGAGTTCATTGCGGAGATTGAAAGCCGGCGGATCGATCCGGCCGGCAAGCATCTTGACGGGATCGTTGAAATACGCGCGGTCGTGCGACAGCGGCCGGCAGTAGGTCAGGTCCACCGCCATCCTGTGCCGTCGTCCCGCCCGCCCCGCGCGCTGCCAGTAATTGGCCGGCAGCGGCGGCACGTTCCTCATGAGGATTGCATCGAGCTTCCCGATATCGACTCCCAGTTCAAGGGTTGGCGTACAGACGAGTGCGTTGATCACCTCGGATTCACCCTTGAAGAGGTTCTCAATGCGTTCGCGCTCGCCATGGGGAACCATGGCGGTGTGCTCCGCGGGCCGGAGCATGGAGTAACCCTGGTCGAGAAGCTGCAGGTCGTAGTTGTCCTCTTCTTCAGGGATGAATTCGAGATCGCCCACGCAGCGCCACGCCGGGCATTTCTGAAAAGGCGTGCGTCGCGTGATGCGCCGGCGACAGCTCCTGCACTGCCACACACCGTGGTTTTCGATCAATCGCAGAAGATCGGCGTTGACTTGATAGACCTCGCTCACATTTGGGAGCGGTTTGCCTTTGCTCCCTTTGAGCCTCACCGGTACGAGAAAGCTGTTTGAAGTCAGAAAGTCGAAGAGCTCGTACATGAAGCTCTCGGCTCTGTCCGTCGGCACGCCCCATTTCTTGACGATCTGGCGGACGGTCGTTTCTCCCCGCGTGCTCATCCATTGGGTCACCAGTCCGGGCTTTTCGTCCGGCTCTCTTTGCATCTTCGTGCCTGCAGGACCGCCGAGCTGCGGCAGGTAACCTTGCTGGACTTCCAGATCTCCATCCATCCAGTACTTGGAAAATATCTCCTTCTCAGGGTCATGGAGTATCCGCTTGCGCCTGAAGTAGTCGAGCAGGCTCGCTACACCATCGCGAAAGTCCTCGGCAGGAAGCCCCAGCCAACTCGCCTTGGCCTGAATGAAGGGATGGGTCGGATCAAGCCCCTCGTACTCCACCTTTATCCGCCCCCACGGCTCGAGGCCGATCGACTGGCGCGACGACAGGGTCACTTCCCGAAGGACCTGGATGCGCAGGAATTTCCGGCGTTCCTGCTCGTGACGTCCTCCGCCGCCCTCCTTGCGGACCACCTGCCACACCTCGGGAATCAACGCCCGGGACAGCACTTCGTCCTTCTCGAGCAGTTCGTTGAGATAGAAAGTCAGGTCCCCGATTGAAACTGCACTGCTTTTGATTCCCTGCGCCATGAGCGCTCGAAGGCGGAACCTGCGGGCATGGTCCTTCATCCACCCCGCCTGAAAAGCAGCGTCCTGCCTGTTGTCGCAGAAGACGAGCAGCCTGGGCCTTTCGGAGTGATGGATCATGTCCTGAGCGAGGACGTACACATCGGCCACATTCGTAGCGCGCACCGGCCGGGCGGGCTCCCGATACCAGCTGCCGATACGCCGGCCATTTGAACCGCACGACAAGCAACTCGTCAGGTAACCGGGATTGTCCTTCTTCTGGCGGATCGCGTGCAGCACAACCGGATCCGCCGTAGCGCTGCATTGTGCGCATCGGCCAATGGTCTCGGGATGGGCCGCTCCACAGTAACGGCAGAAATAGAGGGGCACGGTGCGCTCGCTCTCGATATCCTCGTCGTCCGCATCACCCACGATACGATCGGTCAAGACGACACGCTTTCCGCCTTGTTCCTCTGCAAGAGGTTCCCAGTAATGGCCATCGCCCGCCACCTCGCCGCCGCCGGGCTCCTTGCCTGAAAACTCGAAATCCTTCAGAAAAGCGATAAAGTAGTGCTGGCCGCAGGTGGTGCATGTGGTCACGGGAAAGTGCGCCTGCTTCGTGTCATCGCCCGATTCCTCTATTTCGTCCTCGGCAGCGAGCCAGAGTCGCGCACGCTGCTCACCCGCAGGAAAGCTCACCACAGCGCCGCTGATCCCGCGAACAAAGCCGTGCACCACGGGGCGAAGCAGGGGCCGTCCGTCCTTTCTGGCTGCAGCGCCCAGGGTGAGCCAGCAGAGGAGTTCCGCCTCCGAGACATCCCGGCCGACCTTTCCAGGCAACTCATCGAGGAGTTCCTCGAGGGCCCGGGGCGCGGCGAGCGCCTCGTTCACCTGGAAGACCAGCTCGTTTTCGGAAAGAACACGGTGAAGCTGCTCGGCCCTTTCGCCGGAACCGAGGTCCTTGCCCGCCAGATCCCGATACACCGCCTGGACAGCCTTGTCCGGATCTTCAGGGTGATCGACCGCTTCGACACACTCTGCGAGGAGCGAGGCCGGATCCCTGTCCGGAGCGGGCGGAACCGCGCGGGAGTTTCCCCACACCTCAGCCTCGTACTGCTCCCCCACCGTTTCCACGTGGTCCCTGGGAACACCGAAGAAACGGGACGCAAAGTCCTCGGCTGCGCTAGGATTCTTTTCGTCCACGATGGTGGCCGACGTGGCGACACAGACCGTGTCGCGCGCTTCACGGCCGCAAAACCGACGGAGCCGCCGAATGAGGCAGGCTGTCTCCGCTCCCTGGGCGCCGCTGAAAGTGTGCGCCTCGTCGAAAACAAGAAAGTCGAGCCGCGCATTGGCAAATAGCTCCACATCGGTCTGGCGGGTGAGGAGCAGTTCGAGCTGCTTGACATTGGTCAACAGGATCCGGGGCTGCTTGCCCGGCGTACGCATGGCTTCACGCGAGCAGATCTCCTCCGGCGGAAACACGGTTTCGCCGCGGCGTTTCTTGATGATCTCGGCGAGCTTTTTCTCGTACGCTGCGCGCGTTGATCCGGGAGGTAGACGGATGCCCACCACCCCGGTGTCGTGATCGGGTGTCTTGCCCACGTACATGCCGAACGGAATGCCTGTTCCGGCCAGAAGACCGCGGAGCCGGCCGAGCTGGTCCTCGGCAAGGGCGTTCATGGGATAGACGATGACGGCCGAGATCCCCGGACGGACACCCTCGTCCTTGAGTTCGAGGCACTTGCTGATGATGGGATAGAGAAAGCACTCGGTTTTTCCCGAACCCGTGCCCGTGGACACGAGTGTGGTTCTGCCTTCGTGGATCGCCCTGATGGCCTGTTCCTGGTGGCCGTAGACATTGATGATCTCCTCTGGAATGCGGCGTCGCATGTGCGGGTGAAAAATCCCCTCGCCGATCAGATCATCGACCGTGGCGCCATGCCGAAAAGAACGGGACAAGCTGATGTATGGTCCCTTGAGGAGCGGTGTCTGTCTTGTTCGATCGAGCGACAGAAGCCCGCGCATCTGGTCGCGAAGGTGGGTGTCCGCAAAGCGGTAAACGGTGAGCTGGTAACGCAGAAAACTGCGCACGACTCTTTCGGTGAACACCAACGGATTCAGGGCCATGGGAATGCCTCAATTCAAAGTGCGTACAAAACAGTCCGGGCTTCAATCCCGTTCCTGATTCCCCTATGTTGCCACAGCCGTACTTTCCAGACAAGCACGGTTGAGCAAATGGCAGCGCGTGACGGGATCTCCGCCAGATCGAAGTCCCACCGCTTCTTAATCCAGCTCGAGCTCAGCTTTGAATCTCGCCAGCACAGTGACGCCGATGTGGCCGGGATTGCTCTGAGCGATATTCTCTGCCACGTTCACCGCGTGCTTTTTCGACACCACACCCGCGCGGACCAGATCAACGACCATTCGAAGTCCTCTCCGAGTCCTGACGCGGTGTTTGCTGCAACACGAGCGCAGTTTGCGGTCGTTTGTCACACAGGTCCAGCCGCGCTCCCTGCTCATGATCAGACACACCTTGTCGGCGAATGAGATCGTGCAGTCCAGCTTCCCTGCAGCCAGCAGTTCTTCCGTGGTCGGGCGTTCCACGAGGAGACTCAAGCTCGCGCATCTGGAGGGGCTGAGCGCTTCCACTTCTTGTAGAACGCGTGTTGCGATGTGTGCTCGAGCGATATTCTCAGAGATCAGTTTGATGAACGACGAGTCGACCTCGCACAGATCGATCAATACATCCGCGTCAAAAAGCAGCTCATTCGTGGGATTCGTCATCCAGATCCGCCCATTCCCTGGCCAAAGATCTCATCTCAGACCTCCCCAGATCGAGAGTTTCCGCAGCATATCCAAGCGACACGTCACCACGCTGGAAAGCCATCCTAACGAGCCGGCTGAGACGATCCTCGCGAAAATCGATATCCGAGAGCTGTTCCGGCTCATAGGCCCTGCGACTCACGGGAATACCTCCGAAGAAGGCGCCTTGACCGAGCGCCATGGGCTCATCGGCTCTCCGGAGGGTGCGGCCATGGCGCGCTCTGTATCGATTCTGGAAGACCTTCCAGACTTGTTTGTCTGCCTGTCCGTTTTCAACGAGGCGATAAAGAACGGTCCGATAGCTGACCTTGAAAATCCGTTTCACCTTGAAGACGCGGTCGACAAAGGGGAGGCCACTGGTTTTCTCCCACTCGGAGGTAAATAATTTCTGAGGCATGAGGAAATGGCCGGCGAAGGAGTTCGCCTCTTTTTCCTCACGAGGATCCTCCACCGTACGGATTCGATCGTAGGCGTTCAGATGCATCAAGAGGTGGCCGAGTTCATGGGCTGCGGAAAAAATCCACCGCTCGACCGAGATCCTCTCCCAGGTATTTATGATGATCGCTGGCCCAAAGGTATCGGGAGCCACGCTCAACCCGTAAAACGCATCCGTGGCTCTCCGAATGCGCAGGACCTTGACGCCGTTGTCCTCGAGGAAGCCACAGATGTCGCGGATCGGCTCATTTTTGAGGACGGTCTGCTTCCGCACGATACGGGCGAGTTCGACCGGACTGCTGTTCTTCTTCGGCAAGAGTTTTCCGAGTTTGAACTCACGGCGTTTTCCCAGCAGCTCCTCGATTTCGAGGTATCGTTTCAACCGTTGGGCGACATCGGCGATTATCTGGTCCCTCTCGTGGTGTCGTTTGAGCGCCCTGAAGCGCACCCCCGCCACGTCGGGGACCTCGGTCACGAATTGCTCCACGTCAACTTCCAGTGCAGCGGCCAGCCGTTCCAGGGTCTCGGCGCGCGGCACGTGGATCCCGTTTTCGATTTTCGAAAGGGCCACCCGCGAGATGTCCGCCCCTCGGGCGAGTTTCACCTGAGAGAGCTTTCTTGTCGCCCGAATGCGCCGGACGTTCCTCCCGATCACTCCTGCATCCATCGCGGCCTCCTCGCGCTGGTCAAACCGATCTTCGCTTCTTTCCCGACATGTTCTTGACCGATCCCTTCACTCCAGCCTTCTTCATTGCCTGCGCTGCTTTCGGCATATCCGGCTGAGGTACCTGCAACACCTTCTGTGGACGCCCGCTGGCCCCAAGACGTCTCGCGGCTTTCTCGAGCTGGGCCGGGTCTCCGCTTCTCTCCACCTCCGTCGCCCGTCTGCCGCTGTCTGCGTCCAGTCTTTTGCCTCCTGGGAGCTTGCGTTCGGTCTGGCCACCTTTCCCGGCAGCCCGGGACTTTGCACGTTTGTGGGATTGAGATTCCGACATGATAACTGTCCTTTACTTCACCAATGTTCCTTTATTCATACCCCTGGCATAAGTTATCATATCGACAGATTTTGTCAAGATGTTAAGTTTTATTTCTTTGAGACTTTGTTACAACGATCTCCGGTACAGGCAATAGACCCGCAACGTGCACAGGCGAAAGTGCTGTTCCCCGCACACGTTGCAGCTCGGAAATATCCTATCGAGGTTATCCGATCACCGGAACAAGTTTCCCTGATTTGAATCCGATGGTTTTTCAGCCACGCGGGAGGTGGGCGTCTCGACCTGACCATACACCGGCTCCTTCTCGCCACGCTTCTCGGCCTCGATGTCGTCGAGAAGCCGGCGGTACCCTTCCTCCCCGAGCAGGTTGCGGGCGTGCAGGTGGCATTCGCGCCAGGATTCCTTGGCGCTCTGAGCGAGCTGCCAGTCGTAGAAGCGTGGGCCGAGGCGGCTGGCGACCGGTTGGTTTTCCTTGGCGCGGTCGTCGTGGCCGAGTCCGTAGTCTGCGAGGCGCAGGGTTTCGGGGAGCATCCAGCCTTCGCCGTCGTTTTGGTTACAGAAGGCATCGATGCCTTTCTCGCGGTCGCCGCCGGCATCGTCTATCTTCTGCTGCAGGTCGTGGAAGGCGACGAGGGTCAGGACGGTGTGGCGGAGTTCGGGGTCTTTGGCCTTTTCGATGCGCCAGAAGCCCTTTGGGTTGAGCTGCCTTGTCCCTACGACAAGAACAGGATTTTGCCAATCACAGTCGGCAAGGACATGATTGAGGTGATCTCGTTCAAGTGTGTAACACGCCGCGACAAGAGCATCCAGAATCACCCGGCATCGAAGCCTTTCTGCTTCGCACAGAGCCAGCACGTTATCCGATGAAGCGTGCGCCATAGGCTTCGCGCAGAACGCCCTTGCACCGAATGCAGAGTTGTTAAGACAGAGAGTCCCCACCTTGGTTCCCAAATAGGGTTTAACGCGAAATGCAAGGGGAGGGATGGCCGTGGCCTCAAGAACTGACCAGATGAGGGAATTACCTCCAAGCCGAGCTCGAACCAGGTAGTCAAAGACAAAGGAATTCAACACACCGACGGCCGCCAACACAGTTTGTGGCGACTTCGACCGCGGAGTAAGTGTGGGCGTCTTGTGACCGGAGGGATGACCGGCATCAAAGGAAGAGATAAGAGTGCGTTCATTCGTCGTGGAAGTAACGTCCATCATTAGAACCCGGGATAGCGACGCACCCTGAGTCTCCTGGAGGTAAGAAGTCTGTGCCATCAAGAATTGGGGCTCGATCCCCTTCCTAAGCCAGTCGATGTTTTTCCAAACTGAGGACCGCCCCTTACCACTCACCCAACCTTTCTGACTAAAGTCGAACTGGCCGATCATCCGTCCCTCATACAACGGCAATGCAACATCCTCAACCCGCTCCTCCCTTACCCAAGCGTCCCCTTCCCGCGACAGCAAGACCCCTGCCGGAATATCCGCCCGCGGCACGGGCAGCGTGTCATACGGTGGCTGCGCACACCGCCGCTCGCCTTCGGGCAACGGGTTCACGCCAAGCTCCGCCCACAGCTCTCCGATTGGCCGCCAGTCGCCCAGGAGCCAGCGGCTGTATTCGTCCGGCCGGTAGCCCTTCTCCTCCCACTTTGGCCGCGGCGGAAAGAGCTTGGAGTCGTTGGTCATGTCGAACTCGCGGGCGTACTTGATGCCCCAGCCGTCGGGGCCGTCGTCGCCGAGGAGGACGGAGTTTGTGTATATCTTCTCGAGGATCTCGAGGTCGCGGGCGGACTGGATCTCCAGGATCGCCTTCGAGCGCGGCGAAAAGCGCTCCACCCGCTCACGCGTGTAGGGCGTGGAAATAGATTCGGCCCCCTCCCAGTCCTCCAGCTTGCGGCGCATAAACGCCGTGCGGATCTCGGCGGTCGTACCGCCCTTTTCGATGATCACGGGATTGAACTTGAAACGACTGTCGATATCGAAAATCTTGTCCCGATTCTCGAAACCGAAGAGCCACTCCCATCTGCACTGCTTGAGAAAAAGCGCCCGCAACACCCCCGTGCCATGATCGGAGTACAGCCCCGAAGGAATGATCAAGCCGAGGCGCCCACCCTGGGCAAGTAGGGCATGGCCCTGCTCAAGAAAGAGCTTGTACAGATTAATGTCAGCTGATCCCTGATAACGGAAGGGATGGGCCGGATCAGCGAATCCGCGGCTCTTCGACCGCGTTCTGCGCCACAGCGTGTGTAACTCCGCATTGAGGCGGCCGCGGACGATCGAAAAGCGGTCCTGACTCTTGTCGCTCTCCGATGGATCGCCGAACGCGGCGGCCCGGTATTTCATGAAATTGGACTGGGCCCGAAAGTCACCGTTATAGTCGAGCCAGGCGCGCTCAAAGGACTCGTCGTCGAAATAGCCGCTCTGATAGCGCAGGGCTTCCTGTTTTCCATAGGATCGATAGAGCGGGTCGATGTTGGAGAAGAACTCCATCGAGTTCGGCTTGGCAATCTCCCAGGGCGGATTGCCGATTGTTGCGTCGAAACCCGATCCTTCCTCCCGGAACACATCGGGAAATTCCAGCTCCCAGTGAAAGAAACGCTTGGCCGCGGCCATGTTCTCAGCCACGGCCCGCGTCTCGGCCGGGGGATCGGCCAGGTTGGACGGGAGCGGCGCGCAGTCAATCCTGTCCGCCGGCCAGAACCAGCACGCGCACCAGAGGTCCATGGCCGACCGAAGCGACTGATAAGCCGCGGAACCGAGGAGTTCCTTGCGATAGAGGCGCGCGCGCTCCGCACTGTCCTGCACCGGCAGTTCATGAAGGCGCTCCACCAGTGCCAGTGCCTCCCCGTGCACCTCCTCGGGTGTGGCCGCGGCCGGCGCGTAGAGCTTCGCCTGGCCGCGGATCGCGTCAGCCAGGTCGGGAGTGAGCTGCTCGCGGACAAAGTCCTTGATCGCCTTGGTGCGCGCGCCCTTCTCGAAATGCACGCCATTGCCGTGTCCCCCATCCCCACCGTCGCGGTTCTTCCACGCCATGGCCGGGTAGTGCTGGAACTGGTCGAACCAGGCGCCGACCAGGGAGTTCCCGCACTTGATCTTGTGATCGATGAACGAAAAGGGCAGCGTGCGGTCCATGGTCTCGATCCAGAGCGAAAGCCGGCAGAGCTCAACGGCCACGGGATCGAGCTCGACCCCGTAAATGCACCGCTCCACCACGTGGCGCCTGAGCACGGCTTTGAGCCGCGGCTCGAACAGGTCGTGGTCCGGCCTGCACGGGAGATACTCGTCGCAGAGGCGTTCGGCCTTGGCGCTGTCGCCGGTCAGGAGAGACACCACGGTGCGCCCCCCGTCCCCGGCGATGCGGCCGTGGCTGTGCACCGAGGCATAGAGCGCGTCCGTCAGAAAGCGCAGGGCGGCCACGGGAAAGGAGCCGCTGCCGCAGGCCGGATCGCAGACCTTGAGCGCCAGGATCTCCTCGGGTTTCTTCGGCGTCCACCTGGACGGTGCGGCATCCCGGTCGGGTTTACCCTCGGCGTCCTTGGGCGGCTCGAAGGCGAGCGGCCGAAGCGTCCGCTGCACAGTGGGCACGGCCAGCCCCGGCCGCGTGTAGAAGGTCCCCGCACCCTTGCGCGTTCCGCCCCAACGGACCAGGTACCATTCGCCCGGAAGCACCACGCGCGCCACGAGCTGCCTCGCCTTGCGGTCCTTGGCCTGCTCGTACTTGAGCTTCTTCTCCGGGGAGAGTTTTCCGCGCGGCTTGCGGGCCAGGTTGCCGACGTCCACCGCGCGGCGCGCCCATTGCTCTGCGCGTGTGCGGGTGCTGTGGCGCTCGTCTTCGGCTTCCTCCTCCGCATCGGCCTCCTCCGCGGAATCAGCGTTGTTCTCGGAATCCTCGTCCACCTCTTCCGGCACGGCCTCGCTTGCGGCTTCCTCCGCGTTTTCCGCGGCATCGGCGCCATCGGCGCTGCTCGTGTCCTTGAGCTTCTCGAGCAGCCCTCTGATCGCCTTGGTATCCATGCCCTCGAGCCGGCTCAGGGGCAGAGCGGGCTGGTTTCCCACGGCAAGGAACACCACGGGGTCTCCGCCGGGCGCGGTGCGCAGCTCGAAATCGAGCAGTCCCTCGTAGAGGATCCCGATGTACTCGCTCGAAAGGTCGGAGAAATCGACCGGCGCCGGGACCTGAATGCTCGACCGCCCTTGCCTGATCTTGACCTTGGTGCGCGTGATCAGGTCGAGGATCTTGTGCACGTCGCGGTCGGGCACGATGTCCTGTTTGTAGCAAGCGGTCTCGAAGATGGCGACCGCTCGCGATACGCCGTCGGTAGCACCCGCGTCCCCCGGGGAGAAGAGCTCGCCGCCGTAGAGCGGGACTTGCAAGGCCGGGTGATCGGATCCCTTGTGAATGAGGCGGAAGAGGGACAGCATGCGGGGCCAGGCGGCAAAGGACCGATTCAGGCGGCCCGTGCCGCGGGCCTTGATCTTCTCGAGCTCCTCGCGCAGCCCCTGGAGACCGTACGAGCGATGGTAGACCGCATTGTCCCGGGGCAGGAGTTCGCGCGCCTCGGCAAAAAGCACGACCACCATGCGCATGACCACGCGCACCGCGGCGCGGTAGATGTCAGCCGGATCGATGTCTTTGCCTTCCTCCTTGAGAACCTCGCCGTGGCCCTGGACGAGGATCTCGACTGCGTGGCGGACGCGCTCCCCCAGGACCTGGGAGAGCTCGGACTGTCCCTTGCGGCTGTCGCGGATCGCCTGGAGCAGCTTCGAGGGCTGGTCGTCGGAGGGCGGTGTCCACAGGTCCGGAGTCAGGAGCGCCTTGAGGGCCTTGACCTGGTTCGAAGGTTTTCCTTCCTCGAACCAGAGCTCCACGTCCCACTCGCACCAGGCATCGTAGTCGAGTCCCGCGAAGACGAGCCGCCACTGGCGGCCGTTGGTGATCAGGGCGAGCTGCTCGGTCCCGGCCCGCAGCCACTGGAGCACCTGGCTGGTGATCCGCCGTCCACGGCCCACTCCCACGCGTTTTTCCCTGTCCACGAAGACCGGGAGGCGCGAACCATTGCGGCCCGACCAGAGCTGGCGAGGCTTGATGGCTTCGCCCGCAACGCCCTGCCGGGTCCAGTCCGCCGGGATGCTGCTGCCGCGCTGCCACGTCGTGCCCGGGCCGCTGAATCCGCAGATCTTCTCGAGCACGTAGGCGACAAACCTTGGAATGTCGCCCGTTCCGTCGATCAGGCTGTTGACCTGCTTGCGCAGCTCCTTCTCCTGGAACCAGACGAGCGGCGTCGGATCGTCGGTGGCGAGGTCGCGCAGGCGGGCCGCGTCGATGAGCAGTCCACCGTGACGCAGGCTGTCCCACCAGGAGAGATCGGGCGCGGTCATGACCCACCTCCCGGAAAGCGGATTTCGACTGTCACCGGAAAGATCTGCGCCTCCCCGCTCATGGCGTACCGTTTCGGCAGGAGCACGTTCAGGATGCGCTCGCGCTCTTTTTCGAGCTGGCGGCGGACGTCCTCGTAGTTGCTGGTGCGCCGCTCCAGCTCCTGTTGCTTCTCGTCGATCTCGTGCTCGAGCTTCTCGAGGCGGTTCGACTCGTCGAAGAGGAATCCCTGCTCCCTTGCAATCCTGAGCCTGTCGATCTCGCGCTCCAGTTTTTTCATCGTGTTCTCTTCGATCAGGCTGGAGATCTCGCCCTGTCTGCTGCGGTAGCGCTTGTCCTCCTGTGTGCGCGCTTTGCGGCCGTCCTTCTCGAGCTGATTTTGGAGGCGGGCGGTCAGATCGGCGGCCTGGTCGCGCACGAACGTTTTGAGGACGGGTTCGATCGCATCCACGATGTCGCGGGCCTTGTCGATGAGCGCCCTGTCTTCCACCGGCGCGGCACGGCTCAGATCGCGCCCCGTGCGATGGGGAAAAGGATCGCCGAGGGTGTCTTCTCGCACGGGGAAGCACACCGTACGGATCCAGTGATGAAACGACTCGCGCAGGTCGTTGACGGCCAACTCCTCGAGGCTGAGTAGAAGGAGTGCGTCCGCGCCATCCGGAACATTCCCGGAGCGCACCGTCCATCGCGAAATCGCTGCAGCGCCCGGAAAGCGGCGCCGCGTGAGCGCGCTGAGCGCTTTTTGCATCATGGGATGGGAGAGGTGCATGAGGAGCACATCCATGCGGGGACTGAAGACCAGCCGTTCGCCGCACTTCTCGAGGAAGGGAGTCTCGCCGAAGGCGAGGCGCGGAACAGGGCCGAGGGTGTTTTTTCCTGTCTTGCGCCGGAGCGAGTCGTCGATCACCTCGCTCCATCCCGGGAGATCGGGACGCAGGACCTTGCACGTCTGGTCCTCGTCGGAGCAGGCGAGTTGCGGCCTGCCGCCCTTGATCGCCATGGCCGATTCGAGAGTCTCCTTCAAGGCGAGCGGGTCGAGGTCGAGCTCGGCCGAGATCACCTCGAGATCGGCGGCCTCGGAGTTCTCGATGCCGGGGTCGACGCTGACGCGGCTGTCGGCTTCGAACGACGCCCGGCCCGTTGCGGCGGCGACCTGCCGGTCGAGGTCGGCCTGGACAGTGGCGAGGTCTTCGCCCTGGACGAGGCGGCGGTGCGTGGCCTCGTCGAAAAGATCGCCCGTGGATCCGAGGTCCTCGCGGATCTGATCGACCTTCTTGATCACGTGGTCGAGGAAACGGAGATCCTGGTCCTGGTCGCTCACGAAGTGGTGCACCGTGACGTCGCGTGCCTGGCCGTGGCGGTCGAGGCGGCCGTTGCGTTGTTCGAGCTTCGACGGATTCCATGGGCAGTCGAAGTGCAGCATGTAGCGCGCGGTGCGCTGCAGGTTGAGGCCCTCCGATGCGGCGTCGGTGGCGACCAGGATGCGCACTGTTTCGGCTGGGTCGTTGAACGCGTCCTTGACCCGCTTGCGGTCGTCGTCGTCCATGCCTCCGAAGAGGGTCAGGATCCTGTCGTCCTCGTAACGCTCCCGAAGGCGACGGACCAGGGAGTCGAGTGTTGTCTTGTACTCGGTGAACACGATGAGTCTCTCGTCGTCGCGCCATGAGCCGTTGTCACGGATCAGCGCGTCGATGAGGCAGCAGACAGCATCGTATCGGGAGTCGGCCAGAGGGTCTTGCGCGGTCAGGTCGTTGTCGTTGAGGTCGAGTTTCAGGTGGGACACGGCCCGGTCGATGGTGGCGATCTCCTTTTCCAGGCTTTCGGAGAAAGACTTGAGCCAGGCGCCGACCACGCCGGCTGCGATCGACTCGCGGGACTGGGATTCGCGGTCATCACCTGTTTCCTGGCGGCAGCTCTTCTCGGCCGCGGTGACCTCCGATTCGGCAGCGGCATCGTCACTGCCGAGGCCTTCCTTGCAGCGCCGCCACGAGTCTGCGAACGCCACGGGGCAGCTCAGGAGACGCTTGCCCAGGATCTCCACGGCAAAGGCACCGGCGCGACGGCGTTTGCGTTCTCCCTTTGCGATCAGGTCGCGTACAGCCTCGCGAAAGCTGCCGAAGGCCTCACCGAGGCTCCGCTCTTCGGCGGACAGATCGAGGGGCACGGCTTTGGGCGGCATGCGCGTGCAGAAGCGCGGCGGTGAGGTGCGCTCGTTGATCTCGCGCTTGAGGCGGCGGATCACGACCTGGTCGATCCTGGCGCGTTCAGCGGATTTGAGCTCGTCGGTTCGGCTGAACCGCACCGGGTCGAGGAGTTCGAGCATCCCGCTGAACGAGCGAGTGTGGCCGTTGTGGGGTGTGGCGCTCAGGAAGAGGCGGTGTTCGAACTGCGGCGCGATGGTGCGCAGCATCCGGCACAACCCGCTGTCGTCGCCGAATGCGGCCGGCATGAGGTTGTGGCATTCGTCCACTATTATCAGGTCCCACGGCAAATGGGGTGAGCCGTCGGGAGTACGGCATGCGGCCAGAAACTGTTCGAGTACATCGTCCTGGCGGAGATAGTGGTACGACGCGATGATGCGGCTGAACGACCGCCAGGGATTGGCGTCCGGGCCGAGCCGGCGCCACAGCTTGTGGGTTTGGTCGCGGTCGACGAGGTTGAACTGGAGGGAGAACTTTTCCCACATCTCGTCCTGCCACTGCAGGCGCAGAGAAGCCGGTGTCAGGATGAGGACGCGCTGGATTCTCCGGCGGATGAGCAGCTCGCTCAAGATGAGGCCGGCTTCGATGGTCTTGCCGAGGCCCACGTCATCGGCGATGAGCAGGCTCACGCGCGGCATTTGCAGCGCCTTGAGCAGGGGAACGAGCTGAAAATCCTCGACCTGAACCGCGCCGTGAAAGGGCGATGAGATCGGAAGCCGTTCGAGCGGGCCTGTGCCGTCCGGATCGAGGTAAGGGGACAGGGCCGTCCAGCGCGCGGCGCGCAGGAGGGCGTCGAAGTCCTCGGCGGGCAGGGGGTCAATCGTGCCGACCTGGGGGAGTTCTGTCGGTTCGAGGAGGTTCTTGTGCGCCTCGATCTCCCAGACGAGTTTCTCGCCGAGCGGGAGCTGATCGTCCTTGTATTCGAGGTGGACGAGGTGGAGACGTCCGCTTTCACCGTCGAAAGGCTCGACCGCGGAGACGACTCCGCGGCGGTTTCGGACCGTGGCGATGGCGCCTATTCTTGGGAGACTCACTGGCATGTCTTCTTTGCATCCTCCCGGAGATCGTGTCGAGTCAGTGTTGAATCAGCTCGTGCATGATCAGTTGAACACTATAAATTCCCGATCGGGGATTGCCCCGTGTTCTCATGTTTTTCAATCCTATACATTCTGGAAAGTTCGGTAAAGGGCCTGCCCTCACAACATCGGGACAGCTCTCGACCCGGGACGGAGGCTCTACGCAGCCTCATCAGGTGTGTTTCGGATACAAACGAAGGGAAGTCGACGACGACGCAGTCGACGGAAATCCCGGTTTCGATAGACGGTCAGAATCTGACCATCCCTCGAACAGGTGACTTGGATTCCCTCATAGTCGGAGAGATCAACGCCGAAGCGTTTTCCCGAGGTGACTTCCTTGCGTCCTATCGAATAGATAATGGCTTTTCTAGAGTATGAAATCTCCCCGTGGTCGAGCACTGCCTGGACCGCCCTGTGAGTCAAACCTCTCTGATTCATCCTCATTCGTGCATGGCGGGTTAAGATTTTGTCCAGGCCACGAAATTCATCGATAGACACGATCTCATTTGTACTCATGGGGAGTCCCCTCTAACCACGATTGATTAACTTATCCGGATCTATGGCTTTGGACAGAACATCTTCTTTCTTGATGTCCTTTCGCTTCCACTCGATCACGAGGTGGCCGACGATACTGGTCAAGAATTCAGCACCACCCAACTTCACGAACTTGACGAAGTCTTTGCAATCTTCTTCGTTCAGGAGGCTCACCCTGTGGTCAGCACACTCGTCATAACATTTGTTTTTTCGCACCTCTTGAGTGATATCTGCCAAGGTGCCATCGAAGAACGTGACCTCGGGAGCGAGCAACTGCCGCGCGATTTTTGAAGCCATATCTCCAAATTCGACTTCGAGTGCATCAGCATTGAGAATATGGGCCGCCCGTTCGAGCGCCGCCACTCGAAGGAACTGAGCGGTTGACCACTGTTCGACCGCTGCTGCTTGCTCGATCCGCTCTAACTGCTCTTTGTCCAAGCGCGTACC
The DNA here is from genome assembly GCA_964464495.1 of uncultured Phycisphaerales bacterium. GTDB lineage: Bacteria > Planctomycetota > B15-G4 > B15-G4 > CAYZWU01 > CAZUHB01. The sequence continues at coordinate 31,612 of CAYXGI010000015.1, forward strand.
GAGACTTGAAGTTGGAGGCGCTTTCTTTTTGCGTTTTGGGCCTGTTAAAGAGTTGCGAGCGCGGGGTTTTTCTTTGTCGTTCATGATCAGACTCCCATTTGGTTGTTTTTAATTGTTGACAATTGGTATCATTTCTCCTCTTTTTCGTCAAGTAACTAATTCCACATAAGGAAAATTTTTCTTCGATGATCACTAAGCCCTGAAATGAAATAAGTTATATTACTTAAATCACAAAATTCAGGAAGGAGTTATCCATGTTTCAGCGTCGCGGCTTCATTCTTATTGCGTTCAGTGTGGCACTCGTGGCGGTTACGATCTCTTGCTCTTCCGTCCCCGCCTCATCCCCCTTCGCCAAGACCTGGCGAACGGTCCTCGACATGCCCGACGGCGGCCTCCCCTTCCACATCGAAATCACCGAAGACGACGGAGCGCTCAGCGCCGCAGTGCGCAACGGTGAGGAGGCTCTCCCATTCACCAGGGTCGAGGTCGCGGGCGACACGATCAAGCTCGTCTTCGAGCACTACAACGCCTGGTTCGAGGGCCGCATCGACGCCGCGGGCGAAACCATCACCGGCGATTGGAAGCGGCGGCGGGGAGAGGAGGTCTCGTCGCGGATGGGCTTCGTCGCCCAGGCCGGAGTCGCCGACCGATTCGATCCGATCGACGATTTCGATCCGACCGACGCGGAGCCCAGAGCGCCCTCCCCCATCGAGGATGTGACCGGCAAGTGGGACGTGACCTTCGGCGAAGGCGATGACTCATGGCGCTCGCTGGGAATCTTCGAGCAGGACGGGCATAAAGTGACGGGCACATTCCTGACGAAGGTGGGCGACTTCCGCTATCTCGAGGGGACCTTCGAAAAGGGGACGCTACGGCTTTCGGTGTTCGACGGCTGCCACTCCTTCCTCGTTCGCGCACAGGCTCGCTCCGACGGAGTGCTCGAAGGCACGTTCTGGTTCGGCAGCCACGGCACGCCGATCAGGGCCGTGGCCGGCGGCACGCCGATGCCCGATCCGTGGTCGTTGACGCGGTGCGTGAGCGAGGCGGGGACCTTCTCCTTCAGCTTTCCCGATGCCGGCCGCGGATCCTCGGGATCCGCAGCGAGTGGGAAGATCGTGTCGAGCAGCGATGCGCGCTTCGCGGGGCGGCCGCTGGTTGTGTGCGTCATCGGAACATGGTGCTGCAACTGCTACGACGCCGGCCGGCTGCTCGCCGAGCTCTACGAGGAGTACCATTCGAAAGGACTCGAGATGGTCTGCCTCGCGTGCGAGGCGAGCGGCGACTTCGAGACCGATGCCGAGATGATGCGCGCCTTTGCCAGGTGCTGGGATGCCGAATGGCCGATCCTCCACGTGGGACCGTCGAGCAAGAAGAAGACCGCCGAGGCGCTTCCCGATCTCGATACCTTTCTTTCCTATCCCACGACGATTTTCATCGATCGTGAGGGCAAGGTGCGAAAGATCTTCACCGGATTCACCGGGCCGGGAACAGGGGAGTATTACAAGCGGATGTGCGCGGAGTTTCGTGGGGTGATCGACGAGATGCTGGCTGACTGAGAGGGTAGAACGCTTCGTAAACCGAGAGGATTCCCGACTCGAATTGGAAGCGGATCGGCAAGATTGCCGTGGAGCGATCACTCTCCCACCAGCTCCATCACTGACAGGCCGCCCTGCTCGGCCTGGCGCAGAAGCCGGCCTTCCGAGTCGATCCACATCTCGATCGATCGGCTGTTTGACTCGCCCACCACGATGTCAAGCCGCCGGCAGGCCACGTCGCGGCCGTTCCAGCTGATCGTCTCCATGCCCTTGACCGTGAGCCGGCAGGGGAAAATCTCGATCTTGGTCGCGTGGAAAGCTTTGAAGTCGCAGATCGCCCCCTCCTCCTTGGGCGCGCTGAGTGCGAGAAAGGCGAAGGCGCTCACGTTGTTGTCGTCGACGAAATAAATCTTCTCGGGCAGAGGCATGATCTTTTTCATGGGGTAACCGAGCCTGTGCGCGTCGATCGCCACTTCTTTGTCGCCGAATGCACACTTTACCTCGTACCTGGTGCCTGACGCTCTGGTTTCGGCCGAATAGCTGATCGGGCGGGCGGCCTGATCGATCTGCCACTCGAAAGCGAGAGTCATCTTCTGGATCTTCAACTCATTGGCGCAGGTAAAGACCCTTCCCTTCTCCGTCTTCTCAACGCTTTTCAAGGTGAAGGATTCCGTGCTGATCTTCTTGTCCCCGTAAGAGTAGACGTACTCGTACATCTCGCCTACGGTCCAGGGAATCTGTCCGATCGGCTGGAGCTCGGCCGTCGCCGCTTTCGGTGCGACTGTCTCAACATCGTCGAGGGGCTCGCCCTTGAGAAACTTCCTCTTGTAAGTTTCGTCGGCCAGATAGGTGATCACCCCCATCGAGTTTTCCGTGCGCACGGCGCGACCCGTGGCTGTGTCGACCCAGACCTTGCCCCGAACGCCCATCGACTTGTCGATCGACTCGAAGACGAGGCAGTCAAAAACACGATTCGCGAGCTTGATCTTGGCCGGACCGCTCCGGGTGAACACCCGTTCGACCGTCTCGCCCCGCAGCGTGTCGAGGACCGAGTACGTCTTGGATTTCACGCCCGCATCGGCGAGGTCCCTGATCAGGTACGGGAATGAGACACCGTCGTCGACGATCACCGTGCTGTCGATTTTCAGGGTCTTGGCTTCACCCTTTCCCTTGGGTGTAATGAGAACCTCGTCGTCCTTGAAGAGCAGCCGAAAGCCCTGCGACCTGTCCGCGCTGGCGATCTCCGTGTCGATCGAAAGGACCTTGCCCGTGCCGGGAGCGGCCTCGCGCCTTGTGCGAACCGTGACGTCGGTCGTCGTTCCCAGCGTCTTGACTTTCATCAGAGTCTCCTGGACGGTCACGGTCGGCGCCCCGGCGGCCTCGCCGGGGGTGATGGTCATCTCCATGTAGCCCGAATGGCGGCCGTTCATCACCACCGCGTAAAAGAGAGATTCAGACGACGCACTCTCCGATGCGCAAAGTAGGCCGAAACCCGTTAAGACAAACAGGAAGAGACCGAGAAAACAAAAACCTCTCATCAAGACCTCCAGGACAGATGTCTATTCTCCAAGCTCGTTCTTCGGAGCTGATAAAACCGATCCAGGTTAATCGTTCTTCCCCCATCGGGCAAATCGAAACCGGAAAGGACAAAGGATGATACGAACAATATCGGCAATCATGGGGTAATTTTTCAGTCCCAACTCTGATAAGCCTAAACTCCGCCTTTCAACAGAACTAGACAGATTCTGCGCCGGGAGGCGATAGCGATCAATACATAGAGACAAATACATATTCAGATCATTTAACCAATTTTATTGATACAACAATCTCACTCCCTGTATATACTTTACTTGAGCAACAGGCTCACTCTTAGCCAGAGTCATTATTGACAAGAAACGAGCTGCTTTTCTCCCGACCGGAACGTGCCGATCCCAGGCACCCTTACAATTCACGGCGGTCCGCCGGTCGGGATTTTGATCTCCCAGCTCCTCGAACATCAAGATGCAGTACCTGTCGGCTCGCCCTCGCGAGAGGTCGCACCCCGGAGTCGTTGTCCTGCAATCCCGTACTCGATGGAAGGTGCACCGTGAAGTTGATCTACCTTGCTTGTCCTCTCACCATTGTGTCCGCCTTTCTCGGACTGATCGCGTACTACTCCTTTCTGCCGTCTGACGTTCCGCACGACTCGGCCGCCGTTGAATCGACCAGCGCCGCGATCGAGTCGGAAGAGCGGTTTACGGCAACCCTAGGAAAGATCGTTGCCTCGACCACATGGTTCACCAATTTCGACAGCAGATATCTCAGGCTCGACTGGCCTGCGTGCACCGATGCCGAGGAATCCGGGGCTGACGAAAACGACTCCCCTTGCGACGCTCTTGGCTGCTCGGGCAGCTGCGATGCGGCCGCTGACAACGGAATAGAAAGCCCTGACGACTCGGACCTCGGCGCACAGGCGGTTCGCCCCAGGTCAGAGAGCAACAAATCCGGATAACCGGCCGGCCACCCGGTGCGGCATGGAAAAACAACCTCTCCCCTCCGATCACCCGATTGCGCCTCTTCCCGAGATAAGTTAGATTCAGGACGATCGTCTCTTAGAGAAGACTGCGGGCTCGCCACACCGCGTGCGAACAGAGGCATAACCATGATTCGAACTTTTCGAGCTGGGCGTATCCGGGTGAATTCCACGGGACTGATCCTTCTCCTGATCGTCCTCTCCGTGCTGCCTGCCGGAGGGTGCGGCAGCGAGGTCTCCGACGGCTCGGCCACGTCCCGATCCGCCATGGAGCCGCGCGAATTCGATCGCGACCGCAATCCCTACTCGCTGATCTGGATCTCGCTCGACACGCTGCGCGCCGACCATCTCGGCCATTTCGGATACGAGCGGGAGACGAGCCCCTTTATCGACGAGCTCGCCCAACGCACCCTCAGCTTCGAGTGGACGGTCACTCCCCAGAACACGACACTCCCCTCTCACATGACCATGTTCACCGGGTATCATCCGGCCGTGCATCAGATCATGTACTCGAACAGCCAGAACCCCGGCGTCCGCCTCGCGTCGTCAGTGCGCACCCTGCCCGAGATCCTCTACGATGCCGGGTTCGCCACGCGGGCGTGGACCGACGGCGGCAAGATGGCTTCCATCCACGGATTCAACCGCGGTTTCGAGGAATATGTCGACGATCCCGATTACCTGCCGACCAAGTTTTCCAAAGCGCTCGGCTTCATCGACGGGTGCGACGACGGGCAGCCCTTTTTTTGCTTCATTCATACCTACCAGGTCCATCGGCCCTACCCGGCGCCCATGCCCTATGACGAGCTTTTCGTCACGCCCGGCGCGCGCACGAAGGCGCAGGAATGCCTCGACCTCTATGACGGGTGCATCCGTTTCGTCGACGACCAGCTACGCCTTTTCGTGGGCGAACTCGAAACGCGCGGCACCCTCGACGACACGATCGTTGTGATCACCGGCGACCATGGCGAGAATTTCCAGGAGTACGGTTTCGACGACATCGGCCACCGGTCGCCCAACCTGCACCAGAACATCACCCACGTGCCCTGGATCTTGGTGCATCCTGAAGAGGCCTATCAGAACCGTTCCATCACGGCCCTCGCAGGGCTGATCGACTTTCCAAATACACTGCTGGCTCTGCTCGGATTCGACGAGGTTCTCCCGGGCGGCGGAGTCAACGTGCTAGACCCCGCGAACGACAAACCCCGCGAATATCTGAGCTGGACCATGCGGTCGCTCTCGCTCTACTCGGGTGACTATCATCTATTCGAGAGCGAGGATCCTGACGGGCGAGAGAGGATCGTGCTCTATCGCTTCACCGACGATCGAAGGGAACTCACTCCCCTCGACGATCGGGCTCGCGTCGACGCGATGCGAGCACGCCTGGCCGAGAAGCGCCGGGCGCTGCGCGAACAGAGCCGTGCGATCACATCGAGCCTGCGCGAGTTCGGTCCGGAACCGAAACCGGGCGGTAAGCTGATGAAACAGCTCAAGGCACTGGGATATGTAAAGTAGAGATGAGTCTTTGAGGACCTCGAGGGAGAAAGTCAGATGGCGGAGAATGTTTCCACAAAGGATTTCAAGAAAGAGAGCGGCCTGAAGTCAGGCAGCGTTCTCGAAGTTTTTTACCCCTTCAACCTGGACAAGGAACGGAACCGCGTTTACATCGCGTCCTTCCCCAAGATCGTGTTCATGTGGCCCACGATCCTCTGTCTGCTCGTGTGCGCCGTCACCCAGATGATTCAGGATGTGGAGATCTCCACCTCTCTCGGCTGGGTGTTCATCGGCGTGTTCAGCGTGAACTGGCTCATCATCGCCCAGGATTTCCCGCGGCTCAAGTTCATCATCCTCTGCCTGATCATACTCCTGCTCTTGGCGCTCGTCTGGGTCGTCGACCTCAAGACCGTGACCATTCTCGAGGACGTGCAGGATTTTCTCAAATCGCTCGAGCCGGGATTGACCGACCACTCCTACATCATCATGTTCGTGATATTGACGGCGCTCTTTTTCTGGGGGATGTCGTCGCCGCTCGTCGACCACTGGCGGTTCGAGAACAACGAGTTCATCCACTTCGTACGCCCTTTCGGCCGCGACCAGAGCATCCCCCGCATGGGCCACTCGGTGACGATGGAGATTTCCGACGTCTTCGAATTCCTGCTCTGCGGCGCGGCATCGATCGTCATTCGCAAGGGGAACGAAGTGGTGGCGCGCATCGAGAACGTGCCTTTCGCACCGCGCAAGATGAAAGTAATCGACAAGATCATCGGCGAGTTGAAGGTCAGGCACGCCGATTAGTCCGCCGATCGCCCGGAGCGCTCAGCTTCTCTCCACGAAGATGGGGATCTTGTTGAGCTCGAAGGTAAATTTGCCGTCCCTCGGTTCTGCAGTCGACTCGTCGCCGAAAGCGTTGGTGACCTTGACCTTGTCGAAAGGCGCAGGGATCTCGATCGTGGCGCCCGCGTCGCTCCAGAGAACGAACACAGGGCCGTTGTCGGTCTTGAACTTGAAAGCCTCGACGCCCGTTTTCACGGACACCTTTTCGACGGTGCTGAAGCGGCCGATCTTGGCGACAAGGTTGCAGTAGGCGTAAAAACCCAGCATGCGGTCTTTACCGTCGGCATCGTCGACAAGGCGCATGTAGCCGAACTCGTTCCAGTCCTCGCGCGGTTTGGAAGGCCGCATGTTGAGCCAGAGGCCGATCTCGGCGCCATGGCCAAAGGCGAGCACGTACCGCTTGATCAGCTCGCTCGCCTGCAGTTTCTCGAAATCAATCCTCTTGGATAGATCGTGAAAAGACCGCAGAGAGGGCGCCCTTTTGAGCTGCTCGATGCGGAACTTCTTGTATCCCTCGCGGAGTTCGCGGTACTCGGCCCTGAGTTTCTCCACCTGCGCCTTGTCCTTCCTGTCGAACGTTCCCTGGACCTCGGCCCTGCGCTTCTGAATCTTCTGCTTCATCTCGGCGAGCGCTTGGTCGATCCTGATCTTCACGTCGGCGGGCGCCAGGGTGCGCATGTCGGGGCCGCCCATCTCGGTGACGATGATCGGCACGTCGACACCATGGCTGTCCATGGTCTTCTTCATCCAGTCGAGCCTCTGGCCGTAAGTCTCGTACTCCTCGTAGAGGTGGATGTCGACCATGTCGAAATACCCCTTTGCAAGGCCGAGCATCCCGTCGAAGGTCTTCTCGCAATGTCCGTTGAAGCTCTCCACCTTCATGCCGCCCGTGAGTCCCTGGGCGATCACGTAAAGGTTCTGATCGACCGATTTGATCGTCTTGTATGCCGACTTGAGCAGTATGGCATAGTCTGTGACCCCGCCGGTCCAGAACTGACTCGATATCTCGATCTCGTTCTCGATTTGCCAGAACCGCACCTTGCCCTTGTACCGGGTGACTATCTTCTTGAGGAAATTGGTGTAGTCGTCCATCTCCTCGGGCAGACGTGACGGAAACATCTGCAATGCGCCCGTGGCCCACTGGGCGCAGCAGTAGATGGTGAGCATGTAATTGCAGTCGTCCGGGCCGGACAGAATCGAGTCGAGGTAACCCCATTTGAGCCGCCCCTTCTTGTGCTCGATCATGTCCCAGTAGACGTCGACCCGAAGCCATTTGACCCCGGCCTCGTTCATGAGCGTGTGGTGGATTTGGGAGTATTTGGGCATATTGAAAGGCGATCTGCCGTACCAGAGCAGGTCGACGCCGATCCTGTCGGCGAAGGGATCGTTGGTATCACCGCCCGCGGCCGCGCAGGCGGAACAGAAGATCAGCAGTATCGGGATGGCGATCTTGAGATTGATGGCTATCTCCTTTCATCTCGTTCATCAAAACCGGGATTGTTCAATCAGTGGCTTTCATCTTGTACGTAACATCTAATAGACGCTACACAAAAAAAGCAAGGCGGCTGTCCCAACCGGGACAGCCGCCTTTTTTCTCGAACCAATCGTCTTTTCAGGGAAGAATCTCGAATAACACTGGATTTGTTACATGCGTGACCGGCCGTGTGCCGGGAGGAGTCAGAAGGCACGCTTGCGCGTAATAAGTTTTTCCAATATTCGCCGGGTTCGCACCGAGAGTGAGCTTGGCCGATACCCGGCCCATTCCATCGAGATTACCGTAAGTATCCTCGAAGGGTCCCGAGTTGAGGTTGTCCTTCGAGTACTGAAAGATAAAGTCGTTGTTCAGGGCAATATGGAAACCATCGAGGCTGAATCCATTATCGATTCCCTGGGAAAAGAGAACGATATAGGGCTCGCCGCTGTACTGCCATCCCATCTTCACCTGCAGATACATGAAGCCGCCCAGGGAGCCGCTGATGCCTTCCTGAAGCTTGACGAAGTCAGGATCGACCGTGGCGGCGCTGATGTTGTCCACGTAGTTCCAGGCGTCGGTCTGCGCCAGATTGCGATAGTTATAGACATCGATTTCGTAGGTCCCCGTGGTCGGGGGAGTGAAGTTCACCTCGAAAGCGACACGAGTGGGATAAGTGCTCTGGCTGAGAGATCCTTTGGCATAAGTTCCGATCAACGCCCCGTTGATCATAACCTCGAACGTACCACCGTCCGAGGTGCCGCCTCAGCACGTGCACAGGAAGGCGAGATCCATGGAGATGGTGTAGTCCACTCCACCGATGAGCACGAACTCCTGCTTGATGCCGCCGTTGTGGTTGGTCCCAGGCCGTCTCTTCCAGCTCCAAGAGTTCCCGTCGCCGGTCACGTTGTACTGGACCACACTCGAGGCGCTGTTGCCCCCGTACTGGGTCCAGACGCCGAGCTCTTCCTGCTCGAAGCCGCCGTTGGGGACCAGGTTCTGCGCAAGCGCATCACCTTGTGACACGAAAAGAAGCAGGAAGCAACATCCCGCTCCAACCAGCAGTTTCTTCATAACACCCTCCTCTCAAGGAACAGAAACGACGATAATTTCGAAGACAGAGAGACTCATACATGTAATCAGTTTAATTATACAGATTCGATTTTTATGGTAAAGAGGGTAGGTTTTATTATATGTTGTGAATCAACCACTAACAGCAATTGAGAACCCCCTCTTTTATACAAGACTTATAGGATTTTCAAAAGGTTACCAGATCACTATTTATCTGTTATCCTTGTCCAACACAAAGCCCATCTCTCACGACTTCACGCACCTCGCAAGGACGAGACAATGCAAAAAAAATCCGATCACTGTGCGGTAATGAAAATAATCACCCTAGCGCTTGGCCTTTTCATCATGGCTCTTTCAACCATGGCTGCCCCTGCCGAACAAGACAGTGATACCACCAAATCGACCCTCCCGGAAAAGTGGATCGAAAGCTTCCACTGGCGTTGCGTCGGTCCGGCCAACATGGGCGGCCGCATCGTGGCGCTCGCCGTGTGCGAGAGCGATCCGTCCACGTGGTGGGCGGCGACAGCTTCGGGCGGTCTGCTGAAGACGACCAACAACGGAGTCACCTTCACGCACCAGTTCGAGAGCGAAAACACCGTGTCGATCGGACACGTGGCCGTGGCGCCATCCGATCCCGACATCGTCTGGGTCGGCACGGGCGAATCGAATCCGCGCAACAGTGTGTCGTGGGGCGACGGCGTTTACAAATCTGCCGACGGCGGAAAGACGTGGACCCACATGGGGCTGGCCAAGACCTTTCAGATCGGCCGCATCGCGATCCACCCGGAGAATCCCGACGTCGTCTACGTGGGCGCCCTCGGCCGGCTCTGGGGTCCCGGCGAGGAGCGGGGTCTCTTCAAAACCGTCGACGGCGGCAAGACGTGGAACAAGATTCTCTACATCAACGACAAGACCGGCGTCATCGACGTTCAACTCAAGCCGGGCGCGCCCGACACGATCCTCGCCGCAACCTACGAAAGGGAGCGCGATGGATTCGACTCCAACGATCCTTCCAAGAAGTGGGGACCGGGAGCGGGTATCTACCTGTCGACCGACGGCGGACAGACTTTTGAAAAGAAGACAAACGGGCTGCCGAGCTGCAGCCTCGGCCGCATCGATATCGACTACTACAGAGCCGATCCCAACGTGGTCTTTGCCGTGATCGAATCGGAACGTGTCGGCCAGGAGCCCGAGAACGCCCCCTACATCGGTATTCGCGGCGAGGACGTCGAGGTGGGCGCGCGCCTCACGGAGATCACCGAAGACGGCCCGGCGGAAAAAGCCGGCCTCGCCGTCGGCGACATCGTGCTCTCCATCGAGGACGAGACGGTTCATTCCTACAAGGACCTGACCGCCAAGATTCGCAAGTACCTCGCCGACGACACGGTCAAGATCGAGGTCTCGCGCGATCACAAGAGCGTGGTCATGGAGGTGACCTTTTCCAAGCGGCCCGGCGCGGAAGAGGACCTCGCGGAGAAGGACACGACGGAGAAGAAAAAAGAATCCTCCTCCACCTCGCGCGCGCGGCCGAACAGCACCTTCAGTTCGGGACTGGGCGGCCAGAGGGAAAACATTCAAGACCAGCAAGGCCCGGAGGGCCACGAGTTCGGCGGCGTCTACAAGTCGGACGACGGCGGCGAGACCTGGACGCGCATCAACTCGGTCAACCCGCGCCCCATGTACTTCAGCCAGATCCGCGTCGATCCGACCGATTCCGACTGCATGTACATCCTCGGCATCTCGCTCTACCGGTCCAAGGACGGCGGCGTCACCTTCACCAGCGACGGCGGCCGGGGCGTGCACCCCGATCACCACGCCATGTGGATCGATCCGCGCGACGGGGAACACATCATCCTCGGCACTGACGGCGGGATCTATGTCACCTACGACCGGATGGAAAAGTGGGACCAGCTCAACCAGATGGCGATCGGACAATTCTACCACGTCGCTGTCGATCCGCGCCCGAATTACCGTATCTACGGCGGCCTGCAGGACAACGGAAGCTGGGGCGGACCGAACCGCTCGCGTAGCGGCGATGGGCCGATCAACGAGGACTGGATCAACATCGGCGGCGGCGATGGCTTCGTCTGCCGTGTCGACCCCGAGGACCCCGACCTGATCTACTCCGAATCCCAGGGCGGAAGCATGGGGCGCCGGAACCTGCGCACCGGCGACAGCGGCTACATGCGGCCGCGCGCGCCGCGCGGGACGCGTTACCGCTTCAACTGGAAAACGCCCTACATCCTCTCTCACCACAACTCGAGTATTTTCTACTGCGCCGGCAACCATGTGTTTCGATCCCTTTCGCGCGGCGACAAGCTCAAGGCGATCTCGCCCGAGATCACCAACACCGACAAGGGCAGCGGAACGGCCCTGGCCGAGAGCCATTTCGATCCCGATATTCTCTACGTGGGCACCGACGACGGTGCGCTATGGAGAACGCGCAACAACGGCCACGACTGGGAGAATCTTTTCGAGATCACCGCCGAGGAGGAAGAGTCCAAACCGGCCAAAGGCGAGAAGAAGCCGGCGGCCGATCCGGACGTGATCGAAGCCAAACCACTGCCCGAGGCAGACAGTCCCGCCCGCAAGGCGGAGGAGGAGCCTGCCCCACCTGTAGACGATCCCATCTCGGGTGTCTGGGAGGGCCAGGCCAGTGGAAGCGAGATTCCCGAGGACCAGGGCGGTTTCACGGTAAAGCTTAAACTCGGCGCCGATGGAAAAACAATCACCGGATCGTTCTCGTCCGACATGTCGAACGGAGAGGTTTCCGAGGGCCGGTACAACGCGGACAAGAAGACTCTCAAGGCAACCTTCGAGACCGACCGGATGCCGCTCCACGTGCGCGCCGTCTTGCTCTCCGGCACACGGATGCAGGGGACCCTCGAGGTCGGCGACGGAATGTTCTCCATAGAATTCGACGCGAAGCGAACGGCGAAAGGCACAGCCGAAGATTCGACCGGCGGCAAGGAGAAGGACAAGAAGGCCAGGAGGGACGATGGATTCGACTGGAAGAGGATCGACAAGCTATTGCCCCAGCCGCTCTGGGTGAGCAGTCTCGAAACATCAGGATTCGAGGAGGGGCGTCTCTACGTCACCTTCGACGGCCACAGATCGAACGACGACCTGCCCTACCTTTTCGTCTCCGAAGATCACGGCGCCACTTGGCGCAGCCTCGCCAAGAGTCTGCCGCCCACGGCCGGATCTGCACGCGTTCTGCGCGAGGATCTGGAGGATCCAGACATTCTCTATCTCGGTACGGAGTTCTCGGCATGGGTCACGATCGATCGGGGCCGGACATGGACCAGACTCAACAGCAACCTGCCGACCGTGGCGATTCACGAGATCGCCCAGCACCCCACAACGGGCGAGATCATCGCCGCCACTCACGGCCGCAGCGTGTGGATTCTCGATGTAACTCCTCTCAGGCAGATGACCGCCGAGATCGTGCAAGCCAAGACCCCCCATCTCTTCAAACCGAACAGAGCCAGCTACTGGAGATCGACACCGCGGCGGGGCGGCAGCAACAACAGGTTCAGGGGTGAGAACCCGGTCTCCGGCAGCGAGATTTTCTACTACCTGGGCAAGAAGGCGAGAAGAGTCGCCTTGAAAATCACTGACCAATCGGGCGACATGGTGCGCGAACTGACCGCCAAGAGCGAGGCTGGATTGCACAAAGCATCGTGGGACCTGCGCCGCCCGAGGCCGACCAAATCAGAAGGCCGCCGAAACCGCTATTACCGCCGGACCGGACCGCGCGTGGCGCCCGGCGCCTACACGGTAACACTCACCGTCGACAACCAGACGCTCACCCAACTCCTAATCGTGGAGGGCGACCCCGAGTATCCCGATGCGAAACTCTGGGGCGAGGACTTCGAGGAGCGCTGAGGGCCAAGTCGGACAGACTCCTAATTCGAAACGACCGCTTGCGAGAGGTCGATGGGCGGAACCGGTCCGCCGCTGAAATAGTCGCTGATACCGCCCTGCATGTAGATTTTCATGTTTTCGATCGCCGGTCCCACGGTCAGGGTGTACGAGTCGAAATCGCCGATGTAGTCGGGAATCATGTGCAGTGCGGCGAGGAACGGCATGGTGGGGACAAGGGTCACATCGTGGGCGGGCAGGTAGAGAGGCGGCCAGTTATAGCTCGTGTTCGCCAGAACCGCGCCCGATTGGGGCATTCCATTCTTACGCAGCAGAAAGCGGACCTGTCCGCCATTGGTCCAGGAACCAATCGTGTAGAGGTTGGTAATATTCCCCTGAAGGCCGATGCCCGCATAGGACGTATTCTGAGCTGGATCGGACGCGCCCCTCAACTCCACACGCCATGTCGAGTAGGGATGGGCCGGATACCCCCCGTACCAGAAGGTGCCTTTCAGATTCCCGTTGGGATAGTACTGGGAAAAGACATCTTCCGTTCCCGTATCGCCATTACCGCCGATCAGGGGCGGCTTGCCGAGACCGGGTCCGGCCACGGCAGGCGCGATATTCTCGGCGAGGACATGGCCCACACCGATCTCCTCGCCCAGGAGGAACTCGTAGCCGCTGCCCTCCAGATTGACCGAGATGTTCCAGCCCCAGTTGCCGGGAGGAAGACCGTAAGCATTGGGCAGGCCCTGGAAGTGAATGCCCGACTCGGGGATCAATGAATAATCGCCCCATCCCGTACAGCTATCGTAAAAGTAAATCGCCCAGCTAAGCCCCGAAGGGTCGTCGTCGTTCGTTGCGTAGTTGAACCGGAATCCGTCGATCACCTCGTCATCGAGGCCGTTGCCCTGATCGCGCAACACACCCCAGTCGAGAAAGATATAGTCCGTGTGGGCGACGCAAAAATAGGGAGATCCGGCCATGTTCTCCCAGATCGCGCTGCCGTAACGAGGACCTGATCCATCTCCAAGGCTCAAGGAAGCCTCCCGCTCACCAGACACTCTTTGTGCAGTGTCGATGTTCTGAGCCAGAGAACCGCTCGCGAGAAATCCCACCATCAGAACAAGCAAAATCACACGAATCATAGTCGTTCCCCCTCGTTACGGTCAGAGTGTGGATAATCGAGGCCAACGGTCATTATCTTATATATATAGATCAGTTCTTTCAACGTTTATCTCATGGAAGAATCTTTCCGGGAACGGTTCTTCCAGGGAACGGTTCTTCCACGGCTCAGACGTCGGGCACGCCTAGTGCGGCGAGAACCTTGTCGAAGAGCCCGGCGGAGGTGAAGGGTTTCTTGAGAAAGCCGGCCACATTGAGATCCTGGAAGGTGCCGAGCATCTCCTCGCCGTAACCGCTCGATATGATCACGGGCACACTGCTTCGGATCTGGCGAATGGCGGCGCACGCTTGCCTTCCGTCCATGTGGGGCATGGAGAAATCGAGAAGCACGAGATCGACGACGTCGGCATTCTACTCGAACACGCTGACCGCCTCGCGGCCATCGGCGGCTGTCAGAACCGAATACCCGAATTTGTTCAGCATCTCCTTGGCCACGACCCTGATCGTATCGTCATCATCCACGAGGAGCACCGTGCCTCCCCCACGCCACTCTCGACCCGGGGAACGGCTTTCCACGCTCACGGCAGGACTCTGATCGTTGGACGGTGGAAAAAGAACCTTGAACATCGTCCCCTGGCCAGGATGGCTCTCGACACAGATGGCGCCGTTGTGACTGCGCACGATGCCGAAGAGAGTGGCCAATCCCAGCCCGCGGCCCGTGAATTTTGTCGAGAAAAAGGGATCGAAAATCTTCGACAATGTCTCCTCGTTCATCCCGCATCCCGTATCTGTCACCTCGAGGTGGACGCAGGTTTTATGAGTAAGGTTTTCTTTCAAGAAGGCCCTGGCTCGGATCGCGTCGTCGCACTCTGTCACACCCGTGCGAATGACAACGATCCCGCTGCGCTCCCCGATCGCCTCCGCGGCGTTCATGACCAGGTTAAGGAGAATCTGACTGACCTTGTTCGCATCAACCTCGACAGCAGGGATCTGAGCGGAAAGATCGTACTTGAGAACCACGCTTCTCGGAACAGACACCTTGAGAAGGTGCTCCACTTCGTTCACCATCTGGTTGAGATCGACGCGGCTCCTCTCGAGGCGCTCCCGTCCGGAATAGCTCAGCATCTGGTTCGCGGCCTTCGACGCCCTCTGCGAGGCATCCTTGATCGCCAGGACGTTCTTTCGGACCGTTGACGAGGCCGGCAGATCGAGCAGGGCCAGGTCGGCATTGCCCAAGATTCCCATGAGCAGGTTGTTGAAATCGTGGGCGATCCCTCCGGCGAGCACGCCGAGACTGTCGAGCTTCTGCAATTGTTGCACCTGCTCCTCCATCACCCGCCGTTCGTTCTCGGCATCGATGCGCGCGGTGATGTCGACGATATAGCCGAGGTAGTGGGTGATCGCGCCGTGGGCGTCCCTCACGACGGTGGTATGATCGTCGACCCAGAGCGGTTCGCCGTCTTTTTTCATCAACCTGTACGGCTGCTGCTCGAAGTGGTCGACGCCGCTCTCAGCGGCGTGCCGCAAGCGGGCTGAAAAACGCTTCATGTCGTCGCCCGAGATGACGTCCGAGAAGGCGAGCTTTCCAGAGACGAAATCGCCGGCCGGGTAACCGATGATCTTCTCGACGTTGGGAGAGACATAATCGACAGGCCACGTCTCCTCGTTCCTGCACTTGAAGACGACCACCGGGCCGTCGATGAAAATATTGCGTTCCTGCTCGAGGTTCCGGTTCGCCTGCTCGAGCGCCCCCTCGACCAGCTTGCGTTCCGTCACATCTTCGGTGATCGCCACGATCCCCCAGGGCGCGGGAAAAACGCGGGAGAACATGAAACGCTCACCGCATCGAGCTTCGACAGAGTGCGCCGTGCCCGTGGCGAGAACTTTTTGACAGGTCTCGAACGAACCGGTCCGCGCAAATCCGGGATCGAGAGTGAGCAGGTTTTTTCCCTCGATATCGAGATCCTCGGCGCCGAGGATCTCGGCGTAGGCGCTGTTGCAGAAGAGCAGGGTCATGTCTTTGGCGAAAGCCGCGGCAGGAATGCGGATCGCGTCGAGAAGGGACCGGTAGGCTCCGTCGCTGCGAAGCTCATCGACAATACTATGAGCACCGCGAGCAATCTTGCCCATGAGAACCTCCTGTTGAGCCCGAGTTTCTTCCCCCCGGGACATATTAACAGCCGCGCGGCGCGTGGCAAATCCTTTCTCTCAAACCTCTGCGCTCCGGTCCACGGCAATCAGCATCCTCTACTCCTCCCTGGTTGACACCTGGAGGTCATCCGATTACCATCGATCAACGAACGTCAATATCGTGCATCCTTCGGCTGTCCAAGAAATGGGAAACCATGCCTTCAGAAGACTCTCGCGGCGAATCGTCCACCAGCCCGAAACCCTTCCCGGAGAAGGACGCCATACTCGAGGATGTCCTCGATCACTATCTCCAGGAACTGGCCGAGGGGCGCGAACCCGACCAGGAAAGCTACCTGCGCGCCTATCCCGCTCTGACCGACGCCCTGCGCGGACTCTTCAAAACGCTCGACTTCGTGGAGACCACGACAAGGACCCTCAACGCCGGCCGGCTCGAAGAGGGCCAGCACCTCGGTGAGTTCAGGATCATCAAGGAGATCGGCCGGGGCGGCATGGGCGTGGTCTACGAGGCGGTGCAGACATCGCTCGACCGACGGGTGGCACTCAAGGTCCTCGCCGTGGGCGCTCTGCTCTCGGACAACGCCCTGACCCGTTTCACGCGGGAGGCGACCCTCGCCGGAAGCCTGCATCACACCAACATCGTCCCTGTCTACGCCGTGGGCAGCGAGCAGGAGATCCACTACTATGCCATGCAATACATCGAGGGACGCTCCCTCTCCGATCTTCTCAAGGAACGGGCCGCGGCCGATGCGCGGCCGAACAGCGCTCACTACAAGCGGATCGCCAACTGGGGCCGGCAAGCGGCCGAAGCGTTGGCCTACGCCCATGGCAAGGGAATCCGCCACCGCGACATCAAACCCTCCAATCTTCTCATCGACGCGGCGGACAACCTCTGGATCGCCGACTTCGGTCTCGCCCGCGCAGACGCCGACGCCACGATCACCCATTCGGGAGATGTGATCGGCACGGCGCGCTACATGTCGCCCGAGCAGGCCCGCGGCGGCAAGTCGGTGCTCGACGAGCGCACCGATATCTACTCGCTGGGAACCACTCTCTACGAACTGCTCGCCCAGCAGCCCGCCTTCGATGGGGAGTCGCGCGACCAGATTCTGGACGACATCATCCGCACCGAGCCTGTTCCGCTCCGCCGCGTCCAAGGTTCAGTGCCGCGCGACCTGGAGACGATCGTCTTCAAGTGCATGCAGAAAAATCCCGACCACCGCTACGCGAGCGCCGCCGACCTTGCCGACGACTGCCGCCGCGTCGTTGCCGGGGAGTCGATCCGCGCGCGCCGCACGCCGATCATGGTCAAGGCGGCCCGTTTCCTCGGCCGCCATCGAACCGCGACAGCGGGGATCCTCATCGTGGCCGCTCTCATTGTCGTCTCCTATCTCCTGAAGATGCAGCTCCGCCATAGCCAGGGGGAACAACTCGTCGATGAGGCTTTCGCCAAGATTCTCTTCGAGCGAGACTTCAAGCCGGCGGCCGGCCTGCTCGACAGGGCCGAGTCGCTGGGAGTCGATTCCGCCCGGCTTCACCTCTACCGGGGATTGATCCCGCTCTTCAACAACCAGCCGCAGCAGGCGTCGGGACCGTTGATCCGGGCGCTCCAGAGAGATCCTGCCAATCACGAGGCACAGCTCGCCCTCGCTCTCGCCCACATCAACTCGGGCGATGTGTTCCGCGGCCAGAAAGCGCTCGATCGCGCCGGTGAGCGGCCCATCGACACGGCGCTCGGCTGGCTGCTTCACGGACTCGCCAAGAGCAAGAATCAGAGGGACGAGGCGATCGAATCGTTCAATCGCGCCACCGGTCTCCGCAGGGACTTCACGCCCGCCATCAGCGCCCGGGCCTACTACCGCGGCTTCCGCCTCCAGACCGAGGGCGATCGAGACCAGCTTGACCTGATGCTCAACGACTGCGATGCGCTCGTGGTTTTCCAGCCCAACTCGGCCCAGTCCTACACCGACTGGGCGCGCGGCTATCTGTCGGCCGCGGCGTTCGGCGCCACCCAGAGCGACGGGCTGTCCGCAAACAGGCGGAAGTGGCTCGCCAACTGCCGCCAGGATCTCGACAAGGCTCTCACCCTGCGGCGCGACGACGAGTCCCTTCCCTACGTCCAGCATGGCGTCTACCTACGCTACGTGGGCGACTATGGCGGCGCCCGGCGCGCCTTTGGCCGGGCGATCGATGTCGACCTGGCCGTTCTGGGAAGCTGCGATCCGGCGCTGATCCACAAGCACGCCATGGTGGCCTACGCGCTCGGCGATCTGCAAGAGGCGCTCGATGAGATCGAGCCTTTCTGCGAATCGATGCCGACTTTTTTTCCGCTCTCCCTGCAGAGGGCTCTCTTGCTTGCCGACCTTGGCCGGCTCGACGAGGCGCGCGCCGCGTGCCAGGACTGCATCGACCGCCAGATCGCGTTCACCAATGCTCTCTTTCCGGCCGCGGCCATGATGGAATTGCTCGGCGACCCCGACGCGGCCGCGGCAGCGATCGAGAGATTCTCCAACCGCGGTGCGGGCGAGGTGGTGACCGAGGCCGCCGCCCACAGGCGGTTCGAGCCGGCCTTCGAGTATCTCTCCGGTCGGTGCGACGCGCAGACGCTGATCGACTCGGCCGGGGGGCTTCCGGGCCCGCGGTGCGAGTACGCCTTTCTCATCGCCCTGCGTGCGCTGGGCGGGGGCAATCGCGAGGAGGGAATGAGTGCGCTCAACCTCTGCCTGAAATCAGAGATCTTTCGGTTCCTCGAGCACCGCTTCGCTCAGATCATGCTCGAAAGATTCAAGGCCGAACCGCGGTGGCCCACATGGATCGCGGCCAGACGAAACCAGTAACGGAACGCGCCCCGAAGGCGCGCGGAACGCGAATGAAAAAAGTCCTGCACCTCCTCTCCCAGCGGCCGTCGCTCACCGGCAGCGGTATCACTCTCGACTCCTTCGTGCGCCACGCGTCGTCCGCCGGATGGGATCAGCGCGTGGTGATCGGCGTTCCGGCGGACGATACGTCGCCTCCCGTGGGCGGCCTCGACGACGCGCACATTGTTCCGCTGGTTTTCGAAGAGGAGCCGCTCGACTTTCCACTTCCGGGGATGAGCGACGTCATGCCTTACAGGAGCTCGCGTTTTTCATCCCTTACGGCCGACCAGCTCGCGCGCTATCGCGCCTCGTGGAAGAGCCACGTGGCCGAGGCGGTCAGGGACTTCGAACCCGACCTGATCCACTCGCACCACGTCTGGATCCTCAGCGCGCTGGTCAAGGAGATCGCCCCCACCGTTCCGGTCGTCACCCAGTGCCACGCCACCGGCCTCCGCCAGATGGCGCTCTGCGGCCACCTTGCCGACGAGGTCCGGACCGGGTGCGCGCGCAACGATCGTTTTCTCGTGCTGCGCAACGATCACGCCGAGGAGCTGGCGAAGGCGCTCGGTATTGATCGGGAGAAGATCGACGTGATCGGCGCCGGGTACAGGGAGGACATCTTTCACATGCGCCGACGGCAGGCGGGTGGCGCCCCGCGCCTTCTCTACGCGGGAAAGTTCAGCGCCGCCAAGGGACTGCCCTGGTTGCTCGACGCGGTCGAGCGCCTGACGCAACGCTTCGGCGACCTCGAACTGCACGTGGCCGGGAGCGGAGCGGGCCCCGAGGCCGACCGGCTGCGAGAGCGGATGAACGCGATGGGGCCGCGCGTGGTTGTCCACGGCCAGCTGCCGCAGGCAGAGCTCGCCGATCTCGCGCGCCGCTGTTCGGTGTGCGTCCTTCCCTCCTTTTACGAAGGCGTTCCGCTCGTTCTCGTGGAAGCCTTCGCCTGCGGATGCCGTCTCGTGTCGACCGACCTGCCCGGTGTGAGGGAACAGATCGCCCCCCACCTCGGACCGATGCTCGAACCGGTCGCCCTGCCCCGTCTCGTGGGTGTCGACACCCCCCACCCGGACGACCTGCCCGCTTTCGTGAGACGGCTTGTCGACGCAATCGCGGCGACGATCGAGAGACCTCCCATCGACAAAACGACGGCGCAGATCGACAGCGTCCTCGGGCCATTCAGATGGAAAGCGGTCTTCGACCGGGTCGAGTCAGTCTGGAAGGAAGTGATCGATCCCTGACGCCCGCTTCGATGACGGGGATCGTTTTGGGCTTGGAGTCAGCCGGTCTCGAAGGGGGACTATATCTTTCGAGCGAAGGCGATCACGTGGCCGTCGGGGTCGAGGCTGTAACCCGCCTCGTGGCCCCAATCGCGGCTCTCCACGGAGCTCAGTTCCTGGGCGCCGCTCGCCAGGGCGCGCTGGTGATAGGCCTTGGGATCGTCGACGAGGAGGTAGAGTTCGGCCCGCGGCGTTTCAGTGGTTCGCACCGGATCGGGCAGGTCGATTCCGAGCAGCTTCTTCACACCGGACTCGGGCATCAGGCCGAGCACTCCGCCGCCAACGAGTTCGAACTCGGTCATTCCGTCAACGTGAAGCCTGGGGTCCGAGTTGAACACACGGGAGTAGAAGGCGCGGCTCCTCTCCTGGTCGGCAACGTACAGAATGAAGTGAGCTCTTGTCATTTTTCCATCCCCTCGTTCCTGGTGTTCCATTGCCGGAGCGCAAAGATTTATCGTTCCGGCCATGACGGCGATTCGATCGTACACTATACTTATCGGCAACCGAACCGAACTGAAAAAGTACCAATTCGACTGATCGGAGAAGAATATTCAAAATGACTGTATATTTTCGCATATCACTCGTTCTGGCGCTCTGCGCGCTGCTGCAGCTCCCGATCCATGGCAAGGACGACAAGGCCACATGGGCTGATGTCGCCCTCGCGCTCAACCGACTCGACAAGACCTGTCAAGCCCATCCCGTGCCCGACGAAGAGCTCGCGGCCTTCAGTCGAAAGGTGGACGAAGCCATGCCGCGCCACACCGCCGGCCAGATGGCTCGGATCGTCGAGGCGCTCGACACGCTCACGGCGTCACTCGACGGCGCGGCCGCCTCGGCTGACGCGATCCACGCGGCGTCTCTCAAGGTGCGCCTCGTCCCCCACGTCCATGCGATCGGCTCGAAGAGTGCGCCCGTGGCGATCGTCTCGTCGCTCTATGCCACGAAGGCGGCCGCCAACGGACCGTTGACGGTGCGCGTTGTCCTGCCCGGCGATGCGGGCGCCATCGAGGTCTCCTTTGACGCCGCTGCCGTAAAGGACGCCAACCTCTCCCTGCCGATTCCGCTCGACGGCGTCGAAGTCGTGCCGGGCGCGTGCCGCGTGGAGATCGTCACCGCCGATGGCTGCGCCATTTTCAAGACGCCATGGTATCTGGTCTCGCGGCCGCTCGCCGCGGTGCGCAAGGCCAACGAGGAACGCCTTGACAAGATCGCGCCCGAATCAAAGGTGATGAAACAGGCGCTCGGCGCCTGCCGCGCACGCAACAGTCTCCTGATCGACGCGCCGTCGGGGAAAAAGTTGATCGAGTTCATGACCGATCCCGTGAGACTCGGGATCGAGCTCGACGCGGAGATCGCGGCTCTCGAAAAGGGAGTCGATCCCTTCAGGCTCCGCAAGGGCGATTACTGGCGAACGATCACCGTGGGTGAAAATATCACCATTCCGTTGCGTGTCTACGCACCGCCATCGATCGACGAGGCAAAACCGCTCCCCCTGCTCATTGTTTATTCCGGGCCGATCGCGGCGCCTCATATGAACATCGAAAGCTTTGGCGCCGGCAAACTCGGAAAGCTGGCCGATGAGAAAGGATTCATCGTGGCCGCCCCGGCGATTCCTCGATACCAGGCCAACAGGCGGAATCAAAAAACGTCGCTCGCCGACGACGCCTTCGACGCTCTCCTCGAAGTCCTCGAAGCGGAGTATCCCATTGCGCCGGGCCGCGTCTTCACCCTCGGCCACGCCACGGGAGGAATCAGCGCCACCACCGCGGGAAAGAAAAATCTCGACAAGGTTCTGGCGGTCTGTTGCATCTCGAGCACAACACTCGGCTACTCGGTCAAGGAAAAGATCCCCACCACGCTCCTCATGACGGGAACGGAGGACAGAATCTCCCCTCCCAACCGCGTCGAGGGTATCTCGATCGTCGCCCTGGGACGCGAAATCCCGATCCACTACAAGGCGATCGAAAACCAGGGCCGCGTCATGGCCGCCGGCCAGGGTCTCGCCCACGCCGTCGAATGGCTTCTGGCACAGGAACGAGAAGTCGAAGAAGAGGAGTGAGCCTAAAGGTTGGTGACGATTTCCTTCAACGCCACGAGGCGCGAACCGCGGCTCTGCTGAATGCCGCACGCGGTGAGCCATCGGCCACGCAGCAAGGTCTGCATCTCGTCGATCTTGGCGCGCGTCTCCAGGCCCGGCACCTTTCCGCCGGCACGGTGCCGGTGGCCGCCGCTGAAGCCGATTTTTTTCAGAGTCTTCGTCAGGAGGCTGACCGCGTCGCCGCCGGCGCGGCTTGTTCGCGCCGAGATCAGAAGGTCCTCGCCGACCACGGCCGCGCAGAGGACGCGTTCCACACCCTTGCACCGCAGCAGGAGATCGGCAACCTCGGCGGCGATCTCGGGCCCCGTTGCGCGGGGAAGAAAACAGAGCGCCGCGTCTTCGTAGATGAAGGTTTTCTCGAGGGCGAGAAGAAGGTCGCCGAAGTATTCCCGCGTGAGCGGCGCGTTCTGGATGTCGCTGAACCAGGCAGGGTCGTAGTAGTCGTTGAGCCACGAGATCGCCCTGCGGTCAGTGGGAGAAAAGACCGCCTGCCAGCCCGTGGTCTCCGTGTTGATGGCGTACATGAGCGATGTGGCGAGCCGCGCTCCCGGTTCGACCTTTTGCTCCCGGAGGTACTCGGCGGCGATACTCGACAGCGCCGCAACGCGGGGGCGGATGTCGCGGTAGCCGACGCGGAACCGCTTCCGCCCCACCTCGTGGTGGTCGATGACCGCCGCCGGCTCGATCCCACTCTCCCCAAAAAGATGGTTGTTGGCCGTGGGCGCGCAGTCGATGAGAATCACGGCCATGTCGTCCTCGGGCAGCCACTGGTCGACGAGTGTAATCGGCGGCTTGAGCAGTTCGATCATGCGCAGATTCTCGGCGCGCCAGACCGCACCGCCCGCGAGGACCTGCACTTTCTTGTCGAGTTTGGTCTCTATGAGGAACTTGAGCGCCCACCCCGACGAGATCGCATCGGGATCGGGGTTGTTGTGGGACACCACGGCGATCTTGTCGAACCGGGAGATGTAATCGAGGAATCGCTCCGACCGCATTGTGCGTCTCGCCGCCATCAAGAAAACTCCTTGCCTATGAATCGGGCGCCGTCGACGGGCGCTGTCTTTTTCCTCTCAAAGAGTATCGGCAGCCTGGGCAAAATTTTCAAGCCCCCATGCTCACCGTGGGCAATAGTCTTGATTATCGGGCCGGGCAGTGGTGATATATCGCCTGAAACTCTCGAAACACCACCGGTTGTGCCGCCGGCTCTGAAAAGGAAGACAGGATGCCCAAAGCGAAGAAGACCGCCGCAAGAAAAAAGGTCGCCAAAAAAATAGCCAAGAAGGCCGCCCTTCGGCGAAAGAAAAAAAATACTCCTCTTAAAAGTACGCCTCTTATCGGTGTCGAACCGCTGACACCCGAGGATCTGCGCTGGGAGTGCGTGCTCGACAAGAAAGCCTATCCGTCGACCGACGAGGTGGAGCCGCTCACCGGCGTGGTCGCCCAGCAGACAGCGATCCAGGCGATCCGTTTCGGACTCGAAACGAGCGCACCGGGACACAACATCTTCGTGCGCGGCCTGAGCGGCACGGGGCGTCTGACCCTGGTCCGCTGGCTGCTCGAGGAGATTCAACCCTCGTGCCCCCTCGCCCAGGACCGCTGCTTCGTTCACAATTTTTCGCAGCCCGACCGGCCCCGGCTCATCACTCTTCCGCCCGGCCGGGGGCAGGCGTTCAAAAAGGGGATGGAGCAGCTCGCCGAGTTCATCAAGAAGGATCTCGGCCCGGCGCTCTCGTCGGACGAGATGAAGGCGCGGCGCGGCGCGCTCGACCAGCAGGCCAAGAGCGCCATCCAGGGGATCGTCAAGCCTCTCGAGGAGTCGCTCAAGGCAGCGGGTCTCGCGCTCGTCACCTACCAGGCCGGGCCCGTGGCCCAGACAGCCGTCTTCCCCGTGGCGGGCGGGAAACCGGTGCCGCCCGAGGAATTCGAGCAGCTCCACGCCCAGGGGCAGGTTCCCGACGAGCAATTCGAGGCGTTCAAGCAGAACGCCTCCGCTTTCGACAAGCAGCTCGAGGAGACCAACGAACGGGTCACCGAGATCCGCCGCAACCACGAGCAGACCGTACGCGAGCTCATGGAGCGGTCGGCGCGCTGGGTGCTCAACAACTCGGTGCGCGGCATCGAGAGGGACTTTCTCCAGTCGAGCGTGCTCGAGTTTCTCAATGAGCTGATCGACGACCTCATCGAGCACCGCCTCACGGCTGACGAGAAAGAGGACGATTTCACCCAGCTCTACCGCGTCAACATCGTGCTCGAGCACAAGGGAAGCGAGGGCTGCCCGATCATCGCCGAGGCGTCGACGTCGGTGCGCGATCTGCTCGGCACGATCGACTTCGAGTTCGGCCCCGGCGGAGAAGCCCAGGCCAACCACATGGGGATCAGGGCGGGCAATCTGCTCCGCGCCGACGGCGGCTTCCTGATTCTCGAGGTGCGCGACCTTCTCGGCGAGCCCGAGGCATGGAAAACCCTGGTGCGCACCTTGCGCACGGGCAAGCTCGAAATCGTCCCGGCGAACACGGCGTCGCGCATGCCGGGTCCGTCGCTCAAGCCGGAACCGATCCCGATCAACGTCAAGGTCGTTCTTCTCGGCGACACCGAGACCTACTACTTTCTCGACGTGCACGACAAGGACTTTTCCCAGCTCTTCAAGGTTCTCGCCGATTTCGATTCTCTCATCGCGCGCGACGACGACGGGGTGCGCGCCTACGCCCAGGTTCTCGCCCGGATCTGCAACAACGAGGACCTTCCGGCTTTCGAGCACTCGGCGCTCATCGCCCTCACCGAGCAGGGCGCGCGCGTCGCATCGCGCGGCGGAAAGCTCACCACCCAGTTCGGACGGATCGCCGACATCGCGCGCGAGGCGGCTTTTCTCACCGTCAAGGACGGACGGGCGCGCGTCAACGGCGACGATGTGGCCCACGCGATCCTGAAGGGCAAGCAGAGGGCCGACTTGCCGTCGCGCCACTTCCGCGAACTCATCCGGAACGGAACGATCCGGGTGGAGACGCGCGGGAAAAAGGTGGGACAGATCAACGGGCTTGCCGTGATGAAGGCCGGCCCCCTCATCTACGGCTTCCCGGCGCGCATCACGGCCACCATAGGCCCGGGCACGGCGGGCGTGATCAATATCGAGCGCGAGGCGGCCCTCTCCGGCGCGATCCACACCAAGGGCTTCTACATCCTCGGCGGGCTCCTGCGCCAACTTCTGCGCACCGACCACCCGCTGGCGTTCGACGCCTCCGTGGCGTTCGAGCAGAGCTATGGCGGCATCGACGGCGATTCGGCCTCGGGCGCCGAGATCTGCTGTCTGCTGAGCGCGCTCACCAATCTCCCGCTGCGCCAGGACCTCGCCATGACCGGCGCCATCGACCAGATGGGCCACATCCTGGCGATCGGGGCGGTGAACGAGAAGATCGAGGGTTTCTTCGACGCCTGCGCCGACGGACGACTGCGCGGCACGCAGGGTGTGATCATCCCGCGGTCGAACGCCGACGATCTCCAGCTCCGCGACGATGTGGTCGAGGCGTGCCGCAAGGGGAAGTTCAGCGTCTACGCCGTCGAGACGGTGCACGAGGCGCTCGATCTCTTCACCGGCGTGCCGGCCGGCAAGCGGGGGAGAAACGGCGTCTATCCCGAAAACTCTCTGCTGCGTATCGCCGTTGACCGGGCGCGCGACTTCTGGTCGATGGCGTCGATCCACGCATCGCCCAAGGGCAAAGGAATCCCCAAAGCACAGTAATCGGGCGCGACCCGGAACCAGGCCCACCCGCTGAAAGTCCATTCCATCTAAAGTTTTACTGCGACTCCACCCGAAAACAGAGTGCAGTGATTCTCATCATTTTTTTCTCCGTCTTTTTCTCGAGGGGGAGATGAAAAAACAGGACAAGCTCGTAGTTTTCAGCCTCGATTGCAGACATTTCGGGATCGCGCTCAGCGCGGTGGAGAGGGTCGTCCACGCCGTGGAGATCACTCCCTTGCCCAATGCGCCGGACCGCGTTCTCGGCGTCATCGACGTGCAGGGGCGGGCCGTGCCGGTGGTCAACACCCGCGCGCGCCTCGGATTGCCCCCGCGCGCGATCGGACGAAGCGATCGCTTCATCATTGCCGAGACCTCGGGCGGCACGGTGTCGCTCGTTGTCGACGAGGTGATCGGCCTTGTTGAAACCGAGGCGATCGACGGGGCCGACGGCGGTGTGCCGATCCCCGAGAAGGGATGCATCGATCGTGTGACGCGCAGCGACGAGGGCATAATCCTTGTCTGCGATCTGGACAGCCTGATCGACAGCCACGAACTGGAGGCGCTGGGTTCGGCAGGAGTATGAGTGAGGCCGCCATAAAAATCGGCCTCCCCGAGGAGCTCCTCTCTCGCCTGGTCACGACCGTGTCCGACCGGATGGGTTTGCACTTTCCGCCCCACCGGTACAAGGACTTTGTCGACGGGATCGGGGCCGTGGCGGGTGAGTTCGGTTTCAACGACGTGACGGAGTGCGCCGAGTGGCTCGCCTCCACCGAGTGGAGCCGCGACCGGATCGAAGCGCTGGCGGGCTGCCTCACCATCGGCGAGACCTACTTTTTTCGCAACGCGGGCAATGACACCCGGTGAGGTGCAGATAGGCAAAGTGCCCTTCGCGGCTCTGCCGGCTCATCTCCAAAAAGGTCTGAACTCGTTTCCGGTCGTTGCTCTTCTTTCCGGGTAGCCATCGGTAGTGAACGAAGCCCTGGTCGAAGCGGTACCTGGGATCGAGGTGAGGATTGCTGAGTACGGCAAAGGTCTCGAAGCCTGCTTCACGAAGGCGCTCCGCCATGGTGTCGATCTCATCGGACAGGCTTTGCGTCAAGACACTGCGTGGAAAAGATGCCTCCTTTTGTTTCTCGATATCTATGAAGAGCCGGTGTTGCCGGCAGTGCAGCCCTGAGAAGAGACTGGCCATGGAAGGCTTGGTCCAGGAGCCCTGGACGTAGTGCCGGCGAAAGACCACGCTATCGGGATCCCGCGCCAGAGCGTCAATACTGGGGCTCGTCTCCCGCCCGGACCCGTAGCACCCGATCTTGTCCGCCCGGCAGGCATCCAGGACGATGAGATAGATATTGAACGGAGGCTCCAGGCTGCTCTTGCCGCACGAGAGGCAGAGAGAAAGTGCGAGCAGCGCAAGAGTCGGCAGCCCGTATTTTGATTTCATTCTCTCATTATGGTTTTTATTGGAATTGATGTCCAGAGCGTGAAGGGGTCCAGGTGTGCCTTTGCACGGCACACATGGACCACTTCACCTCCATCGGTTCGATCGGACGTGATTCCCCTGCCAAAAACGTGACCGAAGCATGTCAAAACCGCCCTGGTCCACACGATCTCTCTGGAGACATCCGTGATACGCTTGCATGCAGACCTGCCTGAAGACACAATCTTCTACGCAGAACACAAAGATGCCTGAGAGAGTGACTATAGCCGCCCGCGCACGGAAAATCGGAGGCGCGCGATGATCAAGTTGCCGAAGCCCGAATACGTAGGAACCGTGGCGGTCGAGACGGCATTGCGCTACCGGCGCTCCGGTCGTGATTACTCCAAGAAGCCCCTGGGTCTATCCGAACTGTCCCAGCTTCTGTGGGCCGCTCAGGGCATCACGAACCGGCAAGGGGACAGAACCGCGCCGTCGGCCGGAGCGTTCTTCCCGCTCGAGCTTTACGTGGCTGCGGGAGAGGTCGACGACCTGACGACCGGCGTCTACAAGTATCAACCCCGAGGACACCAGCTGAGGGAACACGCCACCGGCGACGTGAGGTCCCGGCTCGCGACGCACGCGTGGAGACAGACCTGGATCAAGGACGCGCCCGCGATCGTCGTCATCACCACGGTGGCCGAGAGGGTCACCAACGAGTACGGCAAGCGTGCGGTCCGATACGTCTACATGGAGGTCGGCCACGCTGCACAGAACATCCATCTTCAAGCCGTCGCGCTGGACCTGGCCACGGTCCTCGTCGGCGCACTCGACGAGCCTCGCGTGAAGCAGACCCTGGCACTAGAGGCGAACGAGATCCCTCAGGTCCTGATGCCGGTGGGCCACCCGAAGCGGAAACCGAGAAGACGCTGACCGCGTGTGCTAGTCCGGGAAGTTCTGATGGCCCTGGAGTAGACCAGCGACCTTTTGAGGTCTGTTCCGGTGAATATCAAGCCTCGCTTCGAACCGCGTCCCCACTGGCCACGCGGAAGTCCATGCGCCGCACCTCAAGCAAATGTAAGAGGCAGCACTGGCGTTAACAAGAAGTCAGCCGCTCCATCCTGAAGCTCTGCAGAAGCTCCTGAAAAGCGCGCGTCTGGAGAGGATCTTTTGCGCTCCATACGAGGTGGGAGTCACAGTCACAATCGGACGAACCAAATGCCCTTGTCACTCCCTGCGCAGTCTCTCGCAGCGCGGACGCGATCGAACACTCAAGATCATCAGCCGAAAGCACAGGGAGAGCCGCATGCCACTCGGCCACGGCGCGCAGATAGTCGATATGCCAGTGCATCTTCTTGCGAAGCCGCCGGTGGCGTTCGATCCTCTTCGAGAGGCTTCTCCTGGCAGAGCCGATGTATGTGTAGAAGCCCGGCTCGAACCGAATGCGTCCGAGCCGCCCCACCTCGATCGTCCGGGCGCGCCGCAGCCGCAAGACGACGAGGTAACTCCCGCTATCATGGGCGTCCCGCTCAACCCGATCCCACGGTATGTTGAGGAGCCTGACCTTCTTCCTGAGTGCAAGCCGGCGCGTCCAGCCGATCGCGAGCGGGATGATTTTGATCTTCTTCCGTACGCCGAGCAGGGTGCGCGAAAAGGCCAGGTCGGTGTGAAAATCGGGGAGAAAGATTTCAGGCCGAAGTGAGTTGACCAGAAACAAAACCGCCCCGCGGGTCCGCTCTCCCGAGAGTTGGGCCAGCTCCTCCACATGTTTCTTGCCCCGCGCCGTGACCGCATCGGGAAACATCGCCACGCGCCGGCTGAAGAGGGTGCACGACTTGACCTCGAGCAAGATCTCTCGCTTCCCCTCCTCCAGGAGAAAGTCGAAACGACTCCGCCCCCGCGTCACCTCACGCCCCACGATCCGCGCACCCTCGAGGCCGGGCACTAACCCGCGCTCCAGTAGATGCTGCGCCACGTCGTTCATCACGTGCGTGTGAAGCACAACCGGTTCGCCGCGCCAATCGACCACCGCCACCGCGGTGTACGCCATCTTGCGATTCGGATCGTCCGACTCCTCGAGCCAGACTTCCACACCGGGAAACAGAAGCTCCTGAAGCCGACCGGGATTGGGCAGGTAGGCGCGCACCGTCTTCCCGTCAAGATCGCAAACCAAAACGAACCGGTTGGGCCGGGCGACAAAGCTCGCCTTTCGAGTCGACTTGAAAAACCGCATGAACGCGCCTTCGAGTGACCAACAAATTTCTCGTTTCCTGTCTTTCGCAGCGCTAAGATAAGGTTGTTCCTTTACACGCATCAAGGAGAAACCGAATGGCCCGCTTTGCGCTCGTCCCCATCTGTCTCTTGCTCGTGATGACTCTTCCCGGCCTAAACTCATGGGCCGCAGACGAAGAAAAACCAGTCAAGGCGCTCGTCCTCCTCGGCGGCGAACACCACCGCTACGAGGAAGGCTCAAAGATCCTCGCCGACGCCCTCGCAAAGAAAATGTCGATCATCTTCGACTTCGTGCGCATCGACAATCCACCCGAGGGAAAGCCCAACGCGGAAAAAGCCACGATTCCCTCCAACCCCGCTCTGCTCGAGGACTTCGACCTCAACAAGAAGTACGACCTCATCATCGCCTACCACCAGGACGCCTACGTCACGCTCACCCACAAGCAGCGCGACGGCCTCCTCCACTTCGTCCGCTCCGGCGGTCCGTGGGTGGGGATACACTCGGCGGGCGACACGCTCAAGACCGACATCGACTTCATCCGCATGGTGGGCGGCACCTTCGAGACCCACCCGCCTTTCGGCCCGATGAAGGTGCAGCGCGTGGTGGGCGATCACTTCATCACCAAGGGGATGAGCGACTTCGCAACCAGGGACGAGTTCTACCACATGAAGATGTGCTCCCTCGACGACAAGAACCTCCTCCTCGTCGCCAAGAGCCCCGGCGACGGCAAGACGCGCCCCGTGGCGTGGACCAAGAAGTACGGCCAGGGCAAGGTCTTCTACACCGTCCTTGGCCACGCGCCAGAGTCGTTCCAGAGCGAACACTTCCAGACGCTCATGCACCGCGCCGTGCTCTGGGCGCTGCAACCCGAGATCTGTGACGCGGGCGCTGACGGGTGGATCGACCTCTTCAACGGCCGCGACCTCGAGGGATGGACCCACTGCGGCCCGGGCTCTTTCGCCATCGAAGAGGGCGCGCTCAAGTCGATCGACGGCATGGGCCTGCTCTGGTACCACGCCAAGAAATTCCGCGACTTCACCCTCTCCGTCGAGTGGAAGGTGAGCCGCCCGCAGGACAACTCGGGCATCTTCGTCCGCTTTCCCGACCCGCCCGCCGACGAGTGGGAGCCTGTTTCCACGGGCTACGAGATCCAGATCTGCGACACGGCCGGCCCCAAGCACGCCACGGGCGCAGTCTACAGCTTCGAGGCCCCGTCGAAGATCGTGTCGCGCCCCGCGGGCGAGTGGAACCTCATGGAGATCACCGTCAAGGGACAGACCTACACGATCAAGGTCAACGGCGAGACCGTGGTCGACGGCTACGAGGGCGACCGCGGCCGCGAAGGCTACATCGGCCTGCAGAACCACGACCCGAGCGCCTTTGTCTTCTACCGGAACATCAGAGTCAAGGAGCACTAGTCCATGAACCCCGACATGTCTCCCGAATTACGCACACCCTCCAGCGTCCGGCTCCGCCTCTCGATCATGATGTTCTTCCAGTACGCGATCTGGGGCGCGTGGCTGCCGCTCCTCTACCCCTACGTGACAAGCCACCTCGGCTGGACGGCGAAGGAGTTCGGCGCGATCGCCGCCCTCGGCGCGTGCGGCGCGCTCCTTGCGCCCTTCATCAGCGGCCAGATCGCCGACCGCTGGTTCTCGACGGAACGCTTCCTCGCCGCCAGCCACCTCATCGGCGGCGCGCTCGTCTGGATGCTCGCCTCCCTCGGGCCGGAGCAATACACGGCCTTTTGCGTCTACTCCTTCTTCTACGGCCTGATCTACGCCCCCACCATCCCGCTCACCAACTCGCTCAGCTTCCACAACCTGAGGAGCAGCGAAAAGGAATTCGGCGGGGTGCGCGTCTGGGGCACGATCGGCTGGATCGCCGCCGGCATCGCCATGGGCCACTGGCTGCTCCACGTCAGCGCCGACGCTGCGGCCGACGCGGTCACGACAACGCGCATCGCGGGCATCGCCGATTGCTTCAAGCTGAGCGCCGTCCTCGGCGCGGTGCTTGCGGTCTTCTGCCTCGCCCTCCCCCACACGCCGCCCCAACCCGCGGCCGGCCGGGGCTTCGCACCTTTCGCCGCCCTCGGCGCGCTCAAGAAACGCTCCCTCTGGGTGCTCTTCCTGGTGGCCTTCCCGGTGAGCGTGGTGCACCAGTTCTACTTCGTGCACACCGCGCCCTTTGTCAACAAGACCGTCTCGGCAAGCGCCGCGGCGACGGAGTGGCTCGAACCGATCTTCGGCTGGGGGGGCGCGGGACTCATGACGATCGGCCAGATCGCCGAGATCGTGGTGCTCGCCTGCATGGCGTTCTTCCTCGTTCGCTGGAGCAAGAAGGCGATCCTCTTCACCGGGCTTCTCGCATACATGGCGCGATTCGCCGTCTTCGCCTACCTGCCCTATCCTGTCGCCGTCGTGCCCGCTCTCGCCCTGCACGGACTCTGCTTCGGATGCTTCATGTTCGTCGCATTCATCGTGGTCGACGAGCAGTGCGGCAAGGATGTGCGCGCCAGCGCGCAGGGACTGTTCAACTTCATCATCATCGGCATCGGCATCATCGTGGGCAATCTCTTCGCCGGCGAGATCGGCAACGCGGCCACCCTCGAAGGCGGCGGCGTCGACTATTCCTATCTCTACGCCGTGCCCCTCTGGATCACGGTGGGATGCGGCCTGCTCCTGCTCCTCCTCTACCCGGGTAGAACCACGTACGAGCGGGAAAAAAGCGAGATGTCCTGAGAAAAGGCCACCCTGGAGGTTTCCTCATGCGTCGCCATCTTTTCGCTGCGTTCACGGCGGGTCTGTTTTTCATCCTCTCTCTCTCCGGAGCCGCCCTCAATGCGGCCGACGTCCCTTCGCCCGAGGAGGTACTCGGTTTCGCGCCCGGCACCGACCGTACGCTGGCTGACTGGGAGGCGATCCGGAATTACTTCCACGAACTCGACCGCGCCTCGGACCGTGTGCATGTGCAAAAGATCGGTACGTCGACCGAGGGCAAGGACATCATCCTCGCCATCATCTCGAGCGAAGAGAACATGGCGCGCCTCAATATGATCAAGGAGACGGTGCGCGCCCTGGCCGATCCGCGCACGCTGTCCGAGGAGGACGCGTTCCGGCTGGCCGCCGAGACCCCGGCAATCGTCTTCGTCGGCTGCGCCCAGCACGCGACCGAGATCGCGTCGACCCAGATGTCGATGCAGGCCGCCTGGCAGGTGGCGACCGACGACTCGCCCGCCATGGAGACGATCCGGCGCGACACGGTCTTCCTTCTCGTGCCGTCGATGAACCCCGACGGCAACCAGATGGTGTGCGACTGGTACAGGCGGAACATCGACACGCCCTTCGAGGGATCGCGCATGCCGTGGCTTTATCACAAGTACGTGGGCCACGACAACAACCGCGACTGGGCGATGATGACCCAGGTCGAATCGCGCCACATCTCGCGCATCCTCTACGAGGAGTGGTTTCCCCAGATCGTGATCGACGTGCACCAGATGGGCAACCGCGGGGCGCGCATGTTCATCCCCCCCTACCACGACCCGATCAACCCGAACATCGACCCGCTCCACCAGTACCTGCTCGCCCTGCTCAGCGCCCGCATGCAGCTCGACCTCTCGGCCGCCGGGCACAAGGGGATCATTTCAAACGCCATGTTCGACGAGTGGCTGATCGGCTACTTCACCTCCGTGCCGAGCCGGCACAACATGGTGACCCAGCTCATCGAGATGGCGAGCGTCAACATCGCGTCCCCCGTTTTTCAAAGGCGAAGCGAGCTGCGCGTGTCGCGCGCCGGCGGAGACTACGGCGTCCGCGCCAACTTTCCCGAACCCTGGGAAGGCGGATGGTGGCGTCTCGGCGACCTCGTCGCCTACGAGCACACCGCGGTCCTCTCCGTGCTCGGCCACGCATCCCGCAACCGGCAGAACGTTCTCGAAAACTTCTACCGCCTCGGCGTGCGCCAGATCGAGGCGGGACGGACCGAACCGCCCTTTGCGTACCTCATCCCGCCCGCTCAGGACGATCCCGCCACGGCGTGGGAATTGATCGAGGTGCTCCAGAACGGCGGCGTCGAGGTGCACGTGGCGGTTGAGGCGTTCCGCGCCGACGGAATCGACTACCCGGCCGGAACGCAGGTCGTTCTCATGGCCCAGCCCTTCCGCGCCCACGCCAAGGATCTGCTCGAAACGCAGAGCTATCCCGACCTGCGGTCCTACCCGGGCGGCCCGCCCGAACGGCCCTATGACGTGGCGGGCTGGACGCTTCCGCTGCTCATGGGCGTCAAGAGCGTCGAGGTGGTCAACGCCTTCGACACGCGGCTCGACATGGCGCCCCGCGAACAGGCTCCTCCGGCGGGATCGATCACGGCGATCAACAGCGACGGACAGTACCTGCTCGTCGAGCGGAATCAGAACGCAGCCTTCACTCTCGTCAACAGGCTGCTCGCCGCGGGCCAGTCGGTGTTCACCATCACCCGAGAGGCCCTCTGCGCGGGCCGCTCCTTCCCGGCCGGGACCTTCGTGATCCATGCCGCCGGCGACGCACTCGCCGCGATCGAAATCGACGTCTCCGAGCTCGGCCTCAGAGTTTTTCGTGTTTCCGAATCTCCCTCCGAGGGCCTCGAGCAGGTCAAGCCGGTCCGCCTCGGCGTCTACCAGCCGTGGACGGCGAGCATGGACGAGGGGTGGACGCGCTGGGTGCTCGAGAAGTACGAGTTCGCCTACACCACGGTGCACGATGCCGAGATCCGCGCCGGCGGTCTGCGCGACCGCCACGACGCAATCCTCCTCGCCGACATCCGTGCGAGCTCGATCGTCAACGGAAACTCGGAAGGGAGCGTGCCGAAAAAATACACGGGCGGCATCGGCGAGGAAGGGGTCTTCGCCTTGCGCAATTTCGTGCGCCAGGGGGGTGTTCTGATCGCGCTCGATTCGTCGTGCGAATTCGTCGTCGCCAATCTCGAGCTGCCCGTCAAAAACAGCGTCGCCCGGCCCGAGCGATCGAGATACTCGTCGATGAGCGAGATGTCCACGCCGCAGGCGGGTGGCGACAAGAGATTTTTCTGCCCCGGATCGATGTTGAGCGTCAACGTGGACAACACTCACCCACTGGCCTTCGGCCTGAAACCGACGGTGGCCATCATGCACTCCAGCAGCCCCGCCTTCGAGATGGTCGACGGCGACGACGGCAAGAAACGCAACCGCCCGACGGGCCGTCCGGAGAGCAATGCGCCCGACGTATCCGAGAAGCCCGCCGTGGTCTTCGTGGGATCGTACCCGAACATGAATCCCCTCATCAGCGGCTGGATCGACAACCACGAGCTGATCCACGGCAAGGGCGCCCTCGCCGAGGCTGCCTTCGGCGACGGACTCGCCGTGCTGATCGGATTCCGCTGCCAGTTCCGCGCCCAGGCGCGGGGGACCTTCAAGGTGCTTTTCAATGCCATCTACCGGAACCACCAGATCGAGCGGTAAGAAGGAGGAGTCCGCCTCCGATCAGTCGAGCACGGGTGAGTAGAGCGGCCCCACGTCAAGTCTGAGATCGTCCCGTCCGATGCTGTCGAAGGGCATCTCGAGATTCTCCTGAATGTTGTCGAGGCTCACCAGCACCAGGCTGTAGAGAACCGCCACCGCATAGCCGGTGATGGGGTAGTCGCTCTTCGATTCGGCGATGTAGGCGAAGTAGGGCCCGAAGAGAATGGGAAAGATGTTGAGGAAAACCTTGCTGTACGCGCGCAACGCGACCGGCGTGCGATAAGCGAGGATGTTGCGCATCCGCTCGAAGTCGATCATCATGGCGCGCATGTACTGGTTGGAGCGGCTCGCCTCGCCCGAGGTGAGCCCCGCCGCGCGCATCTCCTCGATCGACCTGGAAAAGGTCGAGAAGCGATCGTACACCTTGGCCAGATTGGGGTCCTTGTCATCGGGCCACCCCCAGCCGAAGTACTCCCTGATCCCCGTGAGAAGATCGAGGATCGCCTGGCGCGCCCGAGGCGCGTGTTCGACCCCCTTACCGCCTGGCACCCAGTCCCGGTGGGCATAAAAGATCGCCACGGCGTGGGCCTTGAGAGAGGCAAAATTCTTGAGCGCTTCCTCGCGCCGGCGGTAGGCGGCGTTGATCGAGAAGACTATGGGAAAGATGATGGCGATCCCGATCAGACCCGTGGGGATGTCGGCCGCCAGGCCGTAATGCCGACAGAGCCAGGTGGAGGCCAGAGCCAGAACCATGACGATCACCGTGTGAGCGTCGACAATACCGAAAAAGTGTTTGACCGTTTTCATTCCTTGCTTTTCTCCGAACGATTTCTCCAAACGATTTCCCCAAACGATGAGGCCGATCAGGTCTTCGGCAGGGTCCAGGGTTCGCGATAAGTCCGATCGAGAAGCTCGTTCGCCTCGGGATCTTCGATGAAGCGCTCCTTCTTTCCGTCCCAGCGCAGCTTCTCGCCCCGCTTGCAGGCGATGAGCCCCAGATGCATGGGCAGGGCCATGTTGTGAGCATAGGCGAGGTTGCTCTCGGTGAGCGCGCGAGTCTTGACGCAGTCGACGAAGTTGCGCTGGTGTCCGGGCGAGCGGGGCGTGGTCTTGTCAACATCGGGCAGGTCGTCGCCCGGCACCTCCTCGCCGTTGAGGAAGATCTTGCGCGCACCATAGTCGGTGACGAGGTGCCCCTTCTCACCCTCGAAGCAGGCGCCGATGCCGCGGCCCGCCGCGCCGGGCACATCGGGAATCTTGGTGGTCCAGAAATAATCGAGGCCGTCGAACTCGAGGTCGACGTCGATCCACTTGTGCGTCTCGCCCATGCCCTTGTCGCAGAGCTCACCTCGTGCGGCCACGGTGCGCGGCGCGCCGAGCTCGAGCGCCCAGAAGACGATATCCGAGATGTGGCACCAGAAGTCGGCAAAGTGGCCGCCCGAGTAATCCCAGAAATAGCGCCAGTTGAAATGGCAGCGCCGCGGATTGTACGCCCTCTCCGGCCGCGGCCCGAGCCAGGTGTTCCAGTCGAGGTGGGCGGGCGGCTCCTCGTCGGCCACCGGCGCGATATTCGGTGTGCCGCCCGTTTTCCAGACGCGCACCTTGCCTATCTTGCCGAGCACGCCCGAACGGACGAGGTCGACGACGCGGTGGTAGTTTTCGCCGGCGTGAATCTGCGTGCCGAGCTGGAAGACGCGTTCGTGCTTGATCTGGGCGTCGAGCATGACACGGCTCTCGGGAGCGGTGTAGGAGAGCGGCTTTTCGGAATAGGCGTCCTTGCCGGCCATGAAGGCCTGCGTCGCGATGAGAGCGTGCCAGTGGTCGGGCGTCGCGATGCTCACCGCGTCGATGTCGTCCCGGTCGAGCACCTTCCTGAAGTCGTGGTAGAGTTTCGCCTTGCTGTCTGGGCGGCGCTTCTTGAGATTCTCCGCGGCGCGGTTGAGATGGTTCTCATCGACGTCGCAGAGCGCGGCGATTTCCACATCGTCGAATCCCGAGAACCAGTTGAGGTGCGCGCCACCCATTCCGCCAATCCCGATGATCGCCATGACCACGCGTTCGCTGGGCGGACAGATCCTGCCCCCAGGCCCGGCGCGCAGAATGCCCGGAAACAATCCCCCGCCCACGCCGGCGCCCGCAATGCCAAATCCCACGCTCTTTAAGAAGTCTCGTCTCTTCATGGTAGTCTCCGATCGGGATTGTTCTCTCCCACGCCGGTCCGGATGCGGCCGGACCGATCTCGCGAGAATACCATATTTCGAGACCGCGATTCCAACAGAAGGTCGAGGGGATCGGTCGATCAATCCTTCTTTATCTTGATCCCTCCATTGGAAGAGGTGAGCTTGATCTCGGCCAGTCCCTCGCCCAGGGTGCACCTGCACTTTTGCGAGGACATTCCCTTTTTGACTCCGTCCAGGGCGAACGCGCTCTTGATGGTTCCGAAAGTGGCATTTGCCTCGAGCTTGCAAGAGGGCGGATCGGGCAGGGAGATCTCGATCAGGCCGAAGGTCGATGTGAGGGTGATCGTGTTACCCTTCTTCTTCTCTCCGGCACTGTAGGCGAGGCCCGACGCCTTGATGTTGCCGTTCGTGCATTCGGCAGTCACGCTCCCCCCCACGTCGGCGAGCTTGATCGGGCCGAAGGTGTTCTCCACCTCGACGCTGCCATTGATCTCTTCCATATCGACGCTGCCGTTGCACGTCTTGATCCGGCAGTTGCCGGTGACCTTTTCCACATCCGTGTTGCCGAACTCGTTCTTCACGTCCACGTTGCCCTTGATTCCCTTGGCGCTGGCACGCCCGTTGCAGAGAACGAGCGTCGCGTCGCCCCCCACCTCTTTGAGCGAAATGGAACCGAAGGTCGTCTCGATCCTGGCGCCATCGCCGATCTTGTCGGCATCGACGTTGGAGTTCTGGCCCTTGACATCGAGGCGGCCCGCGATGCTCTTGAATTCCTGCCGGCCGAAACTCCCTCCCGACAGAACATTCCCCCCCACATTCTTCGCCGACAACTTTCCGCTGCCGCAGGGGCAGCAGCGCGATCTCCCTGTCGAGCGCCCGCGCGGCCTCGTCGAAAGAACGCTCCCCGCCGCCGTCGACAGCGGGGAGCGCTTCGACAGCGGAAAGCGCGTCCAGCAACCCCGGAGTCCCGATCTCGCGCGCCCTTGATCGCTTCTTACGTATTTTCAAACAAGCGTTTACAACGATCCTGTAAAACCAGGTCGTGAACGATGACCGGCCGCCGAATCCCCCCACCTTGGTGTACAGAATGACAAACGCTTCCTGCACCGCGTCGTCGGCGTCGG
The DNA here is from genome assembly GCA_964464495.1 of uncultured Phycisphaerales bacterium. Classification (GTDB taxonomy): domain Bacteria; phylum Planctomycetota; class B15-G4; order B15-G4; family CAYZWU01; genus CAZUHB01. The sequence continues at coordinate 70,065 of CAYXGI010000015.1, forward strand.
CCCTGTTCGACAGGATCCGCATGGCGACACGCAGCATGCGATCGCGATGCCTCTCGTAGAGTTCGCGAAAGGCGCTGAGATCGCCGCTCTTGAGATCGGCGATAAGCGATTCGTCCGATGGAAGCATCGATTCGTCCGATTCGGGCATCGATCGATTCCTGTCAAACGCTGGTTTGATGCCGCGCAGGGCTCGACTGTTTGGCTCTTTTCCAGAATTGTCCGCAAAAGGGGTGCGACTCTCGACGCGATTAACGTATCTCTGATTGTACGGAACCTTCGATCGGAAACCAGTTGATGCCAGAGAAAGAGATCACCGACGCCGAAGCGATCGCATCACTCACGCAGAGTGTGAGAGATCGAACCAGCGCCACGCGCAAAGCGCTCGACAGACGGAAAGAGGCGGCTCTCGATCAGGACGCGTTCCGCATCCTCTACGACCGCTACGCGGGGCGCGGAATCCGGTACGCCAGCTCGATTCTTCACGACGTCAATGATTCCGAGGACGCGGTACAGGAAGTCTTTTTCCGTCTCCTCGGGCCGATCGCCCAGGACAGGATCGACAGCGCGCGCGGCGGTTTCGGCGCGCTCTTCTTCAGCAGCTTGCGCAACCTCTGCGTCGATCTGATCCGCAAGCGCCGCACGCGGCCGCGCTATCTGCCGATCGACAGCGTTGGCCAACGCGCCGCCCGCACCGACGCCGCTGGATCGGGAGGACGCGAAGCTCTGGCCGAGATGGAAGCGCGGGTCAAGGCCGCCTTCGACGCTCTCCGCCCCAATCATGCCGAGGCGCTGCGCCTCCGCGTCAAGGGTGGATTGAACTATGACGAGATCGCCGCGGCCCTCGACTGTTCGCGCGCCCAGGTCCGGACCTGGATCTACCGCGCGCGCCGGTCGCTGAGCGAGATCTTTCTGCGCGAAGGGCTCGACGTGCCCAAGAGCGTGCGCGATCGAAATACAAGGAGTTGAACCATGGCCGGATGTGACGAATACGCTGAACTGCTGAGCGCCCGGCAAGACGGAGAGCTCGACGCCGCCGAGGCCGCTCTCCTCGATGACCATCTCCGGGACTGTGCCGAGTGCGGCGCCATGGCGCGGAGGCTCGCCAAGGTCGATTTCATCATCGACAGCGCCGACCAACTGGTCGGTACGGACCGTGTGGTGGCGGCTCCCGACAGTGTGCCCCATCGCGCGATGCGTGATCGCATCGAAGACGCGATGCGTGACCGCATCGACGAACGGCTCGGGCGCATCGTGTCTCCGCCGCGCCGCCGCGTCGCGCCACGCGCCGTGCAGTTCGCGGCCGCCGCCCTGATCCTCATCGCTGTCAGCCTCGTGATCCTGATCACCGGCGACCAGGCCGACGCGGGCCTCATCGCCCCCCACGTCACTGCCCTCGAAAAGGCGAACGACGAAACCATCAAGAACCAGGACGCCCTGCTCGACACGCTCGAGTGGGATCTGAACGCCATGAAATTAGAGGTTCGCTGTGCGGATCTCGACGAACAGAGCTCGAGCAAAATTCTGGAACGGATCGACGCACTCCTGCAGGAAGTGGAGAGAACCCGACTCGATGACATCAAAAACAAGGGAGAAGACAAATGAAGAGATACATCTTATCGATCGCGGCGCTGGCTCTTTTCGCTGCCGCGCCCGTCGCGGTTGCTCAGGAAAGTGCTCAAGACAAGACTCTCACTGAAACCATCGAAGACATCTCGATCGACCTCCGGAAAGAGGTTTCCACGCTCATGGACCTCCTCGACGTGGACAAGATGGAAGACGAGGTCAACGACCTGATCAACCTCGATCGCGACGAGCGCAAAGCAATCCGCGAAGCGCTGATGAGTTTCCGCGCTCACTGGGTGCGCGGGGACAAGAAGGGCGACGACAACTCCATCACCCTCAATACTGACGACGACTCCGACTGGCTCGATAAGATCGTCAAGAAAGCGACCGCACATCTCGACGACGAGAACGGGGCGGCATTCAAGATCTGGCTGCTGGCGCGCAAGGAAAAGGTTGATCTCGCTTCCGAGAAGATCGGAAAGGCCGCGGGCGAACTGGGCAGCAAGGTGGGAGATCTCGGCGGCCAGGTCGGCGCATTGGCTGAAAAACTCAGTGCCGACGCTGTCAAGATGGGGCTCCGCGCGGCAGAGCACTCGGCCAAGCTGCATGAGCTCCTCAAACCGCGCCTCGAGGCGCTCGAATCTCTCAGTGCGCTCCACGGCGCCGAATGGGGCGATTGGGCCGAGGACCTGACTCACGGCCTGATCGAAATTTGCGAGGACTCCGATCTCGGCTCTGCGCTCGCCGCCGCAAAACTGGGCGCGAGGATCAGGGAAAGAATCAGCCGGCATCTCGACAGGGACGCGCTCAAGAACCTGCACAAGCTTTCGCGCATCAACGAGGAAGACTGGGACGACTTCGCCGACCGGATCAACGAGATTGTGAAAAAATCGGTCTCCGGCCTCGACCACTTCGATCTTGCCGAAGACAGCTTTCACGACGCGCTCCACGATTACTCGAAAAACATGATCACGGCGACCAAACATTTCAGGAAGGCGCTCGAGCTGCAGCGGGGCAAGTGGGACGACAAGTCGGACGCGCACCGCAAGGCGATTCACGGCTATCTGCGCAAGCTCTACGGCGAGTTCGAGGAGGGCACGGGCGATTTCGACGAGGCACGCGATGCGTGGGAAAAAGTCCTGAAGAATATGCCCGACATCGGCAAAGACGTGGACGCCGCGCGCAAGGCGCTGGAAAAAGCGCGTCTCGAAGAGCTCCACCGCAAGGAGAAATCGATCCACTCGCGCGACAACGAGATTCGCTCGCTGCGCGAAGAGATCGAAGAACTCAAGCGCGAGCTGAAGAAGATGAAAAAAGAGAAACACGCAGAACAGGTACACATCGACTCAGACTCACGCTGGGTCTGATCCCCCGACCGGCATCTCGACGCGTTCGGATCGACCTAGGAGGAGCGCTTTGAGCGAAGGTACGGCCCTTGGCGCCCGCCGTGCGGCTACCACTCGTCGAGCGGCTCGACCACGGGCGAACCGACGGCGCCGGCTCCGTCGACGACCGGGACGAGAAGCACCGTGATCCGCATGGGGCCCTCGGCGCCGGGCAGATCGACTGCGAGCCGGCGTACTCCCTTGTTGGCCCGCTCCGGCGGCTTGCGCTCGGCTGACGCGACAGTGAAACTCGCCTCTTCGGGGCAGAGAATCCGCGCTTCGAGAGTGCGGCCGTCCTGGGTCAGGATCGCCCGCCCTCCCCTCTCGAACCGGACCGCCGCGTCGGTCATCATCCCCCAACTCACCGCGCAGGGCGCCTCGAAGAAAAACTCGTCCTGTACCAGAAGAGCCCGGCGATTCTCGACGAGCGCCACGCCGCGCCGCGTCGTCTTCGCACGGTCGGCGTAGGCCGACGTCATGTCGACGATCGCAAAGGCCCGATCGGGTGTCGAGCCGAATCGATCGATCTTCGACTTGCCGAGAGGGTTCTGTCCCTTGCCGCCGACGAGCGGCACGCTGTGGCTCTCCGAGTTCAGCCGGTAGTAGGTCCAGCGTTTGCCGCCCTTTCGTGCGTCCCAGTATCCGGGGAGATTGTAGTTGTCCGATCCCAGATCGCGCGCCCACCGCACGCCGAGGGCGTCGAACTCGAAGGCGCCGAGGTCGAGGTGGCCGTGATTGACCTGGTTGTAGCCGCCCTTCACGCTCGCGAAGAGGGCGCCGGGGTCGTCCCACGCGCTCCGAAAAACGGCGAGTTCAACGGGTCCTCGAAAGTGGCGATCGAGAGGAAGGTCAAGGGCAGCGTCGTCGCCCGGGGGCGGCGCATACCAGATCACATGCTGGGCGCTCGCCGGGTGCCGGCCGAGCGCCGCGTGCTCGGCGTGAGCGAGCGCGGGACGGCCATAGCGTTGCGCCAGCCAGAAAAGGCAGGGCAGCGTCTTGCGCCGGCTCCGCTCACCGCTGTCGGCAAAGTTGACGAAGAGCCCCGAGGGGCCGGTCGTGAGCAGGGGAAAGAATCCGCACACCCCGAAACCATCGATCTCCGAGAGGCCATGATCGGTCCCGAGCGCACTTTCCAGCGCAGCGAGCCCGAAGACGGTGTACGACGTGGCATAGTTCCAGTACCCCGGACCCTCTGGCCAGGCGCCGTCGGGAGCGTAGGTTTTCATGGCGCGCGGCAGCGATTTGATCGCGGCGGGCACGATGGCGCGCGCGTAAGACGGATCGGTCTCGGCAATGGCGAGGGCGCCGACGATCAGACCGCTGTTGCAGACCTGGTTCCAGTTGAAACCCGACCGCACCCACCAGGCGCTTTTCGGGCCGTAGGCAGTCAGGCCCGGCTCGAGACCGTTCTTGATGAGCCCTTCTCGAATCGCGGTCCGCGCGCTCTCATCGAGGAAATCGAAGAGCCAGTCGTAGCCCACTCCCACGGTGTGGGACATCTCGGCCGTATCGAGAAAGTGAGACGGATTCCAGTCCTTGAAGGCACAGACGGTGCGCAGGTTTTCCTCGGCCTTGCGCGCGTACTTCTCATCGCCCGTCCATCGCCAGGCAAGACCTAGCGCGTAGATTCTGCCAAGGCAATCACGGCTCACATGGAGAAGGCGGGGGCCGACCAGCTTGTGAATCAGAGGCTCCTTGCGGCACGCCCGGTCAGCGGCAGCGATCACGTCGTCGACGCATTTTCGCAGGATCGGATCGCCGGTGTGGAGTCCTTTGAGTCGATCGAGATCGGCGTTTTTCAGCATCAATCGGGGATGGTCTTTCACGAGCGTCGAAAGGAGATCACTCTCCTCGGCGGCCAGTCCGGCGCAGAGGGCGAGGAGCGCGACGAGGGGCAGCACGATTTTCAATGGGCGTCGTTTCAAAATCACATGCTCCTTCATTATCACGAGAGATCATGTTTAAACTGTCCGTTGACAAAGTGCTCTGCAAATGGGGTAGCTCTAGGATCCCCATAGAATCCTCCGGGTCAAGGACCAAGCTGAACCACGACCCGGACCGGGAGTCTGTCCATGCGTCTCTGGCTGATCTTCATCCTGCTCGCACTGCTCTTCGCCACCCCCTTCGTGCTCTACGGCGAGATCTGGGAAGAGTGGCTCTCCGGTGCGGGCGCGGTCAACTGGCTCGACGAATGGGGCACGTGGGCGTGGGCGATGGCGCTTCTTCTTCTCATGGGCGATTTGGTTCTGCCCGTTCCGGCCACGGCGGTCCTCGCCGCGCTCGGCATTCTGTACGGACCGGTTGTGGGAGGTCTCGTCGGGACCGCGGGATCGTGCCTGGCGGGCCTGACCGGTTACGCGGCCTGCCGCCTCTTCGGCCGGCGGGCGGCGCTCTTCATCACCGGCACGAAAGACATGGCGCGGAGCGAGAAGTTCTTTGAGCGATCGGGGGGATGGGCCGTGGTTCTCTCGCGCTGGCTGCCGCTCCTCCCCGAGGTGGTCGCCTGCCTCGCGGGCCTGTCGCGTATGCCGCCGGCCCGGTTCTGCGTAGCCCTCGTCTGCGGCACCCTGCCCATGGCGTTCGTTTTCGCGCTCGTTGGCCACCTGGGCGCTGATAAGCCTGTGGTCGCCATCGCGGCGAGCGCCGTGCTCCCCATTCTCCTCTGGCCGTTGGCGCGGAAGGTTCTTTTTTCTAGGTAAAATCCTCTCCCGTGATCACGGCATAGATCACGGCGAGGATCGCCGCCGGCGCGGTGAAGCGGATGAAGAACCGGAAGAGCTTGAAGGTGAGCGTCGGTTTTCCGTCGATGTCGTAGAGGCCGAGCTCTTCCTCGCAGATCTTCCTGTCAAGAAACCAGCCCACGAAAAGGGTGATGAAGAGCCCCCCGACCGGCAGCATCCAGTTGGCGGCGAGGTGGTCGAGCGTGCTGAGCACACCGTCCTTGTTCTTGCCGAAGAAGTTGAAATCGGACAGGAACGACACGGCGCCGAGGCTGAGAGCGCAAAGGATCGAGACCGAGTAGGCCGCGGCCACGGCCATGACCACCGCCGCACGGCGGGTGACCTTCATCTTGTCGATCAGCAGCGACGTGAGGACCTCCAGGAGCGAGATCGTCGACGACAGGGCCGCGAAGGCGACGAGGACGAAGAAGATCGGGGCGAGAATCGTGCCGAAGGGCACCTCGGTGTAGAGGAGGAGCGGGATCGTGTTGAAGAGCATGGCGATCGCCGAACTCTCCACGTTCGCGGTCTCACCCGGCGTGGAGAAGATGATCGTGTACATGATGAGGCAGGCGAACATGGCGATCACCGTGTCGAGGATGACCACGATCGCCGCGTTTTTCACGATCGACTCTTTCCGGTTCATGTACGATCCGTAGGTGATCATGGCGCCCATGCCGAGAGAGAGGGTGAAGAAGGCGTGTCCCACGGCCTCGAGGATTCCCTTCGTCTCTATATCCTCGAAGTTGGCACGGAAAAGAAACTCTATCGTCTTCTCACTGGCCGGCATGAAGAGGACCATGACCGCCATGTAGGCGATGATGAGCAGGAGGATCGGCATGAGGATCCTGGTGGCGCGCTCGATCCCCTTGTTGATCCCCCTCCAGACGATCGTGGCCGTGGCCGTCATGAAAATGAAGGAGAGGAGAAGCTGCGTCGACCCATCGCCGGTGAAGGTGCTGAAGGCGCCCTCGGCCGGCTTCACGTATCCCTGGACGCTCCACTTGGCGCAGTCGATGAAGGAGGTGATCGTCCACCCCGCGATCACCGTGTAGTATCCGAGGATCACCAGTCCCGTGAGCACACCGAGCCACCCGACGAGCCCCCACCACTTGTTGCCCAGCTTCTCGAAGGCGGGCACCGGATTGGTCTGGGCGCGGCGGCCGATGAGAATCTCGGCCGTCATGATCGGCCAGCCGATCAGGACGACCGCCACGAGGTAGATGAGAACGAACGCGCCGCCCTCGTTTTCCCAGGTGATGTAGGGAAACTTCCAGAGATTGCCGAGCCCCACGGCGCTCCCCGTGGCAGCAAGGATGAAACCGATCCGCGATTGCCAGTGGCCGCGTTCTGTCTGCTGCATGGTGACTCCTTGTGTGTGCGCGAATCAAGACGCGATTACACACAGCGTCTGGAAGCATGTCAATTCATTTCAACGTTGTCCGGCCTTTGGCTGGAAAGTAGGATTGAATCCGGTCCGGATTCCGCACGAATGAGCGCGGCAATCACTTTGAGGATTCGATTGAGATGACCGCACACACGATGCTCGCCCTCGATATCGGCGCTGAAAGCGGCCGCGCCATCGGGGGCACCCTGACTGACGGACGCCTCTCTATCGGCGAGCTGCACCGCTTTGCCAACGGGATGTTCAACATCCACGGCCGCTGGCACTGGAATCTCTTCCGTCTCTTCGAGGAGCTGAAGAGAGGGCTGCAGGCTTGTGCGGCCCAAAGAGGCGCACGGCCCGAGTCTCTCGCCGTCGACACGTGGGGTGTCGACTTCTCCCTTCTGGCCGAAGACGGGAGCTTCCTCGGCTTGCCCATCGCGTACCGCGACGCGCACACCGACGGCGCCATGGAGGCTTTTTTCGAGATCGTGCCGCGAGAGCGTGTCTATGCGCTGACCGGCATTCAGTTCATGCAGTTCAACTCCCTCTTCCAGCTCTTCGCCCTCAAGCGCGCCCGCTCCCCGCAGCTCGCCGCCGCCGCTGACCTGCTCTTCATGCCCGACTCTTTTCACTACCTCTTCACCGGTGAGAAGAAGACCGATTTCACCTTTGCCACCACATCGCAGCTCTTCAATCCGGTCAAGAGAGCGTGGGAGAGCGAGCTCTTCGAAGGCCTCGGCATCACCGAGGGGATCATGCAGGACGTGGTCGATCCCGGAACGCCGATCGGCATGCTGAGCGAGCAGATCGCGGCCGAGACGGGTATCGAGCCGATCCCGGTCATCGCCGCCGCCACCCACGACACGGGCTCGGCCGTGGCCGCCGTGCCCGCCGCGGGCGACGGCTGGGCGTACATCAGCTCGGGAACGTGGTCGCTCATGGGAGTGGAGCTGCCGCGGCCGGTCATCAACAACAGGGCGCTCGCACTCAGCTTCACCAACGAGGGGGGTGTGGCCGGAACGATCCGCTTCCTCAAGAACATCATGGGCCTCTGGCTTCTGCAGCAGTGCCGCAAATCGTGGGCAACGAAGAGGGATTTCGGATACGACGAGCTCATGGACATGGCCTCGGCTTCCGATCCATTTCAAGCCTTTGTCGATCCCGACCATGGCGGCTTTCTCAATCCGCCCGACATGCCCGAGGCGATCAGGGATTATTGCGCGGCCACCGGCCAGGGCGCGCCCGCGTCGGCGGCGGCGTTCACCCGCGTCATCCTGGAAAGCCTGGCGCTCAAGTATCGCCACACCCTCAACCAGCTTCTGGCCGCCGGAACAGGACCGATCGACCGGATCCACGTGATCGGCGGCGGCTCGCAGAACCGGCTGCTCTGCCAGTTCACGGCCAACGCAACGGGCTTGCGCGTGATCGCCGGACCGGTGGAAGCGACGGCGATCGGCAACCTGCTCGTGCAGGCCATGGCGCTCGGCCACATCGACTCGCTCGCCGAGCTCCGCGCGGTGGTGGCCCGGTCATTCGAGCTGGAACGCTTCGAACCGGAAGAGACCGATCGCTGGACCGACGCATACGAACGATTCGAGACGATCGTGGGCAAGGAAGAGTGAAGCCATGACGCGGAATAGCGAAGTCGAAAACGCCTTTGGCGCAGCGCGCGATCGATATGCCCGGCTCGGCGTCGATGTGGACGCCGCCCTGAAAAGACTTGAGGCCCTCGCCATCTCGCTCCAGTGCTGGCAGGGCGACGACGTGGGCGGTTTCGAAAAATCGGACACCGCTCTTGGCGGCGGTCTCGCCGTGACCGGGAATCACCCCGGCAAGGCGCGTAACCATGACGAGCTGCGCCGGGATATGGAGAAAGCGCTCTCCTTGATTCCCGGCTGTCACCGGGTGAATCTGCACGCCATTTACGGCGAGTTCGGCGGAAAGAAAGTCGACCGCGATGCGATCGGGCCGGAACATTTTCAGGGCTGGATCGACTGGGCGCGCGCCCAGGGTATCGGTCTCGATTTCAATGCCACCTGCTTCTCCCATCCAAAGGCTGACTCGGGATTCACACTGTCGAGCAGGGACGCGGCCACGCGCGCCTTCTGGATCGACCATGTGCAGCGCTGCCGCGCGATCAGCGCCCACGTGGGGCGAGAACTGAAGAACACCTGCGTACACAACCTCTGGGTGCCTGACGGTTCGAAGGATTTGCCCGTTGACCGGTTCGGCCATCGCGCACGGCTCAGGGAATCGCTCGATGAGATCTTTGCAGAGAGTCACGATCGCGCACACATGGTCGACTCGGTGGAGAGCAAGCTCTTCGGCCTGGGCAGCGAGGCGTTCGTTGTGGGATCGCACGAGTTCTATCTCGGATATGCCCTCACGAAAGGTCTCATGGTCTGCCTCGACACGGGCCACTTCCACCCCACCGAATCAGTGGCGGACAAGATTCCGTCACTGCTCCAGTTCTGCGACGAGCTCCTCCTCCACGTGAGCCGCGGGGTCCGGTGGGACAGCGACCACGTGGTCATCGTCGACGACGAGCTGCGGCGGCTGGCAGAGGAGATCGTCCGCGCCCAGGCGCTCGACCGCGTCCGCGTGGCGCTCGATTTCTTCGACGGCTCGATCAACCGGATCGGCGCCTGGGTCATCGGAGTGCGGGCCGCACAGAGGGCGTTCCTCATGGCGCTTCTCGAACCGCACGCCAAGTTGAAGGAGTACGAGGACAAGGGCGAGCTCTTCGCCCGCCTCGGCCTCATGGAGGAGGCCAAGACCCTGCCGATCGGTGCGGTGTGGGACTATTTCTGCCGGACCCAGGAAGTGCCTGTCGGCGAGAGCTGGATCGACGCCGTGCGGCGTTACGAAAAAGATGTGCTCAGTAAAAGGAGCTAGGCCCGCATCACGCCGGACCGCACCAGTATGATGAAGAATACCACCATACTTACTGCTCTGCTTCTGATCGGCCTCTCGGTCGCGCCGACCGCGCGCACCCACGACCGGCTCTGCGGCGATGTCAACGCCACCCGCTCCGAGGTGATCGCCCGGCACGGCATGGTCTGCTGCGCCCAGCCGCTCGCCGCCCAGATCGGAATCGACATCCTCAAGAAGGGTGGCAGCGCGGTCGACGCGGCGATCGCGGTCAATGCCGCGCTCGGTCTCATGGAACCGGTCTCGTGCGGTGTGGGCGGCGACCTCTTCGCCATCGTGTGGGACGCCGAGGAACAGAAACTGCACGGCCTCAATGCCAGCGGCCGCAGCCCCCACCTTCTCGACATCGACACGATCAAGGAGAAGGGATTCGAAGCGATCCCCTATACGGGAGTTCTACCCTGGACAGTGCCCGGATGTGTGGACGGCTGGTTCGCGCTTCACGAAAAGTTCGGCCGCCTCCCCATGGCAGAGGTTCTTGCACCGGCGATCGGCTATGCCGAGGAGGGTTTCCCCGTGACCGACGTGATCGCCCATTACTGGGCGATCGGCGGCAGCCGACTCAGGCGGCAGCCCAATTTCGCCGACACCTATCTTCCGGACGGGCGTGCTCCGGCCAAGGGAGAGATTTTTCGCAATCCCGACCTCGCCTCGACTTACCGTCTCCTCGCCGCCGGCGGGCGGGACGTCTTCTATCGCGGCGAGATCGCCCGCACGATCGACGCCTTTTCCAGGCGGATCGGCGGCTACCTGCGCCGGAGCGATCTCGAGGACCACACCTCGACCTGGGTCGATCCGGTTTCGACCGGCTATCGCGGCTACGACGTGTGGGAGCTGCCCCCCAACGGCCAGGGCATTGCGGCGCTCCAGATGCTCAATATCATCGAGGGCTACGACCTCGCCGCGCTCGGCCACAACTCAGCCGACGCGCTCCACCTCCTCGTGGAAGCCAAGAAGCTCGCCTTCGAGGATCGTGCCCGGTTCTACTGCGATCCCGGTTTCTACTCGATCCCGGTGGCAAAGCTGATCTCCAAGGAGTACGCCGCTCAGCGACGCGAGCTGATCGACCCGCGCCGGGCGCGAAGGCGGATGCCCCACGGCGACTTTCCGATCGAGCGGGGCGACACGACCTTTCTGGTGGCGGCCGACAAGGACTGCAATTTCGTCTCTCTCATCCAGAGCAATTACGCCGGTTTCGGATCGGGACCGGTGCCTGATGGACTGGGATTCTGCATACAGGACCGGGGCGCCCTGTTCAATCTCGATCCCCAGCACCCCAACGCGCTCGAACCGCACAAGCGGCCCTTCCACACGATCATCCCCGCCATGGTCACGCGCGAAGACAAGCCGGTCTTCGCCTTCGGGGTCATGGGCGGCGCCATGCAGCCCCAGGGCCACGTGCAGGTGCTGTGCAACATCATCGACTTCGGCATGAACATCCAGGAAGCGGGCGACGCGCCGCGGTTTCGCCACACCGGATCGTCGCAGCCCACGGGCGAGGCGATGACCGACGGCGGCGAGGTGGCACTCGAGAGCGGCGTCTCGTCCGCCGCGATCCGGACCCTGATCGAGAAGGGCCACAGCGTGGTTCACACCAAGGGTGGTTTCGGCGGCTACCAGGGGATCTGGTGGGACGAGAACAAGAATGTTCTCATTGGCGCCTCCGAGTCGCGGAAGGATGGCTGTGCGCTGGGATACTGAAATTCACGGCAGAGGTGTCATGCGAAAGATCGATGGACAGGAGGTCACACAGCGCTTCGCCGGCTCCGGTGCTGTTCGGCTTCTTTTTACCGCACTGATTCTTGCGATGTTTTTTGCTCCCGCCTGTTCGAGGACCGCCGACCGGCCCAATGTCCTCTTCGTGGTGTGGGACACCGTGCGCGCCGATCGGCTGAGCGTTTACGGGTGCGACACGCCGACCACGCCCTTTATCGAGACCTTTGCGCGCGGGGCGAGAGTTTTCGAGAACTGCACCTCCACCGGGAGTTCGACCGTGCCCTCTCACGGCGCCATGTTCACCGGGCTTCTTCCGCGAGAGCACGGCGCCAACAACAGCTTCAAGCATCTCGCCGACGCGCACGCGACCCTGGCCGAGATCTTTCGGGACAATGGATACGCCACCTATCTCTTTTCCGCCAATCCTCACATCTCGGCCGACGAGAATTTCAGCCAGGGATTCGATGTGGAGGAACATCCCTGGGACGATCGCTATCGCGACCAGGCTCTCGGCATAATCCGGCAGAAGGCCAATCCCCTCGACAACAACACAGATCTCAATCGCATGCTGCGTCTCAATCGGCCCGACAACTGGTACATCAAGAACTGCGGCAAGCTGGCCGAATGCGGTCTTCTCGACTGGCTCGGAAAGAAAGCGGGCGCACAGCCCTATTTCGCTTTTCTCAACTACATGGAAGCCCATCAACCCTACGCGCCGCCGATCGAGATCCGCAGCCGGTTGATGACGCCCGCCCAGCTCGAGCGCTCGGCGCAGATCGACCGGTCGTGGATCAACATGTGGTGCTACACCTTCGGGCTTCACGATTACAGCGCCGCCGATATCGAGATCCTGACACGGCTCTACGATGCCTGCCTGATCGAGCTCGACGGACTCTTCAAGGAGTTGATCGCGTCGCTCGATGGGGGCGGATATCTGGACAACACGATCGTCGTCCTCGTCGGCGATCATGGCGAGCATCTCGGCGAACACCATATGCTCGACCACCAGTACTCACTCTACGAACCGCTGCTCCGGGTGCCGCTCATCGTCCACTTTCCCGAAAAACTCAAGGCAGGCCGCGAGACGCGACCGGTAGTCAACTTCGACCTCTTTCCAACACTGCTCGAGCTGGCCGGGATCGAGTCGCCCTCCGGACGGTCGCGCCACGCTCTTTCGCTGCTCGACCCGGACGCCGACCGGCTCCGGCTCGCCGAGTATCCTTCCGACCTCGATCAGCCGATCGACAAAGTGAAAAAGATCTACAGTCACTGGGACCCTGCCCCCTTCCGCCGACGGATGACCGTCCTCTACGACGGGGCGTTCAAGTACATCCACGCATCGAACGGCACGCACGAACTCTACGATCTTTCCGTCGATCCGGGGGAGAATCAGAATCTCATCGCGGCCGAAGGCGCCGACACGAGGCGTTTTCAAGAAACGCTCCGGCGACTCCTGAACGACACTGTTCCCTTCGACTACGCGGGCGCTGACGGCCCGGAGCTCTCGGACGAGCAGATCGAGCGGCTCCGTTCGCTCGGCTATGGCGGGGGGCGCCGCTGAGCGGTTAGCTGTTATCGGATATAACCGAGAGATTCAAGCCGACGGCGGAAGGCTTCGTCCATGTCGTCCGGCAACGAGAAACGGTCGCGCTCGTCCTTGGTCCACTCCATGCCCGAGAGGACCTCCTTCATCTTCTTGACGATGTCGGGCCTGCGGGCGGAGATGTCTGTCCGCTCCCCCGGATCGGTGCGGAGATCGAAGAGCGCCGCGGACGGCGGCGACGGCGACAGGCGGTAAGCGCCCGCATCGGGACCGACGACCCAGATACTCTTGTAGCCGAGCCACCGGGCGAAGACCCTCTGCGGACCGGCCTTGGTCACGCCACCGATGGCGGCCCGTCCCCGTGTCTCGTCCCCCACCATCAGAGGACAGAGGCTTTTTCCGGCAGTCGGGCGGCCTGACGCCAGACCAAACGCGTCGAGAACGGTGGGCATCACATCCATGAGGCGCACCTGTTCGTCGATCCTTTTCTTCGGGTAGGACCGCGTCGGATCGTGGACGATGAGCGGAACGAGGAGCAACTCGTCGTAGAGCGAGTGGCCGTGCTCGCCCGAAAAGGACGGATAGTGATCGCCCAGTTCCTCGCCGTGATCGCTGGTCACCACGATCATGGTGCGGTCTCGCAGGCCGATCTCCTCGAGATAGGCGAGAAACTCCCCCACCTGCTCGTCGCACTTCGAGATGCCGCCGTCGTAGAGCGCATTGAGGTAAGCGATCTCCTTCTCGTCGAATGTGAGCTTGCCGCTCTGCAGCAGGTCGAGCTTGTCGAGGGTAAAGGTCTCTCCCACTCCGCCCGGATTCATTCCTTGTGTGAAGACGGTGCGCGTGTAGGGCGTGTGGGCCTCGTAGGTGTGTATGTAGAGAAAGAACTTCTCCTCCCTGTGCGCGGCGAGCCAATCTTTTGCCTGGGCAAAAGTCTTCTCGATCCGGCCCTCGGGATCGGCCATGTTCATCAGCACCGAGCGGCCGTCGGCCTGAACGGCCACATCGCCGCCCTCGTCGACGTACTTCGAAAAACCGCGGTTGAATCCGAGCCGGCTCGAAACGAATCCTCCCTCGGTGATGCCCGCCGTCGCAATGCGCGCCTCGGCGAGGGTTTCGACGAGGGAGTAGTTGAGCGTCTTGCCGAAGGTGGATGAGTCGACCCTGTTCCCCGTGAAGACATTCACCATCGATGGCAGGGTCCAGGGCGCAAAAGCCACGGCCTTCTCGAAGAGAACGCCCTCGTCGGCGAGCCGCGACAGAACGGGCGATGTCTCGCGCCCGTAGCCGTAACAGGAGAGACGGTCGGCGCGGACCGTGTCGAGCAGGATCAACACTGCGCCTTGCAGCTCGCGCTCGCTGCCCGCGGACGAATCGCAGCTCTGGCACACGAAACAAATTGCGGCCGCGAGAAGGATGAACAGGATCGAAATTCGTGTCACTCTCATGATTTTCTTCCAAAAAGCCCTGTCCCATCATAGCCCCGAGAGCGCCCGAAAACAAAGGCTCCTGCAGAAGAGCCGGGACAGGGTCGCCCCGGGGGATCGGAAAGCACCAGGTACAGCGGGAATAAGCCTGGACACGATCCATATTTATTGATATATTTTCACCTGCTTTTCGGGACAAAAATGAAAATTTTACACGGACCCTTTGCGGCCCGATCGAAACCGTTTTCGTGAAAGCATGCCGTGATGTTTGCGGTTGCTGTGCCCTATCCGTTCAAGCCACGGAGAGGGATCAGCGGAAATGTCCGATTCGATCGCGACGACTGCGCCATGATGATTTGCTCCAGGCCGCTCCCTCGTGTAAAGATCGATGCCCGCTGACTTGATGATTTGACCAGACTCTGCAGAACGAGGCACCCATCATTTCTTGCGGCATTCGGCTGATAGCTCGATCGAGAAACAACTCGAACGCGGTGACCGACCGTCCGGGATCGGTCCGCGCGATGCGCTTTTGGTGGGCTGAATGTCATGGATCAGGAGAGAAGATTCTCCGTCACCGACCTCGTTGTTTGCGCGATCCTCTTCGCGGCGACGGCCATCGCCTACTACGGGGCGAGCGATCTCGAATTCGTGAGTTATGACGATCCGCTCTATGTCACGCAGAACAGCATGGTGCAGAAGGGGCTGACCGTCGACGGCATCATGTGGGCGCTCAGGACCGACCACGCCAACAACTGGAATCCATTGACCTGGATCTCGCACATGGTCGACTACGAGATTCACGGCGCCGACGCCCAGGGCCATCATGGGACGAGCCTCCTGCTTCACATCGCCAACAGCCTCCTCCTCTATCTTCTCCTCCGGAGCCTGACCGGTGCAACCTGGCGGAGCGCCGTGGTCGCGGCGCTCGCCGCGTGCATCGGCCTGACACGCGCCCAGGTCGAGACGTGGCGCGACGACAACTCTCTCTGCCGGCACGCACTCAAGGCGACGGACAACAACTTCATCGCCCATTCGGTTCTGGCCAATCATCTGATGACGATTCACAAGTTCTCGGAGGCCAAGCACCATTACGTGGAGGCTCGGCGCATCTTCCCGGCAGAACCGAGACTCCTCATCAATCTGGGAAAAGCCCTCCTCAAGCTCGAGGAATACGCCAACGCGGAGAGCGCACTCCGCGAAGCGCTCGTCCACTATCCCCAAAACGAGACCGTCCACTTCTACCTTGCCTGGGCGCTGGCCGAGAACAAGATGTTGGCGGAAGCGGAGAAACATCTGCGCGAGGCAGTGCGCATCGCGCCCGATCACCCCGTGGCACGCTTCAACCTCGGAGTGCTGCTGCTCAACAAAAAAGACTTTGCCGGCGCGGAGATTCACTTTGCCGAGACGGTGCGCCTCGATCCGGAGAACGAATCGGCAAAGAAGTCGCTTCGGTTCTGCCGATCGCGCACCAACCGAACCGTGGTAGGGAAGGAATGAGAACGCGCGCTAGGGGATAAAACTCACGCCGCGCGGAATCGGCAAGATCCCGAAAAACGATGCCAGCGACTGGGCCACGTCAAAGAATCCCATCCTGATCCCGAGGTCCCTCCCGCCTGTCCGACCCTGCTGATAGACCAGGAGCGGAACGAGCTCCCGCGTGTGGTCGGTCCCTCTGAAAGTGGGATCGTTGCCGTGATCGGCGGTGATGATCAGCAGGGCGCCCTCTTCGAGGAGAGCGATCAATTCGCCGATGAAACAGTCGGTCTCCTCGAGCGCGCGCGCGTAACCCTCGGGATCGCGGCGGTGGCCGTAGAGCATGTCGAAATCGATGAGGTTCGCGAAGATCAATCCTTCCCGGCCGTCGCCGACGAGGTGGAGCAGGTCTTGCTCCGCTCTCCGGTTGCTCTCCGAGTGAAGCGTCCGGGTCATTCCCTTGTGCGCGAAGATGTCGTCCACCTTACCCACGTAGACGACCGGAATCCGGTTCTCGACCAGCCTGTCCATGACGGTCGGTTCGGGCGGAAAAAGAGAAAAGTCGCGCCGGTTGTCGGTCCGTCTGAACAAACCCGGCTCGCCCACAAAGGGCCGGGCGATCACGCGACCGACCATCAGGGGATCGCAGAGCTCCCTGGCGATCGCACACCCGGCGTAGAGCTCGTCGAGGGGAATCACATCCTCATGGACGGCGATCTGCATGACGGAGTCGGCGCTCGTGTAGACGATCCAGCAGCCCTGGGCCATCTGCTGCGCGCCGAGTTCTTGAATGATCGCCGTGCCGCTCGCCGCCCGGTTGGCGATCACGGCGCGCCCCGTGCGCGCCTCGAACTCGCTGATCAGTTCGGCGGGGAATGAAGGCGGTCCGGCGGGAAAGACGCGAAATCCTTTTTTCACCTCGATCCCCGCCATTTCCCAGTGGCCGACAGTCGTGTCCTTTCCCCGCGAGACTTCCTGCATGACGCCGAAGTCGGCGGCGGGGTTTTCAACAGGCTTCACGCCGCCGATTGCCGGGCCGCCGGGAACCACGCCGGCGCAGCGCCCCAGGCCGAGGCGTTCGAGATGGGGCACACTGAGGCCGCCCACGGCGTCGGCGAGATTGGCCAGTGTGTTCGCTCCCAAATCGCCATAGGCGGCCGCATCGGGTGCGGCGCCGATGCCGACCGAATCGAGAACCAGAAGAATCGCCTGTCTGCTTTTCATTCCGCCTTCCGCCCCGACAGTTGCCGCACCGCGTCGGCCGCCACCTCGAGGCAGCGCGCCTCGGCATTGCGGCGCGCCGTCTCGTCAAGAACCGCGTCGGTCGCCCGGTTCGCGTAGACGGCGCACACCGTGCCGGCCCGCAGCCGGCCAAGTGCGGCGAGGATGAAGAGTGCCGATGATTCCATCTCGAAGTTGAGAACCCCGCAACGCGTCAGTTCATCGACCAGCTCGGGCTTGCGTGGACGGAAAACGCCCACGCTCCTTCCTTGCGCCCCGTAGAACCCGGGCGCCGTTGCCGTGATTCCCACGTGGTGGGTGTAGCCCCTCGCGGCGCAGGCACGGGTCAACGCCATGGTAACCTCCAGGTCGGCCACGGCCGGATAGCCGTCAGGCACGAAGAAGGACGACGTGTTCTCGAGGCGCACGGCGCCCGTCGACACGACCAGGTCGCCGGGCTCGATGTCGGGCTGCAGCGCGCCGCAGCTCCCCATGCGGATAAAGGTCGGCGCCTCGGCAATGTTGCAGCTCTCGATCAGTGCGATCTCGATGTTGTCCGGCCCGATCCCGGTCGCCATGGCCGAGACACGAGCCTCCCCGAGACGGCCGGTGAAGGTCAGGTACTCGCGGTGGCTGATTTCCGATTCGGTCCTGTCGAGGATCGTCTCACTGAACCGCCGGGCGCGGGCCGGGTCGCCGCAGAGCAGAACGTAATCTCCCAGTTCGCCCGGCGCCAGCCCGATGTGGTACTGTCTCTGTTCGTCGCCCGCCATCTGCTGCGCTTTCATCTCTGTTCTCCCAAAGGAGCGTGTCTCGGTTCCCGGCAACCTGCCGCACCCATGATCGGCCAAAGACCGTACCGGTTCAAGTGTGGCATCGCCCGAATTGCTTTGATATCTTTTTCCTCGGATTACCAGGCAGTTCGAAGGAAGGAGAGTTCGATGGACTCACGGCGCGCGAACTGGGTAAAATCCTGTCCCTCGACGTGCCCAAGGTCTCCCACCACTTGGCGATCCTCAAACGAGCCCGGGCCGTAATCTCCCGCCATGTGGGCCGCCGAAAAATCATCTACCACATCAATCCAAAAATTCACCATCCATGGCGTCTCCTGTTCAATGCTTTGATCCTCCTTGCCACCGCATAGGTTCACGCTCAGGAACAAACGGGGAGCGCTGTCGAATTTCCGGACAAACCGGTGGTCGTCGAGATCAAACGGGGAAAGGCGAGGGGAAATCTCGTCATGGGAAGCGCCAAACGGAAACAGACCGTGGAGCCGGTTTTCGGAATCATCAAGCATGTGTTGGGATTTCGACGGTTTCTGTTACGAGGTATTGTCGAAGTCAATGCCGAATGGGAGCTGGTCTGCCTGGCGTACAACGTGAAAAAGCTGCATCGTCTGAAGACGGGGTGATCAGGGAGAATTGAAATCGAAGGAGTCTGTCAGACTCGAAATTCGACTTTAGGGCCCGCGCGGTCGGAGGTGGTGAGGCTTTTTGCGGCCGACTTCAGTCTGTCCGAGTGACCAAATACCCGACTCCAATTCAGGACGGGACAGAATGTCGGAGGCCGCAAAAAGCCTCACCACCTCCGACCTGAGACCCTCCTTTTCGGATGGCCAAGTCCGACAGACTCCTAGGCGGTAAGAATCATTCCATGCTACTGCACGTGGAGCACCATCAGGTTGGTGAGCCTCGTGTAGGGACCTCCGGGAGGACCGACCAGAGCCTGCAGCGGCTTCTCGTCTCCGGGCATCCAGCTCGAAGGAACGGTGGCGGTGAAAACGAGCAGACCGTCGGCATTGCAGTTTCCGATCAAACCCTGCCACGCCGGGGGCCAGACAAGGTGGAATTCGCCATAGGCGGTTTGCAGGGGCGGATCCTGGATGCCCGTACCGAGAGCGAGCGTCACGGGAAGTATGTTCAGGCCGATCACCTTGATGTCGATCGACGCACCGGGCACGACCGGTCCCGCGTGGTAGAGGTGGTAGTGGTACTCGTCGGCGCCCATGTCGACGGTGGTGAGCACGACGCGCGGATCGCCCTCGAAATCGCTCGCCGCGAGGCCGGCGGCATTGTTGTTGCCCACGTTCTTGCAGGCGGAGTTCCAGGTCAGGTGATAGTCGCCCGCGGCCTGGTCGACGAAGAGCGGATCGGCATCGATGTTGCCCAGGCCCGACCATCCGCCCTGCACGTCTGAATAGGTCACATTCAGATAGCTCCCCGGGTCCTTGAAAATCTGCGAACCCGCCGCGGCGCTGTTGCCCCAGAAGATCGAGTTGGCGACGGTGCGAAAATCCCAGGCGCCCGAATAGAGCCCCCCGCCGCTGCCCGTCGCCGTGTTGCCGCAGATGGTGCAGTTGACATAGTCTGCCTCGTCGTAGTCGGGAGAGTGGATGCCGCCGCCGTCAGTGGCGGTGTTGCCGGCGATCACGCAGTTGGCAATGGTCCCGTACGCCTCGTATCCGCCGATCCCGCCGCCGAGCGTGGCGCTGTTGTTGGTGATGACGCAATTTTCGAGGGTGGAGTCCCACGATGAGAGGTAGATGCCGCCGCCCTCGACCGCGGTGTTCGCGGTGATCACGAGGTTGTCAACCATGAGCTGGCCGCCGCTCAGGCAGAGGCCGCCGCCGTAGGGCCAGGCGCCGCCGTCGTAGCCATTGGTCAGGGTGAATCCATCGAGACGGGAGTCGCCCATGGTGTACTCGTTCCAGTCGTCGACAAAGAGAACCGTCCCGGCCTGGTTGCCGTCGACGACTGTCACCTCGGGGCCCTTTTCGCCGAGTAGTTTCACCTCCCAGCAGTTGGGCCAGGTGAGAGTCTCGACATACGTACCCGGCGCAACGAGCACCGTGTCCCCGGCGCCGACCGCGTTGAGCGCATCCTGAATGCCGGCGAAATCCTGGGGAACGTGGTAGACGTCGATGTTGTCGCTCACATAGGAGATGGCGAAATTGTCGATCCTCGAAATCGACGCGGTGCCGCCGCCGCCGTCGGAATAGAATCCCGGAAAGCTGACGAGCACGTCGTCGGCCACGCTCCCGCCGCACACCAGGCCGCCCCCCACGTAGATATCGATCGGCGCGCCGCTCCCCTTCACGAGCCGCCACTGGTACCACTGGTTAAGGCTCCAGTTCGAGTAGTAGCTGAAACTGGTGCCGAAGTTGCTGTGCTGCCCCTTGTAGAAGGAACCGTAGACGCTGTAGCCGAAGGAGATGCCCCGGTTCTGGCTCTCCTTGACCGAGACGCCGTGGAACATGTCGTGCCACTCCATCTGGAGAATTCTCGACTCGACCTCGACCTCGAAACCACCATCATAGTCGCTCACCGTTACCAGCGAATCGCTGGAGTCGGTGCGATTGAGCGTCACCACACCGTTGCTCTCGGTCACGCCGTCGCCGCTCACGGTCCAGAGCGCGGGGTCGATGACACCGTCGCCGAAATCATCGCTGAACCAGTTGTTGGTCGCGGCGCCCGATCTGCTTCCCTTGCCGGGCCGCGTCTTCGAGGTGATCTTGGCGAGCCGCCCCAGGCTGTCGAAGCGAAGTGTCCTGTCGTCGGAATCGATGATGATCGCCGCCTCGGTGCCGCCGCATTGCGAGACCGCCTTGTATATCGATTCGGGAGATCCCCTTTCGAGGACGATTGTCCCGTCGAAGCCGGAAGCGAGCGCTTCGGTCAAGGAGGCGCACTCCGCCGGGATTCTCAACGTGTCCGGCCGATCGATCGGCGCCGCGGAAACAAAGGGGACGCACAGAATGCCGACGAATACGAAGCAATGGAGCCCGATCTTCAGCAGCTTTTCTTTCACGACCATTCTCCTTCTCTTCAAGATTCTTCACACGATTCAAGGATCCGGGGATGGCCGACGGACGGCCGTGGCGCGGTTGAAACTGATATCTTTCGATCCCTTTCAGGCAATGGAATCATTGTACACCACGCTCTATTGCGCCTGCAGTGAAAAAGTAACATAAATTGATCTAACGAGAATGATTCCGGCGCGGCGGGCCGGTAGCGACGAGCGGCGCGAAAACCAGGCCAAAAAACATGATACCGCCACCCTGCCATGCCATGACGGGGTGGCGGTATCCCATGGTTCTCGACTGTTCGGCTATTCGGGAACGACCCGGATCGAGTCGCTGCCCTCCACGACAAAACCGTCGTAGGTGAGTGCGCCGAGTGCGCACTCCGCGTCGAGCTCGTAGGCGGCCAATCGCTCCGTCTCCAGATGAACGAGCAGATCGAGGTCGCCGTCGCCGTCAACGTCTTCCATCTTGGCCATCGGGTTTGTGCTCTTCTTACCCCTGAGCCGTACGAGACCATCCGACAGGTCTTCGCCGCGCAGCGTGATCGTGAGCGGATCGATGGTTGCCGCGTCGAAACCGCCCTCGGTCAGGAAGGCCACTGGGATGACGCCTTGAGAGCCGAGATTGATGCTGTTCGGATAACTCCCCGGTTTGATATCGATGATGATTTCGAGAATACTCACCGTGACCGTGGTCAGTTCCGGCGCGCTCCGTGCGCCGTTCTGGTCGGTCACCACGAGTGAGACATCGGTCTGGCCGACGGCGAAAAGCAGGACCGGGCAGCTCGTCGCATCATCGATGTCGTTCGTGGGATCGCCATCATAGTCCGAGTCGAATGCGAGATCGAGGTCCCACGCAAAGGTGATCGTGTCCCCGTCCGGATCGATCGAGCCGGTCGCGTCGAGCTCCAGAACAGCGCCGCTCCATCCGGTGGCTCCGGCGATGTAGGGGCCGCCTGCATCGGCAACCGGCGCCTGGTTGGCCCAGCCGTCGACAGCGGTCCAGGGAGAATTATCTTCCCCGTAACTGAACGTGTACGGCGTGTCGACGAATCCATCGCCGTCGTTGTCCGGGCCGGTCCAGACACTCCAGTAATTGCCCCCGATCGGAAGTGGAAGATCGAAGACGTTCCTGTCCCCGCGCACGTATGCCTGTGTGTTCGGATTATCCACGAAGTTGTTGTTGTAGATCTGGTTGTCATCGGAGGCGTAGAAATAGACGCCGTAGTAGAGGTTGCCCACGATCATGTTTTCCGTGACAACGATGTTCCGTCCGGCATAGACATTGATTCCGTACTGGTTGTTCGAGAGTTCGCTCTCCTTGATCATGATGTTTTCGCAGGAGTAGATATCGATCCCGTTTCCGAAATTCTCGATCTTCATATTCCGGATCGTGATGTTGTCCTTGAACACATGCATCTTGATCCCGATGCCCGCGTTGTTGCCGGAGAGAGTAAAACCTCCACCGTCGAGGGTGATTCCCGCATCGTCGATCTGAATCGTCTCGAAGACATCTTGCGTGAGCGTGGCGGTCCGTGTACTCGAATCCCAGTCCCCCACCGGGTCGCTCCACCCCGAAGAACTCAGAACCCTCTGATTGCATAAAACCGGGATATGAAGCGTGAAATAGTCGCATATTCAAT
>CAYXGI010000016.1:0-87568 GCA_964464495.1 uncultured Phycisphaerales bacterium
CTCCGAGTGGTCCCCCCGCCCCGAAACCCAGAGCTGGGCGGCCATGGCGTAATCTGCCATCAAGCTCACGCAGCTCGTCCAGAGGATGCACCGCTCCGAGTCGAAGACGATGTGGCCGCCGAAGGGTGTCTTCTTGATCCCCTTGCGCCGCGGCTCCTGGGTGCGTCCCTCGGTGAATCCATGTTCGTAGGTGTAGTTCTGCAGGGGGCACTCGCCCGCCTTGTCGCAGATTGCGCAGTCGAGGGGGTGGTTGGCGAGGAGGAACTCGAGCACGCCCGCCCGGGCGCGCACCGCGTTGTCAGTGTGGGTCAGGACTTCCATGCCATCAGTGACGGTCGTGCGGCACGACACGCCGAGAGAGGTGCGGTCGCCGGCCACGAACTCGACCTGGCACATGCGACACGATCCGACCAGCTCGAGTGTGGGGTGGTAGCAGAAGTGGGGGATCTCGATGCCCGCCAACCGGGCCGCCTCGAGGACGGTGGCGCCCTTGGGCGCTTCCACGTCCTGCCCGTTGATTTTCAGTGTGACGCTGTTGTTTTCTGTCATGACGTCGCCCCCGGAAGGACGCTTTGTGAACCGTTCTCCATGCGCGCCAGAAATTCTCCCTTGAAGTGTTTCAATGCCGACCGTACCGGCGCCGAGATCGCGTCGGGATAGACGCAGATCGTACGGCCCCGTTCGCTGAGCTGTGCGATTTCCTCGAGCTGGTCGAGATCGGCGGGCGTTCCCTTCCCGTCGAGGATCCGCTTGACGATCTTGTGGGTCCACGCGCACCCTTCGCGGCAGGGCGCGCACTGGCCGCACGTTTCGTGGCGGTAAAAGGATGTCAGGATCTCGAGCGATTCGACGATATCCGTCTCCTCGTCCATGACGATGATCCCGCCCGTTCCGAGCATGGTGCCCACATCCATCAACGCCGTGTGGTCCATGGCCACATCGATCGCGTCGGCGGGCAGGTAGCCGGTGGAGATGCCGCCGGGGATGAAGGCCTTGAGCGCGCGGTCCTTCCAGACTCCGCCCCCATGTTCTTCGATGAGTTCACGCGCCGTGGTGCCGAGGGGCAGTTCGAACACGCCCGGCGTGTTGACATGGCCCGACACCTGGTAGAGAAGGTTGCCCGACGATTGCTCCGTTCCGATCGACTTGTACCAGGCGGCGCCCTTCTCGAGGATGGCCGGAAGATTGGCGATCGTCTCCACGTTGTTCACCGCTGTCGGCTTCTGCCAGAGACCGGCGATCGCGGGGAAAGGCGGTTTGGGCCGCGGGTGGCCTCGGTGGCCCTCGAGCGACTCCATGAGCGACGTCTCTTCGCCGCAGATGTAGGCGCCCGCGCCGCGGTGGAGGTGAACGCGGACGGTGACGCCAGTCCCGAGGATGTTGCTTCCTAAGATGCCGGCCGCTTCGGCCTCGGCGATCGCCTTCTCGAGAACCTGGTAGCTCTTGAGGTACTCGCCGCGGATGTAGATGTAGGCGTCTTTGGATTTGATCGCGTAACAGGCGATGATGATCCCCTCGAGAAGCAGGTGAGGGTCCCGCTCCATGAGGATCCGGTCCTTGCAGGTGCCCGGCTCGCCCTCATCGGCGTTCACTGCGAGGTATCGTGGGCCGTCGAAGTCCTTCGGCATGAAGGTCCACTTCCGCCCCGTGGGAAAACCCGCACCGCCCCGACCGCGAAGATTCGCCTCGAGGACGACGTTGGTCACCTCGTCGCGGCTCATCTCCTTCACGATCCGTTCAGCCGTGGCGTAGCCGCCGAGCTGGCGGATCGTCTCGAGAGAGGTCGAGTTCTCCACATCGATTCGTGCTGTCAGGTACTTTTCCGACACGTCAGGTCGTTCTCCCTTTTAGTCCGCTCCAGGGGATCGGCGTTCTTCGCCAGCTCTCCGGCGGTAATCGTCGAGGATCTCATCCGCTTTCTCGGGCGTGACGCGAAAATGGTACTCGCCGTCCACCTCGATCACGGGCGACTCGGTGCAGGCGCCGAGACACTCCACCTCTCCGAGGGTGAAGAGTCCGTCGGCGCTCGTTTCTCCAACGGAGATACCGAGCGATGTCTCGATGTGCTTGCGAAGGTCCCGGCTTCCGGTGAGGTGGCACGACAGGTTCTTGCACACGTTGATATGGAACTGTCCCTCCGCTTTGCGGCGGAACATGGTGTAAAAGGTCAGGGTTCCCAGAATCTCGGCCGCGGGAACGTTCAAGAGGTCGCCGAGGCGGATCAACGATTCGTCGGAGAGGTGTCCGTACGCGTCCTGCACCTGGTAGAGGGCCGGGATCACCACGGCGTGGGGATCGGGGTAGTGATCCTTGAGCGCGAGTATCGCGGTTTCCAGCTCTTCGGAAAAAACAAACTGGTCTGTCTCGTTCATTGTCTTATCTGTCCACCTCTCCCATCACGAAATCGAGCGAACCGATGATAGATGTCATGTCGGCCAGCAGGCGCCCCTCGGCCATTTTGGGAAGGGCCTGCAGGTTGGTGAACGAAGGCGACCGGATGCGCATCCGGTAAGCGCTCGGCCCGCCCCGCGAATCGATGAAGAATCCGAGCTCGCCCTTGGGAACCTCGGTCGCCTTGTAGACCTGTCCCGTGGGGAGCCTGAGATCGGTGACGATCTTGAACTGATGGATCAACTCCTCCATCGATTCGTAAACGCGATTCTTCGGGGGAAGAATGTACTTGCGCGCTTCGTCGGTGAAGACCGGTCCGTCGGGCATGGCGTCGACCGCCTGCTGGATGATGCGGACGCTCTGCCGCATCTCCTCCATGCGAACCAGATAGCGGTCGTAGGCATCGCCCCCCTCGCCCACGGGAACGTCGAAATCGATCTCGTCGTAGCACAGGTAGGGATCGTTCTTGCGCAGGTCGTACTCGACGCCCGAGCCGCGCAGGTTGGGTCCGGTCAGGCCGAGGTCGATGGCGTCCTCCTTCGAGATCACGGCCACGTCGCGCGTGCGCTGCCACCAGATCCTGTTCCGCGTGAGGAGCGTCTCGCACGAGTCGAGTGTCTTGGGGAAGTCTTCGGTGAACTTGCGAATCCGGTCGGCCACATCGGGCCGGATATCGCCCGCCATTCCACCGAAACGGACGAACATGTTGTTCATGCGCAGGCCGGTGATCTGGTCGAAGATGTCGTAGATGTCTTCCCGTTCCTTGAAGGTGTAGAAGTAGATCGTGATCGCGCCGAGGTCGATGGCCGATGTTCCGAGCCAGATCAGATGGGACGCGATACGCGTCAGCTCGGCGATGATGACGCGAAAGTACTGGCACCGCTCGGTGCATTCGATTCCGAGCAGATTCTCCACGGCGAGGGCGTAGCCGATATTGTTGGCCATGGACGAGCAGTAATCGAGCCTGTCGGTGAAGGTGATGTACTGGGTGTAGTTGAGCTCCTCGCCGTGCTTCTCCTTGCCGCGGTGGAGGAACCCGACGACCGGCTCGGCGCGCAAGATCTTTTCCCCCTCGAGAGTGAGGATGATCTGGAGGACGCCGTGCGTGGCCGGGTGCTGCGGGCCCATGTAGAGCGTGGTCTGCTCGACCCCGAATTCTCCCGGAGCAGCGGTCTGTTCGGGGACATCCTGGTTTGTGGCTGTGTCCATGTCGGTCATGAGCCGCCTTGCCCTTTTTGTTGTGGCTTCTGGTGCAACGATCCGATGCTCTCTCCGGGAAAACGCTTCTTGAAGAGCCGGTCGGGCTCGATTCCCTCGAGGGGGAAGTCCTTCCGCAGCGGATGGTGTTCGTACTCGAGAGGCATGAGAATTCTCTTCAAGTCGGGGTGTCCGGTGAACTCGATTCCCATCATGTCGTAAGCTTCACGTTCGTGCCAGTCGGCTGTGCCGAAGAGACCGACAACCGAGGGAATCGCATGGTGGTCGCCCTGGGCGAAAGCCCTGATCCGGACCATCTCTCCCGTGGAGAGGGCGCGCAGGTGATAGACCAGGTCGAAACGGGGAGATCGAGGATACTCGTCGATGCCGAAAACATCGATGAGCATGTCGAAGCGGAGACCGGGCCCCTCCTTGAGCGCTCCGAGGAGGTCGAGCAGAGCCCCGGTATCGACACGCGCCGTGGGGATCCCGTCAGGCTGCGTGGGAAGGAGTTCTCCCCCGACAGCGGCGACGCGCTCTTTCAGTCCTTCAGGAAAATGGGTCTCGTCTGTCATGGCACTTGCTCGATGAGATTATGGTTTCAGTTTTTCCGTCATCATCTTGTCCTGGAGTTTCAGAAGCGCGTCGAGAAGAGCGTCGGGCCGCGGCGGGCAGGCCGGAACGTAAAAATCGACGGGGATGATGTTGTCCACGCCCTGGACCACTGCATAGTTCCGATAGAGACCGCCCGATGAGGCGCAGACACCCATGGAGATGACCCACTTGGGGTCGGGGATCTGCTCGTAGACCTGGCGCACGATGGGCGCCATCTTCCACGTCACCGTGCCGGCCACGATCATCACGTCGCTCTGGCGCGGCGAGAAACGAAAGACCTCGGCTCCGAAGCGCGCCACGTCGAATCGCGGCCCGGCCATGGCCATCATTTCGATCGCGCAGCACGAGAGGCCCATCGGCATGGGCCAGATCGAGTTCTTGCGCGCCCAGTTCACGAGCCAGCCGAGAGGGGCGGTGACGAACTCGGGGAAACTTTTTTCTAATCCCATTCGAGCGCTCCTTTCCTCCAGGCGTAGACCAGGCCGAGGCCGAGAATCGCGATGAAGAGGGTCATCACCACCAGACCGGCCGTTCCCAGTTCCCTGAGCGTGATCGCCCAGGGGAAAAGAAAAATGACCTCGATATCGAAGAGAAGAAAGATGACGGCAGTGACATAAAAACCGAGCGAGAAACGCCGCCGGGCCGAATGCTTGGGCTCCATACCGCACTCGTAGGGAACCATCTTGTCGCGGTGGTCGACGCCGCGTCCGAGGAGACGGGAACTCACGAGTATGAAGGTCGCGAATCCGACCACCACGGCGAGGAGAATGAAGACGGGCGCGTAATCCGCCAATAGGTTGTTGTTTTCAACCATCCTGCTCAATCCTGGGAAGAGTGAAGCCCGCGGGGGCGTTCACGGGAAAAGAACTCAACGAAGCTGAACGGAGAGAGGATGCCAAATATCAGGATGACATGAAGCTTTTATCGTTCGATTCCCAAGCGCTGAAATCGATCGAGATAGAAAAGATAAGCTTATAACTCTCTGCCAGACTGAAGTCAATGATCTCTTCGGCATTCCGTCTGGCCCCGCTAGAAGGCGCCGATTCCATGCTCTTCGAAAGACGATAAGCCGCAAGCAAACGCGAAGAGGTTGATTGTCGGCTTGATCGACCCGATTCACCGTTCCGCTTCTAAAGGGACATTTTATTTCTACCGCTCCTGTACCGAGTTGCGTAAAAAGGCGAAAAGGCTTTTCCGACCCCCATGAGTTTTCGGGCCCGTCCCTGGAGGAGATCATGAAAAACCGCGACAAGCTGTTTGTTTACGGTGCCATTGCGGCCGGAATCGCGCTGGCTGTTGTGCTGGCCGTCATTCTTGACCTGAACGGAGAGGAGAGATCCGGGATCGATCCCACCGGCGCGGGGTCCGTTCGGGAGGAGTTTCTCGATCGCGAGGATTCGATCGTCGGAGAGGGTGATCCCGATGGCGCCGTGGGCGGTCCGGAAGATCGTATCGCGCTCGAAGGCGGTGAAGCTCCCGAGGCCGCGGGCAGCCAGAAGGGCCAGGACATTCTTCCCGCGGGCAAGGGACGCATCACGGGCGTGGTGTTCGCCGAGGAGACAGGCCGGGTGGGGGGCGCCACAATTCAGTTCATGGCCGGACAGGACATCTCGGGCGATCTGGCCCTGTTCATCCGACTTCCCGGCGGTGGCTCCCTGTCCAAAAAGGGACCGGAAGTGAAAACCGGACCGGACGGATGGTTCGCCATCGATCAGGTCCCTGCCGTTGAAAACGCTTACCTCGTCGTCTCTCACGAGCACTTCGTGACCAAAAAAGTCACTCTCGGCAAGTACCGCGGCACTGAGAAGGACGTGGGAGATCTGATTCTCGAGCACGCCGGCACCATCAGCGGGTTCGTGGCGCTCGCCGGAACGGGGCGCCCTCTTGAAGGCGCCGTGGTTTCGGCGGTCAAGACGGCCAACACGATGGAGCAGTCGGGAGGTGTGCTCATCTTTGCCGGCGGAATGGGTGGACAGAGCGACATCAAGACCGAGACCGGCTCTGACGGAAACTACATCCTACGCGGCGTCCCCGCCGGCGAGGTTGCCGTCCATGTCCGGCACAAGGACCATCCATCACCCTCTCCCAGAAAGATCAAGGTCGCCAAGGGCGAAATGACCGGTGATGTCGATTTCGAGATCAACGAGGGTTTGACCATCTCGGGTTTCGTGACCGATGTGGCCGGAGACCCGATCGACGGCGCCAACGTCCAGGTCAGTGGATCGAACCGGATGAGTTTCGAGATCAGCGGCATGATGAGTTCGAGCTCGGTCAGCCGGAGCACGCGCACCGGCCCGGACGGCGCCTACACGATCAAGGGACTCAAGGAGGGTGTGGTCAGCCTCAAGGCTTCGGGAAGCGTCTATTACCCCAAGAAACAAGCCGGGGTGAAGGCCGGATCGACAGATGTCAACTTCGCGCTCCAGAAAGGCGGTTCGGTCCACGGGTACGTGGAGAACTCCCTGACCGGCGAGAAGGTCAAGGAGTTCCAGTTGAGCGCCAAGCGGGGCCGAATCGGCCGCCGCTTCGCGGGCAAGATCTTCCGGGGCGCCGAGGCGGCCTCGCGGATCGGGCCGGAGGCGGATAGGTCGGGCGCCTTCTTCGTCGACGGAATCGGAGACGATCCGCTGCAACTCACCTTCACCGCCGAGGGACTTGCCGATGCCACGTTCCATGGGATCGCCGCCACTCCGGGCGAGCGCGTGGAGAAGAGTTTCGAGCTCGTGCCCGAGGCGCGGATTTCGGGCAAACTCCTCTCTCCTGATGGGGAGCCGGTCGCGGGGGCGACCCTCTCTCTCCGTTCCAAGCCGGACGACTCCGGCGCCGGCGGCGGCGGGACGATGATTCGAAGAGAGATCAGGGTCGAGATGGACGAGGGACCGGACATATTCGATCCTGGAGAAACGATCAAGAGCGCGACGTCATCGTCGGACGGCAAGTACCAATTCAAGGGAGTGTCCGAGGGCGAGTACCTTGTCGAGGCGCGCCACATCGATTATCTCTCTCCTGACCCGGCCGAGGTCACACTCGCCGTGGGCGAGGACAGGTCGGGCGTCGACATGACCCTGCTCGCCGGTGGTTCGATCGAGGGGACCGTCTTCGACAAGGACGGAAAGCCCTTTGCCGGAGCCCAGGTTCAGGCGCGCGGCCCGGGCAAGTGGCAGAGAGAGACGGCCCGCGCCGACATCGACGGGCTCTACGCGTTTCGGGGGCTTCAGCCGGGACGCTATTCGGTGAGCCTCGCCAAGGAGGCAGAGGGCAACATGATGATCTCGTTCATGATCGCCGGCCATCAGGACGAGTCGGGCAGCGAGCAAGCGGTGATCGTCGAGGAAGGCGAGACCGTGACCTATGATATCTACGACGTGGCAGGTTCCGTGGTCTCGGGCTACGTGACCGAAGCCGAGAATCCGGTGGAGGGGATGCAGGTCGAACTCTTTCCGGCCGAGGGATTCGCTTTCATGCCGACCAAATCGGTGAGCACCGACAAGAAGGGCGCCTACGTGATGGAAGACGTGAAGCCCGGCGAATACACGCTGCGGCTCAGCGTGGGCGGGGTGCCCGATCCGATCGAGAAAGGGGTCAAGGTCTATGCCGCGAGCCGCGCCGATCGGGACTTCGATCTTCCCACGGGCCGCGTGAGCGGGCGCGTGACGGACATCTCCACCGGTGATCCCGTCAAGGGGGTGTCCATCACTCTCGAACATCTCGTCGAGCGGGAGACCGGTGAGGAGAGACGGATGGTGCGTGTGGCCGCTTTTGCCGTGAACGACGGCGGGGATGACACCGAAGGAGTGAACACCTTTACCATTGGCGGCGCGGCAGGACGGGTGACCACCGACAAGGACGGGCGCTTCACCGTGAACTACCTCAGAGAAGGCGAGTACAGACTCGTGGCCAAGGGCGCGCGTTACATCGAGGCGCGGCTCGAGCCGGTCACGGTGCGCGAGGGGAGCGAGACGTCCAACGTGAACCTGGTCATCGCACGCGGATCGACGATCAAGGGAAAGGCGATCGACGAAGCCACGTCGAAGCCGGTGAGTTACCACCCGATCAGCTTGTCGAAGATCGTCGACGATCCCGAGACCGAGGGGGAATCGAGCACCATGGTCGTCAGCCAGGGGGACGGCTCATTTGTTTTCGAAGGCCTCGAAAGAGGCCGTTACCGGCTGACATCGATAGGGGGAGCGAAGCCTGGAGAAGTGGAAGTCGAGCTCGACGACGGTGACACCGTCGACGATGTGGTCCTGCGTGTGGCTGGCTCGGGGTGATTCCCGAAAGAATTACTCTCGCAGAAGTGAAAGTTCTGTCTTGATCGCGCGGTTCGTCGGGGTTGTTCAAGAGGCTTTCTTGGTTTTCGCGCTTGAAGATTTGTCTGTCGATTTTTTCTTGTCCGTCGTCGACGTTTTCGATGTTGACGATCCAGCCGAACTCGTCGTGGCCGCGTTGGCCTCTTTACTCTCGCCTGCCTTGTAGGAGTTGCTGCGGTAGTCGGTTTCGTAGAAGCCGGAGCCCCGAAAGATGATTCCCGATCCGGAACCGATTTTTCTCCTCAACGCGAAGGCCTTGCACTCGGGACACTTGCGCAACGAGCCCGCGGTGATCGACTGAAACCGATCGAACTCGAAGCCGCATTTTTCACAGATGTATTCGTAAGTCGGCATGGTGTACTCCTCTGTCAGATCGCATCTCACCCTTCAGGGGCAAGAATTCAATCCTTGTCCTCCCCCGGTTCCTCGTCTGCAGCCGCCTCTTCTGCGCTCGGCTCCTTGGGTGTCCGCGACACACGGACCCTCGACGGCCGCAGGAGCCGTTCGTGGAGCATGTAGCCCTTGACCAGTTCGTCGATGACCGTCTTGTCGGGCAGGTCGGGATTTTCTTCTTCCATGACGGCATCGTGACGGTTGGGGTCGAAAGGCTCGTCCTTGGCCTCGATCAGTGCGATGCCGTGGCTGGTCAGGGAGCCCTTGAGCAGGTCGTAGATCATCTTGAAGCCTTTTACAAAATCGTCCTCGACCCGGGGCTGCTCGGAGTCGAGCGCCCTCTCGAAGCTGTCGAGCACCTGCAGAAGATCGAGGGCCAGAGGTTTGATGGCGTACTTGCGCGTCTCGTCCATCTCCTTCTGGATGCGTTTCTGATAGTTTGCGAACTCGGCCGTTTTGCGCTGGAGCCGGTCGGTCAGGTCCTTCACCTGTTCCTCGAGCGGATCGAGCTCTTTTTCTTCAGCCGGTGCATCGACGGGAGTCTCGTCCTTGAGGACGGACTCCTCCTCGCGAGGCTTCTTGTCCTTCTTGCCCTTGCCGCTTTTCTTGCCTTTTCGACCCATCCCTGCGTCTCCGCTTATTATTCTCGGCTTTCGAAGATCTTTTTCACCTTGTCGAAGAAGGACTTCCTTTCAGGGGACACGTTCTTTTCTTCCGTGGCGGCGAATTCCATCAGGAGTTCCGTCTGTTTCGGGGTGAGTTTCTTGGGTGTCTCGATCCGCACCTTGGCGAGGAGGTCGCCTCGGCCGTGTCCGTAGACGTTGGGCATCCCCTGCTTGCGCATCCTGAAGATCTTGCCGGTCTGCGTCCCCGAGGGGATCTTCAGCGTCGCCTTGCCCTTGAGGCTCGGGACCTCGATATCGGAACCGAGGGCGGCCTGTGAAAAGGTAATCGGCACCTGGCAGATCAGGTCGTCTTCGCTTCGCTCGAAGAGGGGATGAGGTTTTACCCTGATGATGCAGTAGAGGTCGCCTCGCGGCCCGCTGTTGAATCCAGGCTCGCCTTCGCCGCTGACCCGCATCTGGGTTCCGTCGTGAACACCGGCCGGAATATGGACGGTGATGCTTCGCTTCTTGGGAACCCTGCCCGATCCCTTGCAGGAGGTGCAGGGATTCTCGATCACCTCGCCGCTGCCGCGACAATGGGGACAGGTCGTGCGAATCGAAAAGAATCCCTGCGATTGCTGCACCTCGCCGTGACCGTGGCACGCGGGGCAGGTGGCCACCGATGTTCCGGGTTTGGCGCCCGAACCGGTGCAGGTGCTGCAGATTTCGTTGCGTTTCAAGTCGATCGTCTTGTCGATGCCATTGAAGGCGTCGATGAGATCGATCGTGATCTCGCACTTCAGGCTTGCGCCGCGCGCGGGCCGGTTGCGTCCGCCTCTGCCCGAATTCTGGTATCCGAAGAGGTCGCCGAAAATCGAACCACCGCCGCCACCACCACCGCCGCCGCCGAAGATGTCGTTGAACATGGAAAAGATGTCTTCGAAGGAGCTGAATCCCCTCTGGTAGCCGCCCCTCTCGAGGCCGGCGTGGCCGTACTGGTCGTAGATCTGGCGCTTTTGCGGATCGTTGAGAACCTCGTAGGCCTCGGCCGCCTCCTTGAACTTTTCCGCGGCCTGGGTGTCGTTCTTGTTCCGGTCGGGATGATGCTTGAGTGCCAGTTTGCGGTAAGACCTTTTCAGGTCGTCGGAGTTGGCATCCTGCTTGACTCCGAGAACCTCGTAGTAGTCTCTTTTCTGGGCCATTGGGCAGCCACCCCTCTTTCTGTTCCAAGGGAAACCGCCGCGCGGCTTTCTAAGGTGCCGCGCGGCGGTGTTTTTTTGCAGACGGTGAGAGCAGTCTCGGTGCGCCGGAAAACACCCGGCGCAATAAATTCTATATCACCGCACCCTCGATCTCGTCGTCTTTGTCGGAGAGATCGGTGATGAGGGTATCGGTGGTGAGCATCAAGCCCGACACCGAGGCGGCGTTCTGAAGAGCGCACCGCACGACCTTGGCCGGATCGATGATACCAGCCTTGTAGAGATCGCAGGTCTCGCCCGATTGAGCGTTGAATCCAAAGCTCTTGTCTTTGTTCTCTCTCACCTCGTGAACGGTGACCGAACCGTCGAAGCCGGCGTTCGACACGATTCTGCGCAGCGGCTCCTCAATGGCGCGGAGGATGACGGCGCGGCCGAACTTTTCTTCCTTGGGGAGCTTGAGAGCTTCGAGGGTCGGCATGCAGCGAACGAGCGCCGTACCACCGCCGGGCACGATGCCTTCCTCGACAGCGGCGCGG
Source organism: uncultured Phycisphaerales bacterium (assembly GCA_964464495.1). Taxonomy (GTDB): domain Bacteria; phylum Planctomycetota; class B15-G4; order B15-G4; family CAYZWU01; genus CAZUHB01. The sequence continues at coordinate 11,247 of CAYXGI010000016.1, forward strand.
GTGGCGTTGAGGGCGTCCTCTACGCGGGCCTTCTTCTCCTTGAGCGACGCTTCGGTGTGGGCGCCCACGCGGATGATCGCCACGCCGCCGGTCAGCTTGGCGAGGCGTTCCTGGAGCTTTTCGCGGTCATAGTCGGACGTCGATTGGTCGATCTGGTTCCGGATCTGGCCGATGCGGGCGTTGATGTCGGCCTTCTTGCCGGCGCCCTTGACGATCGTGGTGGTGTCCTTGTCCACGGCGATCTTCTTGGCGGTTCCGAGCATGTCGAGCTCGATGTTCTCGAGTTTGACGCCGATGTCCTCGGTGATGCACGTTCCAGAGGTGAGCACGGCGATATCCTCGAGGATCGCCTTGCGCCGATCACCGAAGCCGGGCGCCTTGACAGCCGCCACGTTGAGCGTGCCGCGGAGTTTGTTCACCACGAGCGCGGCGAGCGCTTCGCTCTCCACGTCCTCGGCAATGATCAGGAGCGGCTTGCCCGTCTGAGCCACGGCCTCGAGCACGGGCAGGAGGGGGCGCATGTTGGAGATCTTCTTCTCGTGGATGAGGACGTGAACGTCCTCCATCTCCACGGAGAGATCCTGGAGGTTGGTGATGAAATAGGGAGAGAGGTATCCCTTGTCGAACTGCATGCCTTCGACGAACTCGAGGTCGGTCACCGTGGTCTTGGCTTCTTCCACGGTGATGACGCCGTCCCGGCCGACCTTGTTCATGGCGTCGGCGATCAGCTTGCCAACCGACTCGTCGTTGTTGGCCGAGACCGAGCCGACCTGGACGATCTCCTTCTTGTCCTTGATCTTCTTGGACATTTCGTCGATCGCGGCGGTCACGCATCGGACCGATTTGTCGATGCCCCTCTTGAGCGCCTGGGGATTGACTCCCGACGAGAGGTACTTGAGCCCTTCGGTGAAGATGGCGCGCGCCAGAACGGTTGCCGTCGTCGTGCCGTCGCCGGCGTCGTCGTTGGTCTTGCTCGCCACTTCGTTGGCCAGCTTGGCGCCCATGTTTTCAAAGGGATCTTCCAGTTCGATTTCCTTGGACACGGTGACGCCGTCCTTGGTGACCTGAGGAGAGCCGAAGGACTTGTCCAGAATCACGTTGTGCCCCGAAGGTCCCAATGTGACCTCCACGGTGCGGGCGAGCTTTTCGATCCCTTTCAGAATCTTTCGCCGCGCATCATCATCGAAAAGAAGCTGTTTGGCCATTTTCTTTTCTCCGTCCTTTTATATTGAGGTTCCTGCGTTTTTCATATTCCTGAGTTTCTTGACTACTCGAAGCGAGCGAGAATCTCGCCCTCTTTCATGATCTTGTATTCCTTGCCGTCCACGGTGATGTCCTGGCCCGAATACTTGCCGAAGAGAACGAGGTCGTTCTTCTTGACCGAGAAGGCGGCTCTTTTGCCGTCTTCGGTCGACTTGCCGCTGCCGAGGGCAACGATTTTGCCCTTCTGGGGTTTTTCCTTGGCCGTGTCGGGGAGCACGATGCCTCCCGCGGTCCGTTCCTCGGCCTCAAGAACCTCGATCACAATCCTGTCGTCCAGAGGTTTCAGCTTGACCATTCGATTGTCCTCCCTTTGTGATTTATTTTTTCGACTGTCTTAATGGTTAACTCGTTTTTTCATGTCCCCTAGTACATCTCGTCCATACCGGGCTGCATCGGAGCTTCGTCCTCCTTCTTGGGGAGATCGGTGACGATCGCGTCTGTGGTGAGAAGGAGCGTCGCAATGGACGCGCCATTCTCCAGGGCCGACTTGGCGACCTTGGTCGGATCGATGATGCCGCCTTCGAACATGTCGATGAATTTGTCGTGCGCCGCGTCGTAGCCGAAGGAGTCGTCCTTGTCGTCGATCTTGCGCACCACCACGGGGCCCTCGACTCCGGCGTTCCGGGCGATCGTCATGAGGGGCATGGCGAGGGCTTTCTTCACCACGGCGAGGCCGAATTTTTCTTCGCCCTTGACCCTGAGGCCGTCGACTTTCTTTCTGGCGCGCAGCAGTGCGACGCCGCCGCCCGGAATGATGCCTTCCTCGACCGCGGCGCGTGTGGCGTGCAGTGCGTCCTCGACGCGCGCCTTGCGCTCCTTGAGTTCGGTCTCGGTCGCGGCGCCCACGTTGATCTGGGCAACCCCGCCGGCGAGCTTGGCGAGCCTTTCCTGCAGTTTTTCGCGATCATAGTCCGATGTGGAGTTCTCGATCTCACTTCTGATCCGCGCGCAGCGGGTCGTGACGTCGTCGGTCGAGCCCGCGCCCCGGATGATCGTCGTGTTTTCCGAGGTGATGGTGACCTTCTTGGCCGTGCCGAGGTCGTCGAGCGAGACCTCTTCGAGGTTGATGCCGAGATCCTTGAAGATCGGCTTGCCGCCCGTGAGAATGGCGATGTCTTCCATCATGGCCTTGCGCCGGTCGCCGTACCCGGGGGCCTTGACCGCCGCGCACTTGAAGATGCCGCGGAGCTTGTTGACCACCAGCGTGGCGAGCGCCTCACCTTCCACATCCTCGGCAATGATGAGGATGGGACGGTTCGTCTTGGCCACGGTTTCGAGAAGGGGCACGAGCGTTTTCACGTTGCTGAGCTTTTCCTCGAAAACGAGAATGAAGGGATTCTCGAGCTCAGCGATCATCTTCTCGGGATTGGTGACGAAATGGGGGGAGAGGAAACCGCGGTCGTACTGCATTCCGTCGACCACGTCGACCTCGGTCTCGAGGCTCTTGCCTTCCTCGACCATGATGACGCCGTCCTTGCCCACGCGATCCATGGCGTTGGCGATCATCTTGCCGATCTCGGCGTCATTGTTGGCCGAGATGGAAGCGATCTGGGCGATTTCTTTCTTGTCCGACACGGAGCGGGAGATCGAGTCGAGGTAGTTCGACGCAGCCCCGACACCGGCGCGGATCCCCGAAACGAGAGAGACGGGGTCGACTCCCGACGTGAGGTACTTGAGGCCCTCGAGAAAGATCGCCTCGGCGAGCACCGTGGCGGTGGTCGTTCCGTCGCCGGCGGTTTTAGATGTATTCGACGCGGCTTCGCGGATGAGAAGGGCGCCCATGTTCTCGTAGCTGTCCTTGAGTTCGACTTCCTCGGCCACAGTCACACCGTCCTTGGTCACGGTGGGGCCGCCCCAGCCCTTGTCAATGACGGCATTGTGGCCCTTGGGGCCGAGCGTCGATTTGACGGCTTTGGCGATCTTCGTCACGCCTGCCTTGAGCCGTTCACGAGCTTCTTGATCGAAAGCGAGCTGTTTCGCTGCCATTGATTCCTCCTTAACTTGATATTTGGTACAGAGAACTGAGTTTGATTGGATTACTGGTCAGATCGAGTCTCAAAAAAAGTTTGAAAGACCCCGTTTTGCGCAAATGAGATGCCAAACAGGGCTTGGTGGAGAAATCGTATATTTCTTTGAGAGAAGATGTTATAAAGGCTCAAAGCCCTCGATTCATGCAGGGTTCCTGGCGGATGCCAATTTGACAGAGTGCAGAAAAAAATAAATTTATGTACTGTCAGAATGGCATAGTTGAGACGACCCGACGCGGACCGCTCAATCACCCGAACCGCGGTGAGTGGGGCCGGCGATCTCGGCCGCCGGTTCCGGCCACCTTGCTAAAAGGACGGTGAAATTCATGAAACGCACCTCTTGTCGAGTCCTCGCTGCCACGAGCCTTGTGGTCCTGCTCCTCTGCACATTCTGCGAGGACCTTTTCGGAGTCTCCTCCAGCCAGGCAGCCATTTACACGCTCGATGGACGCTGCCTTCAGGCAAGCCTGGTCGCGGTGGACGGCAAGGGCATGCTCCGACTGCAGGGAGCCTCGGACGTTGATGCGATCCCTTTTTCGAGTGTACATATGATCAGTTTTCCCACGGGGGCGGCCGAATCCTTGGGCGAGGGCGCCGTGGGCCTTCTCCTCCAGGGCGGCGACTACCTGACCGGAGTCCTGACGGGCGGCAACGCGGAGAAGATCGTGCTCGACAATCCGCTCCTCGGTGTCCTCGACATTCCCATCGATTCGATGCAGATGCTCCTTCCGGGGATGCGGGACATCCCCGCCGATTTTGGCCGCTACGCGCTCTCTGCCGACGAGGACGTGGTCTACAGGAAGAGAACGAGCGGATTCGGCGAAGACTTCATCAACGGGACCGTCGATCTCTTCTCCGACAAGGGGCTGACTTTCGAGTGCAGCCTCGGCCTCGTCGATTTCTCCTTCGACCAGCTCAACGCCGTGGTGATCAGCTCGGCCGGGGCCGAGAGCCGCGCGGAGAATGACACCTTCGTGCTCTTGAGAGGGGGAGCTGGTAGGGTGACCGGCTCGTTCAAGGGGCTCGAAAACGGTCGGCTCAGTCTCGAGGGAAGTTTTCTGCCCGAATTCTCACTTCCCGTCGATGTGATCGAATCGATCTCTTTCCGGCGCGACTCCATGCTTTTCGTGAGCGATCTCGAACCGACCGGAGTGGACCAGACGCCCTACCTCGGTGCGTCCGAGGATTTCCTCTTTCCCTTTCAGAGGGATCGATCCGTTTCGGGGCGCGAGCTGGTCTGCGGCGGGCAGCGCTTCGCGAAAGGGCTTGGTGTCCATTCGAGGGCTGCGCTTACCTGGGATCTTGAAGAACCCTTCGCCTCCTTTCAAGCCTTCGTGGGGATCTCTGATGAGACACTCGATCTCAGAGCGCATGGATCGATTCGATTCCGCGTTCAGATCGACGGCCGCGAGGTCTTTGAAAGTCCGATTCTGCGCGGCGGCGATGGGGTTGTGTTCCTGCCTCTCATTCCACTCGAAGGAGCGAAGACGCTCACCCTCGAGGCTGACTTCGCCGATGGTTTCGACAGCGGCGACCGGGGGCTCTGGGGACAGGCTTTTCTGCTGAAGTGATCGTCATAAACTGAAACCTCGCCACCCGCGATCCGTCCATGTTCCGAAACGGCCCGTGTGGAGAGGACGATGATCAAAAAGATGCGACGCTGCGCTGCAGCCGCGAACCGGTTCGATGGTCTCTCGCGGCGCCGCATCCTCACACGGGGGGGCGGCGCGCTCGACGATGCGGAACTCCTTACTCTTGTTCTGGGACAGGGAACGGCGATGCGGAGTGCGCGGGATCTGGCGCACCAGATACTGTCAACCCATGGCGGCCTGCGCGGATTTGCCAATCGAAGCGGCAAGGAGATGATGGCTGTCTGCGGGATCGGGCCGGCTCAGGCAGCCCGTCTCAAGGCTGTGGTGACTCTGTCACAGAGGCTCGGTGAGAGACGTCTCTCACCCGGAATGGCGGTGAAGTCGAGCCGGGCTGTTTTCGATCATTTCCACCTGCGTCTTCGCGATGCCAAAAGGGAGATCTTCCTCGTCCTCTTGCTCGACAGCAAGCACCGGATCATTCGCGAGGAGCGGGTGTCCGAGGGATCGCTGACCGCTTCGATCGTTCATCCCCGCGAAGTGTTCCAGGCTGCGATCAGCGAGCTCGCCGGTGCGATCGTGGCGATCCACAACCATCCGTCGGGAGATCCGACTCCGTCGGCGGAAGATTTCGAGGTCACGCGGCGCCTCAAGGATGCGGGCGAGCTGCTCGGCATACAGCTCCTCGATCACGTGATTCTCGGGGACGGGGAATTCGTCTCGTTCAGGGAGCACCGCCTTCTCGAGTGGTGAGTCAGCCGTCCAGTTCTCTCAGGGCCCGGCCGATCTTGTCCACGGCCTCGGTACGCTTGTCGAGAGGACCGCCGAGGTGAAAGCCAAAGTCATCGCCTGTCAGATCGATCACTTTCTGGAGCGCCCATTCCTGACGGGATGGATCGTCGGAGAGCAGTTCCGTCAGCAGGCCGTCGGCGTGACTGCACGAGAACCTCACGAGAGCGGCAAGGATCTCGATCCGCAACTGGCCCTGGGCCGTGTTCGCGAGGAGATCGAGCAAGCATCGCTCGCTCTTCGGACCGCCGATGAGCCCGATCGCCTCCACTGCTTTCAGGCGGACATCGCTGTCGCTGTCGCCCAGGACCTGCTCGAGAAAGGGGAGCGACGATCCAAGGCCGAGCCTGCCGAGGGTGCGGCACGCTTGCGCGCGGATCGCGGGGCTGCGATCCTTGACGCAAGCGCTCACCGAGGCGGCGAGATCGTCCACCCTGCGGCCGGCCGCGGGCGCCAGATCAGCAATGACATCGAGGGCGTGAAACCTGACATAGAAGTTACTGTCAGTCAATGCCTTCGCCAGGAAGGGTAGAACCGGCGGTCCGAGCATGCGCAGTATGTATTGCGCGCAATCCTTGTTTCGAATCTGAAAAGTGGAGAGCGCCGCAATCATTTCTTCGATCTCGGCGACGAGCAAGGGATCGTCGAGGGTCGGCGAACGCGCCCAGAACGACTCTGCCCTGTCCTCCCACCACCGTTCGAAACGGCGGGCGGCTTCTGCCTGCCGGGGGCGCGGGGAGTCGATGATGAAGCCGAAGGTGTCGCCCGACAGGGAGGAGAGAACCTTGAGCGCTTCCTCCTTCTCCCAGGCGAGGCGTTGCGTCTCGTACCAGTCCCTCACCGGGTCCTCGGCAGGCGTGTTCTCCTTGAGGATCTTGATGAGAAATGGTACGCCCGAATAGTTGTGATGCTTGATCAGAGCAGCGGCTGATTTGACGCGCACCATGAGCACCGGATTGAAGTCGACCGGGAAAGGGCCGATCGTCTTTATGATCCGGGGGAGTGTCCAGGATTCGCTCGTCTCGGTAAGGATGTCGGCCGCGAGGATCGCCACTGTGCTCCACTCATCCCTGAGCAGAGACAGGAGCGGCTCCTGTCCAAGAGGGCTGTCGATACGTCCCAGGGCTGACACTGCCGCGAACCGAACCGACCTTTCCTCGCCGCCGGTCCGTTCGGCGATGAAGGGAATCGCTTTCTCTCCAAGATCCGAGATCGCGGCAATTTCTTTTTCGAGGGTTCCCGGCGGACGGCTGCCGATCGCGTCGAATATCTCCGCGGCCTTGGTCCGCAACAGGGGCAACGGTTCTATCGCCGCGAGGGGCTCGGGACGCACGCAGAGCCGGTCGCGCCAGAACCACTCTTCTTTCGATTCGTTTTGGGGCGTCGCCGACAAGGGGGGGCGCTCGTCGCCGCCGCAACCCGGGAGGCCGACCACTACCGCCAAAAAGAAAGCGAGTGGAATCGCCACGAAACCGTAAAAAAGACCCGTCTCCATCATTCTCGCCATGGGATTTATCATAACGCCTTAATGAGATCTCTTCAATTCTCTTCTCGTGCTTGACTTGCCCTCGCAGGCGGCCTATTATGCCTCGTTTACATTTGAAGATCCGGTTTGCTCTTCCTAGATCGGGTTCAACCAGTCCAGGGCTGATTCGATCGACGTTTCGAGAGGTGATATTGTGGACGAGAGACTGCTCGAAATCCTCGTTTGTCCGCTCTGCAAGGACGGAGTGGTGCAAGAGGGCGACGGCCTGCTCTGTCCGCAATGCGGCCGACTTTATCCGGTGCGCGACGGCATCCCCGTGATGATCGTTGAAGAGGCGTCCGCACCGCGCGAGACCGATCCCGGGGCCGAGGTCGATCCCGCGGAGGCGACATCCGACGAAACAGGGGACAACTGAAGACGAGAGCGTAGTATTCGTGCAGGCTTTTGTATCAGACATCCATGCCAACATCGAAGCTCTTCGAGCGGTTCTCGACCATGCCACGAGTTTGAATGTCGATGAAATTTACTGCCTCGGCGACGTGATCGGATACGGTCCGGATCCTCGGGAGTGCCTCGACATCGCCAAGACCTTCACGGGTTGCTTGCGCGGGAACCACGAACAGGCTCTTCTCTCCTCTGCCGAAGATTTCAATCTTCAAGCGCGTCGCGCTCTCGAATGGACGCGGGACGAAATCAATTCGACCGACTACACGCGCGAACAGAATCGAGAGTACTGGAATTTCGTGGACAGCCTGCCCACGGTGATCTTCCGTGACGATTTCATGCTCGTTCACGGATCGCCGAGGGATCGTGTTCACGAGTATGTCATTCCCGAGGATGTTTACGACAAACACAAGATGGCCGAGCTCTTCAGGCTTCTCGAACGGCCGGTCTGCCTCATCGGACACTCACACCTCCCGGGCGTCTACCTCGAGAATTTCAGCTTCCTGCCTCAAGACAGTCTCGACGGCGGATTCGCGCTCCCACAGGGCAAGCGGGCGATCATCAACGTGGGGAGCGTGGGACAGCCGCGCGACGGCGATCCCCGGGCGTGTTTCGCCACTCTCGACAAGGGCACACTCCAGTTTCACAGGGTTCCCTATGACGTGGACCGCACCTTCGAGAAGATCATGAACACGGGTAAACTCCCCCTCTTCCTCGCAGCACGTTTGAAGGAAGGTAAATAGAGGAAATCATCGATGGACAAGCGGCTTCTCACAGCACTCTTTCTCTGCTTTCTCCTTCTCTGGGTTCACACACTCTTGTTCCCGCCGCCGGAGCGGGCCGAACAGCCCGCCGACCAGACGGGAAGCGTGTACGAGGACGGACAGGCGTCATCCGAGGAGGGACAGGCCGTTACAGAAGACGCGCAGGGAGCGACCGGGGAGATCGGTTCTGATGACGGTGCCGAGCCGAGCGATCCCGAGAGCCCGGTGACCGGCGACCCCGTGGAGACGCTCTATGAGGCGAGCAGCGTTGAGGCAGAAGAAGAGATCGTGGTCGAGACCGATATCTACAGGGCGGTTTTTTCCAACAGGGGGGCGGCTCTCAGATCGTTGAGACTCAAGGAGTTTTTCAACGATCCCGAGGTTCAAAAAGATCCCGTGGCGATGGAGATTCCCGATAACTGGCTCGAGATTCTCGGTTCGGCCAGCGAGAGCCAGTATTCGTTCGTTCTCGAAGATGCCGGTGGCAGCGGGAGCTCGTCGACTCACAATTTCGGAGACGCTCTCTGGGAGTCGACGTTTTACGAAACGGGGGGCGGAGGTTCGGTATTGACCTTCGCTTACAGGCCCGGCGACGGCTTGTTGGTGAGAAAGGTCTTTACTTTTCATGGGGGCGCCCAGCACATCGACGTGCAGATCGCCGTGGAGAACGAGAATCCCGACCGGAAGGGGGGGCTCAATTTCATCCTCAATGGGATCGCGGGGATCGACGATCAGAAGAGACCCTCATTTACACTGGGACCGACAGGGATCCTTTACACGGCCGACACGAGAGACGCGACGAGCCAGCCTGAACTGCTCGACTTTCCGGCAGCCGACCTCAAAGATCCCTATTCATTCACCATCAGAGATCAGGGAGAACATCTCTTTTCCGGGGTCATGAATAATTATTTCGCGCTGCTCATTCAACCGTGCGAAGGAAAACTCCTGCGCAAGGTTGAATTCCGGGTTCTCGAGGATCAGAACAAATACGCCGAGTTCATCGACGGTTACCGGCAGGAGACAAAAAGGGAGCCCAGCGCCTCGAAGCTCGCCGCCTTTCGCGAACAGGCGGAGACCAATGTGCTCGCCACCTATCTACTGAAGGTGCCCAGGATTCCCAGCCCGGGACAGGTCGTGACCCAGGGCTTGATCTTTTACGCCGGGCCGAAATCGACTGACGTGATGCAGCACGAGCCCTACCTCGATTATTATCCAGTCATCGAGGAGAGCTACGGGTCCTTCGCGTGGATCAACAAGAGCCTCCTCTGGATCTTGCGCCAGTTTTACGCCCTCTTCGGCAACTGGGGCGTGGCGATCATCTGTCTTACCTTCGTGGTCAAGATCTGCCTCTTCCCGGTCAACCGCTACCAGCAGGTGAGCATGCACAAGTACCAGCAGAAGATGGCTGTCATGAAGCCCAAGCTGGACGAGCTCAAGAAGAAGTTCAAGAACAACAAGAAGAAGTTCAACGAAGCGCAGATGAAGCTGATGAAGGAACATGGCGCCACCCCTCCGCTCATGGGGTGTCTTGTCATGGCTTTTCAGCTCCCCGTCTTCATCGGCCTTTTTCAGATACTGAGATTTTCGATCGAGCTGCGCCATTCGCCCTTCTGTCTCTGGATCAAGGACCTGTCGCAGCCCGACGCGCTCTGTTCTCTGCCCTTCACGATTCCCCTGCTGGGATGGGAGACTCTGAACGTCGTTCCCATCCTGATGACGGTCGCCTTCTTCTACCAGCAGAAGGCGATGCCCAAGTCGGCCGATCCCTCGGCGCAGCAGACACAGAAGATCATGAAGTACATGCCGATCATGTTTCTCTTCTTCTTCTACGGCTATGCATCGGGGCTCTCGCTGTACTGGATGACGTCCAACCTCATCTCCATCGCGGAGTACAAGTTCATTCGCAAGAAGTTTCCCGTGGGCGACCCGCAGCCCAAGTAGGATTCTTTATCGGAGCAAGCCCAGACGGAATCGATGATTCGGAGAGGTCGCACTCGTGGACGACACCATCGCGGCTGTATCGACCGCCCCGGGACGGAGCTTCCTGTCGGTTGTCCGCATGAGCGGACCGGAGGCTCTCACCATTGCCGATCGTTTTGTGATCGGCGCCGATCGCTTTGCGATCGACGGGCCGCGGCCCACCACGGTCAAGGGATTTTCCGCTCCTCGCGTACGGCTCCGATTGCGGGGTGGACGGGTTGTGGAGTCGCGCATGCTCGTCATGCGCCGGCCCCGTTCCTACACTGTCGAGGATGTGGTGGAATTTTTCCTGCCCGGATCGCCCCCGATCGCCGACGCGGTCCTCGGTGCGTGTGTCGATGGAGGCGCGCGGATCGCGGGGCCGGGCGAATTCACGCGGCGCGCCTTTGTCAACGGCCGGATCGACGCGGTGCAGGTCGAAGCGGTGCTCTCCCTCATCGAGAGCGGCTCGGACGAACAGAGAGCCGCTGCCATGGAGCGCCTCAGAGGCCGGCCGACGCGGGACGCATCCGCCGCGAGAGACCGGCTTCTGGACGTGCTTGCGGCGATCGAGGCTTACCTCGATTTCGAGGACGAGGACACGGAAGCGTTCGACAGCGAGACATTGAAGAAAGAACTCGCTTCCTGCCGCAGTGCTCTGAGCAACATCAACGCGGTCCTCGCGCGAAGGAGACCTTTCGGCAACATTCCCGGAGTCGTGATCCTGGGACCTCCCAACGCGGGCAAATCGTCGCTCTTCGGCGCTCTTTGCCCCGGAAGAGAGGTGATCGTATCGAGTGTTCCGGGAACAACGCGCGATTTGATCGAGAGTGAAGCCGACGTTCACGGTCGGCGGGTCAGGCTTTTCGATGCGCCGGGAGTGATGGATACCGACGATCCGCTCGAATTGCTTGCCCTGTCCAATCTCGCGGGAATGATGGACAGGATCGGCGCGTGCATCGTGCTGGTCGACGGTTCGCGGCCGCCTGATCGGCGAGCTCTCGCTGATATCGAGCGTTTTCGCGGGGGGCGTCCATTCGTCATTGCCCTGAACAAGTCCGACCTTGGCCTCGATCCGGCGTGGAAGGAGTCGGAATGGGCGCCTGAGCCCTGCCATATTTCGGCCGCGCAGCGAGAAGGACTCGACGACCTGCTCGGCAGGCTGAAAAAAGTCCTTCCCGAACCTCTTGGCGCCGATGGGGCCGCCATGGATGTGGGGCTCGTGCACAGCGTTCTCTCAGCGCTCGGTGCGATCGATCTGGCACTCACAGGTGACTGGATTGGTGGGGTGGAACTCGTCGCGCTTGAGATTCGCGAGGCTTTCGACGCACTCGGCGCGATCTGTGGCCCCGTGACGGGTCAAGATCTGCTCGAACAGGTATTTTCACGCTTTTGCATCGGAAAATAGGTAATTTACGCAAAATCGCCGCGATACTTTTCGTGCGAAGGCGCATAAATCCTAACAGTGGCTCGACTGGTATGACCGAGCCCAGGGAGGTCGATATGCTGCTCGTTTCCACGAAGATCGCGAGGAAATCTTTCACTCGCAGAACCCTCGTTACTCTGATCTCGCTCACTGTCTTTTTCTTCTTGGCAGGGGGCGCTCTGTTTGCGCAGGGTGTGGGGGGGCGGGGCCCCAAGGCGCCGGGGGCTCGGACGCCATCGGGTCCAAAGACCTCGCAGCCCAAGGGGAACTCGGGGGCCAAAACACCCGCGAAGCAGAGAGGTTCGACTCTGAAAGAACTCGAGGAGGCGCGCATTCGCGAACGCGAGCGACAGGAGAGAGCCGAGGATGAGGAAAAAACTCCAATCACCGAACCCGAGGCTGACAAAGCCGTGGCGAGAGTGATCGAGTACCTCCCGCTCGACGATGACGATTTGAAGGTCCTCTCCATGTCGTGGAGCACCGAAGCGAGGCGGGGAAGCCAACCCTTCACCGTTCTCAAGATGAGGGTGGCGAATCGGACGAATAACCTGCTGTCCCTCCAGAGGTTCCGGCTCACCGGCAGCGCTCTTCAACCGTTCAGAGACGATGATGACCGCCCTTTGCCGGGGCTCCCCAGCGACGTCGATCGGTTCGAGACCATCAAGGGGCTCTCGCGACCCATACAGCCGCACTCGACGCAGTCATTGACCTTTGCCTTCCCCTATGCCCTGAAACCGGGCTCGGACATCAAGGCCGAGGTCAACAAGTATGTCAAGTTCAAGACCAATGTCCCTTTCGACTGGAACCCGGTGAAAGTAGTCCGCTGGACCACCTGCTCGGCCCAATCGGGTGGTGTGAACCATCAGGGGCTCTTCGTGACCGTTCAAAACCGTTCCGGCGATCGGGTCCGAGCCAAGCTGAAGGTCACACTCGACGGCATGGCGTCGGCAGGTGGGCGGACCTTTTTCTTCACCACCCTGTCTCTCGGTCCCAACGAGCGCAAGAACGTCGCCCTGCGCACCATTCCCGATGAGGGAATTCCTCTCGACGATCCCGCACGGCAGACCATGCCCGAGACCTTCAAGGTTCAAAAGGTAGAAGTCGCCGATATCCAGTATTGATCCAAGGCTCCACGGCCGTTCAATCCCACGGGGTCTGTCGACTCACCTGCTTGCAGGCCAATCACTTACCAGTAAATAAATTGTTCATGTTGGCATGTATTTTTTTTGACATACTAGATGTTGTATGATAAGGATCTCTTCCGTAGATAATTTCTATTGTGGCCTTTATGGCGGTTGGCCCTGAAATCTCTTTGCTAATGCGATTTGCAGAGCTCGTTTTGCCGTTTCCGCGATTCGCCGCGAACGAACGGAAAGGGCGATGGATCAAAACGTGCCCGGATAATTGATCAATGACGGTCCGCGGTTGGATCGTGGTTGATGTTACATGAACAAAGACCGGAAGCGAATCGATGAGATGTCCCTACTGTAATATTAACAATGACAGGGTAATAGATTCCAGAACCTCAGGCGACGCCTATGTGATCCGCCGCCGGCGCGAATGTCTCGAATGCGGCAAGCGCTTTACCACCTACGAGCGGGTCGAGGAAGCGCCCCTTCGCGTCGTGAAGAAGGACGGTTCGCGCGATGCGATCGACCGGAGCAAGATCCTGCAAGGGATGATCAAAGCCTGCGAAAAACGGCCGATCTCGATCGACCGGCTCGAGGAGGCGGTCCACGCCATCGAGTCGCAGCTCTACGAGATGTTCGACAAGGAAGTCTCCTCCAAATTCATCGGCCGCCTCGTCATGGACCAGCTCAAGGAGATCGACCAGGTCGCCTATGTGCGTTTCGCCTCGGTCTACAGAGAATTCAAGGATGTGAATCAGTTTCTCGACGAACTCAGGCCCCTTCTATCGAAGATACCCGATTGATGGTGAGCAAGCTCAAAAAGCGGGACGGACGGATCGTGGTCTTCGATCAGAACAAGATCGCTTCCGCCATCGGCCGCGCCGGACGCAAGGTGGGGCATGGCGACGACCTGCTCACCGAAGAACTCGCTTCCGTGGTGACCCTGTTCATCAACAAGTCATTCGGCCGGACGATCCCGACCTCGGAAGATGTGCAGGACGTGGTGGAACGCGTTCTCATGGAGACGGGCCACTCTGACGCGGCCCGGACCTTCATTCTTCATGGGGAGCGGCGCGCCAGGCAGCTCGAAGCGCTGAGAATTCTCAACCTCGATCAGACTCAATCGGAGACGGCGCTCCTCGAGGTCGATCACACCGTCAGGCTCGGTGTCTCGCCCTGGTCGAAAGGCCGCATCATCGCCGATCTTGTGGGCGAGTCGGGGATCCCGCCCGACATGGCATCGGAGATCGCCTCGGAAGTGGAGAAACGCATCCTGAGATCGGGCCTTCTGCGCGTGTCGGCGACGCTCGTTCAAGAGCTGGTTGATAATGAACTTTTCAACCGGGGATTCACCGGTCGCACACTCAGCGCCATGCGCGTTGGGATGCGCGCCGCCGAAGTGCGGGCGCTGGCCGAGTCGGACGCCGGCGGTCGCACACCGGCCCATGTGTCTGCGGCGGTCACGCAATCGGTTCTCAAGCAGTTCTCGATCAAGGAGATCTATTCCCCGGAAGAAGTCGATCTCCACCTCAGGGATGTGGCCTGTCTGGAGGGACTGACCCTTCCCTCTGGGTATCTGGAGATGAACCTCGATCCCTGCCTCCTGTCGGCTCCCTACGGCAAGCCCGAAACGCCAGCCTCCTTTCTCGGGGCCGTGGTCCGGTTTCTGGAGCAATTTGCGACCGGCCCGGTGCGGATCGATCTGACCAGCGCCGGACTGGAACAGGTCGGACAGGTGGGAGGCGACCCTTCCGATTGGGCGTACGCCATGGTGGCCGCTCTCTCGACAGGTCTCGCGGGTGCTCCATCCTTGCGCTGCCCGCCCCAACTGCGGCTCCGCCGCACGTTGACGCCGGCGGCCGAAAGAATTGTCGAACGGTCGGGACTGAATCCACAGACGGTCCAGGATATTCTCGACGACCTGATCGCGGCTTTTCTCGACGCACTCCGCGCTTTGGGCCGCACGCTGTCCGTTCCTCGTCTCAACATCGATCTTCTCGGCGATCGGCGCATCGCGCGTCCCCTCCTCGAAAGGGCTGTCGTGATGGAAACGTCGGGGGACGTCGAGATGAGCGTTCGTGGGTGCGACGCTGACGCCATGGCCGCGATCGAGCCCCTCGTTACGGGCGGTCAGCTCGACGTGGAATCGATCCAGCATGCTGCCGGCCATCGCTCAGGACCGCGGTTCGACGATGAGCTGCGTTCCACTCTCAGGCTCCTCATCGGGTCCTTTGCATCCAAGAATCGTTTCCTTGCTCGATTGCATCGCGGTGGGCGCGGGCCCAAAGCCTCACTGCGCCGTTTCATGGGCGGTGACAGCGCTGTTGTGGGCCCGGGAAGTTTCCGGATTCTCCTTCGCAACATGGGCCGTGCGGTGGCGCGCGCAATCACCGGAGGTTCCGAGGAAAAGGACCCGGCTGTTTTTGTAACGGACACTCTCCGAACGGTTCAGGCGCTCATTCACGAGGAAGAACGGCGTCTCGGATTCAAGATCCGATTCGAGCCAATCTGGACCTTGCCCGATCGGGAGCTGTCCGATCTGTTCGAAAGATCCCCGGAAAGTGCAGCAAGATTCACAACGGATTGCGAACGGTTTACCGGCCTCGATCCATTGCCCGGCTTTTTCCTCGGCGATGCCCAGGCCAGGATTGCGTTCTTGCAGGCTCTCATGAAAAGACGATCGGAGCAGGATCATGCGGCTTAAGACGCTCGAGATCGTGGGGTTCAAGTCCTTTGCCGATCGCGTTCAGATCGATCTGACCGGTGACGTGACGGCATTCGTGGGCCCCAACGGCTGCGGCAAATCGAATATCGTGGATGCGATCAAGTGGGTGCTCGGCGAGCAGCGCGTCACCTCTCTCCGGGGGGACTCGATGCACGACGTGATCTTCAACGGCAACGCGAGCGGCCGGCGCGTCCCGATGAACTTTGCCGAGGTGTCGATCACCTTCACCAATGACTGCGGCACTCTTCCCATCGAATTTGACGAGGTGGTGGTGACGCGCCGCCTGTTCCGGACCGGTGAGAGCGAGTACCTTCTCAATCGCTCTCCTGTGCGGCTCAAGGATATCAAGAAGATCTTTATGAACACGGGCGCCGCCCTCGACGCCTATTCGATCATGGAACAGGGCAAGATCGACCGAATCCTCGAGGCGAATCCCAAAGACCGCCGGCTGATCTTCGAGGAGGCCGCCGGCATCAGTCTCTTCAAGTCCCAGCGGCGCGAGGCGGAGAGAAAGCTGGAGCGGACGAACGCGAATCTTCTCAGGCTCGGCGACATCATCGACGAACTGGAGAAGCGGATTCGTTCGCTCAAGAATCAGGCGGGCCGGGCGCGCAGTTATCTCAATCTGACCGAGCGGATCGACGAACTGCGCAAGGATTACTACTGCCATCTCTTCACCGATCTGGCCGGCCGGATGGACTCGCTCAAGGGTTCGGTCGCCTCGGCGGTGGGCGCCGAGGAGGATAAACGGCGCGAGCTGGCGACGTGCCAGAACGCGTGTGACGAACTCTCGACCAACGTGAGCGCGATCAAGGAAGGCCTCTACGCCAAGCGCTCGCGCCTGGCCGAGCTGAAGTCGGCGCTTGCCGAATGCGATGGCAAGATCGCCATGCTCGAGAAAAGACTTTTCGAGATCGGCAACGAGCAGGTCGAGAACAGCCAGCGCGGCGACGATCTCAAGCGCCGCAACGCGGACCGCCAAACGGAACTCGCCGGGATCGAAAAGAGCCTGTCCTGGCTCGTGTCGGAAGAAGAGTCTCTAGCGAGGGAGGAGCAGACAACCCGGGAGCAGGTGACTGTCGCGGCCAACAAGCTGCGCGAATGCGGCGACGGCATCGAGGAGCTGGAAAATTCCATCGTCGATCTCAGCCGAAAAGAAGTGGAGATCGGCAACAAGCGCGTCGAGGCGACTGCGCGCCTCAAGGGACAGCACGCAACGCGGTGGCGGCTCGTTCACAAACAGCACGAGACCGCGCGGCAGCTCGCCGAAAGCCGCGAGGAATACACCGAACTCACCGCCGGAATGGACCTCAAGAAGGGGCTCGTCGACAACCTGGCCCATGAGCTCGCCACGAGCCGCCGCACGGCGGCGACCATGGAAGCGGGCCTCGGCGAACTCGACGGGGAGATCCGCGGACTGGAGGCTGAAAAGGTCAAGGTCGATTCGAGGATCGAACTTCTCGATTCTCTCGTGTCGAGCCGCGAGGGCGTGGAGGCGAGCGCACGCGCTGTTCTCGACGAAGCGAGCGCAGAGGGGAACTCTCTCTCGTTTGTCGACGGAATCCTGGGCGAGATGCTCGACGTCGACTTCACTCTCTCCAAGGCGCTCGAGGCGGTTCTGGGCGACCTTGCCGAAGCAGTGGTCGTTAAATCGCGGGCCGAGGCGCGCCAGGTGCTCGTCTTTCTCGAGGAGAAAAGTCTGGGCGGGGCCACGATCCTGGTTCAGGACGATCTGATCGGCACCGCAGACGGGACGCGTGCCACTCCGTCGTTGGCTGATCGCATCGAGTGCGCGCCTGGATTGGCGCCCCTGAAAGAGGCGCTTCTCGGCAGGATATTGCTCAAAGAAGACGATCTTGAGATCGGTGAAGGATCGCACTCACCGGCGCCGTGCGTCGTCAATCAACGGGGCGACTTCTACGAAGGGGCTGTCTTTCGCGTGGGCGGCGGAGCGAGGGAGCCGGGTTTGATTGCGCGACGGAGCGAGCTGACGGCGCTCAAGGAAAGCGTTGTCGAACTCGCCGAGCGTCTCGACAGCCTGCAGCGCCGCAGGGAGACGGTTCACGAGAAGCTGGCCGAAATCCTCACACTCAACGAGGACCTTTCCAAGACTCTCGACGAGCACGAATTCGAGATGGCTGCTCTGAGCGCAGAACAGGGCAAGGTGGCTGACAGGTTGGACCGTCTCTTCCTGGAGTTCAGGTTACATCTTGAAGAGGGGCACGACATCGAAAAGAGCGTGCTCTCATTGAAGGTCGAACTCCGAGACCTCCGAGGCGAAGGAGACGGTATCGGGGAGGATGTCCGCACCAAGTCGAAGAACCTCGATCTCGCCAACATGCAAGCGGCCGGTCTTCGAAACGAGACGGCGCGCCTCGACGAGCGGCTCCAGGAGCTGGGACTCAAGATCGTCGAATTCCGTGGCAAACGTGATGCGCTCGAGAAAGAAAAGAATCTTCTGGCAAAGAGCATGGACGAATCGCGGAGCCGCCTGGGTGAGCTCGAAAGGGACGAGCAGAGGTTGGCGGTCCATTCGGACGAGGTCAAGGACGAGATAGCCCATCTCAAGGAACGAACCGAAGGGATGGCGTCGGAACGCACGGAACTCACGGCAGACGTGGATGACCTCAACGCCCACGTCGCTGAATTGAACGGAGATTTTGAGAAAGAGAGAGAAAAACTGTCGACTGTCGAGGGCGCGCTCGAGCAGAGCCGGTCGCATCTTGATTCGTTGAGGATCGAGGTCAAGGAGATCGAGGTCAAGCAGCAGAACCTGCGCGACCGGGCCATCGAGGAGGTCGAACTCGATCTCGATCAGGCCTACGCGGAGGGCCGCCTCGCCAGACAGTTCGCATCCGCTGAACGCGACCGGACCGCGGAAGAAGCGGACCATGAAGCGGCTCCTCGCTTCGACCATGAAGCGGCGGAGCGCGAGATCGCCGAGATCAGGCAGAAGATCGCCCGAATCGGCAACGTCAATCTCGAGGCTGTGGACGAGCTGGAAAAGATCGAGGAGCGTTACGGCCACCTCGTCTCCCAGCGGGACGATCTCAACGGCGCCCAGAAATCTCTCAAAGAGATGATCTCCCATCTCAACATCGAATCGCGCAAGCGGTTTGCCGAGACCTTCGAGGAGGTCCGGTCCCATTTCAATGGGATCTTCCGAAAACTTTTTCACGGCGGCCGCGCCGATATCAGGATCAACGAGGGAGAGGACATTCTCGAGGCCGGAATCGAGATCATTGCCGGTCCGCCGCGCAAGGATGTGCGCTCCATCAGTCTTCTCTCCGGCGGCGAGCGGACACTCACCGCCGTCGCTCTGCTCTTCGCGCTCTTCAAGGCGCGGCCGAGCCCGTTCTGCTTTCTCGACGAGGTGGACGCTGCACTTGATGAAACAAACATCGAGCGCTTCTGTTCGCTCCTTGGCGAATTCATTCAGAATTCCCAGTTCCTGATCGTGACCCACTCCAAGCAGACCATGTCCTACGCCAGCATCCTTTATGGTGTCACCATGGAAACGGGAGGGGTCTCAAAGCTGGTGAGCATGAAGCTCGAAGAATATCAGGAAAAAGTTGCCTGACCGCTTGTCGAGATCTCTTCAATCAGACCGCCCGCATGTCGACCTTTCCGGCAATCACCACCGTGAGTGATGAAAATGGGAAGTAATAAAAAAAGGAACGCTCCAAAGAGTCGTTCCTTCGAGTGTATAAAACAGAGCCAGGAGGAAACTCCGGGAAAAGGGGAAGAAGGGGAGAAGAGTTTTACACCATAAGGCAACCCCCTGACTCTTTTTCCTCGATCTTGTTGACCAATTGATCTTTCTTATTCAAAAAAATTCTAAACGATACACTAGGTGTTTCAATAGACCGAAAAAATTAATTTTGCGAATACGAGTGATTTTCCATGGGCAAAAACCCGGGATCGATCTGGAGACTTGACTTTTATATCCCTTGCGCTCAAAGATGCTTGGGGTGTTCGGCCCTTGGTGCGCATGGCGCGCGGCCCCATGCGGCCGGCCCGGGCTCGATGATGCCGGGCAGCGTGGAGTGGTGAGTTGCGATTTCCCTAGCGGAGACTCGGTGATCCATGAATTTTGAACCTCTCGACCTCGGCAAGCTCCGAACCTACTCACTCAAGGATCGGAAGCATCTCGTTTCAAAAACCCTTCTCGTCGAGCCCAGTGATCCGCCTGGCGATTTCATGGCGGGATTTCCCGGGATCCTCGCCGCCGACAAGTTGCGCACACTCTGCAGGGAAGCAGCGGCGTCATGCAGGGATTCAAAAAAAATCTCTCTCGCCATGGGCGCCCACGTGATCAAGTGCGGACTCTCCCTTCTCATCATCGACATGATGGAGCGTGGGATTCTCGCGTCGGTGAGCCTGAATGGGGCTGGCGTGATCCACGATTTCGAACTCGCTTTCTGCGGGGGAACCTCGGAGGACGTCTCGGCCGGCCTTCGTGACGGGTCGTTCGGAATGGCGCGCGAGACCGCCGCCGCGATCAACGGAGCCGCTGTCAAGGCCGCTCGCGAGGGCAGGGGGTTCGGCGAGACGCTGGGCGCAGAGATCGAGGAATCGGACCTCCCTTTCAAGCATGCATCGATCCTCGCTGTCGGCGCGCGGCTCGGCGTTCCGGTCACCGTTCACGTTTCCTTGGGCTGCGACATTGTGCACATGCACGCCGACGCGGACGGAGCCGCGATCGGCGCGGCCTCGATGAGCGATTTCCGGACGCTTTCCAGTCTGGTCTCGTCGCTCGATGGAGGGATCTGGCTCAACATCGGATCGAGCGTGGTTCTTCCCGAGGTTTTCCTCAAGGCCCTCAGCGTGTCGAGGAATATTACCGGCGGTCCCTTGAATTTCCTCACCGTTGATTTCGACATGATTCGCCACTACCGGACGCAGAAGAACGTGGTCGAGCGCCCGTCGGGCAGAGGCATGCACATCACCGGACACCATGAGATACTGGTCCCTCTCTTTCGCTGGGGGGTGATTTTCGAACTGGGCCGAATCGACAAGGGAGGCAATCCTTGAATCCACGATTCATCGAGATCATACAGACTGTCGGGTCCCCGCGGATCGCGGTGGTGGGTGATCTGATCCTCGACTCGTACATCATGGGCGAGGCCAACCGGATCTCACCCGAGGCGCCGATCCAGGTGCTCGAGGTTGGCAGCGAGAGCCACAATCTCGGTGGCGCGGCCAACGTGGCCGCGAACCTCAAAACACTCGGTGTCGATGTCGAGTGCTGCGGCGTCGTCGGCGCCGATTCTGAAGGTGAGATGCTTGTCGCCATGCTCGAGGAAAAGGGCATCGGCACGACAGCGGTGATCGCCGACCGGAATCGACCCACCGTGCGCAAGACGCGCGTCGTCTCTCACAACCAGCAACTCCTCAGGATCGATCGCGAGAAAACCCACGCTCTCGACGACAAGACCGCAAAAAAACTGTTCGAAGCAGCCAGGCGGCTCCTCTCCGAGTCTGATGCGGTGATCGTATCCGATTACGCCAAGGGAACGCTCACCCCGCGGCTGCTCGCCGGAATCATGAAGAGTGCGGGAGGATTCGGCGTTCTCGTCGATCCCAAGGGCAAGGATTTCGAAAGGTACCGCGGCGCCCGCCTGATCACACCCAACAAGAAAGAGGCCGAGGATTTCACCGGTCTGTCGATCGATAGCCGGGACGATCTCAACGAGGCCTCGTCTATCCTGCGCAAGGAGGTCGGGGTACGGGAGACAGTGATCACCCTTGGACCGAAAGGCATCTACTTCTCCGATCGACCCGATCGTAGTGATGTGATTTCGGCGCAGACACGCTCCGTCTACGATGTGACCGGCGCCGGCGATACGGTCATCGCGATCCTCGCCCTCTTCCTCGCGGAAAAAAAGAGTCTCGAAGATGCGGTGCGCATTGCCAATGCCGGCGCCGGGATCGTGGTCGGCCGCCTCGGCGTGTCTGCTCCCACAAGGCACGAACTTGTTCGGGCTTTTTCGCAGAGCACGGGCCGGCCGGCCGAGAAGATTCTCAGCGCCGACGAGGCCGCCGACCTGTCGCGCAAGATGCGCGAGCGGGGTGAAAAACTGGTCTTCACTAACGGGTGTTTCGATCTGATCCATGGGGGGCACCTCGATTTCCTGCGCACCGCGAGGAGTTATGGCGACGCTCTCATGGTGGCGGTCAATGACGATCAATCGGTCCGGCGCCTCAAGGGCGATTCGCGGCCCGTTCTCGGGCTCGAAGAGCGGCAGGAGATCCTGGCATCCCTGCATTTTGTCGATTATGTGGTCGCTTTCACCGAGGACACGCCGGACAAGATAGTCAAGCAGGTGACGCCCGGTATTCTGGTCAAGGGCAAGGACTGGGAGGACAAGGGCGTTGTGGGCCGGGAGTGGGTCGAGAAACAGGGCGGCGAGGTCAGGCTGATCGAGCTGCGCCCCGGGAGGAGCACGACCAACATCATCAAGAGGATCCTCGAACTGCACGGAAAGGCGGAAAATGAGTAGGATCGAGAAGGCGATCGACAAATTCGCAGACTGCACGATCGGCGTTATCGGCGACAGCGTCGCCGACATCTACATCATGGGCAAGGCCGAGCGGATCTCGCGCGAGGCGCCCGTCATGGTGGTGCGCAAGGAGGAGGAACGGCACATTCCGGGCTGCGCGGCCAACACGGTGAACAACCTGATCGGTTTCGGCTGCACGGTGATGCCGCTCACCCTCGTGGGCGACGATGACGCGGGCCGTTCGCTCAAGGGATACTTCGAGTCGCGCGGCGTGAGCACCGACGGGATCTTGACAGATCCCGGCTACGAGACGGTGACCAAGACGCGCATAATGGTAGGGGACGCCAACAGGATCAAGCATCAAGTGATCCGTGTCGACCATGAACCGCAGCCGCGCGTTCCGGTCGAGATCGAGCCGCTCGTGCTTGAAACCCTGAAGAGGCTTGATTCGGTCGTCGATGCCTGGCTGATTTCCGACTACAACTACTATTTCGTTTCCGACAGGGTCGTCGAAAAAATGACCGAGATCGCCGGAGATAAAATCGTCGTGGCCGATTCGCGGTACAGGATCGGTCTCTTCAAGGGGATGCGGTGCGTTACGCCCAACGAATCGGAGGCGGAGAGCGCCGCGGGCCATCTGATCGGCAGCGACCGCGAGGCGAGAGAAATCGGCTGGGCGCTGCTCTCACAGCTCGATGCTGATTCGCTCCTTCTCACCAGGGGGAACAAGGGCGTGATCCTCTTCGAGAAGTCAGGGATGATGAACGAGATCCCCATCATCGGCGACGAGGAAGTGGTCGACGTGAGCGGAGCGGGTGATACGGTGGCGGCAACGATGGCCCTCGCTCTCGTGGCCGGCGCGACCTCGCTCGAAGCGGCCAAGCTGGCCAACTGCGCCGCCGGTGTGGTCGTCATGAAATCAGGCGCCGCCACCTGTTCGACGGCCGAGCTCCGGTCGCGGCTTCATCTGATCTAGACGTAAAAGGATAGAAACTGTCATGGGTGTTGTCATCGAGGATCACGGCGAGATGCGCCGTATCATTGCCGGGCTCCAGGAGAAGGGCCGGACCGTGGTTTTCGCCAACGGAGTCTTCGACCTCCTTCACGTGGGCCATGTGAGAGCTCTCGTGGATGCGCGGAGTCGCGGAGATTTTCTGGTGGTTGGTCTCAACAGCGATCAATCGGTTTCCGATCTCAAGGGGCCCCACCTGCCGATCAATCCCGAGATGGAACGGGCCGAGATCCTCTGCGCCCTTTCCTGCGTCGACTACGTGACCCTCTTCGGCGACCGGAGGGCTGACACGATTCTGAAAACGCTCAGACCCGATGTGGCCGCCAAGGGAACGGACTACACTGTCGACACGGTGCCCGAGCGGGAGACGATCCTCTCCTACGGCGGTCGGATCGCCATCGTGGGCGATCCCAAGAACCATGCGTCGTCGGACATGATGGCCCGGATCATTGACCAGGCCGGCCGGCGCCGCGATCCCGGATAATGGCGTGCGAGATCAGTTCGAAATCACCTTCCTGAATCGATCGGCCTCTCTCCTCGAGGAGGCCGGCCTCGGATCGGCGCGATCGATCTTAGGATCTGGCCGCATGCATCTCGTCGGCGAGAGTCGCGCCGCATCGCTTCATCGCCTGATACCTCTCTCCGATGGGCGTGTTCCCTATCTGCTGCAGAATCACAGCCGGCGCAGGGCCCATGTCGAGCGCTGGATCGAGGAGTTGCTCCGATCGTCCGACCGTTTGAGCGCCGAAGGTGTGCGTGTGGCTGAGCCGGCTGCGCGCGGTTGGGCCCTTGCGCGCGAGGGAGGGACGATGGGATTCGTGATCGTCCTCGCTCCTCCGGGCGCGGTGGAACTCGACACCACTCTCCGCCGCGTTCCGTCGGGCCGGGCCGAACTCCTGCGCGAGGTCGCCGCCCTCGTCGCCGGTCTCCACTCCCGCGGGGTGCGTCTCGGCCGCCTTTACGCGTGGAACGTGCTCGTCACCCTCGAGGGGACCTTTCTTCTTCTCGATTCGGGGGGGGCGCGATTCGCGAAAGGGGACAGGCTTTCGGCTGCGAAGGACCTGGCCGCGCTTTCCGCCACGATCGAAACTCCAATTGTCAGCGCCGCCCAGCGGAGGAGGTTTCTCGAGACGTACACCGGTACAAGAGGATCTCCCTGGGAGCCGGGCGCGATTCGGTCGCTCTGGAATCGCGTCGATCGGGAGGAGCGCGGGCTGCGGCGTCAAGGCCTGTTCCCACGCGCCGTCGCCGTCGTGGACAGCGGGGAGCCGGACGGCAGGCTGTGTGTGGCGGTAGAGTGGCAATCCGAACTGGCCGATGCCGGTTTCCGCCGATTAGCCGACTTCGTGGCTCCCAAAGGCGACCATGTCGACTGCCTGCGCGAAAGGGACGGCCGCAGCAACTTTGTCGTGGGCGCCGCGCCCAGGCGCTACTTCCTCAAGGTCCACAGCCGGGAGAAGGGCAGCCGAAAGCCGTCACAGGGCGCCAGGGAATGGGAGAATAACTTGCGCCTCATGCGGTACGGCCTCCCTGTCGGGGCGGTGGCTGCTTGGGGTGAGAACAGGGAGAGATCCTTCTTTGCGAGCCGCGACAGGGGCGGCGTGCCTCTCGACGACCTGTTGGGCGGACGGAACCCGCTGTTGGGCGGACGGAACCCGCGCCCTCGGGAGAGCGGCAAGGAAGGTCGAGACCTCGCCCGCTCCGTGGGGCGGCTGGTGCGCGCCTTTCACGGGGCTGGATTTTTTCATCGCGATCTCTATCTCTGTCATATCCTTCTCGAGGAGGGACGGCTCGTATTCATCGATCTTCAGAGGCTCGAGGATGGGTACCTCTTCAAGGGGCGCGGACAGGTCAAGGATCTTGCCGCTCTTCTCTACTCGTCGAGCGACCTGCCGATCACTGAGACGGACCGGTTGCGTTTTCTGGCGGCATACCTGGGCGGCGGCCGGCTGCGGCCCTCGGCGCGCAGACTGATAGCCGCCGTGCGCCGAAAGGCGGCGAGGATCGCTCGTCATGACAGGACGTCGAAAGGAGCGGAGAGATGAAGATCCTCTTCTGTATCGACAGTTTCAGGCCGTCGAAGGGAGGGGCCGAGTCCTATCTCGACGACCTTGCCGCGGCGCTCAATTCCAGGGGGCACGACGTGCGCGTTGCGGCTGCCGATATCGAAGAGGACCGGATCGGCCAAAACCTTCTCCTCGATGTGCCCGTGTGGCCGCGGCTTCTGAGAGAGTTTCACCTGGCTCGGGCTCCGGCGCGTTTTCGAAGAGAGGGGACGTTCGATCTGGTTGTGGCTTTCCGGCACGCTCTCGATTGCGATCTCTTCCAGCCCCACGGCGGACTGCACGCCGACTCTCTCAGGGGAGCTGTCCGTCCCCTGGCGCGGACGCGAATCGCGCGAAGCCTGCTCTACGGCCGCAAACTGCTCAGCCCAAAGAATCTTCTCTTTCTCTGGATCGATCGCGTTCTGTTGCGCCGGCGCCCGCCGGTCTGCGTGGCTGCGCTCTCGGTGATGACCGAGAGGTCGATCCGGCGCAGGGCGGGAGCTGGAACGGAGATCGCGGTCATCGCAAACGGTGTGGACAGGACTCGTTTCCACCCGGCCCTTCGTGTCGCGCACCGCGACAGGATTCTCGATGCCGTCGGTGTCGACCGCGGCGCGCAGGTGGGGCTCTTCTGCGGCCACAACCTCCTTCTCAAGGGCCTGGGCGAAGCGCTGCGCGGTGTGGGGCTTTTCGCGAGCGATCACCGTGATTTCCACCTCCTCGTGGCCGGACGGCAAAAGACTGTTGGGTACGAGCGCCTTGCGGCAACGCTCGGCATCGGTGACAGGATCCACTTTCTCGGCGGCTGCGACGAAATGGAAGCGCTCTTTGGCGCGAGCGATGTGCTTCTTCATCCCACGTGGTACGATCCCTGCTCGCTGGTTGTTCTCGAAGCGCTCGGAGCGGGTGTCCCCGTGATTACCTCCCGCTTCAATGGTGCGGCTGAACTCATGACCAGCGGGAAGGAAGGGGTGGTCGTCGACGATCCGGCCGATGCGTCCGCCCTCGATCAGGCGCTCCGCACGATTCTCGGCCCTGACCTGCAGCGCTTCAGGGAGCGCGCGGCGCGTCTTGGCGAGACGCATTGCTTCTCCAACCATGTCGACAAGATGGAACAGCTCCTTCGCCGCCTCCTCGATCAACGATCCTTTTCAGATCGCGAAGTCGGCCGATTTCATCGTCGAAAATAAAAGGTTGTGCGTTACCGCTCAGTTTTTCGTCGATATAATTCCTTTGTTATAAATAACCTTGATGCAGGGCGCCTGTAGATGAGCGAAAACGCAAAGCATTTCGAAAAGATCGTTATTCGCATTCCCAACTGGGTGGGCGACGCGGTCATGGCCACGGCGGCTCTCCGTTCTATCCGTCTGGGTTATCCCGACGCGCAGATCTACCTCTACGGCAAGGCGAAGCTTCTCGAACTCCTCAGCGGGCTCGATGGGTGTGATGGAACGATTCCGCTCGGGAGTGGTTCCGGGAGCGGGGGCGTCTGGTCCGAGGCAGCCTCTTTGAGACCTCACCGGTTCGATATGGGCCTTCTGCTCCCCAATTCGTTCTCGTCGGCTCTAATTTTTTTTCTCGGCGGGGTGAGAAACAGAACGGGTTATGGAATGAATGGCCGCAGCCTACTGCTCAATCGCACGATTCCGATCTCGGCGCGCGCGCGAAAGAAGAATCCCGAACCGATGACGGCCTACTATCTGAGAATCGCCCAGTTCGCCGGAGGCGCGCAGACCGGCGAGGATCTGGAACTCGCTGTCGATCGAGAGGGGGAGGCTGAAGCCGGAGCCTTTCTCGCTGAGCGGGGGCTCGATGGTGCGCGCCCTCTAATCGGTCTCAACGCGGGTTCTTCTTACGGGCCGTCCAAGTGCTGGACGCCCGACGGCTTCGCCCGACTCTCCGATGCGATCCACGACGAGCTCGGCGGCCGCACCGTGCTCCTCTGCGGTCCGGGAGAGGAAGCGATCGCCAGGCCGATCGTGGACAGGGCGCGCCGGCCGATCATCGATACCTCGCGCAGGGTGCTTCCCTTTTCAGTGCTCAAATCGATCATGGGGCGCCTCCATCTTCTCGTGACCACCGACACGGGGCCGCGCCATATCGCGGTGGCCTTCGGGATCCCCGTGGTTGTCCTCATGGGACCGACCAATCCCAATTACACGGCCACCAATCTCGATCGCACTCGTGTGGTGCGTCTCGATCTCGAGTGCGCCCCGTGCCACAAGAAGGAGTGCGACAGAGAGCATGACTGCATGCGTGGGATAACCGCCGATGAGGTTCTCGCCCGGGCGAGGGAACTCTTGTCGCCGCAGTCGGTCGCGGTGAGCCGCAGTCAGCCGCGGTGATCGGTCAAGGAGAACGCCATGGATAATGATGCTGTGATCACCCTGCTCGTGCCTTCGGGAAAGGGGATTCTGCGCCGATCGTTCAACCAGGAGACGGTCCTTATCGGGCGGTCGGACAAGAACGACCTCGTGGTGAACGACACCAAGGCATCGCGCTATCATTGCCGCATCGTCTCCAAGGACGGGGCCTGCGTTCTCGAAGACAGGGGGAGCCGGAACGGAACGAGCCTGAACGGCCATCAGGTGCTGCGGGAGGGACTCTCCCCCGGGGACCGGATCGCCATCGGTGACGAGGTGATTTTCTTCGACCGGGAGCCGGAGGGCGATCGGACCGTGGCCGCCGATCGGCGAGACGACAGAGAGATCATCGCCCAGCTTACGCGCGAACGATCGAACCTCCTGCGCCTCGCCGAGATCAACAAGGCGCTCAATACCGAGATCGATGTGCACCGCCTTCTTGAACTGATCATCGATGCGGTCATCGAATTGACCAATGCCGAACGCGGTTTCCTGATCACTGTAAAAGACGGAGAGATGGAGTTCGAGGTCGCCCGCAATTTCATGGAAGCCGCGGTCGAGAATCCCGAGGTGGCCGTGTCGCGGTCGATCGCCAGTCAGGTCATGAGCAAGCTCAAGCCGGTCATGTCGATCAATGCGCGCGAGGACGAACGGTTCAGTACGGTCCAGTCGATCATCAATCTCGGGCTCAGGTCGGTGCTCTGCGTTCCTCTGCTTGTGCGCACAGAGTGCGTGGGCGCGGTCTACGTCGACAACCGGCTCAACAAGGGCGTCTTTTCCGATGAGAACAGAGCGGTGATCGAGGCCTTTGCCGATCAGGCCGCCATCGCCGTCGACAATGCCCGCCGCATGCACGAGCAGCGCGAGAAGAATGTCGAGCTCGAGCGGGCCAAGAAGGAGCTCGACCGCATGAACCGCGGCCTCGTCGACACGGTCCGCTCCCAGAGCTCCGAATTGAAAAAGGCGCGCGCCCGCCTCGAGGGCTCGGGCCGCGCCAAGGGGATCCGCTACCACTACGGATCGATCGTCGGTTCGTCGAGCGCCATAACCGAGCTGGTCGCTCTCCTCGAACGTATCATCGATTCCGACTATCCTGTTCTCATCCAGGGGGAGAGCGGGACAGGCAAGGACCTCGTGGCGGGCGCGATCCACTTCAACAGCCGGCGTGCGCCGCAGCCCTACGTGACCGAGAATTGTGCCGCCCTCCCCGAAACACTCCTCGAGAGCGAGCTCTTTGGCCACGAGAAGGGAGCCTTCACCGGCGCCCTGTCGCGGCGCAAGGGATTGCTCGAGACCGCCCACGGGGGGACGCTCTTCCTCGACGAGGTGGGGGACATGAGTCAGGGCATGCAGACCAAGCTGCTCCGATTCCTGCAGGACGGCTCCTTTCGTCCCGTGGGCGGCACGCGCACGGTGCGCGTTGACGTGCGGATCATTTCGGCGTCGAATCAATCTCTCGACGATCTCGTCGATGAGGGACGGTTTCGGCAGGATCTCTTTTACCGGCTCAATGTTCTTCCCGTGAATATTCCCCCTCTGCGCGACCGGCGCGAGGACATACCCGAGCTGGTGGCCCACTTTGCGGCGCTGCTGAGCGGCGAGGTCGGACGCGAGGATCTCAAGATCGATCCCGAGGTGATCGATCTCTTTTGCAAGTATCACTGGCCGGGCAATGTGCGCGATCTCGAGAACGAGCTGCGCCGGCTCGTGACTCTCGCCGACGACAGGATCGCGGTCGATCTCGTGTCGGAGCGGATCCGGCGCAATCCGACCACCACCTTGCTCCTCGATGAGATCGAGGATCTCGATCTGGCCTCCAAGGTGGAAGCGATCGAGAAACACGAGATCGCAGACGCCATGCGTCTCTGCGACGGCAACAAGAGCAAGGCGGCGCGCCGGCTGGGGATCAGCCGTTTCACTCTTCAGCGAAAGATCGACAAGTACGGCCTCGATTGGGAGCAGTCGGAATGAGAATGCCGTGGTCACACTGCTTGCCGCTCGTTGTGCTTTGCGTACTTCTGGCGCTGGATGGTCGGTCGAGCTCAGCGTCCTGGGCGGCGGCGTCGGGCATACCTGGAGACGAGTTCGAGGAGCGCCTCGATCGTGTTGACAAGCGCGATGCGGCCGCTCTCTTTGAACTCGCCCAGTGGTGCGTCGAGAAAAAGAAAAAAAGGGAGTACCCTGTCGTTCTCACCATGATCTTGAAGATCGAGCCCGACCACGAGGGAGCCAACATCGGCCTCGGCCGGGTCAAGTACGAGGGACGATGGATGGCCCCAGAGGAACGGTCTGAGATCATCGCCGAGCGGCGGGCGGTCAGAATGCGCGCTCTCGGACTGGTCGAGTACAAGGGCGCCTGGGTCACGCCTGCTGAAAAGGATATGCTCGACAAGGGATTCGTCCGCCACGACGGACGCTGGATGACGCCCGCCAAGGCGAGAGCCGCCCAGGGTTTCGTTCAGGAAGGGGGACGCTGGATCGTGGCCGTCGACCTTCCCCTCGTGCGCGAGATGGACCGTTTCGAGAAAGAGCAGGGCATCGTGACCGCCTATACGAGCTCCGACCATTTCGCCGTCTTCTCCGAGTTCGGTGAGGATTACAACCAGAAGCTAACCGCGTCCCTCGAGAAGGGCTTCGACTGGTTCGAGGAACTCTTCGGCGCTCAGAAAATCGACAGGCTCGCCGGCGGACGGAAAATCCTCGTGGCTCTCTTCAACGAGCGGAAAGCCTTTGACGCTCACGTCACTTTCTTTTCCGCCTTCCAGGAGAACATGAGCGAAAACTGGACACGCAAGGCGCGCGGCGTGCTCGGTTTCGCCTGGTGGGATCCCACCTGCTATTCGGTCGCCTACAAGGGGCCGCGCGACGAGGCGCAGGCCGCCGGCCAGATCCTGCACCAGGCCGGCCGCATTCTGATCAACAGGCGGGGCTACAATTATCATTTCCTTCCGCCCTGGCTCGACGAGGCATTCGCCGCTCTTTTCGAGTACACTGTGACGGGGCAGATCTGGGCCTCGAGCATACAGGGCCGGAACCTCGTCTCTTCCGTGGGCGATGACGACCTCTTTTCAGGCGAGGGGTGGCGCGGGCTGCTCTCGAAACTCGTGGCGCGCGGGATCGATCCTCCCTTCGAAGAGCTCATGACGAAGGAGATGGACATGATGGACGAGGACGACGTGGCCAAGGCGATGGGCCTGGTCCAGTTTCTCGCCGACCAGGGGGAGGGGAGGCTCGATCGGTTCGTCGACCACATCCAGAGCAGGCTTCCCAAGGACGATGCGATCGCCTGGGACGATCCCCATGCCGTGCAGGTTCAACTGGAGGCGATTGAAATAGCCCTCGGCGTCACACCCGAGGAGGCGGACCTCGCCTTCCGCACCGCCTGGACCGAGGCCATGAACGAGCCCGCCGACGATCCGAAATCGCCGGGGAGGACCCCATGACCGAAGCGCCGAAAAAGAAAGGATCCTTTCAGCCGATCGAGGGCTTCGAGATTCTGGAGCGTCTCGGTTCTGGCGGGATGGGAACGGTTTTCAAGGCCCGCCAGATCTCGATGAACCGGGTCGTCGCCCTCAAGATTCTCAAGAAATCGGACCTGAAAGATTCGCTCTCCCTCGAACGACTGCGGCGCGAGGCGCTGGTCACGGCGCGGATGGACCATCCCCACATCGTCAAGGGGATCGATTTCGGACAGACCTCTCGCTACTACTACTTCGTCATGGAGTACGTCAAGGGGCGGAGCGTCAAGAAGATCCTCGATCAGGAGGGCTCGATCCCCGAGAAGAAGGCGCTTTCGATCGTGAGAGATCTCGCCGAGGCGCTCGATCATGCCTTCGGCAGTAAGGTGATCCATCGGGATATCAAGCCGGGCAACATCATCATCACACCGGAGGGGCGCGCGAAGCTGACCGATCTCGGTCTCGCCAAGGGGATCATCGACCTCACCGTCACCAAGGAAGGCACCACCGTCGGCACGCCGCAGTACATCTCGCCCGATCAGGCGAGAGATCCGTCGGAAGCGGGGATCCGGTCCGATATCTATTCGCTGGGAGCGACCTTCTATCACATGGTCACCGGCCGCGTGCCCTTCGAGGGCGGGAGCGTTGCCGAGGTCATCACCAACGTGCTCTACGGCCGTCCCAAACCCCCGGAATCCTTTTGCGATTCGCTGAACCCGGCCATCTCGCGCTGTATCTCGCGCATGATGGCCAAGGCTCAGAAGCGGCGCTACCAGACGCCGGCAGAACTGATCGCCGATCTCGACCTCATCTCGAACGCGCTCGGTGACGCGACGCGCAAGGTACCGGCCTCGGTGGGAATGAGCTGGACCGAATCCCAGAAGAGCAGCGATCGAAAAAGTTTCTGGCTGCTCACAGCCGCCTGTCTGGGCGTGTTGATCGTTCTCGGCGCTTTCTGGGCTTTTTCGGACGATGAGGGTGAACAGAGCGCGCCACCGGCTGTTTCGGCGTTGCGCGTGCTCAAAGAGGAGTACGGAAGCGGACAGCGAGCGCCGGCCGAGGTTCTGGCGCGGCTTGCGGCGATGAGCGCCGGCCTGGAAAAAAGGGAGCGCTTCGATGCCGGGGCTTTCGAGAGAGAGCTTCTGAATCGATGCCGCGAATCGGTGGACGCTCTGGTGCACGCCGACTCGGTCCGCGTGGGGGAGATTCTGGTCGCCGTCCGTTTCGATAGGGATGCGCCATCGTTGGAGAGAACGCTTCGCAACGAGGCAGCGCGCACCGTGGGCTGCGGCCCCGATGATTTTCCTCCCGAGATCGAAACGCTTCTACAGGACAGGTTGCGCGAACTGGCGCAGGCCTTGACGGTGCGCGTCGACACGATGAGGACGCGTGTGAGAGAGACGTGCCAGGCCTTTGTCGACACGGAGACCAAGCTCGTTGATGCGGCGCTCGTTGAGAACGATTTTACCGGCGCATTCGACAGGATCGTTCGCTTCGAAGGGCGGTGGGGCGATACGGCACGCCGTTCCTTGAAGAAGGCTTTTGCCGAGGCTTTTCCGCGGAGCGCCGCGGGGCGGACCAGTGTCGAACTCGAGCCTCTTCTCGCGCGATCGATCGACGACGAGCGCGTGCGGCTCAAAAAATCGATCGTCGCCGATCTCGAGGCCGGCCTGCGCCGATCGATCGTTGCCGCTGTCAGCGCCTACGAGGAGAAATTGGCCCAGAGCGCCGAGGGGTTGATCGAGGAGGCTGATTTTGCCGCCCTCTCCGGCGGTGCAGCCGCAATCCTCGCGGCCGCGACCGCGGAGCTGGACGATCTCGAACCGCAGATTCCCGAGGGGTACGGCGCCGAACTCCCGGACATCAAGGCGCTCGGAGCGGTGCTCGAACCTCTGATCGAGAAACGCCGCCTCGACCTGACCGCCCTGGAGAAAATCAGGGTCCTGCTCGAGATCGAGGGTCACATGCGGCGCGGCGATGTTACCGAATCCCTGCGGACTATCGCGCGTGAATCAGCCGGTGAAAAACTCTTCCCCGATCGTGCTTTTCTGGAGCGGTGGATCAGGTGGATCAACACACTCGCCCGTGTCGACGATCGCGCCATGGAGGCCTTGAGGAGGCACGTCAGGCTCGACGTGACCCTCAAACGCAAGGGAGTGACCTACAAGGGGGAACTCGTTTCGGTCGACGAAACGTCGCGGCGGCTCGATCTGAAAGATCGGTCAGGACGGGTACTGAAAATCCCCTTTGCTGATCTCGACGCGCTCGAGATGTTTCACTGGGCAAAGAAGTCTTACCGTTTTACTCCCGTCGAGACTTTTCTTTTTCTCTATTATGCGGGCCGGCTCGAGGAGGCGGAACATCTGATCGTCGACCTCGACGGTTTCGACGAGAGGCCCTTCTTTCTCGACCGGATCGGTGAGTTCAAACGATTCACCCGGGAGGAGCAGAAACGCGCTGACGCGGAAATGACGCGTCTCCTCGATGCCGGGCTCCGTGCGCTCGACACTGGAGATCGCCACGCACTGAGCGCCCTGGTCGATCGACTCAAGGCGGAAGAGGAGACGCTCTCCGCGGGGGAGGTCTGGAAGCGCCGCCACCGCGACAGGGACCGGATGGTGCAAGGTCTCAAGAAACTCGCCGCGGTCGAGGGATTCAGATCCCGCCTGGAAAAGAACTTTTCCGTTCCCGTGGAAATGATCGCGGAGGGGCGGATCAGGGTGACCTATGATTTCGAGTCCCCTTTTCAGATCGATGATTTCAAGGTGCGGCCTCGTGGACTGACGGTGGAGAAGGGCCGGCTCCTCTTCGGCTGCGGTGAAGAGGAAATCACGCTGCCTCCCTTCGACGAGGGGGTGGGATTCAGATTCGCCGAGGGGTTTTCCTCGCGCTCTCCGCTGAAGATCTCCTTTTCTTACAAGGCGCCCGCCGACAGGGGGGGGCCAAACCTGCTCGTCCTCTCCTTCTTCGGAGAGTGTTTCGGCATCCGGAGCTTTCCCGGCGGCCGCCACCCGGGGCAGACCAGCGCCTGGAGCGGCGATCTCTCCCAGTGGGAGGATTACTTCTTCTATCCCGATCTCGGCATGACCGGGGCGCGCAGAGGCCGGCCACTATCTTTCGGTCTGAACAGGGCTGAACTCTACACGATCAGCATCGAGTGGGATGGCCGGGAACTCCTCTTGACCGTCGACGCGAGCACTGTGTTGAGGCGGACACCGAGTGCGCTGAAAGGCCGCTGGTGCGAGGTGAAAACACTCAGACCCGCCATCTACGACGACCTCGTGATCGAAGGAGAGTACCGGGGCAAGTGATGGGCAAACTCCACGCTGCGATGTTCGTCCTTCTCCTCCTGCTTCTTGCACCACTTCTGTCCGGAACTCGAGGGACCGATTCCGAATTGGATCTCGATCGACTTGTGTCGGACGATCGCCGCGTGAGGGAGGCGAGCGCCGCCCATCTCAGATCAGTACTCACCTCGCGGACAGCCGAGAGCCTGGTGGGGAGGTTCGAATCATTTTCTCCCGCGCTGCGCGGCGCTTTGATCAGCCTTCTCGGCAAGGGAGGGCCGTGGATGCCTGGAGTGGTCCGCGCCCTCGGCCGATCTGACGGCGCCAAGCCCTTCGTGCGCCGCATCCTTCATGCCGCTCTGTTGACGCGCCCAAGGAGCGACGATCCCCTTCCGCTTCTCGATGAGCTGCAGATCTTCGGCGAAGGTGTCGATCTCCGGCCGCGCGGCACGTGGCCTGGAGCGGTCGGTCTCGGTGAGTTTCTCGACTGGATCAATTTCGAGGCCAATCCATCCCATCATTTCGTTCTCGATCCCTGTCTTGCAGAAAGGGAGATCGCGCCGATCGAGCGCCCGCCGCCTGCCGGTCCGGCGCGCATGGTGATCGATTTCGTGCTCGGCCAAAGGGGGCTCGGCGTGCGCCGGTTGGAAACGGTTCTTCTCGTGACCGAGGGGGGGCGGTCGTGCCATGGTCTGAGCGCCCACGACGAGGAGTACGATCTGATCCTCGTCGATCGGATCGTCGACACACTCGCCGCCCGGCCCCGATCGGCCGCGTCGCGGAAGAGTTCGATCGAGGCGCTCGCCGCTCTCGGAATCCCCGGTCTCTTCGATGGATATCTCACAGAGAACGCCGAGCGCGCCGGGCGCCGGGAACGCGATGACGGTCTCGATTATCTTTTGACCAGTGCGCCCTTGGGCCGCTGCGCCATGCGGATGGACGCGGCCGGGGACGAATCTGCGGTTGTGGCGCTCCTCCAAGCCTTCGACGAGACAGGTCCCGGTCCGCGGATGAGAGCGCTGATACGATTGGTGCGCCTTCTTACCGAGGATCTGAGAGGGCGGGCTTTTTCAGTTGTCGGTTCTCCAAGCGTCTTATTGAGAGCGCTCTGCGATACCAACTGGAATGACGAGGAGCGGCTCGCATTCGTGAGCCAACATCTCCAATCACCTGAAAGCACGAAGCGGCAGGCGGCTCTCCACGCCGCGCTGCCCCGGCTGCACCGCTCACCGTCGCTGGCCAAGGCCCTGCTCCACGGGGTGTCGCAGTGGGACGGAGTCGATCCAAGAACTGAGGCACTCCTCGATCGTTGCGTGGCCGCAATGGGTGCCCAGTGCGGCGATGACGACCTGGCACGTCTGATTCGCGGTCGGTCGGGTGTTCGGGGAGCGATCGAAGCGGCCGCAATCGGTGGCGGCTCTTCGTGCCTCGCCGCTATGATCGAAGAGCTCTCGCAGGGTGGAGACAGGAGCCTTTCTCTCGTCGAGGCGATCCGGTCGGTGTGCGAGCGCTTGAAAATAGATCCTCTCGAAGTTGTCCTGTCCTTCGAATCTCCTCTACCCAGGGTCGCTGCAGCGGGCCTCCAACTGGCTTGCGCTGCTGATCGCTCCGTGTGCGTCTCAGCCGCCGCCGTGCTCGTCGACGAGATCGTGACCGGCGGTCGTTTCTTGAAGGAGGCGGTCCAACTCCTCTCTCTGGCGAAGGCCGGATCGATCGACGAAGATCTTGCCCCTCTCCTCGACGCGGTCTCCGCCGGCCGCATCGGGTGGCCTCGCGGTCTCAGTGAAGCGATCATCCGCTCCGCGCTCGACGCGAGCCGGGACGACTCGACGGCGGCCGCCAGGCTCAGGCTCAGCCTGAAGGAGCCGCCCGGCGGTGCGATCGATCCGCTCCTCGACAGGGCATTGAAAAATCTCAGCGCCGCGCGAAAGATCGGTTCCTTCACGATCGATCTGCGGATCGACTGATTCATCCTACTTTTGGTCCGATCACGGTTGTATTTTTTTTCGAGACCCATAAACTGTGGCGACGGGGCTGCTCTTCCGAGACGCTCCTTTCACTGGGCATCCGTAATCGGAGAAATCTCTTGAACGTTCTGATTCTCTCGAGACGCAGCTACTTCTACTCCACGGCGCGGCTGAAGACCGCCGCCGAAGAGCGCGGCCACACTGCAACCGTGACCGATCCGCTTTCCATCTCGCTCTCGATCGATGAGGGGCGTCCCATGGTCCACAACGGCGGAGTCGACCTGAGCAAGATCGATGTCGTGATCCCGCGGATCGGGCTCTTCGCCATTGAATTCGGCGTGGCCGTGGTCAAGCAGTTCCAGATGATGGGCATC
Organism: uncultured Phycisphaerales bacterium; assembly: GCA_964464495.1. Classification (GTDB taxonomy): domain Bacteria; phylum Planctomycetota; class B15-G4; order B15-G4; family CAYZWU01; genus CAZUHB01. The sequence goes on from CAYXGI010000016.1 coordinate 47,858, forward strand.
CCGGTGGTCAACCGCTCCCTGTCGATCATGCGCGCCCGCGACAAGCTGCGCTGCAACCAGATCCTGACGCGCAAGAATATCGAGGTCCCGCGCACGGTGATGACCCGGAATCCGGCCGACCTCAAGGCGTCTGTCGAACGGGTGGGGGGGCTTCCGGTGATCCTCAAGTTCCTCCAGGGCGCCCAGGGTGTGGGCGTGATTCTGGCCGACACCTTTCGTTCCGCCGAATCGACTCTCGACGCCTTCTGGAGCATGAACCAGAACCTGATGATCCAGGAGTTCGTGGCTGAGGCCGAGGGCAAGGATCTCCGCGTGATCGTCGTGGGCGGCCAGGTCGTTGCCGTGATGAAACGCAAGGCGCGCGACGGGGAGTTCAGGTCGAACATTCATAGGGGCGGATGGGCCGAACTCGCGGACGTGCCTGATGAGATACTCGATGTGGCTGTGCGCGCCGCCGATACGATCGGACTCGATGTGGCCGGCGTCGATATTCTCGAATCGGCCCGAGGGCCTCTGACTCTCGAGGTCAATGCGTCCCCAGGCCTCGAGGCAATCGAGAAGGTGACCGATAAGGACGTGGCGGGAGAGATCATCCGTTTCGCCGAGACGAGGGTCGCCCTGAGGAGGGAAAGTATCAACGAACGCGCGCGAAGGCCCGAGGCGAGTGGCCTTCCCGTGAAGAGCGACGAGACCAAGAATCCCCGCCATGCCGACGCTGCCGCAGACCGCCGGAGTGCGGCTGTCTGAAGAGTTTTTGTTTTTACGGAATTAATTTGATTCAATGTGAGTCGAAATTTAGCCGAAATTTAATCTTGTACATTGCATAAGTAAATACTCATCAAGGACAAGTGTCCGATTCTCTTCCAAGGAGTGCCCTGAGCCATGTCTCCGGAAAAAATTACCATCTCTGTGATATTCGTTCTCGTTGTCGTTGTCGGTTTCGTCCTCTTTCAGGTCCTCGGGACGGACGAAAAGGAGATCGATCCGATCGTGCGTGACAGAATCGATCAGGTCGAGCCCGACCATGTGACCGAGCTCGACGAGGAGTTGAATACTGCCACGGATGACACCGGTGTCGGCCGCGAGACGATCAAGCCGACAAGCCACCAGTCGACACTCGACAAGCAGATGGGCGGCGTGTTCGGGCGGGTCGTGAACAAGGAGATGTCGCCGATCGAGGGCGCTCTTGTCACCTGCGCAAAAGGCGGCGGTATCTTCACGGCCTTTGCGTCGAGCGCACAGACGATCGATATCGAATCGACTTCTGACAGTCAGGGAAACTACAGGCTGACCGGGATGAATCCCGGCCAGGAGTACACATTGATCGCCAAGCATCCAAAATTTGCCGACACATCCAAGAGTCCCGTCGTCGTTCGGGCCGGAAAGCAGGTTGAACTCGCCGACATCGTGATGGGCGACGGATTCAAGGTCTACGGCACGATCACCAGCGACAAAGGATCTCCGATCGAGGGCGCGACCATCTCTCTTCTCGATCCCACGAGCGGCGGCTTTCACTATTTCAACGATTTGAAGGTTCTCGGGGAGGCGCAGTCCGATGGCGCCGGCTCCTACGTTTTTCTCAACGTGTCCGCCGCGAATTTCGATGTCCGGGTCGAAGCCGCAAACTACGGGTCGCAGACGCAGAAAAGCGTTCACTATGCGACGAAAAAGGACAAGGAGATCAATTTCGAACTTGGACTACCCCAGTCGATCAGCGGCCATGTGCGGGATGTGGACGAGATGGGTATCGCCGGAGTGACCCTCCGCGCATCGCGAACCATGTCCAAGAAGTTTTCCTCCTCGGGCGTGGCTGTGACAGGCAGCGACGGCTCCTTTGTCGTCTCCAACCTCGCCGATGGGCAGTATGTGCTGCGCGCGACTCGTGAGGGCTATTCGGCCTCGACAAAACAGCGCATCGTGGCGGGTGTCACCGGCGTGGTGCTCGTCATGAAGGAGCAGGGCGGCGTGTCGGGATTTGTCCGCGATCAGCGGACAGGCAACCCGATCGAGGAATTCTCGATGATCGTGAAACGCCACAGACAGGGCAAACCCTCATTCAGGCTCGGAGAGGAGAAAAAGTTCAAGTCCCAAGACGGCTCGTTCCAGCTCGACAATCTCGATCCTGACGCCTACATCGTCGAGGTCGACGCACAGGGCTACGCGAACTGCGTCTCCGATAAGTTCACCACTCGGCGCGGGGAGATCAAGCCGGGTGTCGACATTTTCATGAACAAGGGCGGAGCGCTGTCGGGGCGCGTGGTCGGTCCCAAGGGCGAGAGCGTGAGGGGCGCCGAGGTGACCCTGCGCTTCAACCAGGATCCGAGTGCCGATCTCTTCGCTTTCAGCGGGACCGGTGATCCCGACGAACTGGGAGACAGTGGCACGAAGGCGGTCACAGACGGCAACGGGCGTTTCACCAAGAGACTGATCACGCCCGGCGCTTACCAGCTCTACGTGTCCCATTCCGGCTACGTGTCCAAGTTCATCAACGATCTCACAGTGGTCGAGGGAGACGATCCGATCGAGGTGGCCCTCATCCGTCTGAGCGTGGGCGGCACGGTCAAGGGCAAATCGCTCGACAACTCCGGATCGACTCTTCCGGGGGCGGTGATCCTTCTGTCACAGGAACAGGGCTACAACTACAAGCAGATCATTTCCGACAGGGACGGCCGCTTCGAATTCAACCATCTCGAACCGGGGATCTACACCATCACGATCCAGGGCGATCCGACAGGCGCCTTCGCTGGGGAGGAGTTCAATCCCTTCAGCCAGCTCATCGTCGCCGAAAAGAGCCGCGTCAAGGTCCGCGTCGACGAGGGCGACGTGGAAGAGATCGTGGTGCGACTCATTCAGTAGAGGCATGTGTCCTGTTGTTTAGTCTGCCTTTGATTGAAGACGCCGGGTGAGTACGCCCATACGGCGGAAGTGCGAGGTGTTTTTTCGACTTTGCGATCTCCGCTCGGAGAGCCCATCCAGGGGAAGACTCGAACTCCGGTAGAATTCCTTGTCGCGTCAAGTTGTCCGCTCAACATCGGAGTCTTCCCCTGAACGGTCTCTCGGTCGCTGCGCCGGCCATAAGCCGAAAAAACACCTCGGGATTTCGGCGTCTTCGCCGGCCGCCTCCGCCGGCTAGTGACCTCAGATCTGTGCACACTACTTCTGCCGATCGCGAAGGCCTCGTCGACTACGACATCGAGGCAACTGTGGCCTTGTCCGACACGACTGTGCTCCGGTCGGAATACCGTCCTTCACACGATGACAGCAAAAAGCGCGCAAAATCGAGATGCGCGACGCTTGGTTCGGAGATCCCTCCGCGAAGGGCTGGAGAAAAGTATCAGAGCCTGGCTGGATAGGTGTTGCCGGGCTTGCGTTTACGGGGCGGATCTGAGGTCCCTGGCCGGCGGGGCGCCGAGGTCTTTTCAAGACCCTATGGTCGGCGGAGCGACCAAGAGACCGTTCTGGGGAAGGCTCCGTTGTTGAGCGGACAGCTTGACGAGGTAAGGATTCCTAATGAAGCCACAGCCTTCGCCCGAAGGGGCTCTTCGAGCGGAGACCGCAAGGGTCTTGAAAAGATCTCGGTGACCCGCCGTGAGGGCGTCCTCATCCGTCTCTTTCTAGAAAGGCCGGGAACAGCTTCTAAATCGAACCGGTCGGGTTGAATTCGCTCTCGGCGCTGAAGGGGGATATCTCCCTCAAGCGCTTGACGATCTGGACCAGTGCGTTGGCCGTGAGTTCGATCTCGTCCCGCTTGTTGTACACGGAGAGGCTGAGACGGACCGAGCCGTGGGCGGCGGTGAAGGGGATTCCCATGGCGCGCAGAACGTGGGACGGTTCGAGAGAGCCCGAGGTGCACGCCGATCCGGAGGAGGCGCAGATCCCGTGCTCGTCGAGCATGAGCAGGATCGCCTCGCCTTCGATGTAGGGGAAGGAGATGTTGACCGTGTTCGGCAGGCGCTGCTCGGGATGGCCGTTGAGGATCGAATCGGGGATCTTCGTGAAGATCATATCCTGCAGCGCGTCGCGCATCTCGCGCACGACCGTGTTCTCGAGCTGAACGTGCTCGGCGGCGAGGACCGTTGCCCGGCCAAGCCCCACGATCGACGCCACGTTTTCGGTGCCGCCGCGGCGGCCCTTCTCCTGGTGGCCGCCGATGATGAGGGGGCGGCACCGCGTGCCGCGCCTGATGTAGAGCGCACCAACACCCTTGGGGGCGTGCAGCTTGTGGCCCGACAGGGAGAGGAGATCGATGTGGGATTTCGCCATGTCGAGGGGGATCTTGCCCACGGCCTGTACCGCGTCGCAGTGAAAGATCGAGCCCTTCTCCTTGACGATCTGGCCGATCTCCTCGACGGGGAAGATCGTCCCTGTTTCGTTGTTGGCGTACATAATCGAAACGATGGCGGTCTGGTCGGTGATCGATTCGCGCAATTCGTCGAGATCGAGCAATCCCTGGCGATCGACGGAAAGAAAGGTCACCAGGTAGCCGCGCTTCTCGAGTCTCTTGGCGAGGCTGAGCACCGCGGGGTGCTCGACGCGCGTGGTGACGATGTGCTTCTTGTCGGGATTGGCGTCGAGGGCGCCGATGACGGCCATGTTGTCGCTTTCCGTGCCGCACGAGGTGAACACGATCTCCGTGTCCTGCGCGTTGAGAAGGGACGCCACCTGGGACCGCGCCGCGGCCAGCGATTTTCCCACGAAGCCTCCGAAGGAATACATGCTCGACGGATTGCCGTAGTAGTCGGTGAGAAAAGGCGTCATCGCCTCGAAGACTTCGGGCGCGATACAGGTGGTGGCGTTGTTGTCGAGGTAGATCACAGGGCTCATGCTTTCACCTCCTCCACGAAGAGATCGTCGGACACGAATTCTTTGAGCTTCTGTTCCACCGCGTAGCGGAGCGTGAATCCCGCGCTCGGACAGGACGAGCAGGCGCCGCGCAGCGCGACGATAACCTTGTCGCCGTCGAGATCGATGAGCTCCACGTCGCCGCCGTCCTTGGCGAGGGACGGCTTGATCTCCGTGTTGATCGTCTCCTGGATCTTGGAGAGCTTTTCGATCATGGTCAGTTTCCTCTTTTCAGGAGCTTTCTTCACTGCCGCCGGCGCGGTGCGATCGGCCTCGTCCTTGAATTTCTCGAGGATCTCTTCGATATTTTCGTGGCACGTCTCGCAGCCGCCTCCCGCCTTGCAGTAGTAGGTGACCTCGTCGACGGTCTTGAGATTGTTCTCGCGGACCACCTTCTCGATCAGTCCCTCTGTCACGCCGAAGCAGGAACAGATCAACCGGCCGTGCTCGTCGTCGTCGCCTTCTTTGACCTTCTCTCCCCTGTAGTAGGCGATCGCCGCGTCGAGCGCCTCTTTGCCCATGACCGAACAGTGCATCTTTTCCTGGGGCAAGCCGCCCAGGAACTTGACGATGTCCTGATTGCTGATCTTTTCCGCCTCCTCGATGGTGAGCCTCTTGATCATTTCGGTCAATGCCGACGACGAGGCGATGGCGCTCGCACAGCCGAAGGTCTTGAACTTGGCGTCGGCGATGCGGCCATCGGCGTCGAGCTTGAAGGTGAGCCGGAGAGCGTCGCCGCACGACACGGAACCGACATCGCCGATTCCATCGGCATCTTCGACCTCTCCCACGTTGCGAGGATTGAGGAAGTGTTCTTTTGCCTGGTCAGTGTAATCCCACATTACGAGATCTCCTTGGTCGAATTCATTCGCAGCCCGATCAACAGCCGTTTCTGCCATGGTAAATTGCCGATCAGGGCGGTCAGTAACTTAAAGATAGCCGATTAATAGCCGCAGTTTAGGTAATATGAGACCCCAATCAAGAATTTATCGGCTCAGGGGAGGGATTAAGCACAATGGGGGGTTGATCTTTGCCTCGAAGGTTGTTTTATGACACTTTTATCGATGCCTTTATCTGGCCTATATATAGGCCACGGCTTGGCCCACGGCCTGCAAGCAGCTACGGAATGAGGAGTGACCCGTGAAATCCGACCTTGAAATCGCTCGCGAGGCGCAAATGAAACCGATCGCCGCGATCGCCGCCAGCCTCGGAATCGAGGAGAGCGAACTCGAACCATTCGGCCGCCACAAGGCCAAGGTGAAACTCGACATCGTCAATCGTCTCGCCGGCAGGGAGAGGGGCAAATACATCCTCGTGACCGCAGTGACGCCCACCCCCTTCGGCGAGGGCAAAACCCTGAGCACGGTTGGGCTCTCTCTCGGCCTGAATCGGATCGGCCGCAAAGCGGTCTGCACCTTGCGGCAGCCTTCGATGGGGCCGGTATTCGGACTCAAGGGTGGCGCCGCGGGAGGCGGCTACAGCCAGGTCGTGCCCATGGAGGACTTCAACCTCCACCTGACCGGCGACTTCCACTCGGTGGCCGCGGCCAACAATCTTCTCGCCGCCCATGCCGACACGTCGATCCTGCTCAAGAATCCGCTTGAGATCGATCCCTTCACGCTCAAGCTGCGACGCGTGGTCGACATCAACGACCGCGCCCTGCGCCGCGTGGTGACCGGCTGCGGCGGCCGCCGCAACGGCATTCCGCGCGAGACCGGTTTTGACATCGTTGCCGCGTCGGAGGTGATGGCCATCTTGGGGCTCTCCAAGGGATATGCCGACATGCGGGAGCGACTCGGCCGCATCGTGGTCGGCCGGAGCCGCGGCCGTGAGTGGATCGATGCCGGCAAGCTCGGTACGGCGGGCGCCATGGCGGTGATCCTCAAGCAGGCCCTGATGCCGACGCTCATGCAGACCCTGGAAGGGACGGGCGCCTTGGTTCACACCGGCCCCTTCGCCAACATCGCCCACGGAAACTCGAGCATCGTGGCTGACGAGATCGCCCTGCGCGTGGCCGATTACGTGGTGACCGAGGCGGGATTCGGCGCCGACATGGGTGCCGAAAAGTTCTTCAACATCAAGTGCCGCGTGAGCGGGCGGACACCCGACGTGGCCGTGATCGTCGCCACGGTAAGGGCGCTCAAGGTGCACGGCGGCAACATCGCCGTGCGAGCGGGTGTCCCCCTCGATCCGGCGCTCACCAAGGAGGATCTTTCCCTCCTGAAGAAAGGAATGCCCAACCTGGCCAAGATGATCGAGATCGTCCACCTTCACGGCGTGCCGGTTGTGGTCGCCGTCAACCGCTTTTCGACCGATACGGACAGCGAGGTCGAGCTGATCCGCGATACGGCCCTCGAGCTCGGCGCCGACGATGCCGTGGTCAGCGATGTGCACGCGCGCGGCGGCGATGGGGGGATCGCCTTTGCCGAGGCGGTGGTGAAGACGCTCGATAAGCCGGCACGCTTCCAGCACCTCTATCCCCTCGAACTCTCGCTCAAGGAGAAGGTCGAGATTCTGGCCACCAGGATTTACGGTGCGGAGAGGGTCAAGTTTTACGACGAGGTCCTTCGCAAGATGGACCGCTTCACCGAGAGAGGGTACGGCAAGATGCCGATCTGCATGGCCAAGACGCAGTATTCGCTCTCCCACGATCCGGCGCTCAAGAACCGCCCCGAGGGATACGTTTTTACGGTGAAAGACATGACCGCCGCCGCGGGCGCGGGCTTTATCGTGCCCATGGCGGGTGATATCATGCTCATGCCGGGCCTCACGGCTGAGCCGGCGCTCTTGCAGATGGACCTCACCGAGGAAGGCGAGGTGGTGGGGCTCTTCTAGAATGTCGCACAAACGCGGTGGGCTATCAAGCGTATCAGCTGAGACGATGATGTCCCGCTGACTCTGGAGATAAACGATGGATTATCTGATGATCATGATGGGTTACTACTCCTCCTTCTGGGTCCTCATTCCGGGCCTCATACTGATGCTCTGGGCGCAGTTCAAGGTCTCGTCAACCTTCGCGAAATATTCGCGCGTGCCCTCCGGGGCGGGGGTGACCGGAGCCGATGTGGCGCGCGTTCTGCTTCAGGCGCGCGGACTCGATATCCCCGTCGAGCGGACAGAACGTCGTCTCGGCGATCACTACGATCCGATCAAGAAAGTGATCCACCTTTCGCCCGGTGTGCACGATTCCACATCGGTGGCCGCACTCGGTGTGGCCGCCCATGAGACAGGCCACGCTCTGCAGCATGCCGACGCCTATGGTCCATTGGTGGCGCGGAACGCGTTTTTCCCTGTGGCAGGTTTTGCGTCGCGCGCCTTGGGGCCTCTCATCCTCGCCACCTTTCTGTTTGGATTAAGATTTCCACCGATCTTCTACGCCCTGGTCTTCTGTTTTGCCGCCTATGCGCTCTTTGCGGTGGTCACTCTGCCCGTCGAGTTCAACGCCTCGTCGCGTGCGCTCAAGCTGCTCGGCAACGCGGGGATCCTGACCGCCGACGAAACACCCAAGGCGCGGGCGGTTCTCAACGCGGCGGCTCTGACTTACGTCGCCTCGGCGATCTATGCCATCTTGCAGCTCGTCAGAATCATTCTTGTGTCGCGCAGGTGAGGAGTGCCATGTATTTGACCGAACCGCTCGTTGATTTTGTCGAAGCCTGCGCCGCGCGGCGGCCGACCCCGGGTGGGGGCGCGGCGTCGGCATTGGTCGGCGCCCTCGGCGCATCGCTCGGTGAGATGGCCGCCGCTTTCACCGATCCTGCAGACGGCCGCGAGCCGGGTGCGATCGCGGATGGTCTCGGCAGGTTGCGTCAGGTGCGCGAATCCCTGATCCCCCTGATCGAATCCGACTGCGAAGCGTACGAGAGGGTGCGCACCGTTCTCAAGATGCCGCGCGATACGGCAGAGCAGAAGAAGGAGCGCCGAACGGCGCTGCAAGCCGCCTTGCGGCGGGCGCTCGACGTTCCTCTCCAGGTGGCGCGTCTAAGCGTGGAAGGTCTGGAAACGCTCGACCAGATCACCGGCTCACTCAACCCCAACCTCGTCACCGACGCGGCTGACTCGGCCCTTTTCCTCGCTGCCTGTTTCAAAGGCGCCTGGTTCAACGTTCGGGTCAACCTGAAATTCATCAAGGATGACCAGCTCACTCAGTCAGTCCAAGAAGAAGGCCAAACCCTCCAGTCCCGAGCGAGCACGCTCGAATCCGGAATCCTCATCAAGGTCGAAGAGGTCCTGAACCGGTAGAGCATGTGCCCCGCACCACGGCGGCGATGGGAATCGTTGTGCTCTCCAAAAAGGACTTATTTGTCGACTTTATTAAAAAATGGGAAGCCGGATCGGTGACATAACGAGTCGATCCCACTAACCTATTTTAGTCTTGTCCGGTCTTTTCTGTTTGACAATGTAGGAAGATCAGGGAAACCGCGAAGTTTTTTGCACAGAGGAGGTGAGGCATGAGATTTGGCTCCATTCTGCTTGCGACTCTATTCCTTCCGGTTATTGGATTTGCCGCCACCATTTACGTCCCGGACAATTATCCAACGATTCAGGGAGCGATCGATGCCAGCGCCAACGGTGACACTGTCATCGTGCGACCCGGTACGTACGTCGAAAACATCGACTTCGTGGGAAAAGCCATAACACTAGAGAGTGAGATGGGAGTGGCTGCCACCATCATCGATGGAAACGAGGCGGGAAGTGTTGTTCGGTTCAGCAGCGGGGAGGGGGCAGGCTCGGTGTTGGACGGATTTACTGTCACTAATGGGACGGGATCAGTCGATCCGTGGGGTTCCTTTCTTGGAGGCGGGATTTATTGCGACGCTTCCTCTCCCACCATCACTAACAATTCTGTCGAGGGCAACAAGGCCGACGATGGCTCTGGCGGCGGGATCTACTGCTACGACTCCTCCCCGACAATCACGGATAACAAGATCGTCCGGAACTGGTCTTTCACCGGCTCCGGGATCTATTGCTTCAACTCCTCTCCGATCATCGCAGGCAACACCATCGCGAACAATTTCTTTTCTGTATACGGAGGCGGGATCTATTGTGATTCCTCGTCTCCCGACATCAGGGACAACATCATTTGGGAGAACTTATCCTTGTATACAGGGAGCGGTATCTACTGCGTTGGCCCCTCTTCGCCCAACATCGCGAAAAACCTCATCGCCCAGAACTACGGAGGCAGCGGGATCATGTGCGCCGACTCTTCCTCCCCGGTCATCGCGAACAATATCATCGCAGGACATGGAGATCGATCGGGTGGCGGGATCTGCTGTCACCTGTCGTCCTCCCCGAGCATTGACAAGAACGAGATCTTTGGCAACAGCGCTGAGTGCGGTGGCGGAATTAGTTGCGGCAGTTCGTCCGCCACAATCACAAACAACGTCATCTCGGATAACTCGGCTTCGTTCTACGGTGGTGGGATTTACTGCGGCGGCTCCACCCCGACAATCGCCAACAACATCATCTCGGGGAACTCGACCAGCTTCGCGGGCGGCGGGATCAGCGTCTGGAACGGCTCTCCGGCAATCATCAACAACACTATCTCGGGGAACGACTCCCTCTATCTTGGAGGCGGGATCTACTGCCACCAGTCGTCCTCCCCGTCGATCACCAACAATACCATCGTAGGGAATAGTGCGTACGACTCAGGTGGCGGGATCCAGTCCGCGGATTCCTCCTCTCCGACTGTGACGAACACAATCTTCTGGAACAACAGTGCGGCATTGGGGCCGGAAATTTACTTGGGATATTTGAGCCCCTCGACGCTGACGATCAGCTTCTCCGACGTTGAAGGCGGCCAATCCTCTTGCCATGTCGAATCGGGCTGCGCTCTCAACTGGGGTTCGGCTATGATCGACGCCGACCCCCTTTTCGTCGACCCGGCCAATGACGATTTTCACCTCACATGGGATTCGCCCTGCGGCGATGGGGGCGACAACACGGCCGTCACCGAGCAATATGACTTCGAGGGCGATCCGCGCATCGCGTTCGGGACTGTCGACATTGGGGCCGACGAGTACTACTACCACCTCTACCACGTGGGTGATGTGGTTCCCGGCTCCGCCATCGATTTGAAGGTCGTGGGATACCCTGGTGCCGGCGTGACTCTCTTTCTCGGAACGGGAATTGCCGATCCGCCTTACTCGACCCAGCACGGCGACTTCTGGCTGAACTGGCCGCCCCTGTGGCGGGGCACCATCGGTACGGTGCCACAAAACGGAATCATCGTTCACGCGACAACCGTTCCAGCGTGGTGGGCGTCCGGCTCCGAGCACCCTTTCCAGACGCTCGTCGGTCCGTGGGGCGGGGGGGCTACCATGCTCACGAATCCGATGATCCTCGATGTCGAATAGACGGACTCGAACGGAGCCTGGCAGGGAATTAAACGAGCCACAAACCAACAGCCCGCCGGGGTACCCCGGTGGGCTGTTCTATTGCGAAGCCAGTCTGGCTTGATGTCCATGGTGGATGGTATGGGATTCGAACCCACGACCTCTGCGTTGCGAACGCAGCGCTCTCCCAGCTGAGCTAACCACCCATGTTGTGAATTTCCGGTCTTTTCCACCGGGCAGAGCGAACATTATACCGCTCCGTGAGAGGGATCAAGCAAAAAGACGCACTCCACGAGAATTCATCGGTTCGGCCGCGAGACGAGGGAACCGAAAGCGCTCACCGCCCAGTCGGAGACCGAGTAGACGATCGGGATGATCAGGAAGGTGAGCAGCGTCGACGAGAGGAGCCCGGCGATCACAGCGATCGCCATGGGCGCCCGGATCTCGGCGCCCTCGCCGAGGCCGAGGCCGATCGACATCTCGTCGAGGAAGGGGATCTTTCCGAGGAGGCCGGTGAGGGGCAGAAGGCCCAGAACGGTGGTCGCCATGGTCATGAGCACCGGCCGCAGCCTGACCGTGCACGCCTCGACGATCGCGTCGACCTTATCGAGGCCGCGCGCCCTGAGCTTGTTGATGTAATCGATGAGCACGATGGCATTGTTGACCACGATGCCGGCGAGCATGATCACGCCGATGAAGACCACCACGGAAAGGTGGATGTCGAGCAGGTAGAGCACGATCACCACACCGATGAAAGCGAGCGGAATGGTGCAGATGATGATGAGCGGCTGAATGAGAGACTCGAACTGGGACGCCATGACCACGTAGACGAGAAAGATCGCGAGGTAGAGGGCGAGTTTCATGTTGCCCAGCGCCGCCTCCATGTCGCGGCCCTGTCCGCCGATTTCGAGGTTGAGATTCGTTCTCTCGCGGATCGGCACGAGGCGATTGCGGATCGTGTCCGAGATTCCGCCCATGTCGAAGCCGGTCAGGCTCGCGCTCACCACGGCGGCGCGCTGCCCCCAGATGCGGCGGATTTCGCCCGGCCCCTCGCGGACCTCGATATCGGCCACCGCGCTGAGCGGCAGTGGGGCGGTCGATTCGGGATTGACCGAGAGATGGGAGAGGTCCTCGACCGATCCGGCCTGTTCCTCGTCGAGCTTGACGAGGATGTCGATCTTTCTGTCGGTGCTCTGGAAGAGGGTGGGCACCTTTCCCTTGACCATGTTGGCGATCCGGTCGGCCACGGTGTAGGTGTCGAGATTGTAGCGGGTGAGCTTTTCGCGGTCGAGGCGCACGATGATCTCGGGCGAGCCCTTGTGAACCGTCGACCTGACATCTGTGAGGCCCGGAAGAGTGCGCACCATCGATTCCACTTCGCGCGCCGTCTGGTTGATCTCCTTGAGATCGGTGCCTTTCACCTCGACCTGGAGTGGGGCCTTGAAGGAGAAGAGGGTGGGGCGGGTGAAGCGCACCGACTGGATCTCGGGGAAAGAGTTGTAGATTTTCCGCAACATGGCGAGAGCTCTCTTTTCGTCCTCCTCGATGTTCTTTCCTGTCTTGAGCTTGAGGAAGATCTTTCCCGTGTGCTCTCCCTCCTCGGCTCCGGCGATCTCGTCGCGCGAGACTCCCACCGATGATGACGCCCATTCGAGCAGTCCCGTTTCGAGAGTGAGCTTTTCGGCGCGGGTGATGACGGCGTCGGTTTTCTCGAGGGGCGTTCCGGGCGGCAGGGTCACGTTCACGATGAGTTCGCCCTGGTGCACCTCGGGCAGGAGTTCCTGGCCCAGCTCCATGGCCATGTTCACCCCGACGAAGAGAAGCGCGCCCACGGCAACGAAGAGGAGCACCGAGGCGGCCTGGTTCACGAGAAGCAGTCTGAGCAGGGGCGGGTAAGATTTTTTCAGAAGGCCGAAAGCGGCATCGAAGAGAAAGGTGAGCGGCGTGAGAAGGTACTTGATCGCAATGAGAAGGCCGCCGAAGATCCAGGCCATGATCTTCACTATCCAGCGGAGCAGGAAGACAACGACGAATCCCGTGTACTCCAGCACGAAATGGATGGCGAAGGGCAACATGAGGAATGCCAACAGAAAGAAGCGCCACGTTCCGTCTTCGTTGCTGCAAGAATTTCGGTAACTGCTCCACGCCTTGAATGTGAATCCCTTCTCACCCCCGCCCTCTTTCTTGGGCATCTGGCGCGACGCGAGCATGGGGATGAAGAAGAGCGCCACGGCGAGCGAGGTGAGCAGGGAGAAGACCACGGTCAGGGCCTGGTCGCGGAATATCTGCCCCGCGATTCCTTCGACGAAGGCGATGGGAAAGAAGACCGCCACCGTGGTCAACGTCGATGCCGTGGCCGCGCCGCCGATCTCGCTCACGCCGCGCGTTGCGGCCTCGGGCACGGACAGGCCTTCCTCGCGGCAGCGGAAGATCGATTCGAGAACGATGATCGAATTGTCGACCAGCATGCCGATACCGAGTGCGAGGCCGCCGAGAGACATGATGTTGAGCGACGTTGTCGTGAGGTACATGGGCGCGAAGGTGGCGACGACCGAGATCGGAATGGCGAGGGCGATGATCGCCGTCGACGCGAACTTGCGAAGAAAGAAATAGAGGACCAGAATGGCGAGGAGACCGCCGAGCTGAATCGATGAGATCACCTCGTCGATCGAGTCCTTGATGAATCCCGACTGGTCCGACAGAACGCGTACATCCACATCAGCCGGCAGCCGCGCCGAGATGTAGGACAGCATGCGGTGCTTCTTGTCGACCTCGCCACGGAGTTTCATCAGCTCGGGATCGTCGTCAAGAGCGGCGAGCCCCCTGCGCCGTCCGCCGGACCGACCGCCCGGGGGAGGCCCTCCGCGGTGTTCGGCGCGGGGCGGGGCTGTTTTTTCGGGAGCTTCGGCGCGTGCCTTTTCCTTGCGCGAACGCGCCTCACGGAGCGCGGTTTCGGGATCCTTGATCTTTCCCGCTGCGAGAGCGAGCGCATAGTCTTTCTGGCTCTGCGTGCCGAGCAGCATCGCCTTGACCCTCTCGGCCACGGTGACGATGTTGGCATCGGCCTCCTTGAAAATCTGGAGCTCGACACTCTCCTTGCCGTTGATCCGGGTGATCACGTCGCGTTCCTTGTGGGACCGGGTGATGCGGGCGATCTCGCCGAGGCGCAGGGCATTGCCCGCCGCGCGCCGGACGACGAGTTTCCGGATCTCTTCGAGGCTGCGGAACTGGTTGAGAGTGCGAACGAGGTACTCCGTGTCTCCTTCCTTGATCGTTCCCCCGGCCATGTTCACGTTTTCGGAGGCGAGACGGTTGTCGATCGTGGCGATGTCGAGGTCGAGCTCGCGCAGTTTGTTGGCGTTGAGCTCGATGCGGATCTCTTCCTCGAGACCGCCGCGAACCTTGACCGCGGCGATTCCTTCGATCGTCTCGAGGCGGCGCTGCACGTCGTCCTCGGTGATCTTCCTGAGTGCGGCCAGGTCTCGGCTGCCGAAGACACCGACTCGTAAAAAAGGATCGAGCGTTGGATCGTAGCGGAGGATGACCGGATTCTCCACATCGTCGGGCAGATCGATCTGGTCGAGTTTCTCCCTGATGTTCTGCGTGGCATAGGGGATGTTCGTTCCCCAGGCAAATTCGAGAGTCACGTCGGAGAGGCCCGACTTGGAAATCGACGAGATCTGTTCGAGCCGCGGCAAGACGGAGAGCGCCTCGTGGATCCTGCGCGAGACCCGCTCCTCCACATCCTCGGGCGCGGCGCCGGGGTACTCGGTGCGGACCGTGATCGTGGGATAAGCGATCTCGGGCAGGAGGTTGACGGGCAGCTTGCCGAGAGAGATGTACCCGAAAATGAACACGCCGAGCACCACCATGATAATGGCCACCGGCCGCCGGGTGGTGAAATCGAAGAAGGATCTTTTCGAGTCGGAGCGCGGAGTGGAGTTCATCAGCCTTGTTCTTCCACGATCTTGACCTTGTCGCCGTCCTTGAGGTTGTCCTGGCCGACGACGACGATCTGCGTCGATTCGTCAAGGACGACAGGTTGGTCGTTGATGTCCATGGGTGCCGTGATTTCGAGGATCTCGTCGGTGGCCGCCCCCCGCGCGAAGATTATCTTGCGTGCCGTTCCGTCCTCGACAATGAAGACGCAGGGGCTCTCATCCTCGTAGAAGACCGCCTTGCGCGATGTGAGGAGCGCGTCGACCTTGGCCAGGACGAGCACCCGCGCATTGATGAACATCCCCGGCCGGAGAAGACCGTCCGCGTCGGGGGGGATCCGCACCCGGACCTTGACCGTGCCGTTGGTGGGATCGACGACGGGACTGACGAGGTCGGCCTCGCCGCTAAACTCCCTTCCCCGGAAGGCGTCGCAACTGAAAGTCACCGGCATACCCTGATTGATCCGGCTCAGATCTTCCTGGGGCAGGTAGAGGTTGGCGATGAGGGCAGATCGATCGACGATGGTGAAGATCTTGGTCGCCGTGGTCACCGCCATTCCCACGTCGGCTTCGCGTAGCGAGATGCAGCCATTGATGGGAGATCTGATCTCGGTCCGCCTCAGGCGCAGTGCGCTGTTGTCGCGCGCGATGGCGGCCTTCTGTGCGGCCGTGGCGGCGAGGTCGGCATCGAGGGTGGCTGTTTCCTTCTCGAGAAGGCGCAACGCGCATTCAGAGGCGGACTGCTCCCAGAGGAGTCGGTCCGAGGCGAGATCCTTGTCCGACACGAGGCCGTCCTTGGCGATCTCTTCGGACGCAGTGAAATCGTTGAGCAGCTTTTCGCGTTCAATCTCGGACGTCTTCCACCGCTCCTCGGCCTGGCGCACGGCAATGGCGGCCTTGACTTTTTGTTTCTCCGCCTCGGCATACTCGACCTCGGCCTGGCGCAGCTCGAGGAGGATCTCCTCGTTGTCGAGCTTGGCCAGGAGATCGCCTGCGCTGACAGGGTCGCCCTCGTCGACAACGACGTCGATGATCTCGAAGCCGCCGACCTGTGGATAGACATCGACCACATAAAGCGATTCGATATCTGACGACACTTCGATGTAGGAATTGATCGGTCCTCTCTCCAGGGATTTGACAATGACGAGCGTTTCCTGCGCCTCGTGCTCGCTGCCCGCTTGCGGATCGGGCGCTGTTTCCTTGGCCGAGGCGCTCTCGCCCGGCGGCCGGCATCCTGCCTGAAGGAGGAGCGCCGCGATCATGAGAGTCAGAGCGACGCACATTAAGGGACGCTGAATGGGGCGAGCTGAATGATTCGGACATGATCCTCGAAAAAGATCTCTACGAAATTCCATGCCTGTGTCTTCCAAGAAGTAGTCGAATGGATCGCTTGTTGACTTCGCCAGTCACATGAAGTACGAGCGTTGCGGTATGACGTGAAGGGGCCCGTGACGTCAACGAGAACTTTTAAAATAGTACTTTATCTTCTCTAATAGAAGGAAATAATTTCAGCCTGTCCTTTTGAGAGGTCTCTGCCTTGCTGAAATCAATCATGTTGCTCGCCGCAGGAGTCGTTCTTCTCGCGTTGGCCTTTCCGCCTGTCGATCTGGGCGTACTTGGATTCGTCGGCCTCGTTCCGATCGTGATCGCCCTCCATGGCTCCGAGGGGAAACGGATTTATCTCCTTGCCTACGGCGCGGGTGTGGCTCTCTTTCTTTCCGCCTGCACCTGGCTGGCCGAACCGGCTCTGATCAATCTCTTGGGGATGGCCCTGCCCGAGGGATTGGTTTTTCCTCTCTTTGTGTTGTTTTATCGCTTTGGCGTGAGGAGGGCTCGTCTGCCTGTCTGGGCCTGCACCCCGATCGCGTGGATCGCGGCCGAATATATTCGCGCCACATTTCCGCTCGATGGATTTCCCTGGCTTCTGCTCGGGTACACGTCGTGGCGCCTCGGACCGATCTTGCAGACGGCCGACCTCTTCGGAGTCTGGGGTCCGGGGTTTTTGATGGCGCTCGCATCGGGTGTGATCGCCGGGTATGCGATCGCCTGGAAGAGCGATCGACAGGGTTCAAGGAGACTCTCGCGCCACGCCGGTGGGGTGCTCTGGCTCGTGCTGCTCGTCGCCGCTCTCGTTTACGGCTCCTTGCGACCGAGCACGATTGTTCTCGAAAAAGGACCGGTCGTGGCCACTGTGCAGGGAAACATCCCCCAGGTTCTCAAGCACAATCCCAACTCGGCCGGCGACGTGCTCAAACGCTACATCGATGGGACAAGAGATCTTTTCGAGAAGCGCAATCACGCTGCCATCGACCTCGTTGTCTGGCCCGAAACCATGTATCCCTATCCTGTGAGTGATGGGGCGGAGGGAGAGATCTGGGAGCCGGAGCGTCAGATCGGAGACAAGGAGGCGCGGCAGTTAGAACGCACGGCGCTGCTCGATCCGGTCGTCGGTCGAATCACCGGCCCCGCTGGAGCCTGGTTCCTCGTCGGCGCACTGACCTACCGGCTCGGCGACGATCAGGAACCGGAGAGACGGAACAGCGTCATCCTCTACGACACCGACGGGAAGAGACGATCGTCCTATTCCAAGTCGGTCCTCGTACCTGGGGGCGAATACCTTCCCTGGATAAACAGCCTGCCTTTCGGCGACGAGATCGAGTCGATGATCGTTTCCATCGCTGGCTTTGTGCCTGACCTCGAGGCCGGTGTCGGAGCCACACTGCATACACTCGAAACCCGTTCCGGGGCCATTGCGTTCGGCGTACAGATCTGTTTCGAGAACATCTATGGGAACTACTGCCGCGAGTTCGTATCCCAGGGCGCCCAGTTCATGGTGAACACGTCGAACGAGGGGTGGTTCAGGGACTCGGCCGAATTCGACCAGATGATGGCCATGTCGCTCTTTCGGGCCGTGGAGACGCGGCGTTCACTTTTTCGCAGCACCAACACGGGGATTTCGTGTCTCGTCGATCCGCTCGGGACGCTTCCAGCCGCAGGCACCAGGGTCGTGCGCAACGGCCGGGACCGGGAAGTGAGCGGTGTTTTAGTCGTGGAGGTCCCGCTCTGCGCCGAACGCACCCTTTTCACCGCGATCGGCGATCTTTTCCCGCGGATTCTTCTACTCGTGCAGTTCGCCATCGTGCTCTTTTCCATTCTGAGGCGCCTGTGGTTACAAAAGACCCCGGCGGCGATAGAGGGGATGGAAAAAAAATGAGCATTTTTATGGTCTCTTTGGACGGTCGTTTTTAAATTGTGTCTCGAGGGGCAGTTAGCTGGAGAATTCAGTGTTTTTTCAGCTTGACAAGGATTCTGTCCTTTCTATAATCAGACCCAATTTTTAAGAGTTAATTGTTTCTCTTCTAAAAGGTTACAGCCTTCTTTTTTGGACTGTAGAACTGGCTTGCCGCTTGGTTTCTTTCAATACATGAGCGAGGAGTTGTATTAATGAGTGCCATTGGGAAAATCTTCATCGTTTTGAACCTGGTTTTCAGCTTGGTGATCGTTGGGGCGGCTGCAAGCTACCTTTCCAAGGCTGATGATTGGAAGACCAATTTCGACGAACTGAAGGCGACGTACGACACTGAAAAAGAGTCCTGGAGTCAGGATCTCTCCGACGAGCGTGCCAGGGCCGAGACTCTCCGGACCGAGGTCGACGACAAGCAGAGCAAGATCGAGGACCTCGAGGTTGCCAACGAGAACCTCAACGCCAGCAATCAGCGCAAGGATCTCGACAACCAGCAACTCCGCAGTTCGGTTGATCAGATCAAGAACACGCTGGCCGATTTTCGCCAGAACATGAACGACCTGAACAACCGGAACAGCGCCCTGACTGATGACAACGCTCAGCTGCGCACTGCGTCCCTCGACGCGCTGGAGAAGCAGAAACAGGCCGAGGCTGACCTGCAGAGGAAAGTCGGCGACCTGGCGCGCGCCACCGACCGGGTCGGCGACCTCGAAGTCGCCGTGGCCCAGATCGAGGAGGAGAAGGGACACCTCGACAGCCTGCTCAAGATTGCCCAGAGCAAGGGATTCGACATCTCCTCCCTGGTGGCCATGAAGAAGATCGACGCCACTGTGGTCGAGGTCGACAACGAACTCGGTTTCGTGGTCCTCAGCGTTGGCAAGGACGACGAGGTTTCCAAGGGCTGGACCTTCCAGATCTATCGCGATGATCAGTATCTTGGAGAGGTCGAGATCGACGAGGTCTACGAGAAGTTCTCGGCTGCCAAGATCAAGTTCGCCAAGGACGACGCCCTTTTCCAGATTCACGACGCTGCGACGACCGTTCTCTAATCGATTGAGCGACCGTCCCCGTCCTGATTGTGTGATGACATAGAGAATTCAAACCTCGAAATTGAGGAGTCGATAATGGCCTCGAGACGCAGCAAGGAAAAGCTCAAAGTCGAAGACGTGCAGGAAGAAGTGGCAGCCAAGCCTCTGATGTCCTTTCCCGAAGCCTGTATCCTGGTGACCTCTGTGTCGCTGATCATCGGTATCGGCCTGATCATCCTCATCAAGATGCAAGCAACCTATCCAGGCGGCTAGGCGGCTGACGACAGGACTCGGCGACGAGCCCTCGGCTGCGGGCCTTTCGCAGAAGAGGATATCCTGATAATCAAAGGACCGGACGCGCCTTTCGAGGCGACCCGGTCCTTTTTCCATTACTTGCTGAGAATTCAATAGAATTTGCTGCCGGAACCGTTTAGTATCGTTACTGTTGCGGTTGATTACCTGTTGAGTCGACTGAGTCGATTCTCCGGCTCAGGGGGCGGGAAACCATGGAGTTCTCTTCAAATTTCATGAAACCATTCGAGTGGCTCATGGGACGGTTCTCGATCGATATGGGTATCGATCTGGGGACGGCCAACACCCTGGTCTGCGTGCCTAACGAGGGGATCATCCTTCAGGAGCCCTCGGTCGTGGCCGTGAAAAAAGGCACCAACGAGGTCCTTCTCGACGGCGATGCCGTCGGCTTGCAGGCCAAGGAGATGCTTGGGAAAACTCCAGGCAACATCGTTGCGATCCGCCCCCTGAAAAACGGTGTCATTGCTGATTTCGAGATCACGGAGAAGATGCTCCGTTACTTCATCCGCAAGGTTCACGAACGATCTTATCTCGTCCGACCGCGGATTGTGATTTCCATCCCATCAGGTATTACCGCCGTCGAGAAGCGCGCCGTGATCAACTCGGCCGAGCGCGCCGGAGCCCGGAAGGTCTACCTCGTGTCCGAGCCGATGGCGGCCGGAATCGGCGCCGGCCTTCCTATCTACGATCCGGTAGGCAACATGATCGTCGACGTGGGCGGCGGCACGACCGAGGTGGCCGTGATCAGTCTCTTTGGATTGGTGACATCCAAGTCGCTCCGTGTCGCCGGCGACGAGATGGACGAGGCGATCATCAACTTTCTCAAGCAGAAGCAGAGCCTCATGATCGGCGATCAAACAGCGGAGCGTATCAAGATCGCCATCGGATCAGCCTATCCCCAGGAGCAGGAGGTTGAGATGGAGGTGGCCGGCCGCGATGTGAGAAACGGTCTGCCGCGCAGGACGATCATCAATTCGGAAATGATCCGCGAGGCGCTCGCCGAACCGGTCAAGGCTATCATCCAGACGATCAGAGCCACGCTGGAAACGACCCCTCCCGAGCTGGCCGCCGATCTTGTGACCAACGGGGTGACTCTCGCCGGTGGCGGTGTCTTGCTCCGCTCGATCGATCGGCGAATCGAGGAAGACGTTCAGCTTCCCGTTCGGATCGCCGAAGCTCCTCTCGAGTGTGTGGCAAAGGGCACTGGAGAGTTCCTGAATCGCCTCGATCGGTACAGCAAGGTTCTCGAAAGCAGTGAGGATACCTGAGCGCCCGAAATCCGGAGTCGATGTATCTGAAGCGATTTTCCCTTGCCCTTGTTATCTGCTTTGCCCTCCTGTCCCTCTTCGCTCCCCGATTTGGACCGATCAAGATCGTCGAGGTCACGGCCCTGCTCGTGTCTCATCCGTGGGAAAGGCTTCTGTCCCTTTTGTTCCCGAAAGGATCACCAGATGATCTTGCCTCGATGACGCAGGGTCCCTGGGACCGATCGCGTTCGAGCCAGCTCTGGTGGGAACCGGTCTTCTCTTCAACACGGCCCGCGGGTGGCGATCTCCTCATCGGGGGGCGTGTCGTACCGGCGCTGAGCCGGGCCGTGACGCGCATCAATGTCGACATGGGTTCCGATCCGCCCGTACGGCCCGGCGATCCAGTGGTCTGCGGCGAGGTGTTCGTCGGCTTCGTCAGTTCGATCGCGGTGACCGGCCTCGTCGAGGTGAGTCTGCTCGGCGACCGCGAATCCAGGTCGGTGGCCGCAGAAGTGGGTGACGTGGTGGCAGGAGAAAAGATCTACTTTCCCATCGGTGGCGAGTGCGACGTCGACGGAAACCTGCCGATCAAGTTTCCGTCGACGCGCTTCGGGCTTGCCTCCGGCAGCGACGTTGTGACCAGTCCCGAACATCCAAACGCCTACGCCCGATCGCCGATCCCCGCGGGGCTTGTCTTGGGGCGAGTCAGCGTGAATAGATCGACTCGCCGGACACTGGCGGCGCAGCCCGTTGTTTTACCTGCATTTCGCGTGACAGATCTCAGAAGGATTGCAGTGCTCGTTCCGGCTGACCGGCTCGAGGCTCAGGGACGCGCTCCAATTCCGGAACTCCAGCTTTATACGATCCCTGTCAAAACCTTTCTCCCTCCAGGGTTTCTGAGGGAGTGGTCCTTCTTGAGGCTCTTCTCCGGACTCGAGAGAGGTCTCGATGAGGGAGATTTTGTCGTTGCTGGTGATCATCTTGCCGGACGGATTGCGGCGACAGGCCTCCTGTCATCGAGAGCCGATATCTTTCTCTTGCCGGGAAAAACGACGGTGATCGCCCGTCTGAGATCGTCGGGCACTGAACGAAACCGCCTTCGCGTGCACCATCGCTCAAGGGGTTTCTGTTCGGTCGAAGCCGATCGAGCGCTGAGCGGACTCAAAGAGGGATGCCCCCTCTATTTCCCGGACGATCCTTGCGGGGGGACGGAATTCTACCCTCTTTGCCATGTTGTCGATCCAGGGGATGGGGTCACGTTCACAGTGCGTTGCGCTGACCTGTCCGGTGATGATTCCAGCTTTTGTCTGGGTTTTCGAAGATGATGCGCTACCTCTTGATGTCGCTGATATTCGCGGGAGCACTCGTTGTCGAGGAACTGGTGAAGACCCTGCCCGTTGTGGGAGTGCTTTCTCCCAATTGCGGCCTCCTGTTCATCGCTCTTTATGCATTGAAGGCGCGGTGTGAACACTTCTGGATTATTTGCTTCTGGGCAGGGCTGCTCAAGGGAAGCCTCGTTCCTGTTCCGTGCGGTTTTTTCATCCTCCTCTATCTGATGATCGTGTGGATCGTGTTGCAGATCCGTGGATTGCTCTATGTCGAGTTCCTCTCCACCCAGGTGATCGTCCTCTTTTTTGCGGGATGTCTTCAGGCGCTCCTCTGTTCTCTATTCATTGGAGCCGGTCTTTTTCTCGACGGCGACTGGGTCGAGTGTCTCAAGGTTCTCGGTTCGAGCGCCACCGCGGCGCTTCTGGCGCCGGTCGCTGTCAAAACCTACGTCCGATCGAGATTCGTCAGGACATTGCTCGGTACATGAAAGAACACAGAATCGACAGATTCCAGTTCCTCTTCGCCGTTGTGGCCATCCTCTTTTTCCTGGTCGTGGCCCGGCTTTTTGCGCTTCAAGTCCTTCAAAAAGACTTCTGGCGAAACGAGGCGCTCAAGGCACGTACCATCGCGCGGACGATTCCCTTCGAACGGGGGTGGATCCTCGCCCGCGACCTCACACCGTTGGCGGTGACCGAGAACACGTGGGATCTGCGGTTCGTATTCGGCCAGTACCGCAAGGAGTCGACGGTCGGACAGATCGGCATGGTGTTCTACTTGACGAGCGGGCAGCGACCGAGGTCGGAGAACATCTATCGCAAACCGGCAGATTATGTCGACCAGATCCTCGGCCGGCTGTCGCTCGACGCTATCGCCGATATAGAGGACGCACAGAAGCGTGACGATCTCTTGTACTACCTCGAATGCCTTCTCGATCAATCAGGGAAGCGGAGGGTGCTCCGCCTTGACAGGGACAAACGAAAGGGCTCTCTGGCGACCTGGCCCGAGCTGGCTGCGGCGCGCTCGGCGATCTGTCGCCGCGTCGACGAGGAGCGGAGAGCGCTTGGCGCTCTCGAGCGCAGCCTCGGATTGGAGCCGGGTCATTTGCTCGAGAAACCCGGAGAGCGCGCGCTCTACAGTGATGAGAGGGTGAAGAGGAGAATCGACTCCGATCCCGAAGACCGCGCCACGTTCAGGCTGGAGAGAAAGCTGCACGCCCAGTACGACTATTATGAGCACACCGTTTATCAGAAGATTCCCCACTCGGTCTTGATGATGGTGGAGGTCAACAAAGCCCTCTATCCCGGATTCTACGTGGTCGAGAGCGCCCGGCGCTCCTATCCCGAGTCGGTGGCCGATCTCTGCCCAAATCTCATCGGTACGGTGGGCAAGCCGGGATCGGGTGAGAGAAAACTTCTCGAAGCCCGCAAGGAACACCGCCAGAAGCTGAACGAGTTGCTCCTCGTCGAGGAGAGAACCAACGAGCAGATCTGCGAGATCGAGAAACTCCGTGTGATTATCCGCGAGATCGACCTCAATCCTGACGAGGAAGTGGGAAAACGGGGGCTCGAATACCTTCTTGAGCCGCTCCTGCGCGGCAAGAGGGGATATGAACTTCTGGAGCGCGAACACCACAACCGCTCGGGAACCATCCGCGAATATGCGGCGCCGTTGAAAGGCCAGGATGTGGTTCTCACACTCGATGTGAATCTGCAACGGGCCTGTGAGGAGGAACTCGACCGTTTGTTCGCCGACACGGGATTCGCCGGAGCCATCGTGCTCATCGATCCGGAGAGCGGAGCCCTCAGAGCTCTGGCAACATCTCCGCGTCCGAGCCGATCCAGGCTGAGGCGGGATTACAATGACCTCGCCGAGGATCCGTCGAGACCGCTGCTGAATCGAATCTTTCAAGGCTGGAACCTGCCGCCGCCGGGCTCGGTATTCAAACTCGTCACCGCGATCGGCGCGCTGGAGGAGGAGCGCGTCACGCCTGACGAGCTCTTTTGCTGCGAGAGGAGGATCGAAGTCGGCGGCCGTTCCATGAGATGCATGAGCCATCACGGAGACGTCGATCTGACCGATGCTCTCATGCAGTCGTGCAACATCTACTTCTACCGGCTTGCGGAAGAGAGACTCGATCGCGAACTCATGCTCCGCTGGGCCGATAAATTCGGATTTGGAAGACGCACCGGTTTTCTCGATCCCGAGGTCTACTCGAGACGGTTCACCACGACCGTTCACTGGGATCCCCCGTGCGGGCTGAGATCTCAGCCAGGTCTGGCCAACCTGATGCGGTTCTGTATCGGGCAGGATGCGATCGATGATGCCACCCCTCTGCAGGTCGTGCGGATGGTGGCTGCCGTTGCCACTGGATCGCTACCACAGCTTCACGTGATCAGCAGGATCGGCGAGACCCCAGTGTCGCTTCCGGAACCGGTCGATCTCGGCATTTCGCCTGAAACACTCGAACTCGTCCGCAACGCGATGCGCCTCGTTGTCGAGGACAGCCGGGGAACGGCCGGCCCGCGAGGAGAGCTACATCGGAACCTCGCGCCCTACAATGTTGCAGGAAAGACCGGCACAGCTCAGGTCGGGCAAGGATTGCCCGACCATGCGTGGTTCGCCGGTTATCTTCCCCACAGCGCGCCAGCGCTCGCCTTCGTCGTGTTCGTCGAGTCTTGCGGCGGCGGTGGGGGGCGGACTGCCGCGCCGCTTTTTCAAAAACTCGTCGAGCGGGAGGAGTTCAGGTCCTACCTGAAGGAGATGGGCCGGTGAGAAAAAAACAGTATCTCGCCGACTTCGAGTGGCACCTGCTCGTGCTCGCCCTCGGGGTGACGCTGATCGGCATCGTGTTCATCTGGAGTACGACAAGGGATTCCGTCTACTACTTGCAGAAACCGATGCGCCAGATCCTTTTTGCCTCTCTCTCTCTGCCCGTCGTGGCCGTTGTTTTCAGGTTTGGCTACATCACGGCGAGGAGATACGCCTACCACTTCTATTATCTCGTCCTCTTTCTCCTCGTTGTTCTTTGCCTCACTGGCGGTGGAGGGGGACCCGCTGACCGGTGGTTCGACCTCGGCTTCGGATTGAGACTTCAGCCGTCCGAGTTGATGAAGGTCGCCCTCATTCTGGCTCTTGCACGCTATCTCATGTACCGGTCGAATTGGACCGGCTGGTCGCGTCTCATCGTGCCCTTCGCGATGACAGCGGCACCCATGGTCTTGATCATCCTCCAGCCCGATCTGGGAACGGCTCTTCTCTTTCCGCCGATCCTTTTCGGCGTGCTCTTCGCGGCGGGGATCGGAAGGAGGCAACTCCTTTACATTCTCGCCGCGGGGTTGATCGTTCTTCCCCTCGCCTACTTTTCGCCCGTTCTCAAGCCTTATCAGCGCGATCGAGTCGACAGCTATCTGCAATCGGTCCACGGACTCGAGAACCGTGTCAAAGAACTGCAGATCGAGGCGCTGACTCTGAAAAA
This sequence comes from uncultured Phycisphaerales bacterium, assembly GCA_964464495.1. GTDB lineage: Bacteria > Planctomycetota > B15-G4 > B15-G4 > CAYZWU01 > CAZUHB01. The sequence goes on from CAYXGI010000016.1 coordinate 73,605, forward strand.
GGAGAAGGAAGAGGCTCTCGCATCAGGCGACGAGCCGACGGCCTCGCTAAAGGGAGAGGAGGAGGAGGCAAGGAGAGGCGAGGCGAGCCAGATTGCGAGGAAAGTGCGCGAACTCAAGCGCGGCACAGGTTATCAGCAGTTTTTCTCGCAAGTCTCCATCGGTTCGGGGGGGATCTTCGGCCAGAGCCTCGGCAACGGTCCCCTGAACAGGCTGAACTATCTTCCCGAGAGCCACACCGATTTTATTTTTGCCATACTGGGAGAAGAGTGGGGATTTCTGGGATGCGTGGCAGTCCTTTTTCTTTTTCTCCTGATGGTGGCCATCATCCTGGGGATCGCGAGGCGGACGCGCGAACCTTTCGGACGATACGTCTGCTGTGGAGTGGGAGTGCTCCTTGGGGTCCAGGTCTTCGTCAACAGCGCCATCACCGTTGGCCTGCTGCCCACGACCGGCTTGACGCTGCCTTTCATGAGCTATGGGGGGTCGTCGCTCCTGACTTCATTCGTGGCTCTCGCTCTGGTTCTCGATATCGGCGCGCGGCGTATACGCGTATTCGGCTTCTGAGATTGGAAAATAATTTTTCCACGAAAGTAAAACCACTTTTCGTAACATTAGTCCCAAGTTTGTTTGCTGATGGAATTAACGATGGCCGGTTTCGTTCGTTAACCCTTTCACGTCATAGACTCGATCGGATAATTGAAACTCTTTAATGCCGATGTCATCCAAGAGAACCGAAAACGACCCTGAAAACGAGGTCCCCGAGAGCGAAGCGGAACTGATTGATCGCTCGAGGCGCGGCGACGGCGAGGCCTTCGGGCTGCTTGTGGAACGCTGCCAGGATCGGATCTACAACCTGGCGTTCCGGTTGACCGGGCAGCACCACTGGGCGCTCGATCTGAGTCAGGAAGCGTTGACGCGGGCTTTTGCGGCGATCTCGAAATTCAGGGGAGAGTCCGGTTTTTACACCTGGATGTACAGGATTGTCATGAATCTGCACGTGAATCGAGAAAGAAGCCTCGCCCGAAGAGCGGAAAAAAAGACCTTCTCACTCAATCCTTTCGAACGCCCCGATGGAGGAACCCTTCGGATCGAATTCGCCGACGAGCGGACCGGCGATCCCTCGAAACCTCTCGAAGATCAGGAGAGAGATCAGATCATACAGGACGCCCTGCTGATTATTCTCCTAAGAGATCTGGAAGGAATGCCTTACGATGAAATTGCCCAGATTCTCGAGGTCCCCTCGGGAACGGTCAAGTCGCGTCTTCACAGGGCGCGCGAGGAGTTGAGGAATCTGCTGACGGGGATCTTGTGATCCCATGGAGCGCGGAATGAATTGTGACCGGGTCAAAGAGCTCTTGAACGACTATATCGACGATCTTCTCGATGGGGATCGGAGAGGACCGGTCGAAGAGCATCTCGTTTCCTGTTCCGATTGCGCCGCCCGATTGGACGGACTTCGGCGGGTCGTGGCCGGTGTGCGTGGACTCAAGACGATCAAAGCCCCTGCCGCGTTGCGAACCGGCGTGATGGCACGGATCAGCGCCCCGCGGTACGAGGATCAGTCCAGGAGCAGGCCCCTCCCCTCGACGCGCATCGTCCTCGTGCCTCTCGCGGCGGCCGCGCTGCTTCTTGCCGCACTCACTCTGGTATTCGTGTTGTATGAACCAAGGCCTGAAAGCGACGCAGATCTCGTGGCTGCTGTCGACGCTGATATCGAGAACCGGCTCAAATCGTTGGGATATGCAGGAGAGGGAAGACACAAGGACCAGGGCGCGCTTGGAGAGAAATCGATTCGCGATGGTCTGGACGAAGAGAGTCTCCCGCAGACTGCCGAGACAGTCGGAAAAGAACTCTCCAAGAGATCCGAAGCGAAGCCTGACGCTGGTCGGGCCGGAGTCGAAGCACAGTCCAGGCATGACAACAAGTTGAGACTTGCCGAACTCGCTCGCGCCAAAGAGGGGCCCGAGAGCGGTGTCAAGTTGCCGAGCGGGAGCGAGGCTTTTAATTGCCTTCTCGTGGAGACGGAGTCCGACCTGGGGGAGGCTGCAAAAAGACTCGGCACGACGCAATTCGGGGGACGGGCCGTGGTTCGGTCGTCGCGCCACTACGCTTGGGGAGCGTCGAGGGAGGTGATTGCCGGAGAACTCGCGGTGCTTCTCGAAGTCGAGGCGTTGAATTACAGGGAACTCCTTCCCACGCTCACCACGTCCCGGACAGTGGCTGTCTACGGCTGCGTTATCGAGGACCTGTCGACACCGCCCGAAAAAACCAAAGGCGCCGTCGACAAAGAACCGTCCAGCCAGACCGGAACGGACCGGACCCGTTTGCCCGTACTGGCGACAGTCTGGACGCGGTTGGCTGACGAGATCGATTCGTTCGGTCGGAAAGAAGAACTGGAAGAAAGTGAGAAGATTCCCGATTACATCACGAGCGCCTTGTCGAAACTCGTGACGCGGGCCGAATCGGACTATTGGCTACGATTCAAGCCCGAAGAGGATCTCGCTATCCTGTCCGATGAGGAAAAGAAAGATGAGATCAGAGCCTCTGAAATCTCGAGCGATCGGCAGGAAAAAAAGAACAGGATCCTCATCATCTTCGTGCGATCCCGCGATCCCCCTTCAGCCGGTCCAAGCCCTGCTCGGAAAAAAGAAGACAAATAGACCCGAGAAACTCTTCTCTCACGAAGAGCCGTGTGTACACGAAGAGCCGTGAGCAAAGGAGCGCAATGCCTGCGCGGCCCTGTCGAGCGCGCCCGGTTTATAGTGCATCTCCTTGAATTTATCGAGTCGTGCCATCGCGGTTTCACGAGCTTCTGTCGTTCCGAGAAGATCGCGACAGATGGGCAGAACAGGGCTGGGATCATCATCGGAGAGCAGGAATTCAGGGACGAGGCTCTCACCCGCGATGAGGTTGACCTGGCAGAACCATGGCACGGTCAGGAGAACCCGCGCGAGGCGACGTGCGAGCGTCGAAATCCTGTAAACGACCACGAATGGCGTTCCCGACAGAGCCACCTCCAGTGTGGCGGTCCCCGATGCGACGACGCAAAGTTGTGAGGCGCGTGCCGTGTCCACGATGTCTGCATCGGTCGTTTGAAGATTCACATTGCTCCGGGTGGCAAGCCGCTTCGCAAGCGCAATGCAATCGGGCCTCTGGTGGGCGAGCACCGGAACGAAATCTGTCTCTTCTCGTAGAAGTTCCGCGGCGGCTCGAAGCATGACGGGAAGATTCGACTCGACTTCGTGCTTGCGGGATCCGGGAAGAAGGGCCAAGAGCTTGCCTGACGCAAGAGTCGGCCGCGGGGCGGACTGCTTCTTGCCGGAACCGGCCCTGTCGAAAACAGGATGCCCCACGTAGGTTGTGTCCACCCCGTGCGAGGAAAAGTAGATTTCTTCGAAAGGAAAAATCACCAGAGCCTTGTCCACGAGGCGAGCAAAACGATTGATGCGCCACGGCGCCCACGCCCAGTACTGGGGGCAGATGAAGTAGAGAACCCTTATGCCGCGCATCTTGGCGAGCCGGGCGATCTGGGTGTTGAGGCCCGGATAGTCGACGAGAACGACCAGATCGGGAGGAGATTCGACGAAGGTCTTGTGAATTCTGGCGAGCAGCCGAAAGTAGTAGGGAATCTTGCCGAGCACACGGCGGAACCCGATGACCGGATCGGATTCAGGATCGATCAGAAGGCGGCAGCCCGCGGCGTTCATGTTCGACCCACCGAGACCGTACCACTCGGTGTCGTCTTTCTCCGCGGTGCATCGTGAGATGAGGCCGGCGGCGTGGATATCGCCTGAAATATCGCCGGCAGAGATAAATATCTTTCGGGTCATGGGCAGTGCTATGCTGAAATCAGCAAGCGCTCTCAAATATGAGCCGCTCGATGGCCGCCAGCATCTCTATACCTTTTCGATCCAGTGGGAATACTCCGGGAGTTCACCCCGGACAGCCTTGAAATAATGATCTTGAATCGTTTTGGTGATCTCGCCCGGTTTGCCGTCCCCGATCGGGCGAAAATCGATTTCGCGTACAGGTGTGATTTCAGCGGCTGTGCCCGTGAGGAAGACCTCCTGGGAAATGTAAAGCTCGTCACGGGTAAACTTCATTTCCACGAGATCGTAGTCGAGGTCCTTGCAGATCTGGATGACGCAGTCGCGCGTGAGTCCTTCGAGAATCGCCGTCGACGTGGGAGGCGTCTTGATCGTGCCGTTGCGCAGGGCGAAGAGGTTCTCGCCCGATCCCTCGGATACGAATCCCTGGCTGTCGAGCAGGATGGTCTCATCGAAACCCTGCATCATGGCGAGCCGCTTGGCGAGAACCGAGTTGGTGTACTGGCCGCAGACCTTGGCGCGGACCATGTTGATATTGACATGCATCCGCGTGAAGGAAGAAACGATGGTGCGGATCCCATTCTTGAGACCATCCTCGCCGAGGTAGGCGCCCCAGGGGAAGGCGGTGACGCTCACGCGGACGTCATTCTGCGCTCCCAGTCCCATGGCACCGTCGCTCATGAAGACAAGGGGACGGATGTAGCAGTCCTCGAGACGATTTCGCCGTACGATTTCGAGACAGGCCTCGCAGATTTCTTCGGGCGTGAAAGGGATATCCATCATGATAACCTTGCACGAGTCGAAGATGCGGTCCACGTGTTCACGCAGCCGAAATACACCAAGCGTTCCGTCAGCGAGCTTGTAACATCGTATCCCCTCAAACGCACCGAGGCCGTAGTGGATGGTGTGCGTCAGGATGTGTACGTTGGCGTCGTTCCATGGGATGAATTCGCCATCCATCCAGATAAAATCGGTTTTTTCGACCATCAGCCGATCTCTCCCTTTTCTCGGAGGAATGCCCATATTGTGTATTCAAAGTTGCTGCAATATCCTATCAAAGTACAGATTGAGGCCGAAAGTTCAAGGCCGAAGGCCCGCACTGATCTGTTGCAGCCGGCCGGGGGAACGAGTATTTTGTGCGGAGAGGAATGGAAAGGATTACGGCTGGTGAATTCGAGTCGAGAACAAACCGACCAAATGGGGCGCCGTCGCGCTCGGTTGATCTGGTTCGCCATGATCGTGGCCGCTGTTCTTGCCGCCGCGTTTTTCTGGTCGATGCAGCCGACGAGCCGGCCCGAGGCTCCGATCCTCATGATCTGCGTCGATGGCCTCGAGATGTCCGTGCTCCGGCCCATGCTCGAACGGGGCGAGCTTTCCAATCTTGCCGCCCTCATCGATCGGGGCGTTTTCGGCTATCTGACGACCTTTGCACCGGCCAAATCTCCTGTCGTGTGGACCACTGTGGCCACCGGCAAGGAAGCACGCAAACACGGAATCACCGACTTCATTGACGAGACCTCGAAAGGACCGTTCACGAGCAATGCGCGCCGTGTGAAGGCGCTCTGGAACATTGCCGACGACAGCGGCTTGACGTGCAACGTCATCGGCTACTGGAACACCTGGCCGGCCGAGGAGATCGATGGGAGAGTGGTCTCCCAGTTCTCGTCAAGCACCCAGAGGCAGTATCAGAACATGGTGAAGGGCTCGCTCTTTCGCGATCTCGACGGTGCCACATGGCCGCCCGAATGTATCGATGAGATCTGGCCGCTCGTGGCCGCGTCGACCTCGGCCGAGCGCTTGCTCGAGAATGTTTCGATCCCCGTCTTCGGCGATCTCAGGGGCTGTACGTTCTCGGCCGAAGTGGAGGATCTCGTGAAGAGCAGTTTTTGGTCTTTCGAGGCGGATGCAGGATACCATGCCGCCGCGTGCTGGATTTTCGAGCAGAATCAGGCCGATCTCAACATCGTCTATTACGGCGGCCCCGACGTGATCGCACACCGTTTCTGGCGTTACAGACAACCTGAGTTCTACTCCTATGAAATTCCCGAGAAGGAAATTGCGACATTTAGGAGATCGATCGAGGAATACTACAGCTTGATGGACAGAATGATCGGTGATCTCGTGGAGCTCTTCCCGGAGAAGACGCGAATCTTGGTCCTGTCCGACCACGGCATGCACCCCGATTTCGCAGATGGGACTGCCGGAGGGACAAAAACCAACCTTTCAGCACATCATCTCGACGGACCGGCCGGGGTTCTTGTCGCCGCCGGATTTGGTATTCGTACCGACGGAATCGGTATTCGTACCGATAAGGGGCTCGACGCATTCCTCGACTCCCCGGAACCGGCGGAACTCGGTTCGGTTTTTGATATTACGCCCACCGTGCTCTATCTGCTCGACATTCCCGTAGGCCGCGATATGAATCTGGGTAAGGTTCAAAAAAACATTCTCTCGCCTGCGCAGATTCAGAACCGTGCGATCGAATTCGTCGACAGCCATGACGAGGGATTCCGTCCGCCCACACCGTCCCTTTCTTCAGAAGACGCGGACCGGGAATTCCGGGACCGAATGCGCAAACTGGGCTATTTGAGGTAACCTTTGTCTCTTTAAGCAGGAAGTTGTTCATCGATTTCGCAGAGTCGAGGGGAATTCTCGAAGGTTTGAAGATTGATCTTGCCGAAAAAGTTGATAAAAGCAGTGACTTCATCGAGGCGTTTATAGAGAGGCTGGGGAAAGACCCGGGCCCACAGAAGAACAAAGGAGATGGACGGTTATGAGAGATTACCCGATCGATATCGCCGGGTGTCCCGAGAGTGATGACACTTCAGGCAAGAAAGATCAGTTCGAGTGGAAGACGCTGGCCGAAACGCGGACGATCCTGATTTCGGACGCAGTCGACCGCGACCTCATGAAAAAGACGGCAGCCAAACTCCTTTTCCTGGAACATACCTATCCCAAGGCGCCGATCACGGTGATCGTCAACTCGCCCGGCGGAGACGCCGATTCAGGATTCGGTATTTACGATATCCTCAAATTCGTTACCTGTCCTGTGCGCACCATCGTTGCAGGGCTCTGCGCCAGCGCTGGGGTCATCATTTTCCTCGGCGGTGACAAGGGGAAGAGATACTCCCTGCCGCACTCACGGTTTCTGATCCACCAGCCCTCCACCGGAACCCAGGGCCAGGCATCGGACATCGAGATCACGGCCAAGGAAATCATGAAAACCCGCGATCGCTACAACCGGATCGTTTCCGACGAAACCGGGGTGGACGCGGAGAAGATCGCCGAAGATGCGAACAGGGACTTCTGGCTCAGCGCCACGGAGTCTCTGGAGTACGGCCTCGTGGACAAGATCATCAAGGCCCGCGACGAGATGAAATAGCCGAATCAGGCTGACAGACGCAAAGGTCACCCTTCGAGCGGAGGGTGACCTTTTTCATTTGTCCTGTCGGTCGGGAAACTAGCGCGAAACGCCGAGTTCGTTTTTCCATTTTTCCACGGCGTCGACGAGATCGAAGACGGTGGGGAAGGTGATCGGTTCCTGCCCCTTGAGCAGTTTTCTCAGCGCGTTGACAGCCGCGCCCTTGACGAGATTGTGGTCGTCCCTGAGTGCCAGGCCGAGGACATCCTTGACCCTCTTGTCGCCGATCGCAACGATGACCTCCAGTGTGGCTTTGCGGACTTCGTGATCCTCGTGCTTGGTGGCGAGCGATCGGAAGTGGCTGCTGTAGACCTTTCCCTTGAGATTGGGCAGGTCGGCGGTCATTGCCTTGCGCTGCCTCTCGTTCTTGCAGGTCGCGAGGCTGAGAACGATTTCCTTGATGCCCGCCGGATCGCTGAGACGAATGAGTCCGAGAGACGCTTCGAGACGGATTTCGGGCGCGCTGTCCTCGAGGAAGGTCTTGAGCTTTTCCTTGTCCTCTTCGCGGGGCGACGAGGCGTACTTGGTGACGACCAGCATTCGCAGTGCGTTCTTCTTCGACTTGGCGAGCGTATCGAGTCGCTCCCTGTCCTTCACATCGAGGAGCCTTGTGAGACACCGGGCGATCGCTCCGGACTGGTGTTTGTGAGTGGACTCGGCCTTTTCCATGAGGAGAGGTATCACACCGCGCCCGAGGGCGACCATCTTGTTTTCATAGCCCCGGCGCTTCTCCGGATCGCTCCTCTTGAGGAAGGTGAGAAACCGTTTGGCTTTCTCCTTGTCCGTGGCCGAGAGGGGCGGGATGGGGGGGGCTTTGGGCTTCTTCGACCTTTTCTCCGTTTCCTCCTCCTGGGCGGGAGGTAGTATGGAGCAGAGAGTGGGAATATCTGATTGGACTCCCGCTGACAAGACTGATAAAAGGATGAACTCGATCATCATCGACGCCCCCGATCAAGGTTGACGCCCCGCTGAAAGGGGCCTGTTTTTCGCGGGCTCATTTTATCATCCGGAATCGACTGATACATCAATGAATCGTTGGCAGATATTTCTGGTTCGCGCAGAATGAAGCGTCTCCTACTAATTGGCATGTTCCTCGTTTTTTTTCTCTTCGCCCTGGCGCCCCCCCTCTGCCTTCTTGGCGGCGCCTTCTTCCCCGAGGGAAAATTCACGTTCGAGAGTTTCAGGAACGTGCTTCTGAACGAACGCCAGATCGATCTGCTCTGGCACAGCGTGGTGGTGGGGGGGCTCACAACTCTTTTCGCCTGCCTTGTGGGGATTCCCGTCGGAGTGATCCTTTCGAGGCTTCGGTTTCGGTGCGACGGTGTTTTGCGTTTCTTCTACCTCGTCCCCGTCATGCTCCCCACCTATGTGATCGGCATCGCTTGGACCGAGCACCTGACCTTTTACGGTCTCTGGGGGATTGTCTTCCTCCTCGGGCTTTCCTACTGGCCGATCGTGGCCCTTTTTACGGAAAAGGGTTTACGTTCAGTGGGCGGGGATTTGGAGGATGCCGCGCGCCTCATGGCGCCGCCGGTGCGGGTATTTTCAACGGTGACTTTTCGTCTCGCCCTTCCGTCGATCCTAACAGGCGGACTTTTCGTTTTTGTCTTCGCCGTCTCTGATTTCAGTATCCCCGATCTCCTCTCTTTCACGAGCAGCACCTCATATCAGGTCTTTTCGAGCGAGGTCTTCTACCGGTGGGACAAGCTGAGGAGAGCGGGCGAGGCGGCGGCCGCTGCGCTGCCGCTCGTCGTCGTCTGCCTCGCCGCACTCTGTATGATCCTCCACCTCGAAGGTCGCACGAGAAAGACATCGCTCACGGGACGATTTAAACCGCCTGAATCGAGGCGCGCCGGAATCAAGCATCTGCCGCTCGTCGCTTTCATGATCGCCGCCGTGAGTGCATCAGTGGTCGTTCCTTTTGTTACCTTTTATCTCTGGCTCGGCCGCACGGGCGGTCCGGGCGAGATGGCCAGAGTTCTCGGGAATTCCCTTGCCGATACGGGAGAGGATGCGTTCAACAGCGTGTTTTCGTCGATCGTGGCCGCCTTTTTCATGGCCGTCGTCGGTTTCTTTCTCGCCTACATGATCGAGCGGAGTCATGGATGGAAAAGGTGGGCGGTCAGCTTCCTCGTTCTTCTCCCCATCACCTTTCCGGCCGTCATGGTCGGTGTCAGCGAGATTCGATTCTGGAACCACCCCTGGAATCCGCTGAGCGACCTAGTCTATGACCGGCCGCCGATGCTCGTATTCACCTATTTTGCCCGTTTCATACCGATCGCGGTCCTTTCGCTTCGATCGTCTCTCGGGCAGATCGACGAGAGCCTGGAAGAAGCGTCTCTTGTATCGGGACGAGGTTTCCTGTTCACTGTGAAGAGGATCCTGCTGCCGTTGAGCTGGCGCGGATTCTGGGTGGCGTTCCTGCTGGGCTATATTCTCTCCATGCGGGAGCTTGACACGATCGCCGTTGTGGGGGCTGGGAATGACACCTTGCCGTTCCGGATTTACAGTCAGATTCACACGTCGCGCGACGTGATCATTGCCGCTCACTGTATTGTTCTTATCATGACGCTGTTGGTTCCGCCCCTGATCTACAGGTTGCTGGTCCGCGGGCGGGTCAAGATAGTATAGGAGTCGACCGACGATGAATTATCCCTTGCGCACGATCGCCTTCTGGGCCGACCTGATTTATCCGCCCATGCAGCACGCACCCGAGGTCCTGCAGAAGATCCACAGCGTGATCTTCAATGATGCCGAGTGCAAGTATCAGAATTTTCAGTTGATCCCCGGCGGCGCACAGCTGCTCAATCCCAGCTCCCGGCCAGGCGTGGTCTCGTGCTGCACCATTCTGGGCGATCGGGTTCAATTGCGCGAGGAACTCACCGGAATCGGACGCGACGATTTCGGCAACCGGGTCAAGCGCATGGCCAAGGTGGCGGTGACCAACCTGGGGATTCCGCTCTTCATCATGCGGCAGTTCGTGATTCGCTCTCTGATCAACCCGAAAAACAGTGCCGACTCGAGGGAGTTTCTCGCGCACTCCGTTCTCAAGATGAAGGGCGACGACTTCAAAGCTCTCGACAAGGAACCCAATCTCGTCGGGGTCCGATTCGCTTTTCACTCCACCTCGCCCGAGGAGGGAATCTACAACGTGCGCGTCGAGTCGTACACGAAGGACACGCGGTCTCTCTTCCTGGAAAACGTCGCCAACTATCGCAGGCCGCTGCCCGCCCAGCAGCTCGATGAGATCGGCGATGATTTCGACGACGCCTACGTCTACATCGAGAACAAGCTCGTTCCCTTTGTCGCCAACTTCGATCAGGCTCCCTGATCGTTCTTCAGGGATATGATCAGGGAAGGAATGATTTCCTGTTCTTCAGCTTGCGCGGCAAGTACTCATCGATCACGTAGTTTAGTCCCCATTTGGCCAGGGCCTGCTGCTCGGCGCGAACCCCCATCTTGACCAGCATCTGCAGCGCCTTGGTCCACTCCGTGTGGGTCTTGAAGAAGGGGTCGTTGCTGAGTGCGTCCTTGGCCCGCTTCACGTCCACATCCTTGAGCGGATGGGTAGGCAGCTCGTAATCGACGATGTCCTGCGGCGTGACGCCGAGGAAGCGGCACTTTGGCACGCAGAAGAACTGATTGATGTGCGCCGCGTTTCCAGATCCCACCTTCAAGGTCCTGTAGATGTTGGAGATTCCATAAGGGTCGCAATCGACAAAAGCGTAGACCGGAATCTTCTTCGCGTCGGAGAGGCGGCGGATGAAGCGCCGCGTGGCGCGCGTCGGAACGCCGCCCATCGAGATGATGATGGCGTCGCTTTTCTCCCAGAATCCATGAGCCTGGAGGCGGGCGAACATGCCGCCCGTCTCGATGGCGAGGATAAACTTGGCCTTTGTCTTGAACTCGAGGTGTTCGACCGAATGGGGGATCGTGTAGGCGCCAGTCCCCATCTGGGTGCAGTCGATGGTGGCGGTTCGGCCCGTCGTGGGGTTCGTGTCGATCACCACGAGAGTGCCCGCCACGGCACCGCCGTGCTCCTCGGGATAGAAGCGGAGCTGTTCGCGGCTCACTCCGCGAAGGGAGAACATCGATTCGATGTCGTCCATGACCGTGTCCGATTCGGCCTGCTCGTTGAACTTGGCTTCCTCCCAGTTCTTGCTGACGTAGTAGGCTTCCCTCTTTGTGGCGAAGGTCTCGTGGTCGATCATCTCCTTGGAGAGCCCCATGAGCCGCAGGGTTTGGGCGAAAGTCTTGACCGTGTTCACCGTGAGGGTCCGGTGCTTGCGCGACCGGCCCAGCTCGAAGAATCCCTTGCGCGCGTCGTAGCGCACATTGGAGAGGCTGCGTACGGGCAGGGTGAGCGTCGGCTTCTCTGCCTTGTGGATCTTTTTGTAGACATCCTCGGCGGTCTGGGAGATGCAGGACACGGTTTCGGCGCCCTTGTCATCTTTGCGCGGCGCTGAGTGAGCCGGCTTCGAAGAGCTCGTTTTTTTCTTGGGGCTCGACTTGGTTTTTTTTCGAGGACTCAAAACTTGCGGCTCCTTTCGAGGGTGTCCTGGAGTTTGGCCACTGTCCGATCTCTGTCCTTGTCCTTCAGACCCAGAATCTCCTGCAGAGCGATGCCGATCTGGGGGATGTACTTCTCGATGTACTGGCGCTTCTTGAGCTCCTCGGCTTCCCGCTGCTTGCGGCGGATGAATCGTCCCAGTTGGCGTCCGCACTCCCGGAGAGCGAGCTTGATCTCCTTGATGATCTCGCCGTAGCTGGCGATGGCGTCCTTCGATTCCGATGTGAATGGGACCCAGGCCGACGCCATGTGGACCATGACGACCATCGGTCCGGCGGGCGGTGCGCCGCGCGCCTGGGAGAGACCGTACTTTTTCCAGTCGATGGAGGTGATCGATTTGGTGATCGCGCAGGCGCCGTTCTGGTAGAGCATGGGCACGCGATTGGCGAAGCGCATGATCTTCACGAGGCCGTCGGCGGGGATATTTCCGCCCAGAGCGATACCTACTTCGATCAGGAAGGGATTGCCCCGGTAAACGGTGGGCGACCGCGTCTTGGTGAGAAAAAGCTCGGCGTCGATCTCCTTCTTCAGTCCTTTGAGGATCAACTCCTCGCCGATCGGCGAGATACAGTTGGTGGGCGGCGCCATGATCTTGGTCTTTTGAATGGCCCGGAAAATCTTCTCCGCATCGACGGTCGACGATCGGGAAATTCTCGATCGCGATCCGAGCCCGGCATTTTCGAGAATCTTGTCCGCAACCAAGCTGCTGACACGGGAGAAGTCCTTCATCAGAAAGGAGCGGAGGTTTCGCGCCGGCGTGTCCTTCATCATCTTGACGAGGATACCGAGCTCGATTCCGTAGGGGTGCGGTTTGATCACCTTGGGTTCGTCGGGCAGAGTCTTGGCGGCGCGTTCGAAAACCTCGGTCTCGCCGGTGGGGAGCGTGTATGTGAGTCGCATGTGGGGATTGGCGATCGCCGTCTGCTTGAGGTATTCGTCGACCGACCGGCGTCCCCTCTGATAGCGCGCCTCGAGCTCGATGGTGACCTGGGTGCCGTGGGGGTGGTCCCATTCTATAACATCGTCTCTGAGGATCTCGGGACGGTTCTTGGCCGAATCGATACGAAGCTCGAAGAAATGCGCTTCATGTTTCTTGGAGATTCTCGAAGTGATTTGAATCGTTTTTCCCGTGGTGAGTTGTCCGTACATTCCGGCTGCCGAGATACCGAGCCCCTGCTGCCCGCGGGCTTGTTTCAGGGTGTGGAACTTGGATCCGTAGAGCAGCTTGGCAAAAACATTGGGAATCTGCGACTTGAGGATACCAGGGCCATTGTCGCGGACCGATACGCGGAAGCGATCGTCATGGGTCGTCTTGTCGATGCGGACATCGAGTTCGGGCAGGATTTTCGCTTCCTCGCACGCGTCGAGAGCGTTGTCGACCGCTTCCTTGACCGTGGTCAGAAGCGCCCGGCGGGGATTGTCGAATCCGAGGAGGTGCCTGTTCTTGGTGAAGAACTCGGAGATCGAGATTTCCCGTTGCGCCTTGGCCATGGCATGGGCTGTGGTCGCTGTCGATGATTTCTTCTTGGCCCTTGCGGTTTTCGCCATAATCGTTCCTTACGATGCTTCTTCCTTGGCTTCTCCGAAGAGGTCTTGCTGCACGGCGTGGTGGTCGGAGGTTTGGGAGGCTCTCTTTTTTCTTTTACCGGTCGCATCTGGTCCCGCCGATTTTTTGGCTGGCAAAGAATGAACTTTCCCAGGTTCCGCGTCTCGATCAGCCTGTTGCTCGGTGAAAATGTTCATCTGCTGCTCTTCGATGTCGGCTGACGGCGCAGTGACCGGTTCGGTTGTGCGCTTGTGCTTGACAGCCGGTTCGCGTCGAAGCTCAACGGGACAGGGTGGCTTCGCACTGACCGTGTAAGGGAGGTTGAGGATCTTCTTGGCCTTTACAAGAGGCATCTCGGAAATCTTGACCCAATGCTTGGTGCAGAGTGGCCTCCCTAAGTATGTCAATTGTATGTCTTTAGACCGGCACTTCGGGTATCTGCAGGTCGCCAACCGCCTTCTCCCTTGTCTGAGGTTCGACCAGATCCTTGCTCAATGAGACCGATGAAAACCTGATCATAAGAAAAATGGGGCGTAATGGGAATAAAAAGGGCTCTCCTGCCGTTTGTGTTGGTAACTGGGTACGGAAGACTGACGTAA
>CAYXGI010000017.1:0-4146 GCA_964464495.1 uncultured Phycisphaerales bacterium
CCCTGACCGTAAACGGACTTATGACTGCCCACTTCACTTGGCTAAATTATTACCATTACAACCTCATAGCACCGTTTTGACAGGCGCTTGGAGCGGTTCATCCCATCCCGATCTCCAAATCCTACCAGCATGGAGGTTTGAGCGCCTGATCCCCGAATCTACCCAAATATAAAGATAAAATAAAAAACAGCGCCGCGAAGGACTCACGGCGCTGTTTTGTTCAACTTTTCTCGCTGGAGCTAGAAGATCACCACGTCCACGGTATCGATGTAAGTTCCTTCGTAAACGTTATTATGCGCGTCGACCGAGAAAACGAATTCCCAGTTGCCACTCGCCAGATTCGTCGAGGAACCGACCTGGTAGTCGGAAAGCGAAATCAGACCGTAGGCTATGGCCCGAACCGGTGTCCAACTCGATTGCCACGATCCAGGGTACTTCCAGTACCAAGCTGGGTTGTTAGGCGGATCCTTTTGCGCATAAACCCACCAATCATGGGTCACACCCGCCTGATTTCCGGGATCGAGACCGATCGTGAAAGCAACCTGCTGTCCCTGGAAGAGAGAGAGCGGTCCGTCCAAGCCATTGACCTTCGCGTCGGGAATCGGCGCTCCCATTTCAATTTCGATCGGAAAGGCGTTGGTCAACGACGCGTGGCCCGTGGCGTCTTTCTGGATCATGATCGCGCCCGAATAGGCGCCCGTGGGGATGGTCACGTCGATGCGGGTGCCGCCCGACGTAGAAGCAACACCTACGACCTTCGTCGGCTCTCCGTTAGCGCCGTCACTGGTGAACCAGACGTCATTGCCCGTGGTCGTGAAATCGGAGCCGTAAATCGTGAGGGTTTCTCCGGTCTCGAAGGTACCCGTGATCGAGGTGATACGCGGTTTCGACGACGAGGCGACGCCGTACTTGGCTTGCACGCCGTCGATGTCATCGCTGTGAAGCGTTCTCTGGGTGTTGCCGGCGCCCGACACGGCCCAGTACATGGTCGCCTGCGAATACTGGCTGTGATCGACTCCGACCGAGTGGCCGAACTCGTGACAGCCTATGCCCTGGATATCCATCCGGTTGCCGCCGCTGCTCGTGTTTCCCGGGCCGTCGTGCCACACCCAGGGACGAGCGATGAAGTGAATCATCCAGCCCGTGTAGCTCGGTGTGCAGTAGGCGAGGACCGATCCATCATAGGTGTCTTCCTCGGAGAAGATGTTGGCCGTGTGCGAGCCGCCCGACGTGGCCTCACCGGTGTAGATCGAGTCGAAGTTGGCGCCGCCCACACCCCACGTACTGCTGCCCATCGTCTCCGAACCCCACTCGGCAACCGCTTTCGAAAGGGCCAGAACAGCGCCCTGGGTGCCGCCGAACTCCGGGTCGGGAGTAGTGTTGTCATTGGCGCTATAGTCGGTAAAGTTGTTGTAAACGCGGAAATCCCTTTCCGTGGTGGGGAGGTTGTGTCCGTGTAAGTTGTAACTCAACAGGACACTGTTCGCAAAAAAGAGGGAAATCGCCAGGAGTATGGCGAGTCCCGCGATCGCTCTCAGTATGTTTTTTCTCATTTTTCAGATCCTTTATTCTTCAAGGGCTCTCTTTCGAGTCAGCCAATTATTTCCTGTTCTTCTTTTCAGCCTGGAGCTCCTGGTAGATCCGCTGAACTTCCGTTCTGAGATCCTCGATCTTGCGGTTCTTGGGGATTGCGCATCCCTCTCCGCTACCGATCACAGTGGCGCTCCCAGCACCCTGTTGAACCTGAAAAACTGAGGCAAAACTCGATGCCTTGAATGCACCGTCTGACGAGGCCATCGGCCTGACATCTTTGCTGAACCAGTAAAAGACGACCACTGTGGCGCCAAGCCTGGTCTGGTGTTCCTTGGGTGAAACACTGGTCGTGTCCAGGCTGCCGTCCCACATTCCGCCCATGTAGTAGATTTCGCGGGTCGCTTTCTGGCCGGTGGTGAGATCCTCTCCCTCGACGGTGAGCTTCGTGAAGGTCACGTCCTGTCGGTCAGCATAATCGAACCTCTGCACCTCTTTGGCAATGATCTTGCCGTAGATGGCTCCGGAACAAATCGAGACTTGCTCCCTGAGGTCCATAGCCTTGACCGCGGCTGTCAACGGGACGACAGCGATCGCCAGAAAGGCGATGACCAAGACCAGGGTAATCTGGCTCTTTGTTCGTAACATAGTGACGGCGCTCCAAAAAAGGTGTAATGGGCTTTCCAGGAACTAGAAAGACTCTTGCTTAAAATATTGGACTACAGGCCTATTTCTCAGGACACTAATATTATATTTGGATCGATGGGATGATGCAAATCAAAAGGTGTGTGAATTCTAATTATACTGATATAGCAATGAAATACCGCATCTCGAGACCTGAATGTATCTTTTTTTCAATCGGTGTGAATTATTTCCCGATAACCTCCCCCATCCCGCCATAGACAGCAAAGATCGCAATGGCCACCCAGAGAATCACCGCCAAGATGATTCCGCCGTCGGTGAAGATCACCGCGGCCGGGTCTTCGCCTTCCTTGCGCTGGTACACGAGAAAGATGTACCGGCCGATTCCAAAAAGCACAACGGGCAGGGTGTAAATGATGCCCTTTGTTCCAAACTGATCGACTGTCTCGACCGCGACGGTATAGAGTGCATAGGTCATGATCGAGACAGACGCTGTCACGGCCACGAGGACATCGAGTATGGGGAAAGAATAATCAGCCAGCACAGTGCGCGCATCGGCCGAATTTTCAGTGAGAGCCAATTCGGAGCGGCGCTTGCAGATCGCCAGAAAGCTCGCAAGAAAAAAGGTGCACAAGATCAGCCACGGAGAGAGGGGCACACCCACCGCAACACCTCCTGCCTTGATCCTCAGGAGAAAACCGACGGCCACGGTGAGCACATCGGCAATAACCACTCTCTTCAAAACAAAGCAGTAGCAGACATTGACGAACAGGTATCCGCCGAGGATCAACGAAAGCTGAAGTCCCTGGTCCACGCGCGATGCGATGGCAAAAGACAGGATCCCGAGAAGAACCGCGCTGCCGAGCGCCGCCGCGCGGGAGAGCTTGCCCGCCGCGATCGGTCGGTTGCGTTTCTTCGGGTGCAGCCGGTCCTTTTCAGCATCAAGAACATCGTTGACAACATAGACCGCCGACGAAAGGAGGCAGAAAGAGAAAAAGGCCACAACCGCCTGAAGTACGAGTTCTGTATTGGAGAGGTTCTTGGAAAAAATCAGAACGGCGAAGATCAGGAAATTCTTCGTCCACTGATGGATCCGCATTGTCTTGATCAGGCCGATCATAGTCACCCCCAATCAGTGCCTTTTCTCCCGCGTCGCCACGCGACACGCCGCATGGAGGATGGTAACCGGGAGAGCGTCTTCGCTTCTACACCAAATTTCGACTCATGAGAAATCGATCCCGCCATTGACGGCCCCCCATTCCTTTGTTAGCAAGATAGAGCGGTTGATTTTAATACGGGGGCCGATCCGATGAAAAAACCACTCTCCTCTCCAACGCGAGCCTTTTTTCTCCTCCTGACAGGACTCCTTGTCAGCGGCTGTGTCACCATGGGACACTCTTCGACGCTGAGTGCGTTCGACAAGGCTCAGCGCCACTTCACAAGCGGCAGTTACGACCTTGCCGAACGGGAAATCAATCTGCTCATCAACGGAATGCATGGGTCCCTCGAAGGCGCCGACGAGGTGCGCGCACTGCGGCTGCGCGCCGACTGCTACCGCAACCTCAATCGCTTCACCCTGGCGCGCTACGATTACGAGGCTGCACGTCGCCTTGTGACGTCACTCGGACCGGCGCTGAGTCGGTCGATCGCGATAGACTGCGATATTTCGATCGGCGAAATGTCGATGTACGAGGGCTCGTACCGGATCGCCGATCAAATCTTTGCTCGAATCATCTATGAAAACCCTGCATCCGAGCACAAGGATTCCGTGCTTTATCGGCGGTACATTTGCGCAATCAAACTCAAAAAGCCTGACCCAGAGGAGTTCACCCGTCAGATTGCCGACATGTACGCTTTCAGCTCCGCCGCACTGAGAAGAGAATTCCTCGGTCAGAGTGGTCGGACGATTGGGGGGGGGGCGGGGGGCGGGGGGGGGGGCGGGGGGGGGGGGGGGGGGGGGGGGGGGGGGGGGGG
>CAYXGI010000017.1:4156-46687 GCA_964464495.1 uncultured Phycisphaerales bacterium
CTCATTCAGCCTCTACAGGGCCCTGTGGCCCTGCCCCCCCTTCCCCTCTGCCCCACTGCCAACCCAATTCCTCGGGCACCGTGGTCGGCCGTTTGCCCCCCCCCCCCGCTTCCGGAGCCGACTCCACGCCTCCTAACAGGTGCCGAGGTTGCGATCATCCCGCGCGCCGAATGGAAGGCCAATCCCACACGGCTGAACTTCACGCCCATGACAACCATTCGGCGCATCACCGTGCACCACACCGGCGAAGAATGGACCGCCGAAGACTACCGAGCCACGGCGAACAAGATCCGCGCTTTTCAGAGGTACCATCAGAATGACCGGGGTTGGGCCGATCTTGGATACCACTATCTCATCGACAGATGCGGCAGGATCTGGGAGGGGCGAAACCTTGGCCACCAGGGGGCCCACGCAGGCAGTTCCCAGTTGAACAAGGGCAACGTGGGGATCAGTGTGATGGGTAACTTCGAAAAACAGTTACTCGCCGCCAGGCAAAAGGACTCCCTCGCATCACTGCTCTCCGTCCTTTGCCACGAGTACAACCTCAAACCCTGGCAGATCTGCACACACAAGGATTTAAAAGTGACCGCCTGTCCGGGCGCCCATCTCCAGAGATTCGTCGACCTGTTGAAAGCGTCTCCACTTCCCTGATGATGGCCGGCCTGAGAATGGCCTGCCCGGATCAGACCAGTTCGAGGAGTTCGAAGATCCTCTGCTTGACATCGGCCAAGTCGAAAGGCTTGCGGATGAACACCTCCACACCGCCCTCGAGTATCTCCTCCACCTCCTCGTCGGACAGGTACCCGGACATGACGATAATCTTCATCGAACCGAGTTCGGGATTTTCGCGAAGAGACTTGGAAACCTCACGGCTCGTTGTGTCGCCAAGCATGTGATCGAGGATCAGAAGATGAGGTTTGAAGGAAATCGTTTTGATCCCGGCCTCGTACCCGGAGGAGGCAGTGGCCACCTCGAAAATCCCCACATCGTCGAGATATTTCTTGAGGACGAAGAGGATCCCCTCCTCGTCGTCGGCCACGAGAATCCTCCTCCGATTCGACAGTTCAAGCTTGTTGAGGGGGAGCCCGTTCTCTTTCATGAAAGCGACCAGGCTGGTGTGGGGAATCCTTCGATCGCGCGAGTTGGGAATCTTGAATCCTTTGAGAACTCCAGATTCGAACCACTTGATCACTGTTCGGATCGTGACGTTGCAGATTTTGGCGACTTCTCCGGTGGTGTAGACATCTTTCATTGGAATACTTAGAATTGAGGTATTGAGAAGGAGATTGGACACATTGTACATTTTTACCTATTTGTATCATAGTACTGTATTGATGCGTCAAACTAAGAACATTCTTGGAAATTGTCCATTTTTGTAAGATTCAATGCTTCAATCGTGGAGAATACCCGATTCTCTTGGCCCCGCGCGATTGTCGGAGAAAATGAAGGAGAGCCACACGATGAGTTCAATCGAGACCAGGTGGAGCCTCTTTTTCAAGCATCAGAAGACGATGCGCAAACGGTTCGGGTCGATCTGAAGTGTGCCGATCAAGAAGCGGCACACGTCGATTCTGCTCGACCGAATCGAGCCGGGAATCTCTGTTCTCGAAGTCGGCGCCTATGACCGCAACATATTAAATAAAATAAACTTGGACTCTTTCGGTGTGGACTACAAATCTCTCGACCGGGATGACACCCTCCGTCACGACTATTACGATTTTGCCGCTGTCGACAGATCCTTCGATCAGGTCTGGTTATTCGAGGTGATCGAACACCTCGATCTCTCCGATGCCTGTGAGCTTCTAAAAAAGATTTTCCAGTTGCTGAATCCAGGTGGCCTCGTGATCCTTTCGACGCCCAATAGCCACCATCCCCATCGATTTCGAGAACCCCATCACCTGACTCCCTTCAAGTTCGACAATCTCGGCGCTCTGCTCGCTTTTGCGGGATTCGAAGTCGACGCGATCTACAGGACCCACAGCACCACTCTCTTTGGAAAGGTTGCCCACCGATTCCTGCTCGGCTGGCTCCACCGTTTACTGGAGATCGATTTCGCCACCACCCTCGTTGCCGTGGCGCGGCGGCCTCAAGAATGACCAAGATCGATTCAATTTGCACAAGAAAGCTCTTGACCCCCTTGGAGAGCCTCCTTATATTCGGGCGCCTCGAAGGGTTTTGAAAGACCGAATTCCCGCACGGGAATTTGAAGTTCTTTTAACTGTTGATTCGTGGGCGATTAGCTCAGTTGGCTAGAGCACCAGCTCGACAAGCTGGGGGTCACTGGTTCGAGTCCAGTATCGCCCACCATTTTTTTCCCTGCGACTTTTGTCCTCACTCAACGATCTTCGGGAGACCCCGTCATGGTTCAAAGCAAGAAAGCCGCATTCCGCGCTATGTACGAGCTCAACGATGAGCAGGAAATGTTTCGTGAAACCATCGCCGACTATATCAAGGACAGGGTGATTCCGCGCAGGGAAGAGCTTGACCGGGACAAAAAATTCCCCCAGTGGTTCTATGACGACATGATCGAGATGGGTATCACCTCCCTCATCATTCCCGAGGAATACGACGGCCTCGGTTTCGGGCTTTTCGATGTAGCTCTCGTCATCGAGGAGATCGCCTTGGGCTGCTCGGGCGCTGCCACCTCCCTGGGCGCCACCTTTCTCGGAACCGATCCGATCCTCTATTTCGGGACAGAGGAGCAGAAGAAGAAATACCTTCCCCGCGTGGCAGCGGGCGAGGTGGCGGCCTTCAGCCTGACCGAACCGGACGCGGGCAGCGACGCAGGGGGGATCAACACCGTTGCCGATCGTCAGGAAGACGGGTCCTACAAACTGCGCGGCCAGAAGACGTACGTGACCAACGGCGGGGTGGCGACGATTTACACGACATTCGCTATCACCGACAAGACCCGCGGCGCGCGCGGTATCACGGGATTCATCTTCGAGGTCGATCCCAAGAATCCCGCTCCCGAGATCCAGTTCCCCAAGAAGTTCGATAAGATGGGGATCAACGCCTCTGAAACGCGCGAGATCATTTTCGACGGTTTCACCGTGGCCAAGGACGACGTGATCGGCGGCAAGGAGGGACGGGGATTCCTCCACTCCATGGGAACCTTCGACGCCACACGGCCGATGATCGGAATCATCGGCGTGGGAATCGCCCGCAGCGCTTACGAGGAAGCCCTCAAGTACGCCCACGAAAGATTGCAGTTCGGAAAACCGATCATCTCCTTCCGCGCCCTGCAGGAAATGTTCGTCGACATGTTGACCACCGTTGAAGCATCGCGCGCCATCTGCCTCGATGTGGCCCAAAAAGTCGATGCCAGGATGAAGGGACGTTCCAGAGAGGATGTGACCCTTCTCTCCGGTGTGGCCAAGGTCGTCGGTTCCGAGGCGGGCCGCATCACTCTCGATGCTTTGCAGACCACGGGCGGTTACGGCTACATGAACGAGACGCCCTTTCCCAAATTCGTGCGGGATTTCAAGATCTTCGAGATCTTCGAGGGGACCAACCAGATCCAGCGGGAACAGATCTCCCTCCAGCTCATCAAGGAGCAGGCCAAGGGCACGCGGAGCGCCGTCGCTCTTCGGGAGGCCGAGGAAGCGATCGCCCTCTCGCCCCACTCAGGAATGGACAGCGCGATCAGGGCGCGCAAAGCGCTCGATGCCTGCATCGCCTACGCGTTGAAAAACGCACTCCCCTCCGACCAGTACCTGCGCTTCCTCCTGGCCGACATGCTCATCGATATCGAGACGGCGCACACCTACTCCAAGACGGTCTCCCGACTCGGAGAAAAGGACCGGCTCGAGACCAACACGCTGACCGCCAGAATCAATGCCAAGGAAGCCGCTCTGCGGACAGGCGCCAGAGCGCGCCGTTTTCTGATCGCCACGGGCGGAAAGGAAGCTCTGGAGACAGTCGGCGCCGCCGCTGGATTGGCCGAGCTCGATAGCAGCGCCATCGACCTCGTGGAGGACCGGAAAGCGCTTGCCGCGATCCTGGCCGCGCCCCAGGTTTGATTCTCTCTCTCCTCCCTATCAACCTCCACGTGCGGTTCTTTCCGCCAGTCGGAGTACGTCGCGAGCCCCCCGTCTCAGCGATCGCTCGTTGCCGCGATGACGTCGAGGCCTGACCGCAGGATCAGCGCCAGATCTTCTCCCACGTACTCTGGTACATCCCTCTTGATCTCGATCAGCGCCTTCTCGAGTATCGACTGTGCGCACGACTTGAAAATCTTTTCGCCGGTCATCTCGAAGGCGCGCGCGGCTCCGAGACTGAACAGAGCCGCCTGACCACCGGAAATCGGGCTCTTCCGCAGCCGGACCTCCCCATCCGTTTGCGCGGTCACGATCGTCTGGAAAATGATCCCCTTGCTCTCGTCCCGTCCCTTTCGGAGCAGAGTGCGCATGGCGCGCACAGCGCATTCGGCCGAACGGCCGTCGCCGGTGACAAGGTAATGCCGGTAAAGAGCTTCGACAGTGATTCCGGCGGTGACCCAGCTGTTGGTCGAATAGCACTTTTCTTCCCCGACCAGAGTCTCCCTGAAAGCCAAGAGACCGCTGTCGGTCTGACGCGATCGCACCCAGTCGGCTGCCTGATTCATTGCCTCTTCGAACCGATCGAAACCTGCCTCGGTGAGCGCGCACAGACCGACCAGGGCCCAGGCCAGGTTGCGTTCCTGTTTCGTGTTCTTCAAACGTGGGAGAGCCGACGCGAAAGCGGCGCCGACCTGGAGGGCTCCCTCGCGATACTCTTTCTCGCCGGTGAGCAGATAGTAGGCCAGGATTCCGTCGAGCCACATGTGGCCCGGCTCGGTCCGTCCGGAGCGATGGTCGGCGTCGTGCACCCACGGGACCCCCACCGACGCATTCGGGTCGTCAGGTCCTGCCCGGTCGAAAAAAAACCAGTGGTCGAGTGCGATGCGGGCCATGTCGAGATCAGACCTGTCATTGCTCCAGAGAAATTTCTTTATCAGCCCGAAGACAGGGTCGTACTCCTGGTTGGCCCAGATTCCGTAGCTCTTCCGGTAGTCACCGTAATCCATGAAACCGTCCCAGTGGGCCCACTCTTGGCGCAGGCGTTTTTGCAGGAGACCGGCAACCTCGAAGAAAAGTTCCGCCAGGGATTCGCAGCCTCGAGGCCGAGCAACCCGGGCAAAGATCAGAGAGCGTCCCTCCACATTGCGCGCGAGGCCAAAAGAAGCACCCTCTGAAAGAACTGCCGGACGAATGCACGCGTTCCGGCAGGAGGAAGGCACGCCAAGCACGAAGCGCCTTTCAAAGGAGACGAAAGGCTCCCAGGCAAAGTGTTCGTTGAGAAGAGAGATTTCCAACGGCCCGCCCTGCGTGGCAGACACCGACCATGGGTGAAGGTATTTGAAGCCCGGCAGAGAGATCAAGATATCGGGCCTGCACCCCTTGAGAATCATGGCCAAGCCGCTCCTAACGGGGATCGGCTCGGAGATTCCGCCGCGGCTCAATTCCACGCGGCTCGGCAGTGACCGTACCTTGATCGATTCCGCCGGTCCCAGAACCTGCTCTGTCTTCGACTCACCCGCCTTGATCGTTACAGACGCACTACCACGCGACCACGGTAGATCGACAACGACGTTTACGCCGGAGCAGACCCCTTCGAACGATCCCCCGCGAAGACGAATGCGGCATCCGATCTGGCCCGATCCGGCAAGAAAACCGAGCCGGACCGCGTACTCGGGACCGATCGTCTCGTTGTCACCGATCAGACGTCCTGACAGGTGGACCACGGCGTGGGCTTGACGTGCATCGAGCCCGAGCAGACTATTACCAGGCTTGAACGTCACGCCGTCGATTCTGGCCCGGAGGCGCAAGCCGTTTCCCAGCCCCGCGATCTCCTTCCCACGCCACGTGACGCGCGACACGAATCCGGGTGCCGATCCATCAACAGTAACCGTCATTGGACCGGTGTCGACGAGCACGCTCCGCCCGTTGCCGATCAGCGACAGGGGATTGTCCCGCGGCTGGGGCGTTCGGTGTGCCACGAGCCGGAACGGACCGCCGCTTTTGTGCGCGGCAAGAGAAGCACAAACAGCCACGATACGGATCGAACCATCGTGCCAGTGCGCCGTGGGAACGATGTCGGCCACGAGGTCATTGCCACCCCTGTCGCGCAGCACCATGGCGCAGTGAGCGCCCATTTCGCCCGGTTCGAAGGAGACACAAGCCCGAAGCATCACCCGTCCGGTCCGTCCCCCCCCATCGCCGTCGCAATCGATGGTCGTTCCTGACTGGGCAAGAAGCACGCACAACAGATAACAAAAGACGCTCATCGCAACTCCTCAGCCCTTCGGCCCCTCCTCCGCTCTGTGGTCGCGCGACAACGTTCGAGGTTACATCTCTCTCGAATGAGATTCAGATCAGACCGTTGAATTATTGGCGACCACCTCATAGCCTATGTCGGATGCGCTCGATAGCGCGCCATGGCGAGACGCACCAGGAGCACGATGCAATGGGCCATAAACTGGGAATTCTGGGTGGAAGTTTCGATCCGGTTCACGAGGGCCATCTTCATTTCGCCCGCGCGGCGCTCGACGAACTGTCCCTGAGGCGCGTTCTGTTCATCCCTGCCGCGACTCCGCCTCACAAGCTCTCACGAAAGCTCGTCTCCACCACACATCGCGTGAACATGCTCGAAAGGGCTCTCTCCCATCACGAACAGTTCATTCTCGACAGGTCGGAGCTCGACCGCGGCGGGATATCGTTCACCTGGCAGACCCTGACCGCCCTGCGCGATGCCCATGAAGAGGCGGAATTCTTCTTCATCATCGGGAGCGACACCCTTGCCGAACTGACGACGTGGGCGCGCCTCGACACGATCGCCAGGCTCGTCACCTTCGCGGTGGCGCGGCGCCGGACCGGTCTCTGTCCAACAGCCTTCACTAACGGACTCGACAGAGCTCTCAAGGGAACGCCGCTGAAAACCGTCGCCCTGCGCGCCGATCCTCTCACCATCTCGTCGACTGAGATCAGGCAGCGTATCGCGAACGGCCGGCCATGGGAGCAGTTCGTCCCGCCGGCGGTCGCGAAGTACATCCGCGACGAAAGCCTCTATCTATAGGCGCCGGTTTCACGATCAGCTATAGATCCAGTCCTCATCGAGACTGCGTCTCACAACGATCCCGAAGTGGGCAAGCAGAGTTCCCTTGTACTTATCGAGCCTGGCCAGAGCGATCTGATAGTCGAGCAAGGCGCGATTCTGGTTTTCGCTCTCCTGAAAGTAGTTGCGTTCCGCTTCGCGAACGAGATATGTGATCGACCGCCCGGTCTGGAGACGTTTCAGCTCCCCCTCGTACCGCTCCTTGGAAAGCTGCTTCGACTCCCGCGCAGCGTCGAGTTTTTCGAGCTGAAGAGCGATGTCACGCAAGCCTTCGCGGATCTCGTAGGCGATGGCGATCTTCTTCTCCTGCACGTTTCGCGCCGCCCTGCGTACGGCGATCATGCTCTGCTGTTCCGAACCGAGCGCAGTATGGTTGCCGATCGGCACCTCGAGGGAGAGGGCAACGGAGAATGAGGAGTAATCGCGGCCTTCATATTCGTTGAAGGAGTTTCCCATGTTGGTGCCGATCGAGTTGACCCTGTAACTGCCGGTCAGGTCGAGGGTGGGCAGCGTCTGGTTCGCCGCTCTGAGAAGATCGAGTTCGGTCGTCTTCTTCTCGATTTCGAGGGAGAGATAGTCAGCACGGTTTTCGAGGGCCTCTCCGACGAGAGAATCGACGGTCATCGAAGGGAGTTCGTTGACGAGTGCCAGCGTGAGGGGCTCGATTCTCACATCCCAGTCCTCTGCCTTGTCGAAGGGAAAGATCAGTCTCTTGAGAGAGTCTTCGGCGGTGCTGATCTCGTTGACCGCCGTGATGAGCTGCTGGCGCCGCGTGGCCACGTCGGCGCTCGCCTCGAGAACGTCCATCTTCGTGAAGAGACCCTCCTTCTGTTTGCGTGTATTGATCGCGAGGAGATCTTCGGCGAGTTCGAGCGATTTGCGCGTCGTTTTCTCACTTTCGATGGCATAGACGAGATTCCAGTAGGCCTCGACAGTGGTGAACAATGTTTCGCTGAGATTGGTCTCGTAAGTGAAATCTTCGAGATGGGAGCCGAGCACTGCCGAAAAGGTGTCGGCCCGGTTGTACGATGTCCACCCGTTTCTCAGGAGGGGCTGCTTGACCTGAATCCCCATGTTGTTGATGACCTGCGGATTGATCGAGAAGGCGCTCGCCTCGGCGATGTACGATCTGTAGAGGGCGAGGTCGACTTGATAGGTGGCGCCCGATTGGAGGAGTCCCCGAAAACCGGTCGACAGGGCAAAGGTGTCCTCGTCGAAATCGTCCTGGTAGCCGATCCCGCCGATCAGTTGGGCGCCCGATGGATTGATCCGCTCCGCGCCCGTTGCGTCGAGAAAAAAGGTCGGATCGAAACTGCCCCGCGCCTTCATGAATTCGAGCGCCGACGAGGCTGCCGCGTCGCGGCTTTCCTGGAGGCCGAGGTTATTCTCGTAGGCCCGCAAGACGCAGTCCTCCAGGGTGAGCGAAAAAGTCACTCCTTCCGTCGGGAGAGAGATGCTTGGAGATTCGTCGGTTGACGCGCCCGCCAGGGGGCCGGCCGCGACAAAAGCCAAGGCCAGGACAAACATGTCGAGAGGTCCTTTGAGATTCATGACCGTCACTCCTTCGTTGATTTCTTCCGATCTTGATTTCGACGTTCAATGATTTTCTGAATGGCCGCCTTGATCCTGGCCAGTTCCTTCCCGTAAGAGGAGCCGAACCGGGTCACGCCGACTGCGTCGATTCTTTTACTGTCCTCGTCTGCAAAGATTTCTCCCCGCTGCCTTACGAGGGCATCGAGTTCCCGAATCGTGTTCCAGCGGATCCAGGCAGATTCGTCGCCGATGCCATCGAGGAGAAGTTCCTTGAGGTCAGCCAGAGCCTTTGTTCGATCCCTCGTCTTTTCCACGGCGATATAGGCCAGAATGAGCCGCTTCTTCTCGTTGTAGTCCTCGTCGAGTTGCAGGAGACGGTGCCTGATCCTGTACCATCGGCCCGACCCGAAAAGGGAGAGGAAGACCATGAGACGGGTGCCCGCCTTGAGATCGCCGCTGTTGACGAAGACGACGAGGCCTCTCGCACTCCGCTCTCTGGCGCTGAGATGATCGAGCATGATCTTGGTCGGAATCAGCGTGACCACCTCGATCCCCATGCCCGCATTGCGTATCTGGCCCACCTTGACCTCGGCCACCACCTCGGCGTCCTTGAGATGGCGTCTGCCGAAAAGGGTCAACCGCTCAGGGCTCTTATTTGGGGTTTTCTGTGCGAGAAGCGAAGGAGAGATGAGAAGGAGGGTAAGAACAATCCCCGCCACAAGACGCCCAAAGGCCGTCCTCCTCATGACCCGATCCTCCTCGTGGGTGCTCGATTAGGTGCCGGCTTCCGCCCAGGTCGCGGTCACTGTTCACGCGACCGTCTCGCGCGCCGACTTGCGCGACCGTCTCGCGCGCGCTCCCCTGGAAGCGTCACGAAGATTCTACTCTCTCATCAAGGAAGGATCAAATCCACTTGTCCACGATTTTTCTCTCTTGTGAATCTGTCCGACGACGGCCTGAGACCGCCCTCGGCAGCTTCCAGACCGGGCAGGCTGTCAGGGGCAGTTTTCCTCGAGCTTGATGAAGCGATAGTAGACCTGCAGGGTGAGAATGCTGAGCGACGAGGTATAGACATCGCCCCCGTCGATCCAGGGCCAGTCACCGCCCGCGAGCCACGATCCGTCGCGCTCCTGGTCGTCGATCAGAATCGATTTGACGCGACTGTTCCACTCCGCCCAGATCGGCTGCGCCTTTTCGCAGAGCGCGGTCCCCACGAAAAAGAGAAAGGACGGCTCGCGCAACGCCGGGTCGTCGAGCAGATTGAAGAGGGTCTGCGGTTTGCGCAGATCAGGGAAGGAGAGGCTGTCATCGGCCAGGTCGTCAAAAACGAAAAGGGCATGGACAGCTTCCTTGCCGGCCGAACAGAGAGGGGGCACTGCAGAGGCCGCGATGCCCGCACTGCTCTCAGCCTGTGCCAGAAGAGCGACGCGGTTCTCCACCGCTTGGCAGACCTCTGGCAGGTCGCCGTTGTCGAGGCCGGTCATGAGTGCCGTCCTGAGCGCCATGGCCGCCCAGGTGTCGCTAAACGCCTGATGATCCTCATTAGCGGGGATCGTGTGAGCCATCGACACGAGCCGGCTGATGCCGAGACGAAGGTCATCCTCGTTCTTGCCGCCCGAGAGCACATAGTTTTCGGCCAGAACCAGGACGCACACGCTCTGGTTGAAGAGCGAGATCTTGAGATTGCCCTCCACGGCGCCGAACCGGCCCAGGCTGTCGCGCGCGGCGAGAATGTAGTTGATTCCGCTCGACACGGTCTCGGCATACTTGCCCGATGTCTCGCTGTGACCGTCGGAAAGAAAGGCGGCCACGGCCAGGGCGGTCAATCCGACCCTGACTTGCGGATCGCCCCCGAGTTCGCGCGCCGGACTGTGGGACGAAATCTCCGGATCCCAGGAACCGTCCTCTTCCTGCTGATGGCGCAGCCATCTGAGGCCGCGGTCGACAGCGTAGGTTGTTGTCTGATCACCGCCGCGACCTTTCATGACGCGTGTCTTGCAGAGCGCGTTGGAGCGGGCGAACATGCGGTAGCGGCCGAGTTCGAGGGTGTTCTCACGGGCCACCTTTGTGCGAATATCGTCATCGGGAATGTTCAACTCGCCGGCGATGTCGAAAGGGTTTGGGCTCTCCGTACGTGGGGCGGGAAAATCCTCTTCAGGCGCGTCAAGCTCTTCGATGTTGAGATCGGTTCCGGCGCGACCGCTGGGCGAACGCGGCAGACGCCACTCATTCTCCTCGAGCGCCACGTCGATTCTATCGAGCTCGCTCTCATCGGAGAGGTCGCTCTCTTCGCCGATCAGCGGCGAACGGGACGTATCCTGTTCGCCCGAGAGCGCATGGATGACGAGCAGGGAGAGCATCAGGATCGCTGCCGCCGCGAGCAGCGTGCGCACGACGAGCGACTGCCGGAGCCGATAGCCCACGAATCCCGCATTGAGAACGATTCTGTCGCGCAGCGAGAATGAAAGCTCTTCTTCGCCGGCATCCTCGGCGCCATCAGCGCAAACCGATTGCACCGGCCGCTGGGCGTTGATCTCGTTCCTGACACGCGCGATCAGACGATCGTGAAATTTTGCCGAGACACGCTCCGCGGGCAGAGCGCGGGCTCCTTCGAGCAGGGCCGACACCTTCTGCGCCTCGCGGCCGCAGTGCGCGCAGGTCGCTAGATGGTCCTCCACCCGTCGCCGAGTGTCGCCATCGAGTTCGCCGAGCGCATGGTGCGTCAAGTGGCGGCTGATTTCCGAGCAACTCTCTTTCATCTCTCCAGGTGTCTCCCCAAGGATTCCTTGAGTCTGTGAACAGCCGTATGCATGCGCGATTTGATTGTTCCCACTGGCACGTCGAGGATTTCCGATATCTCGGCATATTTCATGCCCGTCTCGAGCCAGAGAACGAAGACCTCGCGCTGAGTTTCAGGCAGTTCGGCAATCGCTCCAAGGAGCAGTGCGCGCGTTTCGGTGAACTCGAGGTTCGCCTCGGGCGGCAGCTCGCTCCCCTCGATTCTCTCCTCCATGGCAAAATCGCGGTCGTCGTTCGGTGCCGCGTTCATCGACAATGTCTTCGGCCTGCACTTGGCGCTTCGATAACGGTCGATCCACAAGTTGCGCCCAATCCTGTAGATGAACGTCCTGAATGAGGCTTTCACCTGGTAGGTGGCCTTGGAGCGCACCACCCGCAGAAAGGTTTCCTGCACGAGATCCTCTGCGGCCTGGCGGTCGCGCGTAAGGCGGAAGAAGAAGTTAAGAAGCGGTGCTTCATACCGCTCGACAAGCATTTCAAATGAACCCTCATCGCCCTCGACGAACCGGCGCATCAGCTCGACTTCGCTGATTTCACTCAATGACGCCATAGGTGATCCTTAAACGCGAGGGACGAGCCGTGGTTCGTTAAAAGAGAATATCCCGGGACGTTCGAAACAGCGCGGAGGAAAAAGGCCAAGATCGCGGAACGTAACATATCTATATTTAAGCAATTACCCTCCACCGGCAAGGTGTTTCTCCGGCCAGTTTTCGATGATTATTTTTCGATGCTCGACCTCTCCCGATGCGCCGAGGGTCAGTGAGATTCTGATCGGCTCGGCGGGGAGATACTCCTCGATGCCATCGAATGTCTCTAGTTTGTCGGCCCACTCGATCGCGATCACTCCCCCGGCGGCGACAGCTTCCCCGTAACCGCAGAGCAAGAGGTCCTCGGCGGTGTGCATGAAATAGGCATCGATGTGAATGAGCGGGATCGCGCCGGGATAGGTGTTGACCAGGGTGTAGGAAGGCGAGTGAACAGCGCCTGAATCGACGGCGCCGAGCCCTTGCGCCAGGCCGCGAATGAAGGTGGTTTTGCCGGTGCCCAGTTCACCGGCGAAGAAGAGCATCTCGCCACCATCGAGGAGGCCTCCCAACCGCGCCCCGAGTGCGACCGTTTCGTCAGCCGAGGCCGTACTGAACCGACGTTCAGAAGGAATGGTCAAAGCCCTCTCCCTTCAGCAGATGGTCCTCGCCGCCGCGCCGGACGAGCCGTCTCCGGTCAGCCACGATCGCGCCGATGTCGGTGACCCGAACGCCGAACTCCCACTCCTTTTCGAGCCGCGCCGCGCGGTCGGGCGGCAGGGTGAAGAGAAGTTCGAAATCTTCGCCGTCAGCGAGAGCATGATCGAGCGGATCGCGTCCGGTGTCGGCGCTCAGCCGCCGTGCGGCGGACGCGATCGGTATCCGGCCGCCCTCGAGCAGAGCGCCCACACCGGAGGCATCGAGAATCCTGCAGAGATCGCGATCGAGTCCGTCCGAGATGTCGATCATGGCTGTCGGCCCGAAGTGACGGTTCAGACAAACGCCTTCCTTGACGCGCGGTACAAAGTCGAGATGCTTGCCCAGGGACGAGCCGCCCAGTGTGCCGGTCACCAGAATCCTGTCGCCCCCCACGGCGCCTGACCTGAGCACTGGTTTCAGCTCTCCGGCAGGTGCCAGAACAGTCACGTCGATGACGAGCGGGCCCGGGGAGCGTACCGTATCGCCGCCCACGATGCTTGCGCCGAACTTGTCCGCCGCAACCGCCATCGACTCGATCATGGCTTTGATGAATTTTTCCGGTGTTCCCTCGGGAAGAGCCGCGCTCACGAGAAGCCACCGCGGTTCGAGGCCCATGGCGGCCATGTCGGACAGATTCCGGTTGACCGCCTTGGCGCCGATCTGCTCCGGCCGCGCCTCGGAACGTTCGAAATGCACACCCTCCACGAGAATGTCGCACGCTGCGGCCACAGGACCCTTCGTGTCGAGGAGGGCCGCATCATCGCCGATCCCGACCAACACCCCCTTGCCCGACGGAATCTTGCGCCGGAGCCACTCATACAGATCAGACTCTTTCAAACCGTTCCCTCGAAAAAGGGTTTGAGAAATCGAAAGGCCTCTTCGGCGGCCATCTCGGGCTTCTTGCTGTAGGGATAAAGCTCCACTGTGACAAACCCGTCGTAGTCGACCTTCTTGAGCGCGTCGAAGATGGCGCCAAAGTCCATCGCCCCCATGCCGGGGATCAGATGGCGGTGAGCGCGGTTCGGCGCGATGTCCTCGATGTGAATATGCTTGAGCATGGCGCCATAGGTCCGGATCAGACCGGCCGGATCGTCTCCGATGCAGAAAAAGTGGCCCAGGTCGAAATTGACCCCGAGGGCGGGGCTTTCCATGTTTTCGAGGAAAGCCACCATGCTGTCCATGTCCTCGAAGAGCAGATCGGGTTCGGGTTCGATGAGAAGGGTCACTCCCAGCTCCTCGGCGCGCGGGATCACCTGATCGAGGGTCCGGGCAAAGAGCGCATACTCCTGCCCGCGCGCCTCGGCTCCACCTTCGACCGGCCCTCCCGGTTCGGTCGACACGTACGGGATGCCCAGCATGTGGGCCAGCTCGACACATGCGATGGTGTGATCGACGCGCTTCTGCCTGTCGACGTCGTTCTTTTCAATCCACGACGGCCGGTGCATGGTGCCGATCGCCTGCATGGGAAAGCCGTTGATATTGCACAGGGTCAATCCCAGTTCGGCTGCTTTTGCGCCGACCGCGTCGACCCGATCCTTGTCAAGATCGGGAGGCCAGAAGTGCGGACGGTCGGCCATGATCTCGGCTCCCTGGTAGCCGATTCGGGCGATGGTGCGGAGGGCATCATCGAGGGAGTGCTCGACAAAGGCGTTGCTCGAGAAGGAGAGTTTCATGTACGATCTCCTCAAACATGAATCGTGAGGTCCTCGGGCCTCGGTTTACTTGAAACACGACCCGATTCTACACGAGCCGGGAGGCGAAAAAAACATCAATGAACAAGGTCTACTGGATCGACGAAGGACGTGTGGCCGGACGGTGCGGACCCTGGCGCGCGCCCTTTGATCTCGCCGCGATGGCGCGTGCCGGAATCGGACACATTCTGTCCCTCGACGCCCACGAGGCATCGCTCCTTCCCGCGGCGATCGAAGGGATCGAGCTGACACTCATACACCTGACCGATTCGATCCCCCCTGGAAGGCACGACAGGGCGATCTACTCCGAGCGCGTCCCCGAGGCGGTCGCCCACGTGGCCAAAATCGTGCAGGCCGGCGCCGGGGCGATCCTCGTTCACTGCCATGCGGGCAATGACCGTACCGGCACGGTGCTCGCCTCGTGGCTGCATCGGACGGGCGGGCTCAGTTCCGAGGAGGCGGTCATTAGGGTGCGTCAGGCCAACCCCGAGGCGCTGAGCGCTCTCGGTTACGAAGAGATGGCCCTGGAACTCATGAATTCCGCCCAGTGGTGATAAAAGGGCATCCTGTGCGTCACGCGCGCCTCGCCCTAATCGGGCGACCGGTGGCCTCACACGAAGGCGGGATTTCGTCTCTACCGTCTATCCATCGAGCAGTGCGCGCGCACGCGCGGCGACAGCCTCCCCGGTCATGCCGAATTTCTCAGCCAGCACGGAGTAGGGGGCCGAAGCGCCGAATGTATCGATACCCACGACCCGATCGGGGCCGACCGTGTATTTCTCCCAACCCATGGACAATCCGGCCTCGACCGCCATGCGCAGCGTGCACGACGGGGGCAAAATTTCATAGCGGTAGGTCTCGGGCTGCTTGTCGAAGAGCTCCCACGAAGGAAGGCTCACGACGCGCACCCCGGCTCCTTGTTCTCCCAGAAGCGTCTTGGCTTCGAGCGCCGCGTGAACCTCCGAGCCGGAAGCGATGAGGATCAGCTCGAGCACACCCTCTGCCTCGGCGCTCACCACCCAGCCGCCGCGATCGACTGCGGGCGTCACCGCGCCGTCGAGAACAGGAAGCTTCTGACGGGAGAGAATGAGCGCCGTCGGCGCCTCCCGGTTGCGCAGCGCCGTTTCCCAGGCACCGGCTGTTTCCCGCGCATCGCAGGGACGTATCACGACGAGGTTTGGGATGGAGCGCAGAGAGGCGAGGTGCTCCACGGGCTGGTGCGTGGGCCCGTCTTCGCCCACGAAAATACTGTCATGGGTAAAGACGTAGACGGCCGGGACGCCGCTCATGGCCGCCATGCGGATGGCGGGACGCATGTAGTCGGCAAAGACGAGAAAGGTGCCGCAATAGGGGATCAATCCCCCGTGGAGGCCAAGGCCGTTGACCACGGCGCCCATGGCGTGCTCGCGCACACCGAAATGAATGTTCCGACCGCCGAAAGATCCGGGCGCGATCGTGGGCGCGCCGTCGATGACGGTCTTGTTCGATGGTGACAGGTCGGCCGAACCGCCGAGCATGTTGTCGTAGACCTTGGCCAGCGACTGGAGCGTCTTGCCCGAAGCGGCGCGGGTGGCGACGTTGTCGCTTCCCACGAAATCGGGCACGCACGTTGCCGGATCGACGGGGAGTTCGGCGGAGAACCACTTTTCCCACGCCGCGGCCGAGTCGGGTGATTTTTCGGCATACACGGCAAATCTGTCCTGCCACGCTCTCTCTTCCCGTGCCATCTCAGTGCAGCGGGCATCGAAGAATTCCCGCACCTCGGCGGGAACGAAAAACTCCTCTCGCGGCCACCCGAGCGCATCCTTGGTGAACTTGATCTCATCCTCACCGAGCGGGGCGCCATGGGCTCCGGCCGAGTCCTGCTTGTTGGGGCTTCCCTTGGCGATATGGGTGCGGCCCACGATCAGCGAAGGTGCACTCCTCTCAGCCTGCGCCGCCTTGATCGCGGCCTCGATCGCTCCGTGATCGTGGCCGTCGATCTCTTGCACGTGCCACCCGTAAGCGCCGAATCGCTCGGCCACGTTCTCGCTTGTGGTGAGCGCTGTGGCCCCTTCGATGGTGATCGCATTGCTGTCGTAGAAGAAGATCAGTTTGCCCAGTTTGAGATGCCCGGCAAGATCGGCCGCCTCGTGGGAGATGCCTTCCATGAGATCGCCGTCGCCCGCGATGCCGTACGTGTAGTGGTCGACCGGCTTCGAGTCGGCGTCATTGAAACGGGACGCCACGATGCGTTCTGCCAGGGCGAATCCCACGGCATTGGCGAATCCCTGGCCAAGAGGTCCCGTTGTCGTTTCTACGCCCGGTGCGCAGCCGAACTCGGGGTGGCCCGGAGTGGGGCTCCCCCACTGCCGAAAATTCTTGAGATCATCGATGCTCACATCGTAACCCGACAGATGCAGCGCAGAATAGAGCAGCGCCGAACCGTGACCGGCAGAGAGCACGAACCGATCGCGGTCGACCCACGAAGGGTTCCGTGGATTGTGCTTGAGAATTCTGCCCCAGAAAACAGCCGCAAAATCAGCGCACCCCATCGGCATTCCGGGGTGACCCGAGTTGGCTCTCTGGACCGCGTCGATCGAAAGGCACCTGATCGTGTTGGCAGTCTTTTCCAGAATCGTCATCGCGTCGTATGAGGGCATTTTAAAATTCTCCGCTCGTGGTCGGGCTCCGCTCGTGGTTGAGGAATGTGGCCACCTCCGTTCATCATTCCTTTTGGCGCTCAGAATTCCAGCCTCCCTCCTCGATTTTTTCATTTCCAACCGAGTGGAGACTGATTGCGTCATTCGAAAAAGTTCAGAAGGGCGATTCGACGAGAAACCGGCCGAGGATCACTTGTCTCGGAATAAGACCCGTTCGCCGGCTGTCGGCAAAAGTGGAGTAGGGATTGTCGTTGAGCAAGAGATACATTCCGTCGGGAATCCGGCCCGCGAGGCGGCCCGTGTCGGGGGCTCTAAACACCGTGGGTGCGCCATTGACCTCGAGAAACTCTTTGCCCGCCGAGATCGTATCGCCCGGCAAGCCCGCCACGCGCGCCACGCGCTTGATCGGAGCGCCGTCGCTGCCTTCCATGAGAAAGACGACGATCTCACCGCGCTCCGGCCGGGCCTGTTCAGAGTTGTAGTTCTTCACCACGAGCGATCTCCGGCCTGTGACGCCGAGAACGGAGTTGTCCCCCGCGCTCACCTTGACAAAGGAGAAATCGGAAAGGAACTGCCAGAGAAGAACGACGACGACTGCATAACAGACGTAGCGCAGCCAGCGGGTGATAACCTTTGGTTGGGGTGTAATCATCGACTCTGACTCATTCAGTCCGACCCGTATCGAGGCCACGCAGAACCTTGGCCGCGCCCTCGGCCGGATCGGCGCTTCCCAGGATGGCCGAGATCGCCGCCACGCAGCAGCAACCCTCCCGGCTCAGGACCTCCGCCCGGGTGTGATCGATTCCACCGAGCGCCACGACCGGCAGAGAGAGCCGCTCCGCGGCGCGCTTGAATTCCACTGGACCGAGCGGCGTGGCGCCGATCTTGGAGGTCGTGGAGAACACGGGGCTGTAAGTGATGTAACTGCACGACGCGATCTCGTCAAGATGGTCGTCAAAAGGAAAGTGCGCCGAATAGCCCACGGCGATCCCCTCCCCCACGATCTCGCGCGCCGCGCGCGGCGTGACCGTTCGCATGCCGAGATGGACGGCGTCGGCGCCGGCGGCGAGCGCCGCACGGGGCGATCCGTTGAGAATAAAATAGAATCCGATCTCGCGGGCCAGTGCGGCAACGATCTTTCCGCGCGCCACCAGTTCCTCGTCGGGCAGTTCGGGGAAACGCACCATGACCGCTGTGGCTCCCCCCGCCACGGCCGCGCTGACGGCCTCTGACATTCGATCGGCCCCCATGTCGGGCGGTGTGATCGCCACGATGCGCAGCACCCGGCTCAGGTCGCCGCCCGCCGGCTCATGAACGCGAATCGGTCGTATCCTTATTGGGTCGATCGGCCTTTTCCAGAAAGATGCCTTTCGCCTCGAGCGTTGCAGCCAGGGCCTTGCGGTCGAAGTCGGACCTGATCATCAGAACCGTGGGCGCGATGCGTTCGAGAACGATCTCCTTCAAGCTGCCGGCCTGGAGAATCCTGTCGATGACCTCCTTGTTGCGCACGCGGAGGAGAGTCGCGTCGCGGATCTGGGCGAACTTCACCTTCTCGGCCCATTCGCGGATCGAGTAGATCACGTTCTGGGGGATCCCCACGCGGCTGTTCTCGCTGAGCATGGTGATGATGTCGGACACGGCCATTCCCTCGGCCACCGCTTTCTCCACGGTGGAGACGGTGATCTTGTAGTGATAGGCATTGTCCGACTTGGTGCGCTCGGCGAAGCGGTCCATTCGCGTGATCAGGTCGTAGTTGTCCCCGTCCTGAAAGAGGATGACCTCGAAGTCGGGATTGACGATGAGCGGCTTCTGCTTCAGGGCTGACTTGTCGGGCATGTCGATCCCGAGCGCCTTGGCCCCGAGCGGATTGAGCACCATGGTGCTCACCTTGCCGCCATGGTAGCCCATGTCGACGAGGCCGAGGAGGAAGAACCGCGACCGCATCCACTGAAAGAGGGCATTGGCCATCTGCTGGATGTCCATCATGCGCGTGTTCCGGTTGTACTGGTAGCAGTTCTGGAAGGCATCGCGGATGTTGCTTCTGTCGAGATCGGCGAGATAGGCGTTGCGCGTCATGAAGGGAATGTGCATCACGTCGTACCAGCGATTGATGTCGAGCCGCTTGATGTTCTCGATGAACATCTTCTTCAGACGGGGCATATGGAACTGATCGTCGCCCGGCTCCCACTCATCGAAGGCGAAGGAGAGAATACTGCTGAGCTTCTTCTTGAGAGGCTGCCGATCCCACGATTTTCCCTTGACCGTCAGCCCGATCTGGCGGTTGTCTTTCCGCTGGATCATCCGGTTCCCCAGGCAGAAGGAGTAGATGAAATCGAAGATGTTGCTCTCCTCGAATTCCTCCTTCTTGGTGAGGATGAAATCTTCTTCGATCTTCTTCACCGCTGTCTTGTAGATCGAGCCGTTGAGGGTCAGCCTGATCTTGTTGTGATTGATGAAGGAGAGAAAACTCGATATGTCGGAGATCAGGTCGACACCGAGGGTGCGGATCTCGTCGAGCGGCTGGTTGCGCGCCCCGTCGGAACTTTGGAGATAGCTGTCGACCAGCTCACGGTAAACGACGAGCGTTTCGTCGAAATGGTTGATGCCGTACTCGCCGAGAGAGAGATGCCGCGTCGTTCCGAGAAAATGATCCTCGAGGAGGGGCTTCCAGCGGACCCGGTCCCAGGGGGGGTGGATCTTGCCGCGGATCTTGTCGTAGACCCCCCGCGGCATGACGCCGCCGTACTCGGTGATCGCCAGGCGCACCACATCGCGCAGCGCCTCGTCGTCGAGAGAGTCGATCCTGCGCCGCAGTTCATCGGGGTCCGCGAGTCGCCCCACAGCGTCTTCGACCCCGTCGATCGACTTGGGAGGCGCCGCGAGGAAACCCGAAACCATCGAGTTCAGATCGGCAGCCTCGAATTTCTCGAGAAAACCAACGAGCGAAAATGTGTCGTACGCTTCCTTCTCCTCGTCCCAGAGAAAATTCTGCAGTGTTTCGCCCAGTTCTCCGGGAATAAGGAAAGCTTTCCGTCCGAAGTCGGCGATGAGCCGCCCACGCACGGCGCAGACGAATCCCCGCTTCTGCAGGGCGTTGAGCGCCGCCTCGACCTCGTACTGGTTCATGTAGGAGAAGACCTGCGACGTGATGATATGCTGCATGTTGCTCGAGTACGACTCGGAGCGGAGAAAGAACTTGAGGATGTCGATCAGCTTCTTCGAGAGCGACTTGAGCCTTCGCCGCACCACGGCCTCGTTCATCATCTGCTCGCGCAGAACAGGGATGATCTTGGTTGCCGAGTCGGGCGGAGTGCCGTCTCCGTTCCAGAACTGATAGGAGTCCTGAAGATCGGGAAGCTTGAGCTGCGAGAAGATTTTCTTCGCGATCACAGGTTCTTTTCGGGTCATCTTGGTCATTTCACTGCCTACCCATCTAACGTGGTATCCCCTTCGGGGGAATCCGTGATTTCTGTGACATCTTTTATCTCGTAGGAATAGCCTTGCTCGGTGAGGAACAGTTGCCTGTTGTTGGCGAAATGCTCCTCGCGTGTGTCGCGTGTGACGAGGGAGTAAAAGTAAGCAAGGCTCCCGTCGCTCTTTGGGCGCAGAATCCGGCCGAGGCGCTGAGCTTCTTCCTGCCTCGACCCGAAGGTCCCCGAAATCTGGATCGCCACGTTTGCGTCAGGAAGATCGATGGCGAAGTTCCCGACCTTGGAGACCATCAGGACCTTGATCTCACCCTTTCTGAATTTATCGTAAAGAACAGCCCTCTCCCTGTTGGGCATTTTGCCCGTAATCAGAGGAACATCGAGAATTTTGGCAAGCTGCTTCAACTGGTCGATGTACTGGCCGATGATGAGGATCAGATCGTCGGAATGGGTCTCCAGAAGGCTCTGGACCACCCCGACCTTGCTCGGATTCTCCGACGCGATGCGGAACTTCTCCCGCGAACCGGCCGAGAGATAGGCGTACTTGATCTCGTCGAGGAGCGGAATACGTACCTCGACGCAGTGGGCGGCCGCGATCCAGCCCTGCCTCTCGAGAACCTTCCAGGGAACGTCGTACTTCTTCGGACCGATGAGAGAAAAAACCTCGTCTTCGCGCCGGTCTTCGCGCACCAGGGTGGCCGTGAGTCCAAGCCGACGCTTGGCCTGGATGTCGGCTGTCACGCGGAAGACAGGCGCGGGAAGGAGATGGACCTCGTCGTAGATCACCAGCCCCCAGTCCGACGCCGAGAAAAGATTGAAATGCACGAAGGGATCGGTCTTCTTCTTCCTGTAGGTGAGTATCTGGTACGTGGTGATCGTCACGGGGCGGATGTTCTTCACCTCGCCCGTGTACTCGCCCAGGTCCTTGGGATCGATGAAGGTCTTGTCGATGAGCTCGTCCTGCCACTGGCGCACGGCGATCGTGTTCGTGGTAAGAACGAGCGTCTGCGTCTGCAGCTTGGAGATCACGCCGATGCCCACGATCGTCTTGCCCGCGCCGCAGGGCAGGGCCACGATCCCGCTGCCGCCGCGCGACGAACCGCCTGCGTAGAAGGAATCGACCGCTTCCTGCTGGTACCGCCGAATGCGAAAAGGCTCGCCCTCGCCGATCTCCTTTCTGAGCTCGATCGCAAAGGGCGCTCCTTCGGTGTACCCGGCCAGGTCCTCGACAGGAAAACCAATCTTGATCAGACCCTGCTTGATCTCTCCGCGCAGGTCGTCCTTGACCACCAGGCCGTCGGCAGACTGTTCGAGAAGGTATTTCTTGATCGAGCTGTTCTTCCAGAGTTCGCGAAGAAGCCGCTCGTCTTTCGACGTGAGCAAGAGCCTCTCCTCGACCTTCTCCAGCCTGAGAAGCCCGAACTTGCGGATGTTCTCCTCGATATCGCGCACCACGTTGGGCGGAAGCGGATAGCGGCTCATCGCTTCCAGAAAAGTGATGATCGTGTTCTCGCCGTATCCTGCAGCGGCCGCGTTCCAGATGGAGAGGGGCGTGATCCGGTATGTGTGGATGTGCTCCGGGCTCTTCTCGAGCTCGGCGAAGATGGAGAGCATGTCCCTGGCGTCGGCAAAGAGCGGATTGTCCACCTCGAGCAAGATGGTCCTGTCCGCCTGCACGATGAGCGGATTCTCACGCGACAGATTCCGTGGATCGAACACGTTCATCCTGCACACACTCCCTTCCAGCTTTCGAGTTCTCTGAAATACCCGGCCAGGTACCTGCCCGTGTGGGACTTTCGATTGCGCGCCACCTGCTCGGGCGTTCCCTCGGCCACCACCCTGCCGCCGGCGTCGCCCCCGCCCGGTCCGAGATCGATCACATGGTCGACTCCTGAAATCAGATCGAGGTTGTGTTCCACGACGATCACGCTGTTACCCCTGTCGACGAGCATGTGGAGGATCCCCATCAGGCTCTTCACATCCTCGAAGTGGAGCCCCGTGGTCGGTTCGTCGAGGAGGTAGAGAGTGCTTCCCGTGTCGGTCTTGCAGAGCTCGGCGGCGAGCTTGATCCTCTGCGCTTCGCCGCCCGAGAGGGTCGACGATGACTGGCCGAGAACGATGTAACCCAGTCCCACCCGTTCGAGAATCCCGAGGACACGGCTGATTCGTTTGTGGTTTTTGAAGAACTCGGCCGCCTCGGCGACATCCATGGCGAGCACGTCGCTGATCGTCTTGCCGCGGTAGCTCACGGCGAGTGTCTGGCGGTCGAAGCGCTTGCCGTCGCAGACCGCGCAGGTGATCGTCACATCGGCGAGAAAGTGCATCTCCACCACCTCGACGCCGCGCCCCTTGCACGCCGGGCAGCGGCCCGCGCCCGAGTTGAACGAGAAACGCCCCTTGGCAAAGCCCCGCATGCGGGCTTCGGGAGTGGACGCGAAGAGATCGCGGATCGGATCGAACGCCCCCGTATAGGTGGCGGGATTGGATGCGCTCGAACGTCCTATCGGGTTCTGATCGATGACCACGAGCTTATCGACCTTGCGAAAACCGTGGAGGCTCTTGAGTCCTTCGCGTATCGTGGAGCCTCCCCGATGTGACTGGAGCATGGCCTTGAGAGACTCGTGGAGCAGTTCCATGACCAGCGTCGACTTCCCCGACCCGGAGACCCCGGTCACCGCGGTGAAACGCCCGAGAGGGAAGGCGACGTCGATGTTCTTGAGGTTGTAGCGCGTCGCGCCCTCGATCCGCAGATCGCAGCCATTGCCCGGCCGATGCGCGCGCGGCTCGTCGACCACGCTCTCGCCGCTCAGGTAGCGGCCCGTGATCGACTCCGGCGATTTCATGATCTTGCGCGGCGTGCCCTGGGCGGTCACCCGCCCCCCCGAGCGTCCGGCGCCCGGCCCCATGTCGATCACGTGATCGGCGCGCAGTATCGTGCCGCGATCGTGCTCCACGGCGATCACCGTGTTGCCCAGCTTCTTGAGATCGATGAGCGTGTCGAGCAGCCGGTCCACATCGCGCTGATGGAGTCCCACCGTCGGTTCGTCGAGAACATAGATCACCCCGACGAGACGGTTTCCGAGCTGAGACGCGAGCCTGATCCGCTGCGCCTCGCCTCCCGACAGAGTCGACGAAGGGCGGTCGAGGGTGAGGTGTCCGAGGCCCACGTCGCAGAGAAAGCGGAGACGGTTCGTGATTTCTCTGAGTGCGTCCTTGGCCACGATCCGCGCCTGTCCCTCGAGCTCGAGTTCGTCGAAGAAGCGGAGCGCCGCCTCGATGCGCAGCGACTGGATCGCCTCGATGTTCTTTTCACCCACGGTCACCGCCATCGCCTCCGGCTTGAGCCGGCTCCCGCCGCAGTCCGGACAGACTGTGCGCGAAAGCACTGACGCAATCACCCGGCCGCGCCAGCCCGATCCATTGACGTTGCGGTACATCTCTTCCACGCGGCGGAGCAGCCCGTACCATTCGGTATCGAAGGTGTATTCGCGCATTTTGCGCGCCGACCGCCGTTTCATGGTCACCGTGAGCGTGTTGCCCCGCACACCTTCGCCGGACAGAACCGCACGGCGCGCTCGCGCCGGGATCTTGCGCCACGGGGCGGACGGATCGAATGCGAAGAGCCGTCCCAACGCGTGGATCACGGCCTCGTCGAGCCCCCCTTTACGGGAGAGCCACGAGCCGACTTTCCCCGGCATGGCGCCACCGAGCAGGGGACGGTCCGGTTCGGAGATGAGACGCTCGGGATCGCAACTCTCGAGCGATCCCAGGCCGTCGCACGACGGGCAGGCGCCGACATGGCTGTTGAAGGAGAAGAACCGCGGGCTGATATCGTCGACGAACTCGCCGCAGTCGATGCACCCCGGCACGGTGGAATAGAAAAGATCGCCGCCGCCTTCGGCCGCCCGAACGAGCGCCATGCCGTGGCCTTCGCGAAACGCCTCTTCCAGCGAGTCGGCCAGGCGTCCCTGAGAACTCCGCTTGATCCCGAGCCGGTCTACAATGAGATCGATTCCCTCCTCGACCGCCTTCCGATCGAATCCGGCCGCGGCCTCTTCGCTGTCAAGACGCACGATCGATCCATCGATCCAGAGCCGCACAAAGCCCTTTTTCCTCAGATCGGCGACGATCTCGGAGAGATCGTCCGGGTTGCGCAGAGCCGTGTCCCTGTCGAGGCCGGGTCGGTAGAGCGGAGCCGTGACCATCACTTTGCGCTTGTTCATATGTTCGAGAGCATGGGCCGCTGCCGGTCCCGGGCTGTAGGCCTTGATCGGCTTGCGACACGACGCACAGTGCGGCTGGCCGACGCGGGCGAACAGAACACGCAGATAGTCGTGGATCTCGGTCGACGTGGACACTGTCGAACGTGGATTGCGCGCAGACGACCGCTGGTCGATGGCGATGGCGGGCGCAAGTCCCTCGATCCGCTCGACCGGAACGCGATCGAGACGCGCCACGAAGCGCCGCGCATAGGTGGAGAGGGACTCGACGAAACGGCGCTGTCCCTCGGCGAAGATCGTGTCGATGGCGAGAGACGACTTGCCCGAACCCGAAAGGCCGGTCACCACGGTCAGCTTGTTATGCGGAATCGAAACGTCGATATTCTTGAGATTGTGGATCCGGGCGCCTTCGACGCGGATGGCGCGCGTGTCGTGCCCACTCTCCCGCCCAGCGCGCGTGCCCGCGGAAGACTTCGCTTTCTCCGCGCCGCGCCGGTTCTTCGAGAGGCCGAGCAGGGGTGCGAGCGACGCGCCGGTAAGCGATGACTCGACGAGCGCGACCTCTTCGGGCGTGCCCACGGCCACGATCCGTCCTCCCTCGTCGCCACCCTCGGGCCCGAGGTCGATGAGATGATCGGCCACCTTGATCACATCGAGATTGTGCTCGATGATGACCATCGTGTTTCCAGCGTCGACCAGCCTCTGAAGCGTCACGAGCAGAACGCGGATATCGGCAAAGTGAAGACCGGTCGTCGGCTCGTCGAGCACGTAAAAGGTCTGCCCCGTCGACGGACGGCAGAGCTCGGCCGCGAGCTTGACCCGCTGCGCCTCGCCGCCCGAGAGGGTTGTCGACGACTGGCCGAGCGCGATGTAGCCGAGACCCACGTCGCGCAGGGTCTCCAGAACAGGCACGATCTTGCGGTGCTTCCCGAAGAAGTCGAGAGCCTCTGCCACGGTCATTTCGAGAACGTCAAATACGCTCTTTCCACGATAGAGGATCTCGAGTGTTTCGCGGTTGTAGCGGCGGCCATGGCAGTCTTCGCAGGGGATCTCCACGTTGGGAAGGAAGTGCATCTCCATCTCGAGAACGCCCGATCCGCCGCAGGTCTCGCACCGCCCCCCCTTCTTGTTGAAAGAGAATCGTCCCTTGTCATAGCCCTTGAGCCGCGCTTCGACCGACTGGGCGAAGACGTCGCGGATCAGCCCGAAGACTTTCGTGTAGGTCGCCGGATTCGAGCGCGGCGTCCGCCCGATGGGTGACTGATCGATCTCCACGACGCGGTCGAAATGGCGCGCACCCACCATGGAAGTCAAGGTTTCACCCTTACCGGCGATCCCTTCCGCTCGATTTTTCAGTCGTAGCGCCGACCGCAGGGCGGGAACGAGTGTTTTGCTGACGAGCGTCGATTTGCCCGAACCCGAGACCCCGGTCACCACGGTAAGCAATCCCACCGGGAAGGAGGCGTTGATCTTCTTCAGGTTGAACTGCCGCGCGC
This sequence comes from uncultured Phycisphaerales bacterium, assembly GCA_964464495.1. Classification (GTDB taxonomy): domain Bacteria; phylum Planctomycetota; class B15-G4; order B15-G4; family CAYZWU01; genus CAZUHB01. The sequence continues at coordinate 30,323 of CAYXGI010000017.1, forward strand.
CTCTGATCAGGAGGCGGTCTTTCGGCAAGGAGCGCCGTTTTTCCGGGAGAGGGATCGTTTCCGTGCCTCGAAGGTAGCGGGCCGTCACGCCTTCGGGCAGCTCGTGGGCGCGGCCGGCCGCAACCGCCTCGGGAGTGCCCGCGGCCACGACCTCGCCCCCGTGGCGGCCGGCGCCGGGTCCCATGTCGACGAGATGGTCGGACGACGTCATCATGGCGCGATCGTGTTCGACCACGACCACCGTGTTCGACCGATCGCGCAAGTCTTTGAGAGCACCGATGAGACGGCGGTTGTCGCGGTCGTGGAGCCCGATCGACGGCTCGTCGAGGACATAGACCACGCCCTGGAGCCCCGCGCCGAGCTGCGTGGCGAGACGCACGCGCTGTGCTTCGCCGCCCGAGAGGGACGACGCCGGCCGGTCGATCGTGAGATAGTCCAGCCCCACACCTTCGAGAAAGTCGATGCGCGACCTGATCTCGGCAATGAGATCACGCCCGATCGCCTTGGCGCGCCCCTCGAGCGCCAGACCGCGGAAGAAGAGGTTGGCATCGCGCACCGCCAGGGCGGAGAGTTCGTCGATGCGCCGGCCGTTGAAGAGCACGGCGAGGGCCGCGGCGCGGAGACGGGCGCCATTACACGCCGGGCAGGTACCGACGCGCATGAATTTTTCGAGATGGTTCGGACGGGAGAACCTGTAAGCCTTCTCCATGGTGGGAATGATCCCGGCGATCGGCTTGTTGTCCTCGCCCTTGACGCGGAGCGACGAACTGCCCGATTTCCACTCGAAGGAGAGCCGCACTTCCTGGTCGCCCGAGCCGTAGAGAAGCAGGTTCTGCTGCGTGCGCGTCAGGCTCGACCAGGATTGATCGAGACTGAATCCGAAATGAGCCGCCACCTTGGCGAGTGACTCCCGGCCGAGTCTCGCGTAGCAGAGATACCCTGTTTTGGTCATGGTCCGGATAGCGCCATCATTGATCGACAGGGACGGATCGGGCACGATCAGCGCCGCATCGACGGACTTGTTGAAACCGAGACCGTTGCAGTCGGGACAGGCTCCCTGGGGCGAATTGAAGCTGAAGAGACTCGGCTCCATTTCGGGGATGTCGATGTCGCACGTGGGACAGGACAGTTTCGACGAGTAGGTTCTGCTCTCGTTGCCGGCGAGAAGAGTGACGAGGCTCCCAGTGAGGCCGAGGGCCATCTCCACGGCGTCGGAGATCCGGCTGCGCTTGCCGGCCGATACCCTGAGTCGGTCGATCACGAGCTCGATCGTGTGTTTCTTGTAACGGTGAAGGTTGATCTCGTCCTCGAGTCGCACCTCGCTGCCGTCGATGCGCGCGCGCACGAAGCCCTTGAGCCGCCACCCCTCGATATCTTTTCTATAGTGGCCTTTGCGCTCCCGCACAACGGGTGCGAGGATCTGTACCTTGGTTCCCTCGGGCAGTTCGAGGATCCGGGAGACGATCGGATCGGCGCCGAGGGCGGTCACTTCCTGTCCGCAGCGCGCGCAATGAGGCACCCCGAGCCTGGCATAGAGCAGGCGGAAATGGTCGTAGATCTCGGTGATGGTTCCCACCGTCGACCGAGGATTGCGATTGACCGATTTCTGGTCGATCGAAACGGTGGGCGAGAGCCCCTCGATGCGCTCCACGCGCGGCTTGTCCATCCGCCCCATGAACTGGCGCGCGTAGGTGGAGAGAGACTCCACGAAACGGCGCTGCCCCTCGCGGTAGATCGTATCGAAGGCGAGAGACGATTTACCCGATCCCGACACTCCCGTGATGGTGATCAGCGCATTCCGTGGCAGGCGCAACCCAACATTTTTCAGATTGTGTTCCGCCGCACCCTGTATGATGATTTCTTTGAGAACCATTCAGGCTGTTCGTCCCCCCACGAAAGTGTCGCGGGCTTCGACGTTGCATGAAATCATCGCGAATATCAAATCGCGTCGGTGTTGATGGACCCTCATGTAATCCACATTCATGTGGTCCCGTTCCGAGGGGTCTGTAAACCTTGGAATTTTTCGGGACCGCATAATCGTGCAATAATACCGGACCGTGCCGGAAGAGGGGAAACAATTCTTGGGGTGATTTCAGAAAAGAACCATGTGTCGATCGGGCAGGAACGCGAAATATTTCGCGCCTAAGTTGTCAATTTCATTATCCCTTTATTTGAATGTTTTTATGACAATCGACATGCTATTTGTCAGTGAGATTCCGGCGGCCGCGGCGCACGAATCTGCGAGGCGCGTATCGTGGTTTGGCTGAGTTGCTCGATCAGCTCGGTGCGCTCTCCGCCCACCCACCGATCGATGTCGCGGCCCAGCGCCGGACCGACGGCAGCGGCCAGAAGTTGAAGGGCAAGGAGAGTGGAAAAAAAGCGCGCTGTGCTCCCCGATCCATTCAGCCCGACGCTCGCCGCGCCGACAGGGAACGGATCTGCTGCATCGTCCCCGGCCCTCAGAACGAGGCGTCGGCAACCGAGTCTTTCATAGGCGCCGACAAGTTCACGACCGCGCGTCCACGACCGTGCGTCGGGACAGACAAAAACGACGAGCGACTCGGCGCCGGTGAGAAAGAGTTCGAGGTGATTGAACTCTTCGAGGCACTGGTGGCGCGAGGCGATGCTCATCTCGAGAAACTTGGCCGCTCCGTACATGGCCGCCGGCCGCCAGATCCCGCTTCCGAGAACCACGACAGCTTCGGGTTGTCCCAGCGATGTGGACACATAGCTGTCGATGGCGGGCTCGAGCAACGCGATGGCCTCATCGACCTGACCTGGCAGAGATTCGAGCTCCGCGCGCCATCGACTGTTGTCCCCGTCGCCATCGGACACCAGGTGTGCGAGCAGAAGCAGCTCTGCATAGAGCGCCGCCGTGTAGGTCTTGGTCTGGGGCACATTGGCGTGATAGCCCGCATAGGCGTGTTTGTGCAACTCGGTGCGCCGACCAGTGGGCAGAAAGAGCACATCGTCGGCTTCTCGAGCGAGTGTCGAATCGGGATTGCCCGTGATGCTGACGACGCGCGCGCCCCGGGCGCGGGCGAGCAGGAGCGCTTCCACACTGCGCGGGGTGAGGCCCGAGAAACTCGACACGATCACCACATCGCCGGCCCCGAGGTGATCGGCCTCCCAGCGCATCTCCATCGAACTCAAAGCGTGGACCCGAAGGCGGTTCGAAGGAGACTCAACAGACAGGAGTCCCTCACAGGCGCGGGCACTGAAGTCCATGTCGCCGCAACCGGTCAGCAGAATCCGGCCGGCGGGCGCCTTGTCGACCCTGTTTGCGCGAAGATACTCCTTCACCGCACCGGCGGTGCGTTCGAGCACTGCAGGTTGTTCGAGGATCTCGCCCAGCATGAGAGACTTTTTCACATGCTCTCCAGGTAATCGATGGTGAGGGTGTTCAGTCCGTCCCTCAGGAGTTCGAGAACGCGCGCGCAGAGTTCGAGACGTGCGGCGCGCAGCGACTCTCCCTCGGCCTTGAGCACGGGGCAGGCGCGATAGAATCGGCTGAACTCCTTGGCGAGGGAGAGCAGGTAGTCGGCGAGCACTGACGGGTCGAGATCAGCGGCAGCTCTTTGCACCGTGCGGCCGTAGTCGGCACAGCGCAAGGCGAGGTTGCGTTCCTCCGGGGTGTCGAGCGCGCCCCATCCGATCTGTGATCCCTGTGCACTCCGCGTACTACGCGCACTCCGCGTACCCTGCGTCTCGGTGCCTTCCTTGGCGAGAATCGAGCTGATCCGCGCGCACGCGTACTGGATGTAAGGCCCCGTGTCGCCCTTGAGATTGATCGACTGGGCCGGATCGAAGAGGATCCTCGACCGCGGTTTGAACTTGAGGAGCCAGAACTTGAGCGCCCCCTGGCCGATGACGCGCGCACGGTGTTCGAGATCGTCGGGTACGGCGTCGCTACGCTCCCGGCACGCGTCCTCGCACGCTTGCCGGGCGAGCTCCTCCATCTCGTCCAGGAGGTCGTCGGCATCGACCACGGTGCCCTCGCGGCCCTTCATCTTTCCAGTAGGCAGATCGACCATTCCGTAGGCCATGTGATGGAGATTGTCGGCCCACTCATAGCCGAGTGTGTCGAGTATGGCGAAGAGGACCTTGAAGTGGTGGATCTGCTCATCGCCAACGATCCATATCTGCCGGTCGGGGCCGAAGTCGCCGTGCTTGAGATCGGTCGTGCCCAGATCCTGCGTGATGTAAACGCTCGTGCCGTCGGGCCGGAGGAGCACCTTCGTGCCCAGCTTCCGCTTCTCGAGGTCGACCACAACGGCGCCGTCGGCTCGCCGCTGGAAGAGACCCTTTTCGAGCCCCCTCTCGACGATCTTCTTGCCGAGCGTGTAGGTCTCGCTCTCGAGATAGATTTTTTCGAAGGAGACGCCGGTGCGCGCGAAGGTTTCGTCAAAACCGTCGAGCGCCCAGGTGTTCATCTTTTTCCAGAGCGTGCGCACGGCGCTGTCGGCCGCTTCCCATTTCTGAAGCATTTCCTGCGCCGCGGCGCCGATCTCGGTTCTGTCGAAGAGGGCGTCGTCCGATTCCGCCTCGAGCGACGGGTCCTCATTCCTGAGCGCGGCGAGCTGATTCTGGAGTTCCGCGTTGTACTTGACGTAAAAATCGCCCACCAGGTGGTCGCCCTTGATGCCCGCCTTGTGCGGGTCGGTCCCCTCGCCCCATCGTTCGTAGGCGATCATCGACTTGCTGATGTGGATTCCCCGGTCATTGACGAGGTTGACCGGGATCGCCTTGTGGCCGACACGCGAAAGGATCGCCACGATCGACGATCCCAGGGCAATGTTCCGCACATGGCCGAGGTGGAGGGGCTTGTTCGAGTTGGGCGCGGGATACTCGATGAGGATCCGGCGCCGCTCGTCCTCGGGGAGCAGAACATTTCTTAGAAGCGTCTCCCTGTCGGCGACGGTGTCACGAAAGAGCGCCCCCGTTTCGAGAGTGACGTTGACGAAGGCCTTGGTGTACGCCACGGTACGCACGTCGTCGTGGGCGTCGAGAAACTCGGTGACCTGGGCGGCCACTTCCATCGGGTTCCGCTTGAGGCCCTTAGCGAACCGGAAGCAGTTGATCGTGATGTCGCCCTCGATCTCGGGCGGGCAGAACTCGTGGTTCACCGCGAGACCGCTGACGGTGTATTCTCGCTCCAGCCAGGCGGTCAGGTCATTGACACAGCGCATCGGTCTTTTGTCCTCTCTCGTCACTCGGAAATCGATCCCGCGGAATGTACACTATTACGCGTCGACCACAATCCTGCAGATATCGTCTTGCACCTTTTTCATCTGGCTGTTCGAACCCTTGTAGCCGTTGAAAATGATCGAGAAAGCGTAAACCTCCTTGCTCTGCGCCTGCACGTAGCCGGAGAGGGCGGAGACTTCCCTGATCCACCCGGTCTTGGCGCGGACGCGATTGCGATAGCGCTCCTCGGTCATCCGCTTCTGCAGGCTCCCATCGCTTCCCGAGATCGGCAGCGAACGGATGTACGCGTCACGCATCTCCGAATCGTACATCCCCTCGAGAAGCGCCACCATGGTCCCCGCCGAAAACCGATTGCCCCGCGAGAGGCCCGATCCATCGACGATGGTGAAAGAATCGGCCCGGTCCGCGCCGATGCCGCCAAGGAGGGCGCTCACAGCCGCGGAACCGCTCGCGAAACTGCCTTGTCCCGTGGCTTTCCACCCCGCGATCTTGAAGAGATGCTCGGCGAAGTTGTTGTGGCTTTCCTTGTTGGTGACGTTCAGCGCGTCGCGCAAAGGTGAGCGCAGTACGGCGAGGCGTTGACACTGCGCGCCACAGTCGATCGGCTCACGCGCCATCCGGACACTCCCCGCGAACGACACGCCCCGCGCGTCGAGCATCGAGGCGAGGGCCGCACCAAAGTAGCGCGGAGGATCGTTCATGGCCACCTTGCCATTCCATGTGTGGCTCGAACAGGGCGTGGTGCCCCGCAGCCTGATCACGCCATCCACGTCGGGCCGGACCAGATTGATCGCGTTCGGTGACTTCGCCCCCCCTACCTTGATCATTCCGTGCACCTTGAAGGGGACGCACGCCGGTTCGAGCGTCACGCGGGCGGCGGAACCCGCCCCGCCCGGTGTGGAAACCAGAACGTGGAGCACATTTTCCATGAAGGAAAGCCCTGCCACGGGCGCACAGTAATGCCTGCTGAGCTGGTCGCGCGGCCATCCCGGCGCCACGAATTCGCGATCGAATAGAGTGTCGTCGAGAACGAGATCGCCCGTGACCCGCCCGATCCCCGCGTCGACGACAGCGGCGGTTAGGATCCGCATCGGTTCGAGCCCGCCCTTCTCGAAGAAACGATCGGTCAGGCAAGGATCACCCCCTCCCTTCACGATCAAATCGCCCCTCAGGGTGCTCTCCTCGATCGGGCCGCGCGCGTAGAGGCCGGTTTCGAAATGGTAATCCTCGCCGAGATGAAAGAGCGCCGATGCCGTGGTGACGAGCTTGTTGTTCGAGGCCACGATGAGTGCCTCGTGTGGATTACGCGCGTAGAGGACGCGGCCGTCTTCGAGGGAACGGATCTCCACGCCGATCGACGCACCCTTGAGATTTGGATGGGCGAGGAGCCGATCGACGGCGGATCTCACCCTGTCGGTCGGCGTAGCGCCAAACAGGGTTGCGCAGACAAGGAAGGCCAAGAAGATCGAGAGAGCCGGAATCAGCTGGAAGCGTCTCACCGACGACCGCCTGACGCACGTCATGGAATTCTCCTCCTCTCCAACGGGGTGCGATGCATCGCATAAAGAATATCAGGGGAAATTTCATCTGCGAGCAGAAATCGAGGGCCGCCGTAAAGTTCAGAGCCCGAAGGCATCTCCATCCTCTGCCACGACCACGGGACCGCGGAAAAACCGCCTCACAGTCGCGGCGGCCGTTCGCGCGCTCACCGAGGGATAGAGGTGGGAGAGAATCAGCTTGCGCGGCCCGATCCGGGCGGCCGCGCGGCCCGCCTCGGAGGGACTCAGGTGGCCGCGCGTTCCCGCGTACTCGTCGGATACGGAGCATTCGAGCAGGAAGAGGTCCGCTCCGCCGCCGAGCCTGTCGAGGCCGGCGCAATCGGCCGTATCGCCCGAGAGAGCGATCGTGCCTTCGCTGAACTCGAAGCGGTAGCCGTGGCACGGTCCCGAGTGGTCCACGGCGACGGCGATCCCCTCGAGGCCGGACGCTGCCGGGACCGGCGCTCCCTCCACGCCCGGGTCGAGATCAATGATCTCGATATCTCCTTCGGGCGCCTCGACCCAGCGGCCGTAGAGCCCCACCATCCGTTGATAGAGATCGTTCGTTCCGCGCGGTCCCACGACAACGAGCGGCCCGAGCCGTGGCCGGAGTAGAACGCTCTGCCGCGCAAAGAGCAGGCTCATCAGATCGAGGGTGTGATCAGGATGGTGATGGGTCAAAAAGACGGTTTTGATCGCCTCCACCCGCGCGCCGCCGACCACTGCGCGATGGAGCGCTCCCGGTCCGGGATCGTCGAGATAGGCCGCACCGTCCTCGGCCGTGATGAGACAACCCGGCGGTGCGCGGCGCGCCGCGGGCACTGCGGCGCCGCTGCCGAGCACGGTGAGAACCGTCATGACCCATACCCCTGCGGGTGCTTGTCGAGCCAGTTCCACGATGTCCGGACGATCGTGTCGAGATCGGAGTAGCGCGGTGTCCAGCCGAGCTCGGCCCGGGCAGCGGCCGCGTCAGCCACGAGGACAGGAGGATCTCCCGGCCGCGGAGGGCCGGTGACGATGGAAAAGTCCTTTCCCGAGACATCGCGCACCGCTTCGGCCACCTGGCGGACAGAGAATCCCTCGCCATTTCCGAGATTGTACGACCGACTTGGCGCACCCGATTCGAGACGGTTCAGGGCGCGCACATGGGCATCGGCCAGATCGTCGACATGGATGAAATCACGCACACAGGAACCATCGGGCGTGTCGTAGGTATCGCCGTGAATGGTGAAGGCCGGGATCGTGCCGAGCGCGGCGTAACAGGCGAGCGGAATGAGGTGGGTCTCGGGGTCGTGCCACTCGCCGAGTTTGCCGTCCACATCGGCGCCGGCCGCGTTGAAATAGCGCAGCGCCGTGTACCGGAGCCCCCATGCCGTGTCAGAGTCGGCCATCACCTGCTCGACCATGAGTTTCGTACGGCCGTAGGGGTTGATCGGCTGCTGGGGCTCGCTCTCCGTGATGGGGACGGTCCCCGGAATCCCGTAGGTGGCCGCCGACGAGGAAAAGATGATTCTCTCCACTCCCTCGGCGCGCATGGCTTCGAGAACGCTCACGGAGCCCACCACATTGTTCCTGTAGTAGCGGAGCGGTTTCTCGACAGATTCACCCACGTAACAGAAAGCGGCGAAGTGCATCACCGACTTGACGCCAAAGTCCCTCATCGTTTGCCTCAGAGACGGCCCATCTTCGATGGTGCCGCGCACGAAGGTTACGCCCTCGATCGCGGCCTCGTGCCCTTGACTGAGGTCATCGTAGACCACCACCTGCTGGCCGTCGGTTAGAAGCCTCTTGACAATGTGGCTGCCGATGTAACCGGCCCCTCCGAGAACGAGAATCATAGGTCCTCCTTGCCTGTTCGGATGTATTTTACGAGCCCACCGCCTTTGCCGACTCTCTGTCCAGATCATATCGGAATTGAAAGATCGCTGCATTGAATGTCCCAAATAAAACTGCCATCCCCCCGGAACAAGAGCTCCTGGATTATGCTACCATTCGCGCTCCGCTCCGATAAAATGTGGAACCTGGGCCGGAAATCGAGCCGGTCCGATCCTGGCGTTGGGGCCTCAGTCGAACTGGCGATTCCCTTTGTCCATCTAGTTTCCGGGAAGGTAAAAAATGAGTGAATCAGTGCTTTTCGAAATCGAGCTGAAAAACCTGAAGCTCTTCAATCGCGGCAAGGTGCGCGATGTATTCATCGCGGGCGACGACCTCCTCATGGTGGCCACCGACCGACTCTCGGCCTTCGATGTGGTTCTCCCGTCGGCGATCCCCGGCAAGGGGCGGGTTCTCACTCAGCTCTCGCTCTTCTGGTTCGACCTGCTGCGCGACCTGGTGCCCAATCACCTGATCACCGACGACATGACCGCTGTCGAGGGGCTCCTTCCCGAGGAAGCCAAGCAGCTCGACGGCCGGGCGCTCCTTGTCAAGAAGGCCGACCCCCTGCCCGCCGAGTTCATCGTGCGCGGCTACCTGGCCGGTTCGGGCTGGGCCGAGTACAAGAAGCGGGGCACGGTCTGCGGTATCGACATCCCCGGCGGACTCCAGGAATCGAGCCGTCTCGAACTGCCCCTGCTCACACCGTCGACCAAGGCCGAGCAGGGAGCCCACGACGAGAACATCTCGCCCGATCGACTCAAGGAAATCATCGGCGCCGATCTGGCCGACAAGATCGAGCCCCTCGCCCTCGATATTTTTTCGCGCGCCAGCGCCCATGCCGAATCACGTGGGTTCATTCTGTGCGACACCAAGTTCGAGTTCGGGCTCTACGACGGCACGGTCACACTGATCGACGAGGTTCTCACGCCTGACTCATCCCGCTTCTGGCCTCTCGACGGGTACGCGCCCGGAAGCCATCAAGAGGCCTTCGACAAGCAGTACGTGCGGGACTTCCTGATCAACTCCGGCTGGAACAAGACGCCGCCCGCACCCACACTGCCCGATGAGGTGTTGACGCGCACGGCGCAGAAATACACGGAAGCTCTCGATCGATTGACCGGTTGAATCACCGAGGAGGAATTGAAGACCATGACCTCTCCTGTTGCTGTTCTCATGGGATCGGACTCCGATCTCCCCCATCTCGAAGGATGCCTCGCCATCCTGAAGGACTTCGGCATCGAGCCGACGGTGCGCGTTCTGTCCGCCCACCGGACCCCCGACGATCTGGCGCAATTCGCGCGTGAAGCGGAGGACCAAGGGTACAAGGTCCTCATCGCCGCCGCGGGGTGCGCCGCCCACCTCGCCGGCGCGGTCGCCGCCCAGACCATCCTGCCCGTGATCGGAGTGCCCATGCCCGGTTCGCCCCTGTCGGGAATGGACGCGCTCTTGTCGACGGTCCAGATGCCGGCCGGCATTCCGGTGGCCACCATGGCGATCGGCAAGGCGGGCGGATCGAACGCGGCTCTCTTCGCCCTGGAGATCCTGGCGCTCCAGAACGGGGAAATCAGGCAGAAGATGAAAGACTTCCGCCGGGCCAAGGCGGACGGAGTCCGCGCGAAGGACGCCAAGATCAGCCGGTAATTCTGATCCAGGAGTAACCATGAGCGCAGCCACGATCGAATGGAAGGGAACGATTCCGGGCGAGATCGCGATGATCGACCAGACGGAGCTTCCCCACCGGCTCGAGGTGATCCGCGTACGCGACATCGACGATCTGTGCACCCAGATCAGGCGCCTCGCCATCCGCGGCGCACCCGCAATCGGCCTCGCGGCCTGCTTCGGAACGGTCCTCGGTGTTCAGGACTTCGAGGGGCCGCGCAACGCGTTCGACAGCGAACTGGAGCGGGTGACCGAGTTTCTCGCCACGGCACGGCCCACTGCGGTCAATCTCTTCTGGGCGCTCGACCGCATGAAGAGCGTGGCGCGCCACCATGACGACCTCGACACGCCGGCGATCAAGCAGAAGCTTCTCGACGAGGCACAGATCGCGCTCGAAGAGGATCGCGCGATCTGCCACCGCCTCGGTGAGATCGGACAGGAGCTGATCGGCGATGGCCAGGGCGCGCTCACCCACTGCAACGCCGGAGGTCTGGCCACGGGCGCCTATGGCACGGCGCTTTCCGTTTTCTTCTCCGCCCACGACAAAGGCAAACGCATCCGCGTCTACGCCGACGAAACGCGTCCGCTGCTCCAGGGCGCGCGGCTGACCACGTGGGAACTGATGCAGGCCGGCATCGATGTGACTCTGATCAGCGACAACATGGCCGGCCAGGTCATGAAGGAAGGCCGAATCGACGCTGTCTTTGTCGGCGCCGACCGGATCGCGGCCAATGGCGACGCCGCCAACAAGATCGGAACCTACTCGGTGTCGGTCCTGGCCAAGGCCCACTCGATCCCCTTCTACGTGGTCGCTCCACTGTCGACGATCGACAGGGCCACGTCAGAGGGAGCCGCCATCCCCATCGAGGAACGGGACGAAAACGAGATCAGATCCTTTGCCGGAGCGGCCTGCGCTCCGCCGGAGGTCGCTGTCTATAATCCCGCTTTCGACGTAACGCCCGCGGCGAACATCACCGCCATCGTGACCGAGAAGGGTGTGGTGAACGATCCAACCACTGCAAAAATAGCCCGGCTCTTCGACTGATCGGCCGATTCAAATCGGCCGCGACCTCTGTAACCCCTCCACACTGAAACCGTCATCTCGATTGCGCCAAGTCCTCGCTCGTGGTGATTCACCGCGGCGGCAAGGTCGTTAGAAACGCGATTCAAGAAAGGGGAGAAAAATGGCTCTCGGAATGCGGCTCACCACCTATCTCTTGCTGGCCTTCGTCTTTCTGGGAGGCTCGGAGATCAGCACTCGGAGCATCCTGAACAAGAAGTCCCTCAAAGAGTTCTACGCCACGGGCGGGAAGAAATACATCGGCAAGCGGATTCATATCCATCTCCCCGCGACGATCTTGAAAAAGAAAGCCAAGAGAGTCCGGTTGCGCGGAGGCAAAGCGGCTCTTCAGTTCGAGAACAAATCGGTTCCGCTCCTCGTCAATCCCCGCAACATCTACTTCAAGCGGCTCATGAGAAAAAAGAAGGTCGACGGTCTCCTCTGCATCAAAGGCTATGTCTACCGTCCGGACTGGGACCTCAAGGGCCGGAGTTTCCTGCGCGTCCATTCGATCAAGACCTACGGAGGCAAGCTGACCTACGATTGAGGCGGAAAGCGATCCCGTCTATCCGAATCGGGCGCTCACCGAATCACAGGCGTATTCTCCGCAGTTGGCGCACAGACCGGAAAGGTTGCCTGAAAGGTGTGATTTTCGGAAGGCGCGCATCTCGGGGCTGTTGAACCATTCGATCGGCATGCGGTCGCGCACGTTTCCGAGCACTGCGTCTCCTTGCGAGTCGACGCAGCAGACCGTTACATCGCCGTTGGCGAGGACAACCATCTGTCCGCGCCACAGCTCCCGGCAGGCCCTGTGGCGCGGAGTGCGGACGAATCGGGGGATGTATTGAACCCTGTCGGCGAGCTTTTCGAAGGTCGATGCAAATTCCCTCATGAAGGGTTCCGTGGTTTCGTCCACCACCATGGAGACATCAAGGGCGCAACCAGATCGGGCCGCGCGGCGCACATCGTTGAAGAGGCGAACCCTTTCCATGATCTCCTCGCCGCTCGTTGCACGAATCGATTCATGTGTCCCGAAAGAGCCGTCGAAGGAGATGGTGAGCCGTTCGAGCCCGGCATCGATGAGGCCCTTTGCCTTGTGCCGGTCGAGCAGGGTGCCGTTCGTTGTGACCATAACGCGCACGCCCCGTGCCGACGCATAGGCGATCGCATCGAGGAGGATCGGGCTCAGGAGCGGTTCACCCCACTGATAGGGCAGCAGAACGCGCAGATCGGGCGAAGAGTCGACAATGGAGCAAAATGTGTCGAAATCGAGGTCGTCCGTGTCGGCTCCTCGTGCCGCGTGGCGGGGACAGATCGAACAGGAGAGATTGCACCGGCTCGTCAGTTCGACGTTGAGTGCAGTCAGCCGGAAGGCTCTCGTCGATCGAAGCCGAAAGCAGAGCTCATTGACAAGAGCGGAGGGCAAATCACGAAGACGGGGATATTTGATCTCTATGATCTCGGCCTGGTCGGGACGACCGAGATAAGACCGGGCCGCCCAGCGGGCCAGAAAACGCATGACCGGGCTGCTTTTCACCAGCCTCCTCCGCTAAGAGACATCAACGGTAAAACACTCACCGACTTTATTTATCCTATAGCATGCCTGAACGCATCCAGTGAAAAGATCGTAATCCCTTGAATTCCAGAGAGATTCCTGTGAAATCGTCTTCAGACCCTCGGACGGTCCTGGGCTGATTCATTAGGTTACGCTGTGCTACCGACAGGACTAGACAATCGGGACCGCTGTCCCTGTTGCGCGAGTTTTCCGATGAGAGAAAGATCACTCAATTTCCTGAAGCTGCTCGACCGCTACGCGGGAATCCCCGCTCTCTATCTTTTGGCCGGGATCCGGGCGCTCCTGTCGATCCTCTCCCCCCCCCGCACTGTGAGGGTCCGCACCATCGTGATGGTCAAGCTCTGGGGCGTGGGAAACCTGGTGATGATCATCCCCATGATCCGCGCCGTGCGACAGGCTTTCCCCGAAGCGCGCATCCATTTTCTCACGATCGACCGGAACGCGGCGTTCCTCGATACACTGAACGATCTGGACAGCATCATCACCCTCAAGAGCAGCGGCGCCCTCTCCAGCCTGCTCGACCTGGTCCGGCTTCCCTTCAGACTCATCGGCCTGCGGCCCGATCTCTATCTCGATTTCGAACAGTTCCTGCGCGTGACGGCCATCATCGGACTCCTCTCGGGCGCGCCTCAGAGGGTGGGGCTCAAGACACCCGGACAGGCACGCGCCAAGCTCTACAACATCAAGGTTCCCTACCGGCTCGACCGGCACATGACCATGACCTTTGGAGACGTGGTCCGTTCAGCGGGGGTCGACACCAGCGGTTATCCATCGCTCGAGGTCCCGCGCGATCCCAATGCGGCCGCGCGCGTCGACGAGATCCTCGCCGACTGGGATCAGACAGAAGGTCCTCTGGTGGCCATTCACCCCGGCTCGGGAGACAACTTTCCAGCGCGGCGCTGGCCGATCGAGAACTTCGCCCACGTGGCCGACCGGCTCCGCGACGAGGCCGGCGCCCGCATCGTGCTCACCGGCACAGCGCCCGAACTCGTCCTCGCCGATCGGTTCAGACGGATCAGCACAACGCCCGCGCTCTGCCTCATGAGCCAGCTCACCCTGCTCGAACTGGTCGAATTTCTTTCGCGTGTCGATCTGCTCATCACCAACGACACCGCGCCCGTTCACATCGGCTCGGCTCTCGAGCTCAGGCTCATCGCTCTCTACGGGCCGAACACACCCGCTCTCTACGGCCCGGTCAATGACGCGGCGCGGCCCTTCTATCTCCGCTTCCCCTGCTCGCCGTGTATCACGAACCTCAACGCCAAGACGAGCAGTTGCCAACTGCCCACCTGTATCCTCAGCATCGATCCGGACCGCGTGGCCGACGCCGCGATCAACATGTTGCCCGCCGGCGCGGCTCTTCCGAGCCGTGCGGCTCTTCCGAGCCGAAAGGCAGACCAGTGATGGACAGCCGCTTGATCGGTCTGGCCAGGGATGCGCTCCTCCTCAATCTGGGACGCTCCGTTCCCTTCCGGGTGACCCTGATGGTGTCGGAGAGATGTCCTCTCCGTTGCACGACCTGCTCGATCTGGCGGACGGCCGAACCCCGGGAGCCGTCTCTCGACGATCTGGATGCCTTCTTCAGTGCGAACCGGAAGATCTCCTGGCTCAACCTCACTGGCGGCGAAATCTTTCTGCGCAGCGACATGGTCGAGATCTTCCGGTCAGCAGCGTCGCGCTTGAAACGTCTGGCCGTGGTCAATTTTCCCACGGCGGGCCAGGATCCGGCACACATCGCCGGCCAGGTCGATGCGGCCCTCGGCACCGGACTCAGGCGGATGGTGGTCACCGTGAGCTTCGACGGAGGCCGGGCGTCGCACGATCAGCTTCGCGGCGCGGCGGGCGCCTTCGACGGTGCGGCAGAAACATGGCGCTCTCTCAAACAGATCGCAGCGGGCGCGCGCGGCCGGCTCTCGGTCTTCGCCGGTATGACCCTCTCCGCGGAGCTCATGAACCTCACCACTGATCCGCTCGGCGACCTGGTTGCCGACCTGGCTTTGGCGGGCAGCCACGAGGTCCACCTCAATCTGGCCCACGGCTCGGAGCATTATTACCGCAATGTTCCAGCCGATCCTTTGCAGCTCGATGCGATCGAAGGAACGCTCCGGAAAGCCGCGGCGGGCCGCCGCGCCAAGGGAGCCGGATCGGGCGATCGGGGTGTAAACCTATTCGAAAGGATCTACATCGGGTGCGCGCGCGATTTCCTATCGACGCGCAGACCGCCTCTGGCCTGCAAGGCGCTCCGCTGCTCGCTCTTTGTCGACGCCGGCCTCGATGTCTATCCCTGCACGATTTTTTCCCGTCCCCTGGGAAATCTGCGTGACCCAGATTTCTCCATCGCCGCGCTGCGGCAATCCTCTCTCTGGTGCGATACTGTCAAACAGATCAAGGCGGGGCACTGCCCGGGATGCTGGACACCGTGCGAGGCCTACCCTGCCATCGTGGGCAATCTCCTCAGGCCCGGAATCTTGAAAATCACGAGAGCCTTGATCGATGACGGGAGGAAGACTTGAGGCGATCCTACGCGCGCGCATTGGGACGGCTGGCACGCCAGGCACCAGGGCGTGTTTTCTCTCTCGCTTTCAAGGCGCTGGACGCGCGAATCAGGCCCGGTCTCTGTCCGCCCCTCCTTCCACCGATTCTGGCCACGCTCTCCGTGACGTCGCGATGTAATCTCGACTGCGCCTTCTGTCCCACCCACTCGCCGGGCGCAACGAGCGCGCGCCGCGGCAATCGTGTCGATCTCGTCGATCGTGTCGATGATCTTGCCGATCTCGGCGCCGACGCCCTCGGACTGACCGGTGGAGAACCATTGCTTCACCCGCAGATCGAGACGGCGATTGCGCGCGCCGTGGCGCGAGGGCTCTTTGTTCACCTGAATACCAATGCGACCCTCGTTGATGCGGCGCGGGGCGCGGCGCTTATCGAGGCGGGTGTCGGCTCGATCAATATCTCCCTCGACGCGGGCAGCAAGGGAATTCACGACGCGCAGCGCGGGGAAGGAGCGTTCGACCGCGCCGTCGAGGGGATTGCGTGCCTGCTTGCCGCGCGACGGCGGCTCGGGGCCGCAACCGGTCTCAGGCTGGTGATGACCCTTGGTGCGCGAAACGCGTCGAGCGTCAACTCCTTTCTCGAACTCGGCCAGCGGATGGGGGTCGACGGATGTTCTTTCATTCCGCTCCATGCTTCCTTTGCCTCACCTCGGCAGAATGCATCCCAGAATGCAGCCGAAGCAGTGAGGGCGCTCATCAGTGCCGCCCCGTCGATTGTCGACAACTCTCGCGCCTATCTGCGCGGCATGCATTCCTTCTTTCTCGGGTGCCGCCAGCCGCGGCGGTGCTCTGCGTTACGCACCTCGATCGTTATCGATCCCGAGGGCGCCGTCTTTCCTTGCGTTCCGGCTGCCGCGGCGGCCGCCCAGGGCCGGACAGTCCCGGCCCCAATCGTGG
>CAYXGI010000017.1:46787-85178 GCA_964464495.1 uncultured Phycisphaerales bacterium
GGGCCGGACAGTCCCGGCCCCAATCGTGGAGGACACGAAAAGCCTCGGTGAGATCTTCAAATCGGACGCTCTTCGCGATACCCTTGATACCGCAATCTGTTCGACCTGCTGGTGGAACTGCCACCGCGAACTCGATATTGGCCTGGGGATTCTATGAGCGGACCTCGACAGCCCGGACCCATGGTCCTAGTCGCTCTCGCCGTCCTTCTCGGCGCGGCCTTGCTCTGCGCCTATGCGCCCGCTTTCCGCGCGGGATACGTTTACGACGACAGCAGGCTCATCATTCACAATCCCTTTCTCGAAGGACCGCTCGACTGGAAGGCGCTCTTCTTCGACAAGCACTCCGTGGCGCCCGACGCCGAACCCGATATCTATCGCCCCCTGAGTACGCTCTCCTTTTTTATGGAGAAACGCCTCGGGAACGGGAGCGCTTCGGTTCACCATGCCGTGGGACTGGGATTTCATCTGCTGAATTCTCTGCTCTTTTTCTATCTTCTCCTGAAAATGCTCGTGCCCGTGGGGACGCGCTCGGCGGCGCTGTGGATTCCACTGGTCGGCGCAGCGCTCTTTGCGCTTCATCCTGTTCAGGTCGAATCTGTGGCGTGGATTTCGAGCCGCAGCGGGCAGATCTCTGCTTTTTTCATCCTCCTCACCCTCATTGCGGCGGTCGGGCGCACTCAACCGGCACACGCTCCCCGAGGCGCCGCGGCGACTCTCGCAACGATTCTGTTCGTCGGAGCAGCGACATTTCTCGCCTGCCTCGCGCGCGAATCAGGAGTCATGACGGGCGTCTTCATTCTCATCAGCGCTCTCTGCCTGAAGCCCCTGAGAAAAAAGGCGGTCTTTGCATGCGGACTGGCCGCTCTCGGAGCGGCTCTTCTCTATCTGGCCCTGCGCTTTCATGTCATGGATGGAACGATCCATCAGGTCCCGCCCCACGGCGGCGGGTGGATCAAGAATTTTCTCTATGGCGCTTACGGCTGCTTCTATCAGGTGGGCCTCCTCTTTCGTCCCTGGTTCCATAATCTCGACTACCAGGATGGATTCTTCGATGCGCTTCCGACGTGGGAGGTCTCCGTGGGCGCGTGCGCTTATTTTCTCTTGGTCGCACTCGCCATCTTTTCAGTCAGGCGCCACCCTCTTGCAGCGTGCGGAATCCTCCTCTTCGCCGCGGCTCAGCTTCCCACGTCGAGCCTGGTCATCACGGTCCGAAGCCTCGTCAATGACCGGTACCTCTACCTTCCCCTCATGGGAATCTGCTTGTCTGTCTGCGGGGCACTCGGCGCCCTCGATCAACGATCTCTCTTCGCGCGGAGGGCCGCCGCCGCACTGTCGATCGCTCTCATTCTGGTGCTCGCCCTTTTCACCCATGACCGCAGCCGCGACTGGACTGACAGCAAGAGTCTCTGGACAGCAGCCTTGAAGACCCACCCGGGCTCGATCCGCGCCCATGTGGCTCTGAGCAAGGCCGCTTTGCAGGAGGACGATGCCGGCAGCGCACTCGAATTCGCCGTTGCCGGATACACGATCGGACGCTTTGGGACGGCGGTGCGCATGAACGCCATGTACAAGGCCGCGCAGGCGCTCTCGGCACTCGGCCGTGATGGTGAATACGAGAGTCTTCTTGAAGAACTGCTTGGCGAGGCATCCCATCCCGAGCGCTCCGAGGATTTCCGTCTCTTCGAGAGAGCCGGCCTCGAACTGTTTGAATTCAAGGTGCGCGCCGGGCGCTTCGATGATGCGGCCCGTGTCATGGAAAACCTGATTCTCCAGAAGGGACCGAGTCCCCGGAATCTCTATCGCCTGGGAATCGTTCTCGAACACGCCGGCCGTCTCGAAGAGGCCGAAACAGCTTTTGAGCGCGGAATAGCGCTGCCCGGAGATTTTGCGGACATTCATTTTCGCCTTGCCGATCTTTACGAAGCAACGGGCCGCAAAGACCTGGCCCGCGAGACGCGACTGAAGGGTCGCGAACCACGACTGAAGAAAAAATAAAAAGAGCGTAGAAAACAGGAGTCGATCCAACTCGAGCAGTGGTTTTTTCGTTATCACATTATGAAGCCCGAACGAACAGATTGTCGAAATCCGTCGACAATGCCGTCGAAACCCGTCGAGACAATGCTTTGCGGCTGAAAGACGAAAATTCCTGCCTGATCCGCGAGTCGGTCCGCTGCCCTTTCTTCGTGGCGATTCTGGTTCTTCTCCTCACCGCGGCGCCGGCGCCGTTGCTGGCCACGAGCCTGACGACCCTGTCCCGATCCTCTTCCGATACGCGCCCCCCCGAATGTCTTGTTGCTGATCTCGATTTGATCGATTTCGGCCGCGTGCTCTCGGGCGAGGTCGTGTCCAGAGCGATCAAGCTCTCCAACAGGAGCGAATCTCCAACCACGCTCACCCGCATCGTGTTTACCTGCGGGTGCGCGATTCCTCTGATCACCTTGCCCAACGGCAGCACGATCGAACCGGACAAGCTCGACGACGGCCCTCTCTGTCGCCTCGAACCTGGTCAGTCGTGCAGGATTCAGCTTGAATTCCGTTCACTCGCCCTGACTGGGCGGGTCGCACGGAGGATCTTTTTTTACACGAGCGACGAGGTCAATCCGGCTCTCTCGCTGCCGATCAAGGCCGAGGTCCGACCAGCCTTCGTGATCGAACCGCGGCGGATCGATTTCGGCCGCGTCTCGTGGAAGGGCGCGCCCGTCGAGCAGCGGATCCTGGTGCGTTCCGCTGGTGTAGGCGACTTCGAGATCAAGGGAGGATCGCGTCTCCCCCCCTTTTTCTCGTGGACGGTTGAACCGGTGAAAAACGCTCCCGTACCCACGTGGACAGTGGCGGTATCGCTCGTCCGGAAGCCTCCCTCTGGAACGCAGACCTTTATCCTTCACCTCGACATCGAGAGTGAGCGCATCAGGACACTCACCCTTTTTGGCACGGCGACGATCGAAGAAGTAATCTCCTTCGAGGCCAAGCCGGGCGGTGACATCATCAATTTCGGCGTCCTACACGGCGCGGAAGGTGCCCACGCCGAAGTGGACATCGTCAACCTCGATCGGGCGGTGCCTTACGAAATCACCGAGGTTCTCATCGAATCGGCCCAGAAGGAATTCGTGTCATTCAAGCTTCACACTCTTGAAGCCGGAATGCGCTTCAAGCTCTTTGTCGACGTGGCCCCCGGCCTGCCTTCCCGATTTTTTCGCGGCAAGATCATTCTTCTCAGCAACCATCGGGACCTGCCGCGCAAGGAGATTTCCTTCAAGGGCTGGATCAATCAGCAGAACGCCGTGACAGGGAAGACCGACGGACAGGAGAATTCATGAGTTCTTACGCCACGCATTGTGTCGCTTTGGCCTGCCGGCTTTCAGATCCCGCTCTCTGTCTTGTTGCGCTCATTCTTGGCATCATCAGCGCGACCCTCTCCTGCTCGACTCATGAACCCGATCTTCCTTCCTCCTCGGGAGAGTTCGTCATTGCCTACACCGGTGCAGACCGCGGGGTGCTTCAACCCTGCGGATGCACCAAGGGAATGCTGGGCGGCATCGGCCGGAGAGCCGCCCTGCTCCAGGCGATCGCTCCAAGCAGGCACAATGCGCTTATTCTGGCCACGGGGGGACTGATCGATGGAACGAGCGGAATGCGGGACCAAATCGACTCCAAGACGATCACTCATCTCGATCGCCTCCGCTACGAAACACTTCTCGTCGCTCTCGGCGAAATGGGCTACGCCGCCGCGGCTCTCGGTCCCGAGGAGCTCCGGCTCGGTTTCGATCGCCTTCGCGAGGCGTCGGAGATCGTGGACTTTCCCTTCCTACTGACCAACGCCATCATGGAGAGTGAAGAGCCCCTTCCCTTTGAAAAGGTCTGTCGGATCAGTCTCAACCCCGACGGGAGAAGCGAGCCGGTCGACGTGGCTCTCTTTGGTGTGATAGCCCTCTCCCTGGCGAGCGAGCTGCCCGACGGGGTCGACCTCGCACCGGCAGGTGCGGCAGTGTTGGCCGCGGTGGAAGAATCGGGCAGGGCGGCGGATTTTCACGTTGTACTCTTGAGCGGCTCACGCGCTGATGCGCGTGGCCTGTCGCAGAAAATTCCCTCTCCCTGGTTGATCGTTTACTCCTCGCCCGATTCTGAACCTCAGATTTACGAATTCGGAAAGCAGACAGGTGACGGTCGGATCGTCACGCCGGGCGATCGCGGACGCTTCGTCGGGTTCTCGACGATCGTGACGCGCGGCGACGGGCGGTGGGCGGTCGGCGAGTCCCGTTTCGAGGCTCTCGACGATTCACTGCCCGAGTCGGACATCGTCCGTTTTCCGATCGAAATCTATCGCGAACGGATCCGGTTGGAGAAGGTCATCGAGAACCAGCTCGCCACGATTCCCAATCGATCGGGCCGCGCCTACAGGGGATCGGCGAGCTGTACCTCGTGCCATCCCGAGACGTACAAGATCTGGATGGAGTCACGGCACGCACAGGCCTGGGCCACATTGGTCCAAGCTGAACGCGATTACGATCCGGGCTGCGTTTCGTGCCATGTCACCGGCTACGCGATCGAGAAGGGATTCGCCGGCGCGGACGCGCCCCGACCTCTGGTCGATGTGGGCTGCGAAGCGTGCCACGGACCGGCGGGAGACCATGTCGAGGAGGGCGATCCGCCGACAACGATCGCCTCGTGCGCCGCGTGCCACGATAGACATCACTCACCCGGCTTTGACAGGGAGGAGGCGTGGAAAAAGATCGCCTGCATCAAGGAACACTGAGCGCAACGCGCCAACGATTGGATCGGCGATGAGGAAGAAAAAAAAGTCAGTTCTACTCGCCGCACTCGGGATCGTTCTCGTGACCGTGGCCTCGTGGCTCGTCACGTCGGCTTTCGAGCCGGACAGGCCCAATGTGATTCTCATCTCGATCGACACGCTCCGTCCCGACAGGATGGGCGTCTACGGCCACCGGCCCATGGGCAGATCGACAACGCCCTTCCTCGACGAACTGGCGGCGGAAGGAGCAGTCTTTGTCGACGCGGTGAGCAGTTCGTCGTGGACCCTCCCCGGGCACTACGCTCTCTTCACCGGGCTTCCCGACGATCTCCATGGGATGGTCGACGATCGGGTTCCCTCTCCCGAAGACGTTCCGCTTCTGGCCGAACTCTTTCAGGAGGCCGGCTACCAGACGGCGGGATTCTACTCCGGGCCCTACCTCCATCCCTTCTTCGGTTTCGACAGGGGGTTCGACACCTACGAGTCCTGTTTCGACTTTTCTCTCGTCTATGACATGCCTGCCGACGAACTCGAAGAGGCGCCACAGGACACGGTCTCTCAACTCGTCTCAAAGATGGAACGGTCGTCGCATGAGGCGATCACGAGCGACACTGTCACCGGCGCGGCGGAGCGATTCGTGCTTGCAGAAAGCGGCAAGCCCTTCTTCCTCTTCCTGCATTACTTCGATGTGCACAACGACTACACGCCACCGCCGCCGCACGACACACGGTTCGGACCGCCATACGACGGCTGGGTCGACGGCCGCGGCGTCATGACCGATCCCAGGATCAAGGCTGAAATGGACCGGCGCGATCTCGCCCGACTCATGGCGCTCTACGACGGTGAGATTTCGTGGGTCGACGAGAACATCCGCCTCCTCTTTCGCGCGATCGATCGGATCGATCCGGAGATTCTGGAGAACACCATCGTTGTCATCACCTCCGACCATGGTGAAGAATTCTTCGAACATGGCATGATCGGCCACCGCCACAACCTGGCGGCGCACGCCGTGCGCATCCCGCTGATCGTCAGCTTTCCCGGACGCGTTCCGGCCGGAACCGAGGTCGCGGCCACGGCGCCGATCTACGACATCGCGCCCACGATATGCGATCTCGCAGGCATCGCCACGCCACCGATCGTCTTCGGCTCGTCGCTCTGCGCCCTCATCGAGCAGAAAGGGAGCGCCGAAGGCGCAAAAGGCGCCTCGCCTCGACCGGCGCTTCTCGAACTGACCACCGTCCCCCGCGCGCAAGGCGAAAAATACGTGAAACAGACCGCACTGCGTTGTGGTTCGATAAAACTGATCACGGTGCACCATCGGCGCTGGTCGCCCGACAGACCGGCTGATTTTACCGGCGAGCTCTTGTCGGAGGAGGAGTATCTTTTCGACCTGGACGTCGACCCTGGAGAAAAGAGGGATATCAGCTCGGCGCGACCCGAACTCCTCCACAGGATGCGCCAGGGGAAAGACCGACTCTTCGTCGAGTTGAAAGGACGATTCGAAAAATATCGGGGCCGAGTCGATTCAGCCGGCCGCAAGGTGCCCGATTGGCTTCAGCGGAGCCTCGAAGCCCTCGGCTACGGTCAATGACAATCCGAGCCCGATCACTCCTTTGCGAGATAGGAATCGGCTTTGAAGAGGAAGTATGTGAACATCGACGATGACACCTTGAATATCTCCTCACCCGTGACGGTCGCCTGGAGATAGCGGATCGACTTCTCCGCACCTTCTTTGCCAGGGTCGGTGAGCTTGAACACGACTGTGTCGCCTGTCACCTTGCCAAGAGTGATGATCAACGACGGATCGACGAGCCCGACCTGTTCGGGCCGCGCATCATCAGGGCAGAAGGCCATCGCCTTCATACCGCAGATCTGGGGAATCATGTGGTTCAAGTGCGGCATCGACGCTTTTCCCTCGACAGGATAGGCCAACCACCACTCGAACGCCTCCTCTCCATCGGCACCCTCCACGGGACGCTTTTCGAAGACGAACCGTCCATGCTTATTGACGACCTCGAGTGAATCGACCACCTTGCGGGATCGCTTCTCGATGTGGATCGTCTTGTCCCGCCAGGAGTGCAGCCAGTTGTCGCCCTTGTTCACGCCCCTGCGGAGATTTTCCATGATCAGCATGACGTCGTCGGAGCCGATCTTCCGCACGAAGGTCCCTCGCTGCGGCCCCATGTTCTTCCCAACGATCACATTTGCCAAGACTCCGCCGGTGATGTCGAAGACCTTGAGATGAATTCCCTGCCTGTCATCGACTTCGTAATTCCGATGCGTCTCAGGATCGGTCGAGACGATATCGGAGATCTTGGCGCGAAGAAGAGATTCGAGAAGAATATCGACCCATCGGACATCGGCAAGGTAGTTCCTTGCCTCGCCGAGGAGGAACCATCGATCGGCGGTTTCCTTCTGAAGAGTGACTTCCTTGACTCCTTGAGAAACCTCGATCTTGTGGACCTTGTCGACGGTATATCCCCGGAAAAGGACCGTCTCGCTCTCTGTCAGGTCCTGGCGCTCGGCATAGCCCGAGGTCCACGGTTGGTCGAGAAAGAAGATGAAAATCAACTGCACGAACAGGATACAGCTCAAGATGATATTGGTGCGCTTTTTCATAGCTCCACCGCCTTCCGTCGGGAGGATTTTCGCAAGTAGAGGACAATCAATCCCAGTGCGACGACCACCACGGCGCCCCCGACCGCTCCAATCACCTTGAAAAAGAAAACCGTGCCCGGTTTCTTCTTGAACGAAGGATCGATGAAACGGAGGTAGACCTCGCGGGACCTGATATCTTTGAACGTCTTGCCCAACGACAGGTAGTCGACGGCATTGGCAGTGAACTGCAACATTCCCATTAAGCCGCTTTGAACCGAGGCCTGCGTGGTCTGCGACGTCCCATAGGGCAACGTGGGATTCTCGATGAATCCCTCGCATCCGATGACCAGAATGGCCGTCTTCTCAGACTGGAGTTTGATGCTTTCGGGATGGTTCAGCCCTGTCGCTTGCCCTTCGTCGGCGACCTTCGGAGAAGGTTCCCCCGCCGGCGCCGAGTCCTGAATTCCTCCTCCTGGAACATCTTTCTCGTCACCCGAAGTCGGCTCTTCGCGAGGCGGCTCTTCGCGAGGCGCGCCCCGGTCAACGGGGAAATTGTAGAGATTGGCTGGCTTGATCGATTTCTGCAGACTCTGGATCCTTTCGGCCTTTTTGATCTCTTCGAGGAGTCCGTCGGACATCGTTTTCAGCGTGTAGTAGGAGGGAAAAGATCCCTCGATCAATCCGACCAGCGGATAGTGGCTGTAGTTTCCTTTACCGGGGTCGACGATTTTCCCCGGGTTGATCTCGAACACATCGTTCTGTTTCCAGGCTTTGGCAGAGGACCGAAGAAGCGTGACCATCTCTCCCCCGGCGGGAGCGCTCAGGTCGAGACTGCTTCCGAAAAGCATGTACATGTCGTTTTTCAAGGAGTTCGTGATCGGATGCTGCCAGTTGAAATACTTCTGGAGCAGGCGCAAATAGGGCTGGTAGGGAATCTCGTTGATGTAGAGGCAGTTCGTGTCAAAGACAAGGTCCTTGTTGATCACGACACCGTAGTGCTCCAGCCACTCGTCGAGACGCCCCCTGTCGGGACGCGCCACAAAAGGACCGAGCGTGGCCCGAACGCCCGACCGAAGAATGATCAGCTTGCCCCCGCGCATGATGTACTGATCGACGAAATACATGGCAAGATCGTCGAGGAGATGGGTGTTGGTCAGGACAAGGGTGCTCACTTCGCCTGGAACGGGCCGCTTCAAGTTGACCGTGGTTACCTCGTACTGTCCGTTTTCGCCGAGATACCCGGCCACGTAGGAGAGGTTCTTGCCGATCGCATAGCGATTTCGTTTCTTTCGTGCAGCTTCCCGCTGCGCCTTGATCTCGGGAGGAAGATCTTCCAGGTCCTCTTCGACCAATTCATGAAAAGCGACCGTGATCGGTGCGTCTCTGATGACGCGCAAGATCCTCATCACAAGATCGTATTCGAGGGTCGCGGGATTGATGAAATCGATCGACTTGAATTTGTCGAGATGAATCACAGCAAGTCCCATATAGACAATGGCCGACTCCTGACGGTCGGCGCGCTGGGACTGTAGACCTCTCGGCTTGATGTTGTAACCATTCGCCTCTCTCTCGATGTCGGGCCGCGATGAGGGATCGAGAAAGACGAGGTTGATCTTTTCGCCCGCCGCGATCTTGATCTCCTCGAGTTGATCGATCGCTCTCTTGCGAAACTCCTGGTATCCAGCGGGGAGTTCCTCCGAGATGTACGCCTTGATGGTCAGCGTCGTGTCGAGGTCGTTCAAGATCTCGACCGTATCTGCGCTCAGCGTGTACATCTTGGTCTCGGTGAGATCCCACCGTGTGAAGTGTTCGAGCGAAATGAAGTTCAATGCGATCAGGTTCAAAGAGACCAGGATCAGCGTCCACGGGAACCGCCACCTTCGGCCTCGATGCGTTTTTTGTGTTTCCGGCATGGCCAAGCCTCTACCTTCTCTTTGTCACGGTTCGCGTGTTGAGAAAAAGGAAAAAGACGATGATCGACAGATAGTAGACTACATCGCGCGAATCGAGCAGTCCTCTCTTGATCGACTCGAAATGGTAGCTCAGCGAAAGATACTCGAGAAAAGACACCAGTCCGGGCAGGATTCCCTGATAGGGCAGCATCCCGATCAGGAACAGGATGAAGCAGAGGACGAGACCGATGATGAAGGCCACGATCTGGTTGTCATTGAGACCGGACGCGAAAAGGCCGATCGCCAGGTAGGCGCCCCCGAGAAAGAGGCAGCTGATGTAGCCGCCCCAGATCGGTCCGAAATCGGGGTCACCCACATGGTTCAGGATGAGCGGTATGGGCAGGGTGAAGAGAAGACTGACAAAGAGCAGACCGAAGCCTGCCAGAAACTTGCCCAGAACGATTTCGCCCTCGCGGATCGGCATGGTAAGCAGAATCTCGATCGTTCCCAGTTTCTTCTCTTCCGACCACATGCGCATGCTGATCGCCGGAACGAAAAAGAGGAAAACATAGGGGACGTAGAAGAAGAACCCGCTCATGTCCACGTAATCACGCTTGAAAAAGGGCGGATTGCCCACCCAGAAGAAGAACCAGCCCATGACGATCAAAAAGACGGTCATGAACACGTACGCAATGGGAGTTCGGAAGTAAGACTTGAACTCCTTTGTCGCGATGATCAGACAGTTTCTCATTCCTCTGCTTCTCCGATGGTCAGGCTCGAGAAGACGCTTTCAAGAGAGGCAATCTCGCGCCGCAACTCGGTCAGGATGAACTTCTTTTCCACGGCAAGATGGAAGATCTTTTCGGCGATCTCTTCCTTGCCCTCGCCCAAAAGGGTATAGCTCGCCTGTTCGGCGTCCTCGCTTTTCATCTGGAACGATTTGACAAAGGGGGCTTCGGCAAAAGCTTTTTCGATCTCCTTCGTTCCCCCCTTGAGAACCACCTCGTAGGAGACGCCCCCACTGATCCGGCTTGCGAGCTGCTCCGGTTCCCCATCGGCGACGATTTTTCCCTTGTCGATGATGAGCACCCGGTTGCACGTCGATTGCACTTCGGGAAGGATGTGCGTGGAGAGGATCACTGTCTTCTCGGTGCCGATCGATTTGATCAGGTCGCGGATCTCGACGATCTGGTTCGGGTCGAGTCCCGTGGTCGGCTCGTCGAGAATGAGTATCTTGGGATCGTGTACCATACTCTGCGCCAGACCGACTCTCTGGCGGTATCCCTTGGACAGGAATCCCACCTTGCGGGTCAACACCTCGGCCAGGCCGCAGGCGAGAACGATCTCCTTGATACGGGCTTTTCTCTGCGCGCCCGGCACCTTGCGTATGGCGGCGACGAATCTGAGGTATTCGAGGACCTCCATGTCGAGGTAGAGAGGGGCCGACTCTGGAAGATAGCCGAGATTTTGCCGCACCTCGTAGGGATTTTCGGCCACGTCAAAACCGGCAACAGTGACCGAGCCGCTGTCTTTGGCCAGGTAGGTGGTGATCATGCGCATGGCGGTGGTTTTGCCCGCGCCGTTCGGCCCGAGGAAACCGACAACCTCGCCGCCGCTGATCTTAAACGATACCCCGTCGACGGCCCTGTTGGAGCCGAAGCTCTTTGTCAAGTTCTCAACCTCTATCATGAGCGCGGCTCCGGACCATTGAAATAATTACATACTTATTGATACATGCTCTTCTGAAACGGAACGATTCTATTCAGCGTTAGTCTCATTTCAAAAGAAATTTACAGTCCTCGACCAGTTTCGGTCCTCTCCGCTTCCGCAGCCCCATTTTTGCGAAAGGCGATCGTCTCGTCAGGATGGCTCATTCTCTTCGGGACGGGCCATCCTCTCCGGAATGGGGAGAGGAATGATGTACGGCCGTCCTGTCACGGCGTTGACATCGATGTAGACCTCGGTCTCATAAGTTTCCTTGATCAGTTGATACTCGATCACCTCCGCGGGCGGGCCCACCTTTTTCGCCTTTCCATCGGCCATCAGACAGAGTCTGTCGAACCATGTCGACGCCATGGTCAAGTCGTGGAGCACGGAGACCACGGTGAGCTTTCGCTCTTCTCTCAATCGGACGAGAAGGCGATGAACATTAACCTGATGTTTGATATCGAGAAACGATGTCGGCTCGTCGAGAAGCACGATGCTCGGCTCCTGAGCAAGCGCCATGGCGAGAATCACCCTCTGCCGCTCGCCGCCGGAGAGATCGCCCATGATTCTGTTCTTGAGATGGTCCGTTTCCGTGACCTCGAGCGCCCAGCGGGCGACCTCGATATCTCGGGACTTTTCGAATCCCAGCCAGCCCAGATAGGGAAAACGCCCCATGAGGACCACCTCCTGCACAGTGAAGGGGAATGTGACGGCCGCCTCCTGGGGCACGTAGGCGATGGAACGCGCCCGCGCGGCGGGCTTCTTTCGATTCAGGGGATGTCCCGCGACGAAAACCGTGCCGCTGTCAGGCGTGAGCAGCCCGGCCATCGCACGAAGAAGCGTGGTCTTTCCCGAACCGTTCGGCCCGATGATGCCGAACACTTCTCCCCGGTCGATCGAAAGGTCGATCGCCTCGAGGCGAAACGCGCCGGGCCCGAAATCCTTCGAGACGCCTTTCAGCTCGAGTGCGGGCGCCGTGCGGCCATCATCCATTGCTGAACGTCCTCTCGCGATGGCTTTTCAACAGATAGAGAAAAAAGGGCCCGCCGCAGAAAGCGGTGATGATCCCCACGGGAAGCTGAGTGGGATAGAGGATAATCCTCGAAACCAGATCGGCCACTACGAGGAAGGCCGCCCCGCCGAGAAACGATGCGGGCAGGAGCAGACGGTGGTCGGTGCCGATGAGAAGCCGGAAGAGGTGGGGAATGATCAGCCCCACGAATCCGATCATGCCGCAGAAGGAGACGACGGCGCCCACGACGAGCGACGTCCCCACGAAGGCGATGATCCGGACCTTTTCGACACGAATCCCGAGACTCGCCGCTGCCTCATCGCCGAGAGTGAGAATATTGAGCGAACGGGCCAGGGGTAAGAGAGCGCAGATCCCGACGAGCGCGATAGAACCCGCCCACCGGAAGAGATCAATATTGATGAAGTCGAGACTCCCCACCATCCAGAACAGAATCCCCCGCGCCTCGCGCATGTCGGCCACGGCGAAAAGAAACAGAATCGTGGCGCCAGCAAAGGCATTGAAGACGACCCCGACCAGAATGAGCGTGACCGGTTCCAGGCGGCCCCGGTTGCGCGCCGTGAGGTAAACTAAAAAGGTGGTCGCCAGCGCCGTACCGAAGGCGGCCAACGCACCGCACGGAATGGTCAATCCACCGACGGCGACCACGGAGAATCCGAAGAGTCGCGCTGCGATCCCCCCCACCGCGGCGCCGCCTGAGATCCCGAGTATGTGCGGATAGGCCAAGGGATTACGCAGCAGTGCCTGGAGGACCACACCACAAGCGCCGAGGCTGCCGCCCACCACGGCGGCAGCCAGGATGCGAGGGAGCCTTAACTTGAACAAAATGTCGTCACTGAGCGCCGCTGAAACTACAGGACCGCTCCGGCCAAAGAACCGTCCGAGCGGATCGACGGGAATGTAGAACGCGGTCAGCGAGACGAGGATCAGGAGCACGACGAGGATCGAGAGAAGAGTTATCCAGCGCCCTGGCGTCAAAGTTCTGAAATCGGTCACCGCGAATGTATCCTAAAGGCCGGATCGTGTGAGAAACCCGCAGATTACACTCTGATCCGTTCGGAGGGAATGACCTTTTGTCACTGGCTGGATATTTCGTCGGACAGGGTGCGTCCGAACAGGGCCAGTCCCTCGGCCATGCGCGGTCCGGGGCGGTAGACGAGATCGCTGTCCAGGGGGTAGATCCGCGCCTCGCGCACCGCCTTGAGCGAGGAGAACTTTTTCCAGTGGTCGTCGTCGCGTGACGTTTCCATGGCCGAGTCGACGATGATATCGGGGTCGGCCGCCAGAACGAACTCGGCATTGAGCACTGGCCACGCACCCATCCCGGCTGCCACGTTGATTCCGCCCACCGCCTCGATCAGCTCGTCCTGGAAGGTCCCGTCCCCCACCGCGACGATCGGCTTTCGCCCCATGACCCAGAGTATTCTCTGCGACCTGAGGCTGGTGAATCGCTCCTTGGTTTTTGCAAGATCATGGCGGATCCGTTTCTCGAGCCGGGCGGCATTCTGGTCGAGCTCGAGGACCCGGCCAATCTCGCGCACGGCGTCGAGCGTCTCTTCGATGGTGTTGTTCCAGACGACGAGGACCTCGATATCGAGGCGTACGAGGTTGTCGTAGCTCTCGCGGAGAAGATTCCCCGTCGCGGCCAGAACGACGAGGTCTGGCTTGATCGACAGCATCGCCTCCATGTTGGGCTTGAGAAAATCACCCACTCGCGGAAGCGACGCCGCCTCGGGCGGGTAGTCGCACCAGGCTGTCACCCCCCTGACCCGGTCGCCGGCATCGATGGCGAAAAGGATCTCCGTGAGACTGGGAGTCAGCGAAACGATCCGTTCGTAATGTCCGGCCTGAACAAGGGGAGGCTCAAAGGATTCGCTCCGCGTACACCCCGCACACAGAATCAAAACGGCCAGTACAGTGGACGCGGATCGCTCTCGAATCACGCCGGTGTCCCTTTCACGCTCAAAGAAGAACCTGGTTTTTGGAGGAACGGGACTCGCCACAGCTCGTGATACGGATCGCGGCCCGATCAGGAATGGGACACGCGGTCTCGCACCCACCGCATCCCGTGCATCTCTCCGGCTCGACGCGCGGCAGCAGAACCTCGGAGAGGGTGCCGTCCTCCAGGGGAATTGACCGCTTCTCGAACCAGATCGCCTTGGGTGAGACAGGACAGAATTCCTCGCACACCATGCACGGTGTGCCGCACGCCCAGGGCAGGCAGAGACTGACATCAATCACAGCCGTCCCGATGTCGACACGGTGGGATTCCTTGTCCGCGGCAGTGAAGGCGCGGATCGCGCCCGTGGGACAGACCTGGGAACAGAGAGTGCACGACGGTTCGCAATAGCCGATGCGGGGGACGATCACCGGTGTCCACACCCCTTCGAGCCCGCCCTGAAAGGATGCGGGATGAACAGCGTTGTTGGGACAGACTTTCATGCATTGGCCGCACTTGATGCAGCGGGCGAGAAAGGACTCCTCATCGCACGATCCGGGCGGTCGGATGAGCAAGGGCTCGATATCGACCGGCGGTCCTGACGTGGAGCGCGAGAGGGGCCCGAATGCGACGCCGGCCAGGGCCGAAGCGATGAATCCGCGCCGCGAAAGCGCCGTGCGCGAATCGTGCGCCGTGCGCAGATCGTGTGCCGTGCGCGAATCGTGCACGCTCACCTGGGAAAAGAATCCGAAACCGAGCGCATCCTGCGCACACCCCGCCGTACAGTTAAAGCACATCACGCACTCGGCGCTTCGCCAGTCCGACCCGCCTTCGGGAGACGCTCCGCCCTGGCATGACGCTGTACAGATCCCGCAGTCATTGCATTTTGCCTCGTCCTTGCGTAGCGTAAAGAGCGAGAAACGGGACAAGATCCCCAAAAGCGCCCCCAGAGGGCAGAGCACGCGGCAGAAGAAACGGGGTTTGAGCCGGTTGAGAAAAAGGATCACCAGAAAGAGAACTCCAATGATCCATCCGGCGTGAAAGCGCACCGCTCGCGGTCCGAGAAAATAGTCGTCCAGAACGCGGTGGCCCGTTCTGGCCGCCTCGGAATCGGCCGGCGCCAGATCGAGAAGACCGCGTAGAGCCGCGTCGAGGGCGGGCAGAATCGACAGCCCGAGCGAGCGGACCAGAAGACAGATCGGATCGAGAAGACCGATCTGGAGCACCCCAAAGAGCGCGGCGCCGAGGAAAAAGGCGAGAAGGGTGTACTTGACCTTCTGGTGGCCGCCCGGCTTGCAGCGCGCGATCCGGCCGGAGAGCCGCTCCCGGGGATTGGTCCACGAAACAAACTGGGAAAGCGCCCCCAGGGGGCAGATCGAGCCGCAAAAAATGCGACCCATGAAAAGTGTGATGATGATCAGTATCAGCGACCAGAGAAGATCTTCATAGAGAGTGCCCGTGGCGAGGAGCGTTGCGAGGGCTGCGAGGGGATCAAAATTCAAAAAGATTGAGACCGGATAAGGAATGGTATCCCCCACGGCCTCGCCTTCCTCCACGATGCCATGGTAAAAGGTGGCGAGCAGAAGCCAGACGAAGAGGAGAAAGGACAGGGTCTGACAGACGCGCCGGGCGAGACGGAGACCACCCTGAGACTGCATGGACGTCATACCTCCACTTCGATCGGATCGAGTGATTCGAAATCGGCACGGCCCAGTCCCCTGTCGACAGCCGCCGGAATAAAGGGGACCTGGTGCGCTTCCAGGCCGAACAGTGTGGCGCCGAAGGAGTCGACTGCCACGGGATCGGCCGAAACAGCCACGGTAAAAAGATCTTTAGTGTCTCGCAGCGAGCCGCCTTGGGGCCCGTTCCTGAAGATCACACGAAAGGCATCGAGAAGAGTGAGATCGGGACGGGCGAACTGGGCCAGATCGGCGATTCCGGCAGCCATCTCCTGATGAAGCTGTCCCCGAAGCCGCCCGCCCCCCAGAATGCCGTACCAGTTCTTCATCCCAAGGGTCAGGACCGCTGAGGAGTGATGCTTGGCCACGGGTAGATTGATGAGCCGGTCGCATTCGAAGTAGGCCCGGAGAACGGGCCATTTTTTGACCACTTCGCCCCCCACATCGACCTCGACAAAATCCCGCTCCGTGGGAATGAGCAGGTCAACGGGCAGGCCTTCGAGCTCCTTGCGAATCCCGCTCCTGTCGAAACAGTGGGCCGGATTATTGCACGAATTGTCGGAGACGGTCACCTTCTTGGCACCGGCATCGAGACAGAGTTCAGCCACGGTGCGCACGATCTGCGGATTCGTGTTCGCCGCGCACTGCGCAGACCGGTTCCAGCCAACATTTGGTTTGAGCAGGACCGTATCTCCCCTAGAGATCGTGGCGCCGAGACCGCCGTGAGCGTCCAAAGCTGCCGCGGCCAGTTTGGCTGGGTCCTTGCCACGCGCCACGACAAAAAGCGGCTTCTCAGGAGGTGTGAAGGTCCGTCGTTTGAGAGTGACCAGTGCCTGATCATCAAGGTCGAGAGGCGTCCCCTTGCTCCTGAGACCGACGTAAACACCGCTAAATGCGACACTCAGGCCGGTGGCGACCGCTGCCCGCTTGATGAACGTTCTGCGGGCCATGTCCTTCTTGCTCATCTCTCTCACTCTGCCCGCTTGAGGCCTTTTTCCACGAAAAGAGCGGTTTCCTTGAGGAGGCGGTCGACTTCGGCTCCCACATCGTCACACCGAATCCGGACCAGGTAGTGGCCGGTCCAGAACTCGATCGTTCCCCCGCCAAGACTGCTCCCCTCACCAACGTCAGCCGACTCGGCGTCGCTGGCGTTGTTCTTCTGAAATATCTTCTGCGCGTTCTGTGGGAGGGTCATGTCGTAGAGTTCGATGGTGAGAAAGATGTCGTCTGCCAAGGTGGTTGTGTATTCCCTGGTTCCGATCGTCCTGAAGCCGAGGGCGAGATAGATTTCCGCACCGCCATTCATGTATTCGAAAAGTGTTTTCCCGTCGAACTGACTGTATTTATTTGCACCGGTTAATCCTTCAATCTGATAGTGGGAAGGGAAGAAGCGGCTCAGGCCAGCCAAAGTGGCGTCGGTCTCTTGTCCCTCCACGGCCGTATCGGTGCTAATTCCCCCATCGTCGTTGCCGCAGCCCTGGACCAGAGCGGCACTCAGTAGAGCGAGACTCAACAAGACAATCTGCATTTTCATCGGTACGACTCCGTGAAGAACAAACGGGTTGAGATAGTATGGAAGAAGCGCGACTGTGAAGCGACAAGGCAAAAAAAATTTTCCCCCGTAAGGGGGAAAATTTTTTGTCTCCGAAGCCTCTAGTTAGCTAGAGATGGCGGTTGGGGAGGGGAATGACTCTAACCAACGCAAAGACCACAGTAGACACTTTTGGATCTCTAGAAATCCATCAATCCGGCGAAAATATATACCACAATCAATTCGTAAATACAAATATTAAAAATAATAATTCGTTTTATCCCCAAAATCCAGTTTTTGTTGATAACTTCTGGAAAACTCAGGACTCACGAATATTAACTACTATTTTTAAAACCTTTAGGACACTGATAGAGACAACCCGAAAACTGAAAGTCCCAATCGGTTTACTCAATAATCCCCTTCGTCCGCATCATCGCCTATCTCGCTCTTCGAAGGAAGAGAATTTTTCTTCAATGCCGCAAACTTCGGATGGTTTCTGACATTGTCCAGGTCCCGATCCTTGTCCATCCATGAGAAATCGAAGAAGCCGCTGTCGACGGTCTTGTTGAGATGGTAAATCGCCTCGTCCAGTCTGTTCTGCAGCGAATAGAGGCAAGCCAGATTATAGTGTGTGTTGGCCCTCGCAGTCGATTCCGGAAAACTCTCGATCAATTTCAGATACCACGCCTCCGCCTGATCGAAATCGTCGAGTTGCTGATATTCGTAGCCGATGTCGAAGTACAGAGTGCGGCCGAACTCCTGTTTGAGCTGAAGGCTGCTCCCGATGATCCCCGAAAAAATCCTCCCCTCGTCAATGACAGCCCGGTTGCTGCTGATCCAATCTTTCATCACCGTGATCTTGGCAAGAACGTACCGGTCCAAGCCCGCCTTGGCCAACGCATAGCGCGCATAGCCCGAGAGTTTCACCGCACGGTTCTCGACGACCATTTCCTCGGTGACGGCATCCTCGCGGATCAGATCAACAAAAGAGTAATATTCTCTCCTGATCTCCGACGAGGCGGGGATGATGAGCGGCCTGAGATCCTTCTCCATCGCGGGGTAAGGCTTTTCAGCGAGCGCCATTATCGCCAGAACGCGCGTGATGTACTGGCAATCGGGGTCGTTGGCTATCTTGAGGAGTCTGCGCGTCATATCAGATGCGATCTCCCAGAAATGAGAGAACTGACCATCATAGAAGCCTGGAATCATGCCGGCGTGCAAGACCGATTCCATCGCCCCGGTAATCCTCCTCTTGGTGTAGATTTCATGGAGAATGGCCCGATCGTCATTGGGCCATGCCTCGGGAAGGTCGAGGAGAGGGAGTCCGAAGCGACCGAGAGCCTGGACGATCGATTGACGAACGGCGCGATTCTCTTCAACAGGGAGGGCCGCAGTCAGGAGCGCCCAGGACGCGCTCCCGTCTATTTTTCCGAGGGCGCCCACTGCGCCGGCGCGAACGAGCGGGTCCGCGTCGGTCAGGAGTGTCTCAATTTCATTGAGCGCCTTCGATCCGGCATCGGCCATCCGGCTGATCGCCTTCTGGCGACGGCCGAACATGGGACTGCTCAGTGCGTCCCTCCAGTCCGATCCCGCAATGGCCGATTCGTGGCCGAACCTGTCGCGGTGCGCACCATCGAGTCCTTCCGTTCGAGTCACCGAGTGAGAAGGGACAGTTGCCATCAACGCCACGAGGGGGAGCATTCCGTAAGGCGTGGGGAAACCGTTCAGTGCCACAGCCGACCCACTGCTTCCAGCCGACCCACAGCTTGTCATGTCGTCTCCGAGAAGACGGGGCCGCATCTCGTGCCACCAGTTGATCCAGCGATGGAAGTCCGATCCCAGGTTCTGCGCCGTGATGATCCTGAGCGCGGCGATCGCCATGCGGCGCTCCTTGAATGGGAGAGATGGGAGAGCCGCGATGAGGTGATCGACACCGTCCCAGAGATTCTCTTCATCAAGAAGCACGGCGATACGAAGGATATCGGCCCCCTCCCTGCTGCCGAGCGCCGCCTGAAGGTCATTGACTGTGGGCGACGTAGAATCCTGGGCATCGTCGGCGACGAAGTGATACAGTCCTTTATCAAAGCCGAACCGGATCACTCCATAATCGAACCGGTCGGTTTCCAATCCTCCGGGGATCATCTCCCCCTCGATCGCGATCCGCCTGTAGAGTAAAGTCTTCCGCACCGTGGGCGTGAGCTCGAGAAAGAAAGACTCGCTGTTGTGAGGGCCAATGGTCAGCGAACCGTCCAAGGTAATCACCTCGTTCCAGCTGCCGCCGGAGATCACGCCGTCGCTGGTGACATCGGTCAGCGCGACCCGAATCTGGATCAGGCTCTGCCGCGACTCGGCAAAAGGCAGCCACCAGAAGAATCCTCGCGAGGGAATCGTCAGACTTTCCGAAGAAAGATTGCTGATCTTGAATTCCACCTCGATATCGTCGCCGAAGGAAAACTTTCGAGAAGGCGCGACCACCTCGAGTTTCAGCGGACAAGCCTGCGTAAACTGAGCCTTCCGGATCTTCTGCCGCGTGGAACGAAACTCTGTTTTCCAGGGCCGGGGATATTTTCTCTGGAGAGCGGCCTCGAGAATCGCATCGGCAACAGCGATGTCGCCTTGAGACAGATAATCGCGCGCCATCGCGTCAACCGCGGCAGGATCGTCGGGTAGTTGGGCCAGGGCGATGTCGATCTCGGTCGATGGCGGAGGAGTCGGGCGCAGTGCACAAGAAAACCCTTCCGCCGCGATCAGGAGAATCACGATCAGAAGGGTTATCGATCCGCTGCGATTTTTCCAGGTCCCTTGCTGGCGAGCCCTCGGGGCCCGGAAAAATCGCGCGGTGACTTGCTGTTCGTTGGCGTTGGGACTACTTCTCCTCAGGGACATCCTCCTCAGAAGACGGTTTGACTTCTTCTTCGGTCTCCGCCGGAGTCTCTGTCTCGGTCGAAGCGTCGGCTTCTGCCGGGACCTCGGTCTCGGTCACCGTGTCTTCAACGGTTTCCTGGGGTGTCTTGATCTCTTCGCTCTCCCCCTCCTCGGTAGGCGCGGCCTCTTCGGTGACTTCTTCTGTCGCGGTCACTTCAGCCGGTTCGTCGGGAACGCTCTCCTCGACGGCTTGCTCGGTTTTGGGAGCAGCGGCTTGCTCGGCTTCGGGAGCGACGGCTTGCTCGGCTTCGGGAGCGACGGCTTGCTCGGCTTCGGGAGCGACGGCTTGCTCGGCTTCGGGAGCAGCGGCGGTTTCGGCCTGCGGCTCGTCTGCCACACCCTCGGCCGCGGCAGGTTCGTCGACCGGGGGAGCTTCCGGGGAAGCTTCGCCGGCGTCCACAGCGGGCGCAGCATCGGCATCCGGTGCGGCCTCAGCCGTGCTTTCAGCCGGGATCAGCGGCTCGTCCTGCTCCACGTCGATCATGGAAAGGCCGATTTTTCTCTCTGTCGTGTCAACCTTGAGGACGCGCACATTCACGTGAGCGCCGACGTTGACGATTTCCTCGGGGCGATGGATTTTTCTGTCCGAGATCTCGGAAATGTGGAGCAGGCCTTCGAGCCCCTCCTCGAGTTCCACGAAGACACCGAAGTTGGTGATCTTCGTCACCTCACCGGATATGAGGTCGCTCTGAGCATACTTGCTCGGAATCTCGTCCGCCCAAGGATCGTTCTGGAGCTGCTTGATTCCGAGGGCGATCCGCTTCTTGGCCGGCTCCACGGTGAGGACCACAGCCTTGACCCGCTCGCCCTTCTTGAGCACCTCGTTGGGATGATTGATCTTCTTGGTCCACGACACGTCGGAGACGTGGAGCAGGCCGTCGATGCCTTCCTCGAGTTCGATGAACGCGCCGTAGGAGGTGATATTCCTCACCAGCCCCTCGATGATCGTTCCAGGCGGATAGCGCTGCTCGACCTGATCCCAGGGATTGACATCGGCTTGCTTCATGCCGAGCGAAATTTCCTGCTTGTCCGTGTTGATGTCGAGAACGACAACCTCGACCTGGTCGTTGAGTGAGACCACCTCGGAGGGATGGTTGATCCGACGCGTCCAGGACATCTCGGAGATGTGGACGAGGCCTTCGATCCCCTCCTCGAGCTTCACGAACGCTCCGTAAGGCATGATGTTGACCACCTCGCCCACGACCTTCTGGCCCACGGGATACTTATCATGAACGCTCAGCCACGGCGACTGGGACTTCTGCTTGAGACCGAGAGCGATCCGGCCCCGTTCCTTGTCGAACTTGAGGACCATGACATCGATCTCCTGGTCGATCTGCAGCACATCGGACGGATGGCTCACGCGGCCCCAGGAAATGTCGGTGATGTGAAGGAGGCCGTCGATGCCGCCGAGGTCGACGAAGGCGCCAAAATCGGCGATGTTCTTGACCACGCCGGAGCGGATCTGGCCTTCTTCCAGTTCGGAAAGGATCGCGTCACGCTGCTTGGCTCTCTGCTCCTCGACGAGACGGCGGCGGGAAACGACGATGTTCATCCGCGCCTCGTCGATCTTGATGATCTTGCACTCCAGTTCCTTGTCGATGTACTCGGCGATGTCCTTGCTGCGCCTGATCGAGACCTGGGACGCGGGAAGGAAAACAGGAACGCCGATGTCGACGAGCAAGCCGCCCTTGATCTTGCGGATCGCCTTGCCCTTGACCGTGTCGCCCTCCTTGCACGTGGAGATGACCCTTTCCCAGCCTCTGATCCGATCGGCTTTCCGCTTGGAGAGGATCATCAGTCCTGATTCATCCTCTACCGATTCGAGAAGCACCTCGATCTCGTCCCCGATATTGATTTCGCCCGAGTGGCCGAACTCCTGGATCGGCACGACACCTTCCGATTTGTATCCGATGTCGACGAGAACCTCGTTGTTGAGGACCTTGACGACCCTTCCTTCAATGATCGAGTCGGGAGTGAAGTTCTTGATCGAGTCCTCGTAAAGCTGGGAGAGATTCTCGTCGGATGTACTCTCCATCGCTTCGTTCACAACAGAATCGAGAGCCTCGCCTTCGATATCGAATTTCTTGAGCAACCTTTTTTGTGACATGAAAACCTTCCAGAATCCGTTGACACACAACAGCACAATAAAAAGAAACAAACACAGCCGTTCTCACCGCGAGAACTGAAACACTGTTTTGAGAGCTTTTCACGCTCTCTTTTACCGCTCGGTGAACGGTCGTTTTCCGCTCGCCGAGCGGAGTATTCTGTCAAGGGAGCGGGCGTTTAGCTGCTCCTGATCTTCTCGAGAAGGGTGGCGACCACTTCGTCGAGTGTCATACCAGTCGTGTCGATCACTTCCATGCCGGCAGCGACCGAAAGGGGCGCCAGATCGCGACTGCTGTCCTTGCCGTCGCGCTCTTTCATGGCGCTCGTGAGATCCTTTTCGTTCGGCGCGGGCCGTCCCTTGCGCTCGATCTGCGCCGCTCTGCGACGCGCGCGCTCTGCAGGAGCGGCGTCGAGATAATAACGATGGCACGCCTCGGGAAATACAATCGATCCCATATCGCGCCCCTCTGCCACGAGATCACCGCGCGACGCAAAGGCTCGCTGCAAGGCAACCATCCTCTCCCGCACCGACTTCAGAGCTGACACCTCGGAAACGACACGCGTCACCGTCTCGTCGCGGATCGCGTCACCCACCGGTTCGCCGTCAAGGAGCGCAAAGCCATCATCGTCGAGATCGATCTTCACCTCATCGAGAAGCCGGGCGACCGCCGACCGGTCGAGGGGATCGAAAGCAAGTCCTGCACGCAAAGCGGCAAGAGCAACGGTCCTGTACATGGCGCCCGTATCGAGAAATCGACAGTTCAGCTCACGCGCCAGCCGGCGTGCGACCGAACTCTTTCCCGATCCGGAAGGGCCGTCCAGAGTCACGATGAGATACTTTCTATCCATAAGCCAAAAAAGGATTTATTATCAAAACAGGCTGGTGGGAACAAGCAAAATCAGCGTGAAAAGAGCACTTTTTCAGCGATTTGACGAACTCGGCTCGGCCTTGAATTCCCTGAGAACGATACGGCCCCCATCCGATTCTGCATAAATCCCGCTCCCGGACCGCCATTCGGACAGGACAAGAAGTCTGGCTCCAGAGTCGAGATCGACCCTGTCCGCTTCATGAACATGTCCACAAATCACCACGTCGAAACCCTCTCTTACCGCAAGAGAATCGACGTCGCCCAGGCTGATCGATGTTTCCAAACGCTTCTTGGACGCGACAGCGTCCATCGATTTCCTACGGAGCACACGCGCCAGGGATCGGGTTGCGAAGGCGGGAAGGAGCCGGATCAGGCCCCGAGCCAAAGGACTGCGAATGACTTTTTTCATCCTCTGATAGGCGAGATCGCGTGTGCAAAAAATATCGCCATGTGTGAGAAATGCCCTCTTTCCCCCGATTGTGACCGACAGGCTTTCACCGGGAATATCTGCATTCAGGGCACGCGACTCACGCTTTCCGAGAAGAAAATCGCGGTTCCCGTGGAAAAGACTGACTCGGGTTCCGTGGGCGGCAAGGTTTTTGAGCGCCGAGAAGACAGGTTCGAGGCCGGGCGAATCGAGTTGGGCCGGACCGATCCAGAGGTTGAAGAGATCGCCGAGGACGTAAAAGGCCTCGGCTCCCTTCACCCGGCTCTCCAGAAAGGAAAGGAAGGTCTCGACTCCATCGGGACGCGCGTCGGTGAGATGAAAGTCGGACGCGAAGATGATCATGTCACGCCTCGATGTTGTAGTCGCGCAACTTTTCCCAGAGACTCTTGCGACTGATCCCCAGGATCATTGCGGCCTGAGCGCGGTGGCCGCCCGTCGACTTGAGGACCTCGATGATGTGGCCCCGTTCCGCTTTCATGACCGCTTCCTTGAGAGTGATTTTTGGATTGGGTACTTCGACGGCGGTTTTGAATCGCTCTGAGAGCTTGAGAAAGTGGTCTTTCTTGAGGAAACGTCCTTCGCCGGCAAGCACGATGGCGCGCTCCACCGCGTTCTCGAGCTCGCGCACATTGCCTGGCCAGGTGTAGCGCATGAGGGCATCCATCACCTCGGGTTTGACCTCGTATTTCCGGTCCGTCGCCGCATGAAGATCGATGAAATGGGAAACAAGGAGCGGAATGTCCTCGCCCCTGTCCCTCAGCGGAGGAAGTGCGATGGGAACCACGTTGAGCCTGTAAAAAAGGTCCTCCCTGAAAGCACCGGTCTGCATGAGTTCGCGCAGGTCGCGCTTGGTGGCCGAGATCACCCGTATATCGACCTTGATCGTCTTTTCCCCACCGACACGAACGATCTCTCGTTCCTGGAGCGCCCGGAGGAGTTTGACCTGTGTGGAGAGTTCCACGTCGTCGATATCGTCGAGAAAAATCGTTCCGCCATCAGCCAGCTCGAAACGCCCCTTGCGCTCCTTGCGCGCATCGGTGAATGCTCCTTTTTCGTGTCCGAAGAGCTCGGTCTCGAGAAGACTTTCAGGCAAAGCGCCGCACGAGACCGCGACGAACTCCTGGTCGCGCCGATCGGAGTTCATGTGAATCGTGCGGGCGATCACCTCCTTGCCCGTACCGCTCTCGCCGTCGATCAGGACCGACGCGCTGCTCTTCGCCACGCTTCGAACGGTTTTCAGGACGTCTTGCATTCCCTTCGACGTGCCCACCACATTCTCGATCCCGGCCATCTTGCCGAGCTGGGCGAGGAGATGACGGTTGCGAGCCTGCAGTCCGTGCAGCGTGGCGACCCGTTCCACGGAGAGCAGGATGTCACTGTTGAGAAAGGGCTTGAGGATGTAGTTGTAGGCGCCCTGGCGCATGGCATCCACGGCCGACTCGACAGTTCCGAATCCGGTGATGACGATGACCTCTGTCTCGGGCCGCACC
This sequence comes from uncultured Phycisphaerales bacterium, assembly GCA_964464495.1. Classification (GTDB taxonomy): domain Bacteria; phylum Planctomycetota; class B15-G4; order B15-G4; family CAYZWU01; genus CAZUHB01. Next base: position 71,752 of record CAYXGI010000017.1, read on the forward strand.
GTCTTGACTTTCTTGAGAAGCGTGAGGCCATCGGTCCCGGGCATCCTGATGTCGGTGATGACGAGATCGAAGGCCTCGTTCTCGACAAGGCGTAGCGCATCGTCGCCATGTCCCACGTCACTGACGGCGTGGCCCGCGGCGCGCAGATCGTCTCCCAGGGTCACGCGGATCGTCTTCTCATCGTCGGCAAGAAGAACTCTCAGTTTTGTGGGCGCTTTCAAGATTCGCGTCTCCTCAAACAGTAATCGACATCTGAAGGACCTCTGCTATCTTCTGGAGCTGCAAAGTGATTTCAAGTCAAAATTCGATCGGCGTCGGTAGAATGGACTTTTCAAAAATGTTAGTATATTAGAACTTATGCGTTCCGGGCCATCGGAGTAACAAACCAGTCGGGGCAATCATGGACCTGATCAACTCTATCTTCGAAGAACACATCTCGGTGATGGGCAAAACTCGGGAGGAACTCGCGTCCACAATCGCAGCGGCGGCCCGTTCGATAGTCGAATGCTTTCAGAAGGGCGGCAAGGTCGTTCTTTTCGGTAACGGCGGGAGCGCGGCAGACGCCCTTCATATCGAGAGCGAATTCCTGGTGCGCTTCAAATTCGACCGGAAGGGCTTGCCGGCAATCGCGATCGGCAGCGGTCTGTCGGCACTCACGGCTGCGTCGAACGATTACTCCTACGAAGAAGCCATCGCCCATCTCGTGCGCGCCCATGTCGCTCCCGGCGACGTTGTTCTCGCCCTCTCCACGAGCGGCCGTTCGGCCAATGTGGTCCGCGCGGTGCAGGCTGCGACTGACAATGGCGGTCTTGTGATCGGCCTGACCGGCGCTGACGGTGGAGAGATGAAGACGAGCTGCGCGATCCTTCTCAATGTCCCCAGTCTCGAAACACCCCGCATCCAAGAGGCACACATCACCATCGGTCACATCATCTGCGAAATCGTGGAAAGCGAAGTCTTCAAGAAGAGCTGATCGATCGGCCCTGGAAACCGAAAATCTACCCGCGCTGCTCCGTGCGTCTCCGTCGTGGGCCATCCTTTTCGGAGGGCGAAGACAATTTGCACAACGCCTGTTTCGTAAATCGAAGGCATATGATAATATATTTCAAGGACTTGATTTAGAGGAAGACACTGGCGGACTGTCTGTCTGCATCCCGCGGAGGGGAAGCAAAGGGATCGATGTACACCGTAATTCTAGTCGCCAGTCACGACAGGGACGCGCTCAGAGCCCTCTTGGAGGAGTCCCTCGGCAGAGAGATATCGGTGGCCGTATTTCCCTCCCTGGCCGAACTTTATCCCGAAATATTGAAACTCGATCCCCTCCTCGCCGTCATCGAGGGGCAATCGATGAGATCGGACGAGATCGGCGTCATCGGCTCCTTGAAAAAGACCTTTTCCACCTTGCGAATTCTTCTCACCTTCCGACTCGAACAACGGGATGACGCGGCGCAGGCTCTCGCCAGCGGCGTGGACGCTTATATCCTCGAGCCATTTTATATCCATGAATTCACCCAGCTGGTCAAACGGGAGTTCAAGAACGCGATCGAACAGAACAAGCAGATGCTCGATCTCAAGATGGACGCCCTGGGTTCTTTTGTGGAAGGACTCGCGCCAGAAATGAACAACCCTCTCACCACGATCCGGGGCCTCCTCCAGATCCTTTTGACCGGCGACAGCGAGTCGATGACCGAAGGCGAGATAAATGAAATCTACGGACTCATGGAAAGGGAATCGAGCCGTATCTCGCAGATCGTTCAGGAACTGGAGAATTTCTCCAAGACACGCAAACCCAAGAGGCTTCCCGTCAATCTCCACACTCTCGTCCAGCAGGCCGTCAAAGAGGCCGAGGCGGCCAGCACGAAACGCACACCAATCTTCACCGACCTCGAACAGTGTCCCGTCAACGGCAAGGCGGATTTCAACCAGAACGTTTCGGCTCTCAAGAGCTTGCTCGGATTTCTCCTGTCCGGATCTGACGACGAGAAGGGCAAGATCGTCTTGACCGCTCGCGCAGCCGAAATTCCCGGCAAGATCTCGATCATCATCGAGGGAACCCACACCGTCTCACTCGGCCAGGAGGTGCACCAGGCTTTTGTGCCCCTCTATACCCGAAAAATCATCCGTTTCAGCGAAGAACTCGGCCTCGCGTCGGCCTACGGCATCATCCGGGGCCAGGGGGGAACGATCAGCGCGTCGTCGCTCGACAACGGAACCCGTTTCGAAATCGAACTCTCCATCGAATGACGCATGAAAAAACCCGGGAGTTGCGTCCCGAGTTTCGTCGCTTCTCGCTGATCGCGCCATTGGTATTCGCCACCAATGGCAGGGAGCGCCATTGGCGCCGATCAGGTGTATTTCACTGCCAGGCTCTCAGCTTTATCCATGGTTTTGATCTTGTTCTTGAGAATCCGAACCTTGACCTTGGCCGGTTCGGGATGCTCCGAGTCGTCTCCGTTGGTCCCCTTCTCTATCCCGTTCTTTTCTCCCAGCCAGACGATGACCGAATCGTGATAAGCCTTTTCCATGGCGTACTTGACGCCGGGAAATTCATCGCACTTCACGATGCCGACTGTCTTCTCCTTGCCCTTCTCCACCTGATAGATGCAGAAAGGGCCGCCCGAACGGATCTCGTCGAGGACCGACTCAGCCTCGGATCTCGAATCGAAGCCCTTTTTCACGACTGTCAACTTCGGCGAGATCGGTTTTGGAAAAACGAAGGATTGGTCTGGATTGCTGTCTTTCCAGTTCTTCCGCTCGGTGTTCCACTGGCGCTTGGCCGCCTTGTACCGATCGGAGAGATCCTTCTTCATCAGGCGGATGATCTCGTCATCGAGGACCTCGAAGCTCAGCTTTCCCTCGTTATCCAGTATCTTGACGACCTTGAGATTGCCGCCGACTTTGGGAGCGACGAAGGGAGACCAGGTGCTGGAAAATGCCAACGCACTGCTGGAAAACAAGATAGAGGCAATACATATAACAAGAACACGCTTGGAAAGCACGACAGGTAACCTCCTTGTCATCGGCGAAGTTGCTTCTACTTCTCCGATATAGAAGCATCTCTTGTCGCGAGTAACAGTTGAGTGCGAAAAGTGTTCGAGTAATTTCATCTTTTTTTGACTGGCCCCGGTCAACTCCCTTCGATGCTCAAGAAAAAGGAGCGACTAACCCGATAAAAAGAGATGGTGAGTGTTTCAAAAATTCATCACGCTCCTTTTTTTCAAGTCGGATATCAGGCTCGTTAAGTTGAGACAAATCAGATAAAGGTGCCTAACTCATGGAACAGGCAAGGAAGAGACTACTCCTTGTGGCCGGATCGCCGACCGAAAATTCTGTCGCGGCTTTTCTCAGGAACGCCGGACACAGCGTCACAATCGCCGCCGGAGTCTCGGACTCGCTCGAAGTATTAAGGCGATCGACGACCGAACTCGTGCTCATCGATCTTTGCACTCTAAGAGACCAGGATATCGACTCCGTGGTCACCTGCTGCAAACAACTCGGGGGGATTCCCCTGCTGGTCCTCACCGACCAGGTCTCCATGACTCGAGCGGTCAAAGCTCTCGAAGGCGGCGCCGAGAATATCATTCCCAATCCAATCGATCGCAAGGCGCTTCAACTCCTCATCGCCAACTCACTCCGCAAGAAAGAACTCAGTGACGAATGCCGGATGCTGAGGAGCCGTCTCGATAAGGAGCCTGTCCTGGAACCTGACCAGATCGGAACGGCCCGCGGGCAGACGGACCCACTGCCGAACAAGATCGTGCCTCTCAAGAAAGCTCTCGAGAGACCGGAGCGAAAGATCATTCTCCACGCGCTGAAAATTTTTGACTACAACAGGCTGGAAACGGCCAAGGCGCTCCGAATCAACAGGACGACCCTCTACAACAAGATGAAAAAACTGGGACTCCTCAATCGGAAACGCTCTCGCAAGAACAGCAGACCAGCTCCACGGAATTTGTTGGAAGAATAGGTCGCACTTTTTTTTTGCGAACATCGTTCGCACGTTTTGCGAACATCGTTCGCACAATTTGGGCGATCAGGTTCCCAGACGCTGGCCGTACTGACTCTGATAATATTCCCGGTAAAGGCCGTCCCTGACTCTCGTCCGCCATTCCTGATTGGCCACGTACCAGTCAACGGTTTCGGCAAGTCCCTCCTTGAACGTACGCTTCGGCACCCATCCGAGTTTCTCCTCGACAAAGGAGATATCCATGGCGTAACGACGATCATGTCCCGGCCGGTCCCTGACGAACTCGATCAGGTTCTCACTCTTACCGAGGAGTTTCAAGATTGTCTTGACCACTTCGAGGTTGTTCAACTCGCTCGAGCCGCCCAGGTTGTAGACCTGCCCCACCACGCCTTGCTCCAGAACGACCCGCACCCCTTCGCAATGGTCCTCGACGTGGATCCAGTCTCGAACATTGAGACCGTCGCCGTAAACAGGCAGCTTCCGCTCCTCGAGGGCGTTGGAGATAATGAGCGGGATCAGCTTCTCGGGAAACTGATAGGGGCCGTAGTTGTTCGAACAGCGCGTGATGACCCCTGGAAAATCGAACGTGCGGCACGCGGCCTGCACGAGCAGATCGGATCCGGTCTTGGACGCGGAGTAAGGTGAACTCGGATCGAGAGGAGTCCTCTCGGTGAAGGGGAGATCGTCCGGACCGAGCGATCCGTAGACTTCGTCGGTCGAGACGTGAACAAACTTCTTGATTCCCGCCGTGCGCGCGCAATCGATCAGTACCTGTGTGCCGAGCACGTTGGTCCTGATAAAAATCAGAGGATCGATAATCGACCGGTCGACGTGGGATTCGGCCGCGAAATGTACGATCCGATCGATCCCGTGATCGCTGATCGCCCGCGCCACCTGTTCCTGGTCGGCAATGTCGCCCTTGACGAAGGCGTACCGTTCGTCGGTCTCGACGGCCTTGAGGTTCTCCAGGTTTCCTGCGTAGGTCAAAATGTCGAAATTGACAACCTTGTCGCCTGGCGTTTTCTTCAAATAATGGAGAATGAAATTCGAGCCGATGAACCCGGCTCCACCGGTGACTAAGAGAGCCCCCATACTGATCGTCTCCTTACCCGCAGGCGGAATGGTCCCAGGGCGCAATCGGTCAGGACCTCTCCCGTCTTTCGGAAAAACAGCTTTTTCAAAATCCAGCCCCTTGCGCTACGGAGAAGCGGGCCGGTTTCAGTCCACGCCTGTTCTGATCATCGGAAAACAGGCTCTGAACCTTCACCTTGGTTTAGCTCGAAGGCTTGATGATTTCCACGAAGATTTCGGCCCGACGCCGCTCAGGTGATGTTGGCGCCGGTCTCCCTGATCAGCTCCGCGGCTCTCGTGAGCGATTCAATCGTCCCCGCGTCGGTCCACCAGCCATCGAGTGTGTCGAAGGTCATCTCACCTTTTTCGATGAACATGTTGTTCACGTCTGTGATTTCCAGTTCGCCACGGGCCGACGGTTCGAGGTTCTTGACGAACTCGAAGACCTGGGAGTCGTAGAGATAGATCCCGGTGACGGCGAGGTTCGACTTGGGATCTTGCGGCTTTTCCTCGATACCGATGACGCGGTCACCGTCGAGTTCGGCCACGCCGAAACGCTGGGGATCGTCGGTCTCCTTGAGCAGGATCTTGGCGCCCTTGGCCTGCTTCTCGAAATCACCGACCGCCTTCTTGATGTTCCTCTCGATGATGTTGTCGCCCAGCACGACGCAGACCTTCTCGTCGCCAGCAAATCGATCCGCGAGGCTCAAGGCATCAGCGATCCCGCCCTCGCCGACCTGGTATGTAAAGTAGAGGCTGATGCCGAAACCGGATCCATTGCCGAGCAGCTTCAAGAAATCGCCGGCGCTGTTTCCGCCAGTCACCATAAGGATATCGGTGATGCCCGCATTCCTGAGGCACTCGATGGGATAATAGATCATCGGCTTGTCGAACACGGGGAGCAGGTGCTTGTTGGTCACCTTTGTGAGCGGACTCAAACGCGTCCCCAGTCCTCCGGCGAGAATGACGCCTTTCATGATTTCCTCCATCTCTTCGAAACCGTCACTTCAGTCTCTGTTTGTACCAGTCAACTGTGATCTTCAAGCCTTCCCTGAGCCCCACGACCGGCCAGTAGCCGAAGGCTTTCTGTGCTTTGCCGATATCGGCCAGCAGGTGCTTGGGATCGCCCTTTCTCGGTTCGCGATAGATCGGTTTGATCCCCTCGCCCCCGACCAGTTCTCGAATGATCTCGAGCAGTTCGTTGATCGAGACTCTCTCTCCCATGGCGATGTTGAAGATCTCGCCGCCACCCACCCGGGAGACAGACGCGAATATGTTGGCCATCACCACGTTCCCCACGAACACGAAATCGCGTGTCTGCTCACCGTCTCCGTAAACGACGGGGCGCTGGCCTTTGAGAAGCTTTTGAATGAAATTCGATATCACACCCGAATAGTGAGACGAGGGATCCTGGCGCGGACCGAAAACATTGAAATAGCGCAGAACGACTGTTTCGAGCCCGTAGACCGAGCTAAAGACACTGCAATATTTCTCGCCCGCCATCTTGTTCACCGCGTAGGGCGAGATGGGGCTTTCTCTCATCGTTTCGAGCTTTGGGAGGGATTCCGAATCGCCGTAGGCCGACGAGGAACCGGCGTAGACCACCTTCTGCACGCCGGCGTCCTTGGCTGCCAGCAGAACCTTGACCGTGCCGTCGAGGTTGACCGTATTGCTGTGCACCGGATCGAGAACCGATTTCGAGACGGAAGGGAGTGCGGCCAGATGGAAAACGATATCGATTCCATCCATCGCCTCTTGGAGGACGTCCATGGCGCCCACGTCGCCCTCGATGATCTCGATCCCCTCGATGCCCGCCAGATTCTCGCGGTTTCCCGTGGAAAAATTATCGAGGACCCTGGTCCGGATGCGGCGTTTCACCATGCCCTCTGCAAGGTGGGACCCGATAAATCCCGCACCACCTGTAACAAGGACATTCGTCATCGTTCTCCGTCTCCCCCCAAAAGAGAGCTTTACTCGACAGTCACCGACTTGGCAAGATTCCGCGGCTGATCGATGTCGCACCCCCTGCGCCGGGCAACGTAGTATGCCAGGATCTGCAGCGGAACGACATTGACGATCGGCGAGAGAACCTCCGACACCGTGGGAACCTCGATAAACTCGTCCGCCAGAGCCGCCACGCGGTCATCGCCCGCGTTGACGACGGCGATCACCTTCCCGTCGCGCGCCTTGACCTCCTCCACGTTTGAAACGATCTTATCGTAGACTCTCGACTGTGTGGCGATCGCCACGACAGGTATGTCGTGGTCGATCAGAGCGATCGGGCCATGTTTCATCTCGCCGGCAGGATAGCCCTCGGCGTGAATGTATGAGATTTCTTTCAGCTTCAGTGCGCCCTCAAGAGCGATGGGAAAATTGATGCCACGGCCGATGAATAGAAAGTCCTCGGCGCGCCAGAAGCGCTGGGCGACTTCCGCCACGTGCTTCTTGTGCCGAAGCGCCGATTCGAGCGAATGGGGCAGCCGCCTGATCTCGGCCATCAGGCCACGGGCTTCCGTATCGGTCAGCGTCCCCCGTTTTCGGCCCAGATGAAAGGCGAAGAGGAGCAGAGCCACGAGCTGTGAGGTGAAAGCCTTGGTCGACGCCACTCCGATCTCGGGCCCCGCCTTGTTGAGGATCACACCCCCCGCCTCGCGGCAGAGCGTGCTCGATATGACGTTGCAGATCGCGAGCGACGGGGCTCCCTTCGACTTCGCTTCCCTGAGTGCGGCGAGCGTGTCGGCTGTTTCTCCCGATTGAGAGATGGCGAGGACGAGGCGATCGGAGCCGACCAGGGTGTCGCGATAGCGAAACTCGGAGCTGTAATCGACCTCGACCGGCATGCGCGCCATCGACTCGATCATGAACTTGCCCACAAGTCCGGCATGCCACGAGGTGCCGCAGGCCAGAATCGTGATTCCCGAGACCTCTTTGATGAGGGCATCGAGATCGGAAAGATCTTCGAAGAAGATTTCTGCGCTGTCGTCGTCGAGACGCCCCTCGATGTTGTTCGAGGCGACAACCGGTTGCTCGTCGATCTCCTTGAGCATGAAATGGCGGTAGCCGCCCTTCTGAATCATCACAGGATCCCAGTCGATCTTCTGTGTTTCTCTTGCCATCGCCTCGCCGTCGAGATCGGTCACCGTCACCGAACCGAGAGTCAGCGTGGCCATGTCCCCATCTTCGAGAATCATCACATCGCGCGTCTTTTCGAGCAGGGCGGGAATGTCGGAAGCGACGTACATTTCCCTGTCGGAGACGCCCACCACGAGGGAGGAGTCCTTGCGGGCGCAAACGATTCGATCGGGCTGGTCGAGATGGATCGTCACGAGCGCGTAGGCGCCCTCCACCTCGGCAAGAGACTTTCTCAGTGCCGCCGTCAGGTCTCCGTCGAAATTTTTCTCGATGAGGTGCGCAAGGACCTCCGAGTCGGTCTGGGAAGTAAACTTGTGCCCCGCCGCGATCAGGTCCTTTTTGAGAGCCGAAAAGTTCTCGATGATTCCGTTGTGAACGACCACGATCTTTCCTTCGCAGTCGGTATGGGGATGGGCGTTCTCCTCGGACGGGCGGCCGTGAGTCGCCCAGCGCGTATGGCCGATGCCGACCCGACCGGCTGGTTTCTGCCGGTCGACCTCGGTGGCCAGTTCGTCGAGTTTTCCCCGGCGGCGCATGATGAGCAGTTCGCCGCCCTCGATCAGTGCAATACCTGACGAGTCGTAACCGCGGTACTCGAGCTTACGCAGACCGCTGATGAGGAAGGCGGCGACATCCGATTCCGAGAGGCATCCGACTATTCCACACATTACAGGGTCTCACACAATTGAGTTGTCGATTGCCAGTGGACAGCTTCCCCCGCGTACGTTTCGCACGCCGAGAGAAACTGTTCAGGATTTCACTTTCTCTCGGAAATATTCAAGAGTCTTCTTGAGACCATCTTTGAGACCGACCTGGGGCGCCCATTCGAGGATGCTCCTGGCACGCTCGATATTGGGGCGTCTTCTTTTCGGATCGTCGACGGGAAGATCGGCGAAGCTGATCGTACTTTTCGATCCGGTGAGACCGACCACTTCCTCGGCGAACTCCCTGATTGTGATCTCGTCCGGGTTGCCGATGTTGACGGGATCGCTCTCCGAGGATTCGGCGAGACGCACAATCCCCTCGATGAGGTCGGAGACGTAGCAAAAAGACCGCGTCTGGGTACCGTCGCCAAAAACCGAGATCGGCTCACCGAGCAGGGCCTGGCACATGAAGGTGGGCAACGCCCGCCCGTCGTCGATCCGCATGCGCGGACCATAGGTGTTGAAAATCCTCACGATCCGCGTATCCACGTTGTGATAGCGGTGGTAAGCCATGGTCATCGCCTCGGCGAAGCGTTTCGCCTCGTCGTAGACACCGCGCGGTCCCACGGGATTGACGTTCCCCCAGTAAGACTCTTTCTGCGGGTGGACATCGGGATCGCCATAGACTTCCGACGTCGAGGCGAGGAGGAAGGTCGCCTTCTTCTCTTTCGAGAGTCCCAGCGCCTTGTGCGTTCCGAGGGCTCCCACCTTGAGCGTCTGGATCGGTAGCTGGAGATAGTCAATCGGGCTCGCCGGCGATGCGAAATGAAAAACAAAGTTGATCTCGCCCGGAACGTGAATGAACTGTGTCACATCATAGAGAACGAAACTGAACTTCTCGTTGCCGAAAAGGTGTTCGATGTTGCGGAGATCGCCTGTGAGCAGATTGTCCATTGCGACCACCTCATGGCCGCGCGCCAGCAGACTGTCGCAGAGGTGAGAGCCGAGAAATCCCGCTCCACCGGTGATTAATGATCTGGGCATGGTGTTCCTCTCGTTTCCCGGTCACGTCCCGCGTCGGCTCTTTTCCGGCGCGGTGCTGTATCGAATCAATTCTCTCCCTCGACGGGATAGACCGGCCCCTTGAAATCGGCAGGCCGCCCGCCGACACTGTCGGCGTACACCGCTCCCCCGCCCTTCTTGGTCTTCTGAATGCCTGATAGGGTGATGTCAAAATCGATCCTGTCCTGGGGCGAGACCGTAACGAGGTCGGCGAACTTCTTCTTGAGGACCAGACGCAGCTTTTCGCTGATATTGATGACCGACCGCCCTTCGCGCATCCAGAAGAGAACGGTCACCTTGTACCGTGTATGGCCGGTTCTGAGAACGTTGAGGCGGCATCGGGCGATCTCGGGCATGGCAACCGCGGTGTTCGTCAACGACCGCTGGATCGCGTCGAGCGAAACCCGCGCCGTGCCGCTAGCCGTCTTGGAGGAGATATAACGCTTCCCCTCGGCGTTCCAGAGATTGTACATGATGAACTGGATCACATTGAGATTGAGGCAGATGAGAAAGGCCGAAACGACGATGAGCAGCACGCGGTACCTGACGAGCCACTCCTCGCTGAAAAAGGCCGGACCATCCCCATCGGCGGCATTGAACAGAGACGGATCGATAACAAGTGCCAGCAGTGCGGCTGACAGGAGAAGGATCAGGACTCGGTTCAAAAAGACAGTGAAACCACTGATCATTCTTCCCGGCTTGAACATTCTCCTCCTCCCGCTGGCTTAAAGATCCAAAAAATTATTCTCAATAAAAGATGTATCGAACTGTCCCTTGGCAAACTGTGGGTGTCTCACGATCTCTCGGTGCAGTGGGATGGTTGTTTTGACTCCTGTGATCACATATTCGTCGAGCGCCCTCTTGATGATCTGTATCGCTTGCTCACGCGTCTCGCCATGGACGATCAGCTTGGCGATCATCGAATCGTACTGCGCCGGCACGGTGTATCCCGAGTAAACGTGCGAATCGACGCGCACGCCGCGGCCGCCGGGCTGGAAGTAATTCTCTATCTTGCCCGGGCAGGGCCGGAGGTTGTCGTCGGGATCCTCGGCATTGATGCGGCACTCGATGGAGTGGCCCTTCATGCTCACTTCATCCTGGTTCAGCCAGAGCGCTTCACCAGACGCGATCCGGATCTGAGCCTGCACGAGGTCGATGCCGGACACCATCTCGCTCACCGGGTGCTCGACCTGAATCCGCGCATTGACTTCCATGAAGAAGAAGTTCAAGTCGTTATCGACGAGGAACTCGACCGTTCCGGCGTTCTGGTAGCCGGCTGCCAGGCAAAGCCGCACCGCGGCGGCGCCCATCGTCTCGCGCAGTTCGTCGGACACGACCGGACTCGGCGACTCCTCGATGATCTTCTGGTGGCGCCGCTGAAGGGAGCAGTCCCTCTCGCCAAGGTGGATCATATTCCCCTCGGAATCTCCGAGCACCTGAATCTCGATGTGGCGCGGATTCTCGATGTAGTGCTCCACGTAGACCGACGAATCGCCAAAGGCGATCTCGGCTTCGGCGCGCGCTGCCAGAAAGGCATTGACCAGGGAGATCTCGTTGTGGGCGACGCGCATGCCGCGCCCGCCGCCGCCGGCCGACGCCTTGATGATCACGGGAAATCCGATTTCCTGAGCGATCTTGAGCGCTTCCTTGTCATTCTCGACGAGCGACTTCGATCCGGGGATCACGGGGATCTCGTTTTCCATGGCGATCCGCCGTGCCTCTGCCTTGGCGCCGACAAGGGCGATCGTCTCGGGCCGCGGGCCGATGAACGCAATGCCGCAACTGTTGCAGACTTCGGCAAAATGGTCGTTCTCGGCCAAGAAACCGTAACCCGGGTGGATCGCCTCGACATCGGTAATCTCGGCCGCCGAGATGATGCGTGGGATATCGAGGTAGCTTCTATCCGACTGCGGGGGGCCGATGCAGATCGTTTCGTCGGCCAGGTCGAGATAGCCGGCATTCTCATCGGCCTGGGAATAGACCGCAACAGTCTCCACTCCGAGCTCCTTGCAAGCGCGGATAACGCGAAGGGCGATCTCGCTGCGGTTGGCGATCAGAATCCTTTTGAACATGAAAAGAGTGCCTTCAGTTACTTTGTTGCCTTGATCAGGAAGAGCGGCTGGCCGAACTCGACAGCCTCGCCATTTTCGACGAGAACATCGACGACCTCACCGCTTGTTTCAGCCTTGATCTCGTTCATGACTTTCATCGCTTCGATGATGCAGAGGATCGATTCCTTGTTCACCTTTTCGCCCTCGGCCACGAAAGGTGGAGACTCCGGGCTCGGAGCGCGGTAGAAGGTCCCCACCATGGGGGACTTGAACTCGGTCACATCCTTGTCGAGAGCCGGCGCTGCCGCCTCGTCGCCCCCGGCGGGCGCGGCCGGCGAGGGCGCCGCTCCGAATCCGGCCGATAATGGCTGGGAGATCATTGGAACCGCCCCACCCTGAATCATTGGCAGGTGCTTGGTCAGCCTCACCTCTCGCAAACCGTCCTTGATCTCGATCTCATCGATCTCGGCGTCTTTCATCAACTCGACGAGTTCCTTGACCTTTTTATAAATATCCATGTGGTCTCCCGTATGGAACCTCTCTCATCCTTGCGCGAGCGCCGCGCACCGCCCGGGATCGAACCCGGCCGGAAAAGCGCTGAACGATGGAGAGGTTGATCCTCAATCGTTTGCCCTCTCCATGTAGTTGCCGGTTCGTGTATCGACGCGGACCTTCTCGCCCTCGGTGACGAACTCCGGCACCTGGATCGTCGCGCCGGTCTCGATAACCGCCGGTTTCGAGCTCGACGCAGCCGTCGCCCCCTTGAGCACCGGTGCTGTCTCGGTGATCTTGAAAACCATGAAGTCGGGGATCGACACGGTGAGCACCTCGTCCTTGAAAATTTTGAAGTTGCAGATCGTATTCTCTTTGAGAAAGCGGAGATGCTGCTCTATAAGATCGAGATTGATCGGCACCTGCTCGTAACTCTCGGGATCCATGAAAAAGAAATTATCTCCGTCGCGGTAGAGGTACTCCATCTCCGTCTTCTCGATGATGGCCTGGTCCACCTTGGCTTTCGAGTCGAAGGTGTGCTCGAGCACATTGCCGGTCTTGACATTCTTTAGCTTGGTGCGGACGAAAGCGCCACCCTTGCCAGGTTTGACGAACTGGAAATCGACGATATCCCAGAGTTCATCCCTGAATATGATTGTTATCCCGTTTTTGAAATCGTTGGTCGAAATCGTGGGCAACGTAGAACCTCCTTGCAGAGAAAGACATATCCCCTCGGCCGCGGAATCGTTTCCGCGTTCGAAGAGACTCTTTTACACTCGCTTCAAAACAAAAGGGAGTATTAAGAACCCGTGGCCGGGTGTCAAGGATCATCAGTGACATTTCACGCCGCCCCCGGGAGAGGTCCGGAAGACTCCGTCCATGTCTATCCTCCTTTTTTTTAGGGATGTTACAAACCTGCCCATTCGGTAATCAGCACCACCTGCAGAGCAGGTGGTATGAGGAAGGCCCCTAAAAGGGGCCATTAATCAGTTAGTTTTTAAAGCCGAG
>CAYXGI010000018.1:0-82613 GCA_964464495.1 uncultured Phycisphaerales bacterium
GCCGCTTGATCGAGTCGCAGATGTGGGTGGCCACGTACTTGAAATCGGGCCGCCCTTCACCGTCCGCGGGCAAGCCTGAACCATCGTCGATCACGCGGAGGTAGGGACTTTTCCGCTCCTTTCCGCGAACGATGGTGATGTTGCGCGCTCCGGCGTCGATCGCGTTTTCCACAAATTCGGCGATCGCTTTCAACGGATTGCTTTGCGACGAGGCGATGATGGTGATGGCGTTCCACATGTCGCCGATGCGGAGCTTTCCTGATTTTTGCTTTTGCCCTGCGGAGGAGCGCGTCTTTTTCGCCATGGCAGATCGACCGGATCGTGGGCGCCCGTCGCGTTGGATCACCCGGGAGTTTTCCGCTGTTGCGGACCTGACAGTGATTTGCGCAGCAATTTACATTACAATGCCGGGAATATCATGCCGAAAGTGCGGAGGCTTTGAAACGATGAGAACCGAAACCAAAAAGAAACTCACGAAGAGAGAATTTATCTCCGCGCTGAACAGCCGGCTGGACGCGTTCGCCCACGGAGATCTGAAAGCTGCCATTCTTCATCGGGCGCAGAGTCTGCCCTCGGGCGAACGACGGAGATTTCTCGATATCTTTCGATCCCCTCCGGAGTCGAAGCGTGCGCCGTCCAAAGGTAATGACCTCGACCTCCTTTTGCAGGAGATCAGGGAATTCGGTCAGCGGACGGAGGCATACGAATATTCCGACGGGTGGGGATGGGACCACGACCTCCACGACGAGCGCGCCTGGGGGGATGAATCGTGGACTGACGAAGTTGATGCGTTTTTCGACAGCATTGACACGCTCTATTTTGCGCGCGAATTCGCCGGTGCCAGGCAGGCTTTTGAAGCGCTGTTCGATGTTTTCTGGGGCGGAGTGGAGGAGGGCCAGCTTCCGGGCAACGATCCGGAGGAGATGATCGATACCGACCTGGACGAGTCCGCTGCAAAGTACCTCCGTTGCGTCTATCTCACCGAAACGATTTCGGACCGGTCCAAGGCCCTCTACAAAGCCATCTCCCAGCAGTACTACACTCCCCATATCGTGAGCATCGAGGGGATGATCGATGCCGACTCCGAGGATCTGCCCGATATGGATCGATTCGCTTCGGATTGGCAGGTCTATCTCACAAGGAAGGGAAAGGGCGCGCACGCCAACCATCTTCTGAGAGAAGCAGCGAGGCTCTTCGCTGATCGGCAGGGGTTGGAGCGGCTGGCTCTCGAAAAGGGAAAAATGTATCCGGGGCTCTTCGTGGAGTGGCTGATCGCGCTCGAAGGGGATGGGAGCCACAAGAAAATCATCGATGCCGCTCTGATCGGGCTCGAAACGCTGCCGAAACACCTCAAGATCAGAGCCGGGATTGCTGATCGCCTCCGGAAAGCCGCAACGGTTCTGCGAAAGAAGAAGCTGATCTTGAAGGGATTGCGAGAAACATTCTACGCCTCTCCGTCTGTCGAACGCCTTCTCGATTTCGTCGACAGCGCGAAGAGCAAGAGAGAGCGTCTTGATTTGATCGAGGGTGCGCTCAACCACTTCGGGGAAATGGAGAAGCGATCCGTCCGTTCCAGTTCCGATGATTTTGAAAGCAGCCCGGACCTGGCCGAGGTTCGTGTTAACGAGGATCTGATAACGATCTGCCATATCTTGAAAGGTGATTACACCACTCTGTCCGCGCTCATGGATCGTTCCGACTCCCTGGGGTGGTATTACGGAGACAATCCCAACCGACTCGTGGTTCCCTTCTTTCTCTTCGCGAGGTGGAATCGCGAAAAACCTGTGAAAGCGAACCTGACCGAGCTTCTGGAGAGCATGGCATCAAGCAGGAGCCGTGCTGCACTTTTCGACATCCTCTCGGAATTCGAGGGAGAACTCGGGGCCGAGGACACCCCAACAGTCGTTGAGCCTCAAAAGCGCCTCGCGGCCTGGTTGGACCGAACCCTGACGGAAATCCCCATTTCCGAGCAGAATCGGGAATCCTTTTTTCTAAGCGCCCTGAAGGCGGTCGAAAAGAGAGTCCAAGC
This sequence comes from uncultured Phycisphaerales bacterium, assembly GCA_964464495.1. Taxonomy (GTDB): domain Bacteria; phylum Planctomycetota; class B15-G4; order B15-G4; family CAYZWU01; genus CAZUHB01. The sequence goes on from CAYXGI010000018.1 coordinate 2,030, forward strand.
GATCGTGGGCGGCAAGCATAGAAAGAGCTACTGGAAGGCCGCTCAATTGATCGCAGCCGTGGCGGAAACGGAATGGAACAGCGGCAGGATGTCCAGCGGACAGGCGCTGATCGAGAAGTACATGAAAAAGTTCAACCGTCACAGAGCCTTCAAGACAGAATTGACGAGTGCCGTGAACAAGTCGCAGCTCGACGCTGTTTCCACTTAGCAGCAGCCCCGAAAATATCGATCCTTGAGTCCGCCCCCCCACTTTCCGATACTGGAAGAAACGCAATCAGGCGAAAACCGCTCTCAGGAAGGAAGGCTCAATCAATGATAAACCCGCTCAAGACTATCCAGGAGGTCTTTGTCGTTCTCGACAACAAGCCCGGTGTGGTCGGCGTGATGACACGCGTGCTGAAGAAACAACGCATCGCCATCTACGCCATCGGTGTGTTCGGCGACATTGCGCGCCTCTACGTGACCCGGCCCGAGAAGGCCGTGGCGGCCCTGAACGAACACGGCTATGAGGCCGAGTTGCGCGACGTGATCCGCGTCGACCTGCCCAACCGCGTGGGCGCCTTGATGGACCTGACCTGCAAGCTGGGCAACGCGGGCATCAACATCGACTATCTCTACGGCGCGGTCGAGCAGCGGCAGAAACGGGGTGTGATCATTCTCGACGTGGACAAGCCCCAGCTGGCGCTCGACATCTTCGCCACCCACCGCTTCTGAAATCGGCGCCCGGCCGCTGGCTTTTGACCTACGTGGAGCTACGTCAGGGCTTCCACGTAAGTGCTTGCGATTTCTGTCGTTAAGCCTTGTGGAAAAAAGATTTATTTTCTCGATAGGAAAGCTCCAAAAATTACGCTTTTACTTAATAGACAGGCACATTGATTTTCTCAGATCTGCCGGTCGCGGGACAGAATTGACAAAACAACCGATTTCCTTCGGAAAAGAGCGGGTGTCGCTCCGATACAGGAGGTTCCGGACAAAGGGAAAGCGCTAACGCGCTTTCCCTTTTCCCATTACGGGGGCGTCGGGTTACCATATCTTTGCTTTTTCCAGCCCGATCGCGTTCCGCGCGGGAAACCCGCGGGGGAAAAAAGTGCCCAAGAAGAACGACATCACTCACCTGCTTGAGGACCTCAACGCCGGCAAGACCGAGGCGCAAGAGGTTCTGCTTCCCCTTCTCTACAACGAACTCCGCGCCCTTGCCCGGTTTCACATGCGCGATGAGCGATCGGGCCACACCCTCCAGACCACTGCGCTCGTTCACGAAGCGTACCTCCGCCTCTGCGACGGTCGAGCCGAGACGTGGGAGAACAAGGCCCACTACATGCGCATGGCGGCGCGCGCCATGCGGCGTGTGCTCGTCGATCATGCCCGCCGCAAGAGGGCGGCCAAGAGGGGAGGCGGCAGCAAGAAAGAGTCTCTCGAGATGGCTGACGGGTTCGAGATCGAGGGCACCATCGATCTCATCGCCCTCGACGAGGCACTGAAAAAACTCGCCAACCTCGATCCCCGCCTCGGGCAGATCGTGGAACTCCGTTTCTTCGGCGGTTTGACCGCCGACGAGGCCGCCCACGTGCTCGGCGTCTCGCCGCGGACCATCAAATACGAATGGAAGATGGCCAAGGTCTGGCTCAAGCACGAGATGGACTGAATCGCCCCGGCTGGCGCCGCGCGCGCGCCGTGGCCGGCGCGTAAAAAAAAGGGGACAGGAGCCGGATCCTGTCCCCTTCTTCTCGTACCCCCAGTCCGGTCGAGCATGCCAGGGTTGCACCTGCCTGAAACCGCGTGGATCCCAAACCGAACTCGAGACACTCATGAAAGATGGGTTCAATTTTTACAAAGAGCAAGCGGGCCGGAAGCCCAGGTATTCGTAGCAGCAGTCCTGAATGCTTCTGCTGCGGTTGGCTGATCTCAGGTACGGGTCCTTTGCGCTCATGTAGCACCCGCCCCTCTTGGCGCGGTAGAGGCCGCTCTCCGGTGCGGGGCTCTGTCCCGGTTCGAGCACATCGTGGCAGAACTCCCACACATTGCCGTGCATGTCGAAGAGACCGAAAGCATTGGCCTTGAGCCGGCCCACGGGGTGGACCCGGCTCTCGGAATTCCGGCGGCACCAGGCATATTCGGGGAGATCGTCGTCCCGATCGCCGAAGCAGTACCGTGTCGCCGTTCCCGCGCGGCAGGCGTATTCCCACTCCCTCTCGGTAGGGAGGCGAAGACCCGCCTTGCGGCACCACAAAGAACAGTCGTCCCACGAGACCCCCTTGACCGGAAGGTCGCGCTCGAGGGCGTGATCGACGCCGCCCGTCTTGATTCTCAACCACGCCTCGCGCGTGCACTCGGTGCGGCAGAGCAGATAGGGTTCCACCGCCACTGAGCGGCGGCGGGATTCGTCGTCGCCCCGGCCTCGTTCGCTCCAGGCCGATCCCATGGTGAAGGTTCCGCCCGGCACGAGAATGAATTCGAGACCGGTCAGCGTGTGAACGTAGACGGGTACGGTGTGCGCGACTCCGCCGCACTGGAAGGTCTCCTCGCCGAGAAGCGCAAATCCAGCCACCCGCGGCGGCGGTCCCGGCAGCTTCGGGGCCGGGCTGCTTCCCGTCAAATCGATCAAACGGTTCGAACTCAGACCGCCCAAGGTCATGAGTCCCAGCAAGACAATCGACCAGAATTGAATTTTCATGGCTCGTCCTCCAACTGGCTTTGTTTCCCATTGTGCGGGATATTCCGCACTCTAAACTGTCGAGCCGATGACAAAAAGGGCGCAAGAACGCCCTACGGGGTGCAAGATTAGTGGAATTTTTTTGCGATGGGTATTCTGGTTCGGATCACCGCTTCTTGAGGGTGATCCCCACGCCGGACACGTTCTGGTGCACGAAGAGCGTCTCCAGGGCGGGGTTGGACGTGACCGCGGCGACGTACTTGGCCATCCCCGGATCTCGTCCGTGGGAGCTCGTGTTGTGCGCGAGGATCAGGCCGCCGGCCCGCACCTTGGGAAGGAGCTTCTCCAGGTAGTCGATGTAGCCCGGCTTGTCGGCGTCGAGAAAGAGGATGTCGATCGGCTCCTCGATCTGCTTGACCGTCTCGTGGGCGTCGCCCATGACGAGTGTGATCATGTCGCTCACACCGGCCCGCTTGAAGTTCTCGCGGGCGAGCGCGGCGCGGCCCTCGTCGATCTCGAAGGTGACCAGCTTGCCGCCCGTCTTCCGGAGAGCGAGGCAGAACCAGATTCCCGAGTAGCCGTTTGACGTGCCGATCTCGACCACATGCTGGGCGTTGGTCGTTTCGGTCAGGATCCGGAGCAACCTGCCGTCTTCGGCCGGGACGTTCATGTTGCCCCGGCGCTGATTGGTAAAGAGATCGTCGAGAACGTCGAGGATCTTCTTCTCCGCGTCCGAATCGGCGAGGGGCGGCTTGTTCATCGACGCGCGCTGCGGGCGTCCGGCTTGCGCGCCGGCCCGGCCCTGGCCCTGCGAGAAGAGTTCGGTCACGACAAAAGCGGCGATGACACAGATGGCCGCGGCGACCAGTATCACTCGTTTTTGCATTTTGTTCTCCCTTTGCGGGTCAATTCTCCAAATGGCTTCAATTCGCGAATTTGATCGATTTGACCATCTTCTCGAAATCGACCACATCTCGCTCCTCGTCCTCGATGCGCATGGTGAGGACGAAGCAGGTGTCCTCGGTGACGAGGGCGAGGACGCGCTTGGTTCTCGATCCGCTCTTGATCATGTAGACCGTGGCGCTGTAGCCGCAGACCTTTCGTTGCAGCTTCGTCAGGATCTTGTCCTTGCCGCGCACGATCTTCTTCTCGAGATCCTCGAGCGACTGGGAAAAGAGCGTGGGGAAGGCCGTCAACTCGGTATCGGTTTCGCCGTCGATCTCGACGAGGGTGAAGTCGACATTGGAGAAGTCCCGCTCAAATTCCTCGAAACCGGAATTGTCGGGCTTGGAGATGCTGATTCCGTGAAGGATGTTGGTGTACCGGTTGCCGTCGATGATGTAGTCCTTGAAGCTGTCGCCGATCGCCACGGTCTTGTCGCCGTGGGTGAACTCGAGGATGGTGATGTCGAGATTGCCCAGCGCCTGCACCACGCCGATGAACTCCTCGGCGAGGCTGCCGTCCTTGATCGACGCGGTGGAGAAGGTGATGTGCGTGGGATCGACGCGGCCGATTCCGGTGACGCCGTCGATGGCGTACCACTTGCCGTTGATCCAGACCTCGGCCCACATGTGGCCGCCGAAGATCCCGCCGAGGTACATGTAGCCCACGGCCACGCGCGACGGGATACCCACGGCGCGGCAGAGCGCGACGAGCAGCACGCCGTGCTCGGAGCAGTCGCCGCGCGGGTTCTCGAAGACCTCGGCGGCGGTGGCGAAGCCGGTGCCGAAGTTCTTGTCCACGATGTACTCTTGAACGAACTTTTCGAGGATAACGGCCGCTTTCCATGCGTCGGTCTCGTTACCGATCACCTCGAGAGCTTTCTTTTGCAGGCCCGGATGATCGCACTGGATGAAGGCGTTGGGTTCGAGATACTCGGCGAGCTCGGGGGCGGGATTCTCGATCGGCCGCTTCTGCGGCGCGTCGGGCACCTTGGCCTCGATGAAGACGAGGGCGGTCCGCCCGTCGTTTTCGCGCACCGTCTGGCGGAAGTTGTCGAGTCCCTCGGGCATGCCGATATCGGGATTGGTCGCCTCGAAACGGTAGAGGATCGAGTCGAGCCGATAAGGCCTGGGAAGATTCACGTTGGCGCGCGCCATCGTGGCGACGATCATATCGGTCTTGAGCTCGCCGCCGCCCGATTTCATGGCGCGTTCCTTGGTGGTGCGCACCGTCTCGATTTCCATCCCCATCATGGCTGTCGACGTCTTGACCACATCGTAGTCATCGTCCCACCACTCGTAGGTCTTGACACCGGGCAGAATGTCGACGGTCGAGATGGAGCGGTTGAAGAGTGTTTTCTTGCCGTCGGTGAGCGCCGTTTCACCCGGTTCGATGATCTCGGTGGTCTGGGTCACAACCTTGGAGTGATCGAAAGTAAAGATCTTGACCGAGTATTTTGTTCCCGGTTCGACTCCCTTGGCTTTTCGGCGGAGCCACGTTCCCATGGGGCCGATCACTTCGTCGTCCCATTCGAGTGCGGATTCGCGCGGCTTTCCCATGGTGGTGATTGTCATCGTCGCCTTGCCGTCGGTGACAATGAGATCGTAGACGGTCTCCGAGCCTGACATCAACGACTCCTGGTGGCCGGTGAGGATCCGGCCGTCCTGATCTTCTTCCGTCCATCCCGACACGGAGATCGCCACGACCTGGCCGAATCGTTTGAACTCCATCTTGGTCTCGACCTCGGTCCTGTAGACAGCAGGGCCCTCGTCGCTCTTCTCGCGGATGACGGTGTGGATCCAGCCGACAGCGTCGCCCGCCATTTTCATGAGCCTCCATGAGTCGTAGATAACCTCTTCGCCGGCCACGGCATGGGGTGCGTGGAGAAAGAATGATAGAAAAACGGTGATCGTGGCGAGGAGCCATACAGTGGATCTTGTCCTTTTGCGCATCGCGGTCTCTCCAATCAGACAGGATGGGTTCATATCGGCGGGGTGCCTTTCTCATTATAGCTCTTGTGGGCGGGTCACCAAAATTGCATTTCTGTTCTAAGTCTCTATTTTGCGTTGCGCAAAATAGAGACTTAGAACAGAAATGCAATTTTGGTGACCCGCCCGCTTAAGGGAGTGCGGCTTTGGCAGCCACCTCGAGGCTGTTCCAATAGACACCGTAGTAGAGAACGGCCAGACCGAGCACGCAGAGGACCACCACAAACAGGCCTTGAACCGAGGAGCCCTGCCGCTCGATGCCCTCGGCGGCCGGGTCCTTGAAGAAGAGCGCCTTGGCAATGCGGAAGTAGTAGAACAGCGCCACCGCCGCATTCAGTCCAGCCACAACGGCAAGCCAGATCATGCCCGAATCGATCACGGCCACGAAGAGCTTCCACTTGCCGATGAAGCCGACCGTGGGCGGCAGTCCGGTAAGCGCGAGAAGGAAGATCACCATGAATCCGCAGCAGTAGGGCGCGCGCCAGCCGAGGCCGCGGTAATCATCGACCGTCTCGCGGCCGTAGCGGTTGGAGAGGTAGATCACCACGCCGAAGGCGCCGAGGTTCATGATGAGATAGGCGATGAGGTAGAAGATAACCGCGTCGGCCTTGCCGCCCGTCTTCATACTGGCGAACATGGCCGCCACACCCATGAGCAGATACCCTGCATGGGCGATCGACGAATAGGCCAGCATGCGCTTCACGTTCTGCTGCTTCACGGCTGTGAGGTTGCCATAAGTCATGGTCACGGCAGACAGCATGCCGATGAGCAATGCCACCTCGCCGCCCCACTCCGTCGCCGGCATGCTGTTCGCCACAAAGACGTCGTTCATGAAGCGGAGCACGAGCCCGAATCCGGCCGCCTTGGAGCAGACCGCCAGAAAGGTCGTCACCGGCGTGGGCGCGCCCTCGTACACATCGGGGCACCAGAAGTGGAAGGGGAAGGCGGCGATCTTGAAGCAGAATCCCATGAGGATCAGAACGAGCGACACCATGATGGCGCCGCCGAAGTCACCCTCCATGTTGGCGGCCACGAACTCGCCCATGGTGGGCAGGTGGAGCGTGCCGGCTAATCCGAAGAGGATCGAGAAACCGAAAAGCATCACGCCCGAAGAAAGCGCACCGTAAACGAGATACTTGAGCGCCGCCTCGCCCGACCGCCGTTCCTTCTTGAGGAATCCGGCCAGCACGTAGGAGGTGATCGACAGCATCTCGAGCGCGAGGTAGAGCAGAAGAAGGTTGTTCGTCGACACGAGAAAAAAGATGCCCAGCGTCGAAGAAAGGATCACCGCATAGAACTCGCCGATCCCGTCCCGGTCGAACTCGCGGAAGAAGACCGCATAAAAAAGCACCACCAGAAGCCCGATCGCGGCCAGTATCTTGAAAAGAATCGCGAACTGATCAACGACCACGATCCCGAAGACCTGGTGCGCCCCCCCTTCGGCGTGGAGCCTGAAGAGAAAGTATATGACGAGCCCCGTGCAGAGCAGGGCGATGATCCCCGTCACCTTCTGGTCCCGCCCCCCGAGAATGAGATCGGAGAAGAGGGCGAGCAAGATGGCGACAGTCATCACCACCTCGGGCCAGATGTAGTGCAGATCGTTCAGATATTCCGCCAGCATCAATCTTTACTCCAGTTACCGCAGGAACGACAGCATGTTATCGAGCGCGGGCCACATCCAATCGATGAGCAGGTAAGGAAACACGCCGAGCACGACGCACAGAATGGCCAGCGGCACGAGACAGAAAGTCTCGCGGGTGTCCACATCGGGCATCTTCTTGTACTTCTCGTTGAGAGGCCCGAGGAAAACACGCTGGATCGTCCAGAGGAAGAAGGCTGCCGTCACCACGAGTCCCGTGAGGGAAATGATCGTGAGAACGGGGAAGACCTCCCAGGCGCCGACGAGGGTGAGCGCCTCGGACACGAACCCGGCCAGGCCGGGCAGGCCGAGGGAGGCGAAGATCCCCACCGTGGCCAGACCCATGTAGCGCGGCATGACCTGGGCAAGCCCGCCGAAGCCGTTGATATCCCTGTGGTGGGCGCGATCGTAGACCACGCCGACGAGGAGGAAGAGCATGGCCGACGACGTGCCGTGGTTGAAGAGCTGCAGGTTGGCGCCGATCATGCCCGCGCCGGTAAAGGACGCGGCGCCGAGAAGCACGTAACCCATATGGCTCACCGACGAGTAGGCCACGAGCTTCTTGAAGTCTGTCTGTGCCATGGCGACGAGTGCGCCGTAGACGATATTGATCATGCCGAGTACGGCAAGGAAAGTGGCGAAGTACTTGGTCGCCTCGGGCAGGATGCCGAAGTTGATGCGGAAGATTCCATAAGCGCCGAGCTTCAAGAGAATACCGGCAAGGATAACGGAGATCGCCGTCGGCGCTTCCACGTGGGCGTCGGGCAACCAGGTGTGGAAAGGAAAGATCGGCACCTTGATCGCAAACCCGATGAAGAAGAACATCCAGACCCACTTGGCGAACTGGATCCCTAAGAACACACCCCCGTTGAGCAGGTTCTCACCGGTGAGCTGATCGTTGCGGCCCATCTCGGTCCAGGTGAGCATGTTGAAGGTGTGCGGCTCCGAGGTCAGGTAGAGGGCGATCATGGCGATCATCATGAGCACCGACCCGACCAGGGTGTAGAGGAAGAACTTGATTGCCGCGTACTCGCGCCGCGGCCCTCCCCAGATACCGATGAGGAAGTACATCGGCAGGAGCATGATCTCCCAGAAGACGTAGAAGAGGAAGAAGTCGAGGGAGATAAAGACACCCACGATCCCCACCTCCAGAAGGAGGAGCAGCATGAAGTACCCCTTGGCCCCGCCCTTCGTCTTGTCGATGTTCCACGACGAGAAGACGGCGATGAAGAGGAGCAGCGCCGTCAAGAAGACGAGCGGAATCGACAGCCCGTCAATACCGACGTGATAGTCGATATTGAACGTATCGATCCACGGGCACTTCTCCACCCACTGCATGTCGGTGTTGTCGTAGTCGAACTGCACCCACAGGTAGCCGGTGATGAGCAGAGGGATCGCCGTGGCCACGGCCGCCACTGTTTTGATCGCCTCGTTCTTTCCCTTCGGCATGAAGAGAATGGCCAACATTCCCAAGAGGGGCACGAGAAACAACAGCGTCAGGAAGGGGAGTCCTCCCCCCGTCTCGACAGCAACCTGACTGATTCCGCTAGGGTCCATGTTGTTCCGACCTTCCGTTATCCTTTTGACCCTGGTCCCCTCGATCGATCCGCCGCCGGTGGCGGATCGCGGGACCGCTGATTACTTTTACATCAAACAAAGAGCATCACGAGACAGATGACCACCGCTCCCAGGAGAGCGATCGCCAGGTAATCCTTGGTATTTCCCGTCTGCAGCACGCGGAAGATTCCGGCGAGCAGATGGGTGAGCCACCACCAGAAGTTCACGAGTCCGTCGACGATGTACTTGTCGAACAGCCCGTGGATGAAGGCGACGAAACGGGTGAAGTAGCCCATGAAATTCACGATGAAATCGATGAGCGCCTCGGCGGTGACCTTGAAGAGCCAGCAGAACTTCTGCAACCCGCGCACGAAGGCCCAGTCGTTGAAGTCGTCGATGTAGTACTTGTTGAGCACCGTCCTGTGTAGCGGCCCGATCCGCGCCGCCACCTTCTCGGCGCTAAAGATCCTCTTCCCATAGAAGAGCCAGGCGAGAAAGAATCCCGCCGCCACCACCGCCAGAGAGCCGAAGAGTGCGATGTAGTGGGCCGAATGCTCGGCGTGGTGCATGCCCTTGTACATATGCTCGAAGGATTCCGCCACATGGGGCATTCCGGCCGTGGCCGCGGCAGCGACCGCCTCGGGCCGCTGCACGAGGGCGGCGTACCACGTATCGCTCGCCGTCTGCCAGGGGAAGACCGTGCCCGCGCCGATCACGGCGAGGATGGCGAGCGCGATGAGCGGGATCGTCATCACCGGCGGCGACTCGTGGGCGTGGTCGTACTTCTCCTGGTTCTTGGGTTCACCCCAGAAGGTCATGTACATGAGGCGCATCATGTAGAACATGGTCATGAATGCCGCCGCCGTGGCGAAGATCCACGGCACGTAGGCGGCGCCGTTCTTGGTCATGCCCCATTCGAGCGCATTGGCGATGATGGCGTCCTTGGAGAAGTACCCCGACAGGCAGGGCACACCGGTCAGCGCCAGAGTCGATATGAGGAAGGTGAGATGGGTGATCGGCATCTTCTTGCGAAGCCCCCCCATCTCGCGCATGTCCTGCGTGTGGACCGCGTGGATCACCGAGCCCGACCCGAGGAAGAGACAGGCCTTGAAACAGGCGTGGGTGATCAGGTGAAAGAGCCCCGCCGTGAACCCGCCGATCCCGAGGGCCAGGACCATGTAGCCGAGCTGGGAGCAGGTCGAGTAGGCGAGCACCTTCTTGATGTCGTTGTGAACGATGCCGATCGTGGCGGCGAAAACGGCCGTGATCATACCGACGATGGCAATCACGAGAAGCGCCGTGGGCGTGAAGAAGGGGAACATGCGCCCCACCATGAACACGCCCGCCGCAACCATTGTGGCCGCGTGGATCAGGGCCGACACCGGCGTGGGGCCGGCCATGGCGTCGGGGAGCCAGACGTGCAAGGGGAACTGGGCCGACTTCGACACCGCCCCGCCGAAGACGAGGATCCCCGCGAAGGTGAGCAGCGTCTGGGGTGAGATCCCGGAATAGACGCCGATCGCCGAGGCGCTCTCCACCCACTGTCCGCTCTCCACGAAGGCAAAGATCTCGCGAAAGTTGAACGACCCGACCACGTGGAAGATGAGCAGGATGCCGGCCAGGAAGAGGCAGTCGCCCACCTTGTTCACGAGAAAGGCCTTGTTTGCCGCCCGCGGCGGCTCCTCCTCGTAGAAGAAGAATCCGATGAGCAGGTAGGAGCAGAAACCGACGAGCTCCCAGAAGATGAACATGAAGAGGAGGTTGTCGCTCACCACCAGGCCGAGCATGGAGAAGCAGAAGAGCCCGAGGTAGGCGAAGAAGCGGGGATAGTACCTGTCCCCGTGCATGTAGCCGATGGAGAAGAGATGGATGAAGAAGGAGACCACCGTCACCATCATGAGCATGATGATCCCCGCGTTGTCGAGGAGCACGCCCGCGTAGAGCTTGCACCGGCCATAGTCGAGCCACTTCCAGATGAAGCCGATGCTGCTCGACTCGTAGCAGAGATCGGGATTGTCGGCACGGAACATCTGTATGCCGAGATAGATGGCGAGCAGGGCGCTGATCCCGATCGCACCGGTGGGAACCCAGTCCCCCTGGCGCGGCAGGCGCTTGCCGAAGAAGATCTGGATCGTAAAACCGAGAAGGGGAACGAGCACGATCCCCAGCACGATCCAGGCCGGCGCAGTGGTCTCGAAGAAGGCCGGCGTTGCTGCATTCAAGATTTGTTCCATAACCTCGTCTCTCCCGCGACTACCTCTTCATCAGGTTGGTCTCGTTCAGATCGATCGTCCCGTAACTGTGGAAGATCTGCAGAATGATGGCCAGGGCCACGGCAGCTTCGGAAGCCGCCAGGATTATGATGAACACGGCGAAGATGTGGCCGTCGACGCCCAGGTTTCCAAAGCGTGAGAAGGCCACGAAATTGAGTCCCGCCGCGTTGAGAATCAGCTCGACGCCGAGAAGGATATAGATCGCGTTACGCCGCGTGAGGATGGTCAGGATCCCGAAGAGGAACAGGATTCCGCTCACGATCAGGTAACCGCTGAGGCTGTCGGGTGTGAAGGACCATTCCATGATCAGACCTCCCTTTTCCTGCGGGCGATGAACACGGCGCCCACCACCACGATCAGCAGCAAGACCGACGCCAGCTCGAAGGGCAGCAGGTAGGCGTCCTTGTCGAGAAAGGCGTTGCCGATCTGGTCGGCCGTGGGAACGGGCGCGGTGAGATCGACGCCGCGGATCGTGTCAAAGGCGAGCAGCACACCGTTGAAGGCGGTGATCAGCAGGTAGCCGATCGCCGCGGTGAGCACGCCGGCGGGCAGAAAGCGGATCCACGGCACGCGCGTCGACTCCTTGGGGGTGAGCATCACGGCGTAGAGGAGCAGAACCGTCACGCCGCCCACATAGATCAGGATCTGCGTGGTGCCGATGAAGTCGGCGCCCAGGGTCCAGTAGAGGCCCGCCACCCCGATCAGGGCGAGGACGAGGGCGAAGGCCGAGTTGACCAGCCTGGGCAGGAAGGCGACAAGGCCCGCGCCGACCACGGCCATCAGGGCGAATATCCAGAACATGATTACCGACATCGTCATGGGGAACCCCTTATTCCTTCTTCTCGTCCTGCGGTTCGTCTTTGGCGGTGCCATCCTCGGCAGCGGCCTTTGCCGCTTCCTCGGCCTTCTTTTTCTTGTCCGCCTCCTCCTTCTCCTTGAGAAGGCGGATGTTTTCGTGATCCTCGGGGCGCAGGCCGCGCCACTCGAGGAGATCCTTGATGATCGTGCGCCGGTCGTCGGTGGAGAGGTCGTACTCCGTGGTCATCTTGAGGACCTCGGTGGGGCACGCCTCGGTGCAGAGGCCGCAGAACACGCACCGGTTGTAGTCGATCTCGAACTGGTCCCACTCGATGACGCGCTTCATGTGGCGCTCGAAGGCCATGTCGATGCAGTCGACGGGACAGGCCTTGGAGCAGAGAAGGCACGCGCGGCAGCCGTCCTGGATCAGCTTGTGCTTGCCGCGGTAGGCGTCGGCGATCGGCATTTTCTCGTCGGGGTAATGCACCGTGACCGGCTTGCTGAAGAGATGTTTGAGAGTGACCGACATTCCTTTCAGCGTGGAAACGACGGAGTCACTCAGATCTTTAAAGTAACCGCCCATAACAGCGTTTCACACTCCCATCAATAGACGTACGGAATCCAGTTCCAGCCGGCGTACTCGTAAATGGCCGCACCCACCACCGCGAGGAACGCGAAGGGGGTGAGGTACTTGTATCCCACGGTCATGACCTGGTCGACGCGCAGGCGGGGCAGGGTCCACCTGATCCACATCTGCATGAAGACCATGAACATGATCTTGGCGATGCAAATCAGCGCGCCCACAAAGACCATGAACCCGCTGTCGAAACTGAGATCGGCGAAAGGCAGATGCCATCCGCCAAGGAAGCAGCAAGCAAAGATTCCCGAAACGATGAAGACCGAGGCGTACTCTTCCATGAAGAAGAAGGCGAAGCGCAAACCGGAGTACTCGGTGTGGAAACCGGCCACGAGCTCCGACTCTGCCTCGGGCATATCGAAGGGCGCCCGCTTGCAGGCCGCGATCGACGAAAGAAAGTAGAGGATCGCGGCGAGGAACAGCCAGGGCGACGCCCAGATGAACCAGGCCCCCTGCTGTGCGTTGACGATCTTGGTGAGGCTGAACGACCCGGCCATCAGGACCGGCACCATGACGGCCATGGCAGCCGGAATCTCGTAGGAGACCACCTGGGCGCCCCCGCGGATCGCGCCGAGGAGCGACCACTTGTTGTTCGACGCCCACCCGGCCATGATCACGCCCACCACCTCGATCGACGTGATGGCCACGATGTAGAAGACGCCGAGGTTGAGGTCGTTGACCACCCACCCCTGCGTGATCGGCAGGGCGACGAATCCGGCGAGCGCGGCGCAGAAGACGAGGCCGGGCGCGGCGATCCAGAGGATCATGTTCGTCGCCGAGGGCCGGATGTCTTCCTTGAAGAAGAGCTTGACCGCGTCGGCGATCGACTGGGCCCAGCCGTGCCACCCGCCGGTCCGCATGGGGCCGACGCGGGACTGCATGTGGGCCGAGACCTTCCTCTCCATCCAGATGGTGAACATGGCGTAGATGCCGAAGATCGAGAAGACCACGACAAAGGCCACCACGTAGGCCAGGAGGTGAGGGAGAAACTCCATGTCGCGCATCCAGGCGAAACCCGGATCCCGGAGAAACTCGCTTTGCTTGAAAAATTCGATGAGGCGTTTCATAGAAACCTCTCCCCGGACTTAGTTCTTTAGCGGTCCACCTCGCCCAGGACTATGTCGAGCGATCCGATGAAGGCCACCACGTCGGCCACCATGAGGCCGGGCAGCACCTTGGGGATAATTGACAGATTGTTGAAGCTGGGAGCCCTGATCCGAACGCGATAGGGAATGTTCGAACCGTCGCTCACCACGAAATAGCCCACCTCGCCCTTGGGATTCTCGGTGCGCACGTAGGCTTCGCCCGCGGGCGGCTTGATCACCTTCTTGAGCTTGGGCGCCTTGATATCTCCCTCGGGCAGCGCATCGAGGCACTGGCGCACGATGCGCACGCTCTCGATGATCTCGAGCATCCGCACCCAGTAGCGGTCATAGCAGTCGCCGACCGTGCCCTTGAGGCCCTCGCCCACGCAGACGTCCCAGTCGACCTTGTCGTAGACGAGGTAGGGAAAGTCGCGGCGCAGGTCGAAGTCGACGCCCGAGGCGCGCAGGCAGGGCCCGGTCCAGCCGAAGTCGATGGCGTCGGGGCCCGTCACGGTCGCCACGTCGGCGGTCCGCTTGATGAAGATCTGGTTGCCCGACAGGATGCGGTTGTACTCGTGCCAGCGCTTCTCCTGCTCGTCGAGGAAACGGCGGCAGTCCGCCACCCACTCGGGAGTCAGGTCGGCGGCCACACCGCCGATCCTGATGTAGTTGAACGTCATGCGCGCGCCGCAGATCTGCTCGAAGAGCTTGAGGATCCACTCCCTCTCGCGGAAGGCGTAGAGGAGCGGCGTCCACGCGCCGAGGTCGAGCGAGTAGGTGCCGAAGGCGACGAGGTGGGAGGCAATCCTGTTGAGCTCGCACACGATGGTGCGGATGTACGTCGCGCGCTCGGGAACCTCGACGTCGAGGAGCTTCTCCACGGAGAGGCAATAGCCGAGGTTGTTGTTCATGCCCGCCAGGTAGTCGAGCCGGTCGGTGTAGGGCACGAACTGGGGGTACTTCAGGCTCTGGCCGACCTTCTCTTCCGCGCGGTGCAGGTTGCCCACGTCCACGTCGGCCCAGGTAATGATCTCCCCGTCGGCCTTGATCACCAGCCGGAGCACGCCGTGCGTGGCGGGGTGCTGGGGGCCCATGCTGATGAGCATTTCCTGCGTCGGGACGTCGATGTACTGTTCGGTATCAGGTTTCATGGCAGTCCAGGAATCCCTCATTCTTTGGAATCATCTTCTCCGTCTTCGGAGACACTTTTCTCCGTGTTTTTAACCGTCTTGTCCTCGCGGGGGAGCGGCTCCCAGGCAGCACGCTTCTTGTCGGTGAGCGGAATGCCCTGGAACTCCTCGGGGAACTCGTAGTCGCGCCGCAGCGGGTGGCCCACCCACCCCTCGGGCAGGTAGATGCGCCGCAGGTCGGGGTGGCCCTCGAACTTGATCCCCACCAGGTCGAAGGTCTCCCGCTCGTGCCAGTCGGCCGTGGTGTAGACAGTACTCGCCGTGGGCACGGTGGGATTCGACCCGTCGAGAGTGACGCGCACGATCACGTCGTGATGGAGAGTGGTGGAGAGGATGTGGTAGACGCACTCGAACCGGTCGTCGTAGTGGACGCCCGAAAGAATCGAGAGCTGGTCGAACTGCAGCGCGTCGTCGGTCTTGAGAAACTCGAGGATCGCGGGAAGTTTCTGCGGCTCCACGAGGATCGACTGATCCTTGGGCCCGTCGACGAACTCGAGCACACCCTCGATTTCAGCGCCTTTGAGCTTTTCGAACACCTCTGCCGGTTGCATTGCGTCTCTCCGTTCCTGACCGTCTCCGGGGACGGTTAATTGCTCTCCTTGATCTCCTTGCGCGTGAGGACCTGTTCCTTGCGGATCTGTTCCTGGATGCGCATGAGGCCGTCGAGAAGCGCCTCGGGCCGCGGCGGGCAGCCGGGCACGTAGACGTCGACGGGAATGATGTTGTCGATTCCTTTGATGATGTTGTAGCCGTACTTGTAGTAGGGCCCGCCGCCCACGCCGCAGGCGCCCATGGCGAGCACCTTCTTGGGCTCGGGCATCTGCTCGTAGAGACGCTTCACGACGGGCGCCATCTTGATGTTGACCGTGCCGGCCACGATCATGAGGTCGGCCTGACGCGGCGAGGCGCGGAACACTCCCATGCCGAAACGGTCGAGGTCGAAGTGGGCCATGCCGGTCGCCATCATCTCGATCGCGCAGCAGGCGATCCCGAAGGTCATGGGCCAGATCGACGAGAGCCGCGCCCAGTCGACGGCCTTGTCGGCCAGCTTGAAGAGCCCCACGTTGGGAAGTCTGTTTTCCAGGTAACCCATCGCTTTATTCCTTTTCCCGGGTCTTTTGCCCCTCGAAGGTCTTGACCCACTCGAGGTCTCCCTTGGCCCAGACGTAAATCAGTCCGATGAAGAGGATGATGATGAAGACGAGCCCCTCGAAGAGCGCGATCCCGCCGTTGCCCGCGTCGTTGAAGTCCTTGAAGACGCGCGCCCAGGGGAAGAGGAAGGCGATCTCCACGTCGAAGACGACGAAGACGAGGGCGATCGTGTAAAAGCGCATGTCGAAGCGCACCTGGCCGTCGCCGACGGGGTCCTTGCCGCACTCGTAGGTGAGGAGCTTTTCGGGCGTGTCTTTCTTCGGCCGGATCAGCGAGAGAATGACCATTCCGCCCACAACGGCAAAGAAGCCGACGAGGAGGAAGATCATGACCGACTGATAATGAAGGAGCATAGGATTTCTCCTGCGCAAATAAAAAGAGCCCGGCTCTGCGAGCAAGAAAATGCTGCAAGGCAGGAAACTATTGACGGGGGGCGAAGACGTGAACTTCGCCGCAGGTCGCCGCATTATCAATTGCTGTGAAATGGGGTATCTTAAAGCCTGGAACGTTTCGGGCAAGAAAAAAGACGGTCGAATTTGACGCCTGCCGAATGGCGCCCGCCAACCCGGTCTCGGGCCGGTTTCAGCCCCCCCGGTAGGTGACGAAACTGGTCGGCGTCTCGAAGACCTTGACCTCGTAAATGGGGATGGCCGCCTCGAGCCGGCTCCAGATCCAGAGCGCGATATTTTCGGCGGAGGGGTGCTCGATCACCTCGTTGATGTAGCTGTGGTCGAGCACGTCGAGGACGTTGTCCTCCACGATCTTCTTGAGCTCGGCAAAGTCGAAGGCGATGCCGCTCTTTTCGACCTCGGCATCGACGGTCACGTGGATCGTCCAGGTGTGGCCGTGGAGGTTTTCGCATTTCCCGTTGTAGTTCAGGAGTTTATGGGCGCCGTCGAAGGAAAATATCTTGGTGACCAGCATGGTTCTTGCTCTCGTTAAAGTAGGTTTTCAGCCACAGACATAATAGCATACCACAGCTGGATCAAGGATTTTCCCGGAAGTCGGGTCGCGCCTGAGTGGGATCTACGAAGAGATCCTCGCCGATCGGGCCACCTGGCTTGAACGGCCCAGGGTTCAAAGAACTCTGCCGGACGTGTCTGCCAAGATTGGTTGAGAAAGAGATAAGTTCGTTCCCAAGACCCTCATGATTTCGCCCCTGTATGGTAGCGTTCGAGTCTTCTGCGCCCAGCCAACAACACTTTACGAGCAAGTCTTCGGCTTACGCCGGGGGCTTGTTCTCGTTTTGGGGCGGGTGTAAGGGGTAGTTTGATGTCGAATTAGGGCGTTTTTGAATACCTCGATTGCTCTCTTCTCGCCCTTTGACCGAGGCGGCGGTCTGGCATTCGGGAGCCAACTTTGCTGAATGGCTCTCTTCCTCTCCTAAGCCTCTATTCCTGAATGCCACCCGTGAGCCGACTAGCCATCACCACTATTTCTATTTTTCCTGCAACGGTTAGGATGATTGCAGGGACTTTATATACAGGACCGAGTAACCCATTCTCTCGGAAGGCATGGCCGTGGTGGTATCACCGGAAGAACTGCTGAAGCACGCTGATTTTGTCAGGACTCTGGCATTTCGGCTACTATCTGATGAAAGTCTTGCCGCTGACGTATTCTCAGCAAGCCTGGATGGCTGCTCTAAAACATCCACCCACCTCCGAGATGTCTACACGCCCTTGGCTCAGGTCGGTAGTGCGGAATCTGGTTGCAAAGATACGACGACGTGATTCTCGTCGAATTAACCGCGAACAAAAGAGTGCGCAGCCTGAAAGTGTCATCTCCGCATCGGAAGCTGTAGAGAGGGCAGAAATGAGGAACCGCGTTGCAGAGGCGGTCCTCAGTTTGAAAGAACCCTATCGATCCACAATTCTCCTACGGTTCTACGAAGACCATTCTACTTGCAGCATTGCTGAGAGCGGGGAAATCTCCACAAGCACTGTTCGCTCAAGATTGAAGCGCGGACTCGAACAACTGAAACAGCACCTCGATGAGGAGTTCGGTGATAGAAGCTCATGGTGTTTGGCCTTAGCACCGATAGCGGGACTTAAGGTGGGGGCACAGGTGGCTACAGCTGGGGTAGCAGCAAGCACAGTATCAACGGTATCAGGGGGACTTATCATGGCAACGAAGGTAAAGGTAGCGATTTCAGCAGTGCTTGTGCTCGCGGCGGCTCTCGTCGTGTGGCAGATAATCCCAAAGAATTCTGAGATCCCGGATTTGAACGCCATTGGATCAGTCACGGATGAAAAACGGCTAAGTCGTCAAGAGGAAGAGTCGCCACCCTTGGTTGATGGCGAAGGAGGTGAGATCGTTATTGATTCTGAAGAGAGAGTGACCAAAGAACCGATTTTTCCAACTGGAATATCTTTTTCCGGTCAAGTTATCGACATGGTCTCAGGAGATCCCATAACTTTCTATGGGTTTCACTTGTGGCAAAAATCCAGAGACGGCGAAGGGGTAACCTCTGGTCCAAATTACTCGATCAATGAGGTCGTTCGCGATCCTGAGGGCCGGTTCAATTTTCCATTGAATGGCGGAGGAAAAATCCAGATCCAGATTCGTTCTCCATCTCACTTGAATAAGATCGACGAGATCGTAATTTCCAATACTAATGGTCTTGCAGATGTTCAGTACAGGCTTGACCCGAGTATGGTCGTATCAGGAATAGCACTGGACGCTGAGACGAGAGAGCCGGTTGCAGATGCTATCGTAGGCTCCCGTCTCAAGACACATCTCTTCTATATTCACATAATCAATTTGCCGACTTATACAAAGCACTCAGTTACAGATACGGAGGGCAGGTTCCGTCTTGGAGGGTTAGATTTTACTCGACAGAGAATCGTAGCCACTCATCCGAATTATGCCGAAGGTCATGTCATGCTTAATCCAGACGAAAACAAAGAACAAGTAATCCTGTTGAAGAGAGGTTTCAGGATAACTGGTTCGGTGCATGACAAAAATGGAGATCCAGCAGAAGGAATTGTCGTAGAAATTTCAGGATCTGAAATACCACTCCCACGCCCGTTTCTTACTCGGGTAGACGGGACTTATCGGTCACCCCCTGTCCTTCCTGGCCAAGTGACCGTTTCCGCATCGGAACAATCAGGAGAAGAAACGGGAAGTTTCTCTGCGGAAACCAAGTTTGTGGAGATTGTTGATCGTGATGTAAAGGTCGATTTTGGTCTTGTTGATAACTATGTCACATGGCGAGGAATAGCATACGACTTTGATGGTTCCCCTGTACCGAATCTGGAAATCTCCTTGGAGGTGGAAGAACTATTTCAACGGAGAGAGGCACGGGATAGGAGAAATCTTACTTTCAGTTGCGACCGGGATGGAGCATTTGAAATCGAAAAACTGTACCCCGGGACGTATTTTTCAAAACTGGAGTTTCCCGGCCGAACAAGCATCGTGGAGTGGGGTCAAGTCACTTTTGAAGAGAATGGTCTTGTTCAAAAAAATATCCATATCACAGGGACGGTCATCAATGGAAAACTGATCGATGGCGGTACAGGAGAACTATTAACGGGAAGTCGTGGTTATGTTTATGTGAGGGGTCGGAAATCGGATGGCTCGAGGCGACGCTTCTCGGCCTGGGTAAATGGTACTGGTCTTTTTAGGATTAGAGGAATTCCTCCCGGAGACTATGCAATACAGGCAGATTTATCCGATAGGCCAACGATTGAGGTTCCTACTCCTCCAATTGGCCTCAATGAGATAATTGAGGACTTTGAGTTAGTAATCCCCGTTGGCGGTACTCTCAATCTGAAAATAATGGACAGAGAAAAATCCACCCCAGGCCGTTTCAATCTCAGTATAGTCCACCCCAATGAGATTCAGAGAGGAAGAGAGTATCGATTTGACGCAGAAGGGAGGTTCAATTACACGACTCAGCTTGAGGCAGGTAAATGGAATCTAGTGTTGAGTTTCCCTGGTGTTGGCATAGAAGAGAGGATTTTCACGATCGCGCCTGGTAAGGAGACCGTACTTTTGATGAACAGCGAGGAATTCGCTTTCTTTGAAGGGACAGTCAGCGTTTGTGGGGAAGTTATCGATTTTAATGGCGCTCCTGTTCGCGACGCAAAAATATCGTTCAGAGGTAATCCAGTTGAAATCCCGTCACTGAATAATCCCTACATCGTTATAGAAGCCGAGACTGATGAGGATGGACGGTTTGAAGTTGGCGGCTTCATCCCTGGCAGGTGGGACGTCGATGTTCAATTGTCTCGTTCCATGAGACGCACTTTTCCCGCAATATGGATACCTGCACTACCAACTAATCCGTTTCCTTTTAAGCTTGTCATCGCTCAAGGTGGCACGGTTCAGGGGTATTTAGTTGAAAAAAAGACTGGTCTTGGGCTGACGAAGGATGGAAGTTGGAGAGGTTCCTGTAGCCTATTAAGTGTTGCGAGACGCGGCACAACCTGCCAGAGTGAAATTCAAGCTGGGGGGCGATTTGAATTTACCCGAGTTCCAGAAGGTAGTTACCGTCTGAAAATTGATGCGTTCGATTTTGGTGAGGTTCGACTGGAATCATTCAGCTTAGGCGAAGGACAAGTTCTTGATTTAGGAGAAATTTCACTTTCCCCAGCAGGTCGAATTGCGCTAGAGGTATTGAATCAAAATGATGAGTTCGTCTCGCAGGTCAAAGTAAAAATATGGAACGATGAGGGATTTCTTAAGAAAACTGGTGCAGGCATCCCATGCTCGTTAAGAGGACTGCCGATAGCCATGCTCGTTAAGAGGACTGCCGATAGGGACGGTTACAATTGGAGTTGAGTCGAAGGGCTTCAAACCTCAAGAGAAAACTATTGTTCTGAGTCCTCACCAAGTCCAGGAAGTTAAATTCAAGTTGGAAGCCAAGTAGCGTACGTGTCGCCATTAGCGTAAGCGTTCGGCGAACCCCATCTTTTAATCACCAGACTGCCACGAGAGCGGACAAGAAAAACAAACCCATATCAACGGAACGGCAGATATAGTTTTCGCGTGAGAACAGGATTTCAAACCCAGCACATCCGGCAGGATCAAGGATTGTCCAGAAAGTAAGGCTGCACCTCGATGTGATCGAAGAAAAGCTCTTGCCCGATCGGGCCGCCCGGTGTGGTCGGGCTTACCCAATCGCTTAATTTAAGTGTCACCGTCGGCGAAGTGGGCCGGAAAACGCGGCGGTGGAGGTTCATCCAGTAGGGATTGTCTCCGTCGAAAGGCCCGTAGGCGCCGATGCTCTGTCCGGCCTGCTGGAAATTGTATTCCGCGCCGAGGAGCAGATCGGCGCCGGCGATGTCGATCGACAGGTCGTGCAGGGTCTCGTACGAGACGCCGCCCACGAGATCCTGGTAGTCGCCGGTGATCATCTCGAGAGTGTAGAGCTCCCCGATATCGAGGTCCTCGATCGTCTGGGAGATGCGGTTCGGCGCCAGATCGGAACGCCGCGTCCAGACAAAGGGCACGATCGTGCCGTACCCGTAAGACCGCCGATGCTCGAGAATACCGAGGCCCTTGTATTCCTTGACATCAACGCTGTCCGTCTCCGCGGCCTCCACGGTCCAGCCGTCGAAACCATGAAGAAAGTCCCCGTTCTGAATGTGACCGAGCGCGTAGGGGTGCGCGCTGAGTCGCGAACTGTTGCCTTCGAGCACGTAATGGCGGATGAGCCGCGCCGCCCAGCGGATGCTCTCCTCGTCGGAATGGTGGCTCACGTATTCCTCGATACCGGCGAGACCGAAGAAGGTGGGATTGGTGGCGAGCAGTTCGAACTGCCTCTCCATAAAAATCCGCAGATCGACGCCCGGCTCGGCATCCTCACCTGCGAACTCGGTGATGTAGCTCAGCACGACGATCAGCTTTTCCACGGGGTCGGTGATGATCTGCCCGAGGCCGTTGACAGTGTCGGTCAGTTTCTTTTTCACCGAGAACCATCCCCTCTCCTCGGTCTCCATCTCGGGAAAGTAGGTCATCCACGCGAGGCGCGGCCCTCCGCCGAGAAGCCCCCCACCGGCGATAACCTGCAGAAACGCGGCGCAGTCGGGATCGTCCCACATGGCGTTCCCGCAGTAGGGGATGATCCGGCGGTCGGCATACTGGGGATCGCTGAGGATGTTCTGGCACGCCTCGGTCCACTCCGGGAGGTAGGGCACACCGGGATAGAACTCGTCGATCAAGATGCCCTTGAGATCGGGATGGGACAGTCCATGCGTGGCGACGAGGTAGTCGTAGATCCCCTGGGCGGTTCCCGATACCTCCGCTTGGGGCTTGTAGACCACGCTGTACCATTCGCCGCCGACGTCGTCGACCCAGGCGTTGGTGTACCACTGTACCCCGCTGCTCAGGATCGAATTCGCCTGGGGCAGGACGTGCTCGGCGAGAAAATCGTGATCTTCGTAGCGCGTCAGCCCGATCTTGTTGTACGGCCAGTGGGCAAAGAGCAGGACCGGCACCGACCGGACGATGAGCTCGTCGAGCGAGCCCGTCCCGTTGACGGTGATCGTGTGCGCGCCCTGATCGATCCAGCGCATGGTCTCCTGTTCCTGGCTGCCCGCGGGATCGTGAATCAGGGGGAGTGTGGCGCCGGAGAGCTCGAGCGCGATCGATCCCGTCGCCGAACTGCGGCAGAAGACCCAGCCCGAACGCGGGCAATGGAAAGAATATTCCGGGTCGGGATCGGCTCCGGGCGCCTCGTTGAGCAGTTCCCAGCAGAGGTTGTTCAGGACCTTGACACCGTCCCAGCCCGATTCGCGGCCGGGCCAGAAAACAGTCGCTCTCGATTCCGTTCCCAGCGGTGCGCCGCTGCTGTACGCCTGGGCGCGCACCGTGTAGTTACCCGACGGCAACCCGTGCATGGGGATCGACGCTGAGGCGTCTCCCCAGACTGGCGGCATGCGCACCTTGCCGACCGCAACGCGGAGCTCGGCCGGTTTGGATGCGAAAAGGCCGGCGTTGACCTGGGTTCCAGGCGAGACGCCCGGTACGGTCGCACCACGCCGGCCGGACGATCCCCTTCCGCGCGCCTTGAAGAGGTCGACGTTGATCGTCATGTCCGCCGGCGTGGGTGCGAGACCGCGGTAGTCGAGCTCGGCCTCGACCGTGCCCTGCCGCGCGCAGGCCTTTGGAACGATGGCGATCGTGTCGAATCCGCTCGTCTCCTTGTCGCGATTCGGAGCCTCGGCCTTGTAGAGCTCGAACACCTCCTCGGCCGCAAGGCAGTGGTCGTAGACGCGCACCTCGTCGATGAGCCCCCTGAACTGCCCCACCGGCACCCAGCCGTGGGTCTTGCCGATCAGAAGTTCGTGGCCCGTCAGCTCGGGCCTGACCTGCTGGAACTCGCTCGCCACCAGGATCCCGTCGAGGTAGATGTCGATCGACCGCTCGGTGAAGGTCACACCGAGACAGGTCCACTCGTCGAGGGGTGGGAAGGGTCCGCGCCAGGGCCGAAAATAATCGACGCCGTCGCCGAGATAGACGCCCAGCTCCTCGTAGCCGCCATAGTCGTTGAGAATGGTAACGAATCGCTGCTCGGGCCAGCTGCCGCCCGGCCCCCAGCAGACGATCCCCCCCTGATAGAAGGTGTCCGGTTTGAACCAGACCAGCACCGAGCCGGTCGCCTCGATATCGAGAGAGCTGTCCGCGCCGCAGTCGACGTAGCCGTCCTGCGAGCCGTCGAAGTAGAGGGCCATTCCGTGGGGACCGCCGACCCAGTCGGCGTTGACGATCGCGCCATGATTGCCATGGCCGCTGGCGTCGGCGGTGACCGAACCGATCCCCTCGTTCATGGGATAGTGGGCGACGAGCTCGGCCGCGGCGCCGCGAACGAGCAAGAGACAGGCTGCGAGCGCAAGAGCGAGTACCCTCCCGGCGCCGGCGGACTCTGGACTGTTCTTGAAGACTGCAATCATCCTTCTCGAAACTCCTGGGCTCATTGTATCAAAATCGACCGTTTTTACAATCTCGCGAACAGCCCGAGGGATCCTCCCGCCCGATGCCGAAGCCGTCATCCACCTGGAGCGCCTCATTCCGCGCGGAACCGACCTATTAATATTGATGATTTTTAATCTATTTTTTCCTGTGCCGCATCGAGCCCCCAAAAAAAGGGACATGCCCTAACACATTTAAAACAAGCCGCCTGGGGAAACTCAAAAGACAGAGGAAACCAAAATGCGGAGAGATCCGGTCAATCAACGTTCCAAAAATTCCGGTCATGGGTTCCACAAAAACGAGAATCTGGTATTTTGAGGGACTTCCCAGATTAAGGATTCTTTATATGAGCACCCAGGATCATCCTTCGATCGTTCTCACCGACAGCTCCCGGCTGATCGTTGAGAGCCTCGCCCGGGCAGGGGCGGATTCGTTCGTGGGTTATCCCATCACACCGGCCAACCTGCTCTACCTGTATGCGTCGAAGCGGTTCCCCGTTTTCTCGGCCGCTCCCGACGAGATCACCACCCTGCAACTGATGAGCGGGTACGCGGCAGCGGGGCGGATTCCGATCACGGCCACCTCCTTTCCGGGGTATGCGCTGATGATCGAGGGGATCAACATGGCCGTCATGATGGAGCTCCCCATGGTGATCGTCCTGGTGCAAAGGCTGGGGCCGGCCACCGGCACGGCCACCCTCGGCGCCCAGGGAGATATCTCCCTGCTGCAGGGAACGATCTCGGGAGGCATGGCGCTGCCCGCCTTCAGCATCAGCAGTCCCCTCGATTGCTGGGAGTTATCGGCCGAAGCGGTCGAGGTGGCAGTGAAGTACCGGACTCCGGTGGTCATCTTCACCTCCAAGGAAGAGGTCATGACCCAGTACAGTTTCGACACGCGAACGCTGAGGCCGCTTTCCAGAGTGGAGCGCGCGAAGTCGGGGGGAAACGGGCAAGACCTGGTCCCCCCCCTTCGGCCGGTCACCGACCGGAATCATCAGGTTCGTTTCACCGCGTCCACCCACGACTCCAACGGGATCATCCAGAACGCGAGCCCCGAAGGACTGAACAACTCGGTCAGGCTGCACAGGAAGGTAGTCGAAAACCTGCCCGATTACACCCACTACGAGCTGGACGAGCAGGACGGCGCCGAGACGCTGGTCGTCTCTTTCGGGATCACCGCCCAGGCCGCGCGCGAGGCGGTCGACACGATTCGCGAATCCGGCCGGAAAGCGTCCCTTCTGGTCGCCAAAACCCTGCTTCCCGTTCCCAAGGTCTACTATGAAATCTGCGCCAGGTACCGCAGGGTGTTCTTTGCCGAGGAAAACCTCACCGGCCAGTACCGGCAGCTGCTTTTCGGCGCCACCCCCCCGAAACACATCGAGGGAATCAACCAGTTCGGGAAAATGATCACGCCCGAGACAATTCAGGAGGCGGTGCACCATGCGTGACAGGATCTTTCTCAAGGACGAAGCGCTGCCCTTCTGCAAGGGGTGTACCCATACGAACATTGCCGAGAGTACGGACAGGGCTTTGCAGAGACTGGGGCTCTCTCCCCTCGATGTCATCCTGGTGAGCGATATCGGATGCCACGGGATCATCGACCGGTCGATGCACACTCATACGGTTCACGGCTTGCACGGGCGATCGGTGGCGCTCGCAACCGGAATCAGTACGGCCATCGAGAACTCGGGACAGAAGGTGATCGTCTTCATCGGCGACGGCGGCGTGTCGATCGGCATGCAGCATCTCATTCATGCGGCGCACAAGAACTACGACCTGACGGTGGTGGTTCATAATAACTTCCTTTACGGGATGACCGGCGGGCAGCCGAGTGAGCTCACGCTGCAGGGCTTCAGAACGCCCACCTTGCCGGGCGGCGCCGAGAATCCGCCCGAGGACATCTGCAAAATCATCGCCTCCGCGGGAGCCAATCACGTGTGCCGCATCGTGGGCATCGGAGACATTTCCGAAGAGCTGGCCGCCGCCATTTCGAGGCCCGGTTTTTCACTGGTCGAAGTGATGGAGATCTGCCCCAGCTACGGCATGAAGGCCAATCCAGGCATGAAGCTGGCGAAGATGATCGAGGCATCGGGGCTGGAAATCAAGGTTTTCGCCGACCGGCAAAAACCCGTTTTCAGCCAGTCCCGCAGAGAGGAGCCGCCGTCGCTCCTCGACAATGGAGCAGCCATACCCCGATCCTTCGATTGCGGAATTTCCCGGCCGCTGCGGATCATGATTTCCGGTTCTGCCGGAGAAGGCGTTCAAACGGCCGCCGAGCTGCTTGCGCGGAGCGCCATTTCGGTCGGACTGCACGTGACCAAAAAAGGCAGCTATCCGGTGACGGTTGGAATAGGATTTTCTTCCTCCGAGATCATCATCAGTCCGCGACCCATCATGTACACCGGTTCAACCACCCCGGATATCCTGATGATCACCTCGGAGGACGGCCTGGGATTCGCCCGGCCCACCCTCGACCGGATGAAAGGCGGCCTGGTAATCGTCGATACTTCGCTCGACGTTCCCGATGGCGGCTACCGGATCGTCAGGAAAGATCTGCGGGGGCCGGCGGGAGCCCGTGGCGCGTCCCTGTTCGGCATGATGGTCTTGTTGAAAGAAGATACACTTCTCCCCCTCGAGGCGATGATCGCACAGATCAAGCGGAGCCCGAATGGGCAGAAGCTGAAAGTGGATCAATTGCTGGCCGCGCTGGGTTAATCGAGCCCCTGCGCCACCAAGCCGTTTTCTGATCTCCGAGGGCGTCTAGACAAGAACAATCTCGTCCTTCTCGTGGTCGAAGCGCGCCACTTTCGCGTTGCGCTGGGAGAGCACGGCCATGTGCAGCACGGTCTGCGTGCGGAAGGCCAGGTCCATGGGGCTCAACGTCCTCGTCTCGCGGGCGAAGACACAGTCGAAGAAATACTTCCAGTACTCGATCAGGCTCTCGCCGTGCTCGATCGGGAAGCGCTGCGCGGGCCTGGCGCCCTCGACCCTGATCGGGGTGAAGGCGATCTCCTTGTTTTCCTCGATCGTCAGGGTCCCGTCCCATCCGCGGATAACCGGTTGCCGCTGACCCGAGCCGCGGTGATCGGTGGTCTGAAAGTCGTTGCCCTGCGTGCCGAGCACTGAGATGGTGACGTCCTCGGGATACTGGGCGAGCAGGTTGAACGTGTCGGGCACCTCGCGCAGCTCGTAGTGATAGCGGTGGATGCCGCCGAGAGCCACCACCTTCTCGGGAAGCCCCACGCCGAGGATGTCCACCACCTGGGTCAGGGAGTGTGGAAAGAGATCCATGACCGGCCCGCTCGCATAGTCCTCGAAGAGCCGCCACCTGAAGAAGCGGTCCACGCTGAAGGGCCGTTTCGGAGAGTCGCCGAGAAAAGCCTCCCAGTTCAGGTCCTTGCCCGGCTTTGCGTCCGGATCGGGGATCCCCATCCCGCGCTCACCCCAGTCGCCGATGCGGAAAAAGCCTGTCTCGCCGAAGATCGGCTGTCCGATCGCGCCTTCCTGGACGAGCTTCTTCATCTGGTGCCAGACCGAGTCGCTCATCGCCTGCGTGCCGAGCTGGAACACGCGGTCGGACCTGGCTACCACCTGGGCGAGTTTCTTTGTCACCTCGAACTGGCGCCAGTGGGTGACCGGCTTCTCGCAGTACACGTCCTTGCCCGCCTCGATGGCGTCGATCGCCTGAAAGCCGTGATGGTGGTCGGGCGTGGCAATGGACACCACGTCCACGGCCCGATCGGCGAGGAGCTCGCGATGGTCCATGTAGCCCTTGGGCACGCCGTGGACCTTCATGGCCGCGTCGAGACGGGGGCGGTAGACGTCGCATACCGCCACGAGATCGATGGGCAGATTATACTTGTCGCGTACCGCCTTGACCTCGCGCATGTGGGCCGCCCCGCGGCCGCCCACGCCGATGAAACCCATGCCGATCCGATCGTTGGCGCCCCGCACACGGCCCGACGCGATCTGGAAGGGGGCGGTGAACGCAATCGACACTGCCGCGCCCGCGGCAGTGTGCTTCAGGAACTGGCGCCGCGTGGCGCTCGTCGGCTCGGGAGCTTGCTCTCTCTTCTTCTTCATCGATCGATCCTCCGATCACTTCTGGTTATTTTTCCGGCCCGTAGGCTTCCAGCTCGACGATCCGGCCGTAGCCGTACCCGCCGCGCTGTTCGCCCGTCTCGATCAGGACGCGCAGGTAGCGCATCGTGACTGGATCGAAGCGATGGACCGTGACATTGTCAGAGCTCGCCCTCACAGGAGGGACGATATCGTTCCACGGCCCCCACTGTTTTTGAGAACCCTGGAGACGGTAGTCGGCCGTGTTGTACGCGAAAGCGTCAAGCAGCGGCAAGACCCCTTCGTGGCGGATCACGACCGTGTCGATCGCGACGGGTGCGCCGAAATCGAGACGCACGTAGTGGGGAGTGATGTAGGCCCTGGAATTCCACTTGTCCGTCTCGCGCACGAGAAAGCGGCCGTCGAT
This sequence comes from uncultured Phycisphaerales bacterium, assembly GCA_964464495.1. GTDB lineage: Bacteria > Planctomycetota > B15-G4 > B15-G4 > CAYZWU01 > CAZUHB01. The sequence goes on from CAYXGI010000018.1 coordinate 30,343, forward strand.
CGCTTTCTGCGCGCAGTAGTGAGGGCCGTACTCGGTCGACGCGAACGCTCTTGTTCCGCGCGCGGCGAGCGCCACGTTCGGGCGGCGGTCGAGGGGGGCCTCGATCGACAGCCAGCAATCGTAGAGCTCCTCGACCTTTTTTCCGCCCACATGTCCGTCGAAGAGGGCGACCCCGTAGCGGAGAGTCAGCTCCTCGCCCTTGCGCAAAGTGCGCGGGTTCTGGTGCAGGTGGAGGGTGGCTGCGAGGTAGGCGAAGGGCTGCGACATGGTGAAGAAGACCGCCGGATGGCGCGGGTTCAGATCGTGGTCGAAGAGAGCCACGGTGACCGGCTCACCCGAAGCTGTCGACTGAAACGCGCACCACCTGCCCGGAGTGAGGCGTTCGTCGCCGCGAAAGACCTTGCCCTCCACGTCGGGCGCGTGGACGAAACGCACCTTGCGGTCCATCTCGCGCAGAAAGCGGAGGCCGAGGCCGTAGTAGTGGCTTCCGCTGAGCGACACGTTGTCTTGCCCCTGCGCGGGCTTCAGCACCGACTCGAAGGTCATCAGCGTGGCGGGGATCTTGTCCCCTTCCCAGAGGCGCAACCTGCGTCGTTCGTGAAGAATCGCCTCGCCCTTGGGGCCACGCCACGCGATCGAGTCGACAAAGCCCGCTCCGCGCTTTCCTTCACACACCTCGAGCCCGACCGATTCCTGGCGACCCACCACCTGAGGATCGTGCTCTCCCCAGAAATCGATCCCTGCCGCTCCGAGGGCGAACATGAGTCCGTGGTGGTGCTTGTGGTCGTCGGGGCTGTCGAGAAGAACGTTCAGCCCGCTCGGAGTGCAGAGCTCCTTGATGTAGGGCTTGAACTCCGCTTTCTTTTGATTGTATAGCAGAACGAGACGACCGGCTTTCTTGACGCTCACCATCCCTGCCGGAGAATCGACCGCCACCGTGATCGACTCCTCGCCTGCACAAAATGCGGCGAGCACAAACCCCCACGACAGGAGGAAGAGGCAGAACCGGAATCTTCGAAACACCATGGCGCATACCCTCCACAAGCGACCTGCCTTGAATCTACTTTACCACCGACGGAGAGCGCAAGGTCTCCATGTGAAACAGAATGAAAAGGCGTTCGCGGAGGGTATATCGAGCCGCTTCAATAGTGCCGCTTTTGAAAATGCTACGCGATTGCACAATCTATGCTTGCAATTTTGCATTTGAAATGCAAAATATCCACCATGGAGGCCATTCATGACCCAACCTTACATCAACCGTACGCTTGAGCCGGTCCTCGCGAAGGCCACGTCGGAATTTCCAGCAGTCGTGCTGACAGGACCACGGCAATCGGGCAAGACGACATTGCTGCAACACCTTTTTCACAAAAGCCATGGCTACGTGTCGATCGAGCCCCCCGATGTCCGCGCCGCGGCCGTGGAAGATCCTCGCGGCTTCCTGGAAATCCACCCTCCGCCGGTTATCTTCGATGAGGTGCAGTATGCGCCAGACCTGCTTCCTTACATCAAGGAAAAGATCGATTCGGACCGGAGTCACGCCGGCCAGTATCTGCTGACCGGTTCCCAGAACTTGTTGCTCATGGAGAGGGTCACCGAATCCCTGGCGGGTCGCGCGGCGATGCTGCGTCTCCTGCCATTGTCGTTGCGGGAAGCTGGGGGGCGGCCCGCGTCCCCGCTGCCATGGGAATCCAGATCTCGGCCGCGTCCAACGACGAAATACAGTTACAAGCGACTCTGGAAATACCTCCTGCGCGGCGGTTATCCCGAGCTGCATGCGCACCCGAAGCGCGACGTTCATCTCTGGCATGCGAGCTACGTTCAGACTTATCTCGAGCGGGATGTTCGCTCATTGCGCCAAGTGGGAGACCTCTCTCAGTTTCAGAACTTCGTGCGAGCTCTGGCAGCTCGCAGCGCCCAGCTATTCAACTTGTCGGAGATTGCGCGGGACCTTGGCGTGGCCGTCAATACGGCCAAGGCATGGCTCTCGGTCCTCGAAGCCACTTACCAGGTCATGGTGCTCCGCCCGTACTTCGCCAACGTGGGGAAGCGGCTCGTCAAGACGCCAAAGGTCTATTTCATGGATACCGGCACGCTCTGTTACCTCTCGGGCCTGAAGGACCCGGATCACGCCGCGTCCGGGCCGATGGGCGGCGCTATTATGGAGACCGCGGTCATTGTCGAGATCGTGAAAGCGCTCATTCACAACGGAATCGATCCACAGGTCTACTTTTGGAGAACCCTTGCCGGGACCGAAGTCGATATCCTGGTGGAAACGGATCGGAGACTGGTCCCCATCGAGGTAAAACTCTCGGCCACCCCGCGGGTGGCCATGGCCTCAGGCGTCAAGCTTTTCAGGAAGGACATGGGGGACAGGTCCCTACCTGGCTACGTGATTCATCCCGGGGATGTGACCCTTCCCCTCGGCTCCGGCGTCACGGCCCTTCCCTTCGCTGAACTCTAGCCGCGAGGTGGAGGCTCGCGAGTCGAGAGTGTTTTGGTGAACGACCTTGTGAAGGTCTGTACTACAGCCCTCCTTAATATCCTGGAATGACCTCCACCCACTTGTACATGTTGGGTGTCAGGCGAGCGTCAGACCACCTGGCTAGCACTCGAAATGGCGGAATCAGCACAATTCAGTCATCAAGTTAGCGGTTAAATCATAATTTGCTTACAATCATAGATTTGTGCCAGAAAATGCTATTTTTCTTGTTGAGACGAGAATGCTGCAGGGTGCAATTCTGTAATTATATTGCTTGACTTATTCCAGAATATAACGATATTTCTTATATTGTAATCGTTTTTCTGGAGAAGTCCATGCCTGAAAACGATCAGGATAGGCCAACACACAGACTCGCAGGGTATGCGGCACTCATGGAGCGGTTCGGCATCGAGGTAATCCCGAACTGGCACAGATCCGTCGTTGCCATCACCGGGACTCGTCGAATTAACTCGACTGGTGGCGTTACCGTGGAGGTCTACCCGTCCAAATACTGGCCCGGGGACACGCTAGGCGACCATCTTGAATTTGCGCTCAAGTATGACGGAACGAATCTCGCGATACTCGCCAGTCTGTTTCAGGAAGTAGCAGAAGGAGATTTCCTCGAATATGTCCGCTCCAAACCGACCGGCAAGTACGCCAGACGGCTGTGGTTCCTGTACGAGTTCCTGACCGGCAAAACGCTTCCTCTGGACAACGTGAAACGAGGTAACTACATCGATCTGCTCGAGCCGGATGAATACTACACCGTCCTCCCGGCCCGCCAGGTTCGTCGTCAGCGGATCAACGATAATTTGCCGGGCGACAGTCGATTCAGCCCGATGGTTCGCCGCACCGATACCCTTCGCGACTTCGAGATGGCCGACCTTCCCAGACGATGTCGTCAAGTCCTGTCCGCCTATTCTCCGGAATTGCTGAAGCGGGCACTCGGCTACCTCTACACCAAGGAGACGAAATCGTCCTTCGAGATCGAGCACATCAAACCCACCTCGACCCGGACCGAGCGCTTCGTGGCCCTGCTTCAACTGGCTGAGCGAGAAGACTTTTGCGAAAAAACGCAATTGATCGAACTAGAGAGCCGCATTGTCGATCCGCGGTTTCGCGATTCGGCCTACCGATCGAGTCAGAATTATGTCGGCGAGGCAATCGCCTGGCAAAAAGAAAAGATCCACTTCGCATGTCCGAAGCCTGAAGACCTGGCCGACTTGATGGAAGGCCTGACCGCCGCACACAAGCGCATGGACACAAGCGACATGTCCGCAGTGATTCACGCTGCCGCCATTGCCTATGGATTCGTTTTTCTGCACCCGTTCGAGGACGGCAACGGTCGAATCCACCGCTTCCTGATCCACAACATTCTTGCCCGGCGAGGCTTTACACCCGAAGGTATAATGTTTCCCATCTCGGCATCCATGCTGAAGAACCCTGCCGACTATGATGCCTCTCTGGAAGCGTTCTCCCGGCATCTCATGACCTTGGTGGAATACTCTCTCGACGGAGAAGGCCGCATGACCGTTCACAATGATACGGCCAGGTGGTACCGCTATATCGATATGACACCTCAGGCGGAGGCGCTCTTTCGATTCATCGATCAGACCATCGACAGGGAACTCGCTCGCGAATTGGCGTTCCTGGCCAACTACGATGAAACCAAGAAAACCATCCAGGAGATCGTCGACATGCCGGATCGAAAAATCGACCTCTTCATTCGCTTCTGCCTGCAAAACAATTGCCGACTCTCCGCAAGGAAACGTGCGAGCCACTTTGACTCTCTGTCGGATAGAGAAATCGCTCGCATGGAGCAGGCGGTCCTGTCCGCCTACGGAAGTGATACCTTGAACAGTGAAGAATAGCAGGACTTTCGATCCCCGCATTCAAGCATGAGGCGTCCACGCTCCTCGAGCCTGCACACTCCGATAGATTGTGCGGATGACAATCCGATCCTCAGGGGCTAATATAACATAATTCACGATTGAAGGAGATGTTCGGGCCATGAAGATCGACGGGTTCGGGCACGGGACGAGCGGCATGGATTGAACGTCCTTCTCTTCGGCTTGGTTATTTTCTTCCCCACCCGATCATGCTATCCTCTCTGGACTTTACTCGGCCCACAGTGGAAAAACGACCATGACACGCTTACGCCTCGACAATGAAGAGTTTCTCAAAGCCATTCCCAAGTCCGATCTGCACGTCCATCTCGACGGATCGCTGCGGCTCGACACGCTCATCGATCTCGCCCGCACGCGCGGTGTGGAACTCCCGGCCATGACAGAGGCCGGTCTGCGAAAGACGGTGTTCAAGGTCCGCTACAACAGCCTTGTCGATTACCTCGCCGGCTTCGCCTACACCGTACCCGTGCTCCAGGACGAGGAAGCGCTCGAGCGCGTGGCCTACGAGCTCGCCCGCGACAACCAGGACGAGGGGGTGCGCTACATCGAGGTCCGCTTCGCGCCGCAGCTCCACCTGAACCGCCGCCTCACCATGGAGGCGGTGCTCGAGAGCGTGAACCGCGGTCTGGCGAAAGCCAAGTCCGAGTTCAACGCGCGCGCCGCGGTGGCCGACGGCAAGGAGCCGCCCTTCGAGTACGGGATCGTGGTCTGCGCTCTGCGCACCTTCGACGAGAACACGTCGACCTACTACCGCCACCTCGTTCACATCCACCGGTTCACACCGGAGCGCGATGTGGCCGCCATGGCGTCTCTCGATCTCGCCCGGGCGGCGGTCCGGATGCGCGACCACCTCAATGTTCCCATCGTGGGGTACGACCTGGCCGGCCGCGAGGCGGGGTTTCCCGCCGTGCACCACGCCGACGCCTACAACTACGCGCACAAGCACTTCCTGCCCAAGACGGTTCACGCGGGTGAGGCCTATGGGCCGGAGAGCATCTTCCAGGCGATCACCGATCTCCACGCCGACCGGATCGGCCACTGCTACCATCTGTTCAGGCCCGACCTGGTCCTCTCGCGCGACGGAAAGGACCGTGACACCTACTGCGAGGAGCTCGCCCAGTACATCGCCGACCGCCGCGTCACGGTGGAGACGTGCCTTACGTCGAACCTTCAGACCATCCCCGAGCTCAAGGATCTCAAGGATCACGCGGCCGGCAACATGCTCGACCACAGGATGAGTATCACCTTCTGCACCGACAACCGGCTCATGTCGAACACGACGGTCACGAACGAGCTCATCAAAGCGGTGACTCATCTCGACCTGCAAAAGAAGCAGCTCAGAGACGTGGTGGTCAACGGTTTCAAGCGTTCCTTCTACCCCGGGACTTACGCGATGAAACGGCGCTATGTGCGCAAGATCATCGATCACTTCTACGAGGTTCTCAAGAAACACGGCGGCTAAAGAGAGGTTGCCCCCATGAAAGTCAAGAGCGCAAAGAAAACCAAGGCCCCGCGGGAATGGTCGGTGGGCGACGCGCGCGACCTGCATCACATCAACGAGTGGAGCATGGGATTCTTCGACATCAACAACGAGGGCAACGTGGTCGTGCGCCCCAAGAAGAGCCGCACGGGCCAGCTCGACCTCAAGGTGCTCGTCGACGAGTTCAGGGAGCGCGGCATCGAGCCGCCCTTCATCATCCGATTCAGCGACGTGCTCAAGGCGCGCATCCGCGACCTCAACGACTGCTTCAAGAAGTCGATCAAGGAGTGTAAATACAAGGGCAAGTACATGAGCGTCTTCCCGATCAAGGTCAACCACCACCGCGAGGTGGTCGAGGAAGTGATCTCCGAGGGGAAGCAGTTCGGGTTCGGCCTCGAGGTGGGCACCAAGCCCGAGTTGCTTCTCGGCATCTCGTTCATGGAGGACTCGAAGGCGCTCATCGTGTGCAACGGCTACAAGGACAACGAGTACATCCGCTCGGCGCTCATGGCGGCCAAGGTGGGCAAGAAGGTGATTCTCGTCATCGAGAAGCTCTCCGAGCTCCGAAAGATCATCGCCGCGGCCAAGAAGATGAAGGTCAAGCCCCAGATCGGGATCCGGCTCAAGCTCTCGGCGCGCGGACGGGGCAAGTGGGAGAGCTCGGGCGGGGACACGTCCAAGTTCGGCCTCTTCATCTACGAGGTGATCCAGGCGGTCGAGATCCTGCGCAAGAACCGCATGCTCAAATGCCTCAAGCTGATCCACTTTCATCTCGGCTCGCAGATCACGTCGATCCAGTCGATCAAGGCGGCGCTCACCGAGAGCTCGCGCATCTTCGTGGAGCTCTTCAGAATGGGGATCAGGATCGAGTTCTTCGACGTGGGCGGCGGGCTGGCTGTCGACTATGACGGCTCGAAGACCAACTTCCCCTCGTCGAGCAACTACTCCGCCGACGAGTACGCGTCCGACGTGGTCTACACGATCGGCGAGGCGTGCGCCGAGGCCAAGGTGCCCTACCCCACGATCATCTCCGAGAGCGGGCGGTCGATCGTGGCCGCCCATTCGCTCCTCGTCTTCGAGGTGCTCGGAACGAGCGAGGTGGGCGCACCCACCCTGCCCGTGACCGTGGACAAGGGCACCCACCCTATCGTGGAAGAGGCGGTCGAGTGCTCGCGCACGATCACGCGCAAGAACTTTCAGGAGGTCTACCACGACCTGCTCCAGATCCGCGAGGAAGCGCGCAACCTCTTCAACCTCGGCTATCTGCCGCTCGAAGGCCGGGCCCAGTTCGAGAGCCTCTTCTACAATGCCTGCCGCCGGATCGCGCGCGTGATCGAGGACCTCGAATACATCCCCGACGAGTTCGAGGGGCTCGAGAGATTTCTGGCCGACACCTACTTTTGCAACTTCTCCGTCTTCAAGACCCTGCCCGACCACTGGGCGGTCAAGCAGCTCTTTCCCATCATGCCCTTGCAGCGGCACGACGAGAAACCGACGCGGCACGCCACGCTCGCCGACATCACCTGCGACTCGGACGGCAAGGTCGACCAGTTCATCGATCTGCGCGACATGAAGGATGTGCTCACCCTGCCGCCCTTCAAGGAGAGCGAGCCCTACTATCTGGCCGTCTTTCTCATGGGCGCCTACCAGGAAGTGCTCGGCGATTTCCACAACCTCTTCGGCGACGTGAACACGGTGCACATCTCCATGCTCGACGACGGCAACTACGCGATCGACAAGCTGATCCACGGCGACAAGGTGGAGGATGTGCTCGGGTTCATGGACTATGGCCGTCCCATGCTGGTCAACCGCTTCCGCAAGGCGCTCGAGCGGAGCGCGCGCGCCAAGAGGATTACGCTCAAGGAGTCGGCCGAGTTCCTCAAGGCCTACGAGCGGGGGCTCGAGGGGTACACCTATCTCGAGAGCTGAAGAAAGAGACCGATGAAAACCATGAAGACGAAACCACACACAGATATCGTGCTTTACAAAAGCCGGGATGGGTCGGTTGAACTGAACGTTCAATTGGACGAGGACACCATCTGGCTTTCAAAGAGGCAGATGGGTCGACTCTTCGAGAAAGACAGTGACACGATAGGGTTGCATGTTCGCAACGTATTCAAAGAAGGGGAGTTACAGGAGTCTACAACTACCGAGGAATCCTCGGTAGTTCGACAAGAGGGTGGAAGAAAGGTCAGGCGTAGAATCCGTTTTTACAACCTGGATGTCATTATATCTGTTGGATACCGGGTCAAATCCAAACGAGGTACGGAGTTCCGCATCTGGGCGACGGACGTACTCAAGCAGCACCTCGTAAAAGGCTATAGCGTCCACCAAAAGCGTTTGAAGGAGCTGAAACAAAGCCTCACGTTGGCTTCTAACATTTCACAGCGGAAACAACTTTCCAGCGACGAAGCGACTGCATTGCTCCAGACCGTCGCCGATTACGCCTATGCCCTCGATCTGCTTGATGACTACGATCATCAGCGCGTCACTATTCGCAAAACATCACGCCGTAAAGCCAAGCCGGTTACTTACGATGAAGCGATCAGATTGATCGACCTGATGCGCATCAAGTTTGGTGATTCCGCGGTGTTTGGGCGAGAAAAAGACAACAGCTTGCACAGCTCCCTCAATGCCATCATGCAAAGCTTTGACGGAAAAGAGCTCTATCCGTCAGTTGAGGAAAAAGCCGCGCACTTGCTCTATTTCCTCGTCAAGAACCACAGCTTCGTAGACGGGAACAAACGAATCGCCGCTGCAGTATTCCTCCGCTTTGCCGAGAAGAATAAGCTGATATACGACAAGGACGGGATGAAACGCATTCCCGATAACGCTTTAGTCGCCATGACGCTGATGATCGCCGAGAGCAAACCGAAGGAGAAGGATGTGATCACGGCAATGCTCACCAATCTGATCGGGAATTAAGGCGGAAAGAACGGAGCTCGAGGGATACACCGACCTCGAAGCTGAAAGAAGGATTCGATGAAAGACGAACTCAGAGACGCGATCCGCGACGTGGCGGAGAAGAATGGCCGGCTCGTGGTGCTCACCGGCGCGGGAATCTCGGCCGAGTCGGGCATTCCGACTTTTCGCGGGCCCGAGGGGTACTGGACCGTCGGCTCGAAGGAGTACCGGCCCGAGGAGATGGCCACCTTCGCCATGTTCTCGCGTAACCCCGACGAGGTCTGGCAGTGGTACCTCTACCGCCTCGGCGTCTGCCGCAGGGGTGAGCCCAACGCGGGCCATCGCGCCGTGGTCGAACTCGAGCAGCTCCTCGGCGACCGGTTTCTGCTCATCACGCAGAACGTGGACGGGTTGCATCTCCGGGCGGGCAATACGTTGGAGCGGACCTTTCAGATTCACGGGAACATCGACTACATGCGGTGTGCGGCCGATTGTTCGCGCGATTTCTTTCCTCTGCCGGAGAGCGTTGCTACCAAAAAGAAGGCCGAGCCGCTCACCGACGCCGACCGCGCCGCGCTCGTCTGCCCAAACTGCGGGGGGCGTTCGCGGCCTCATGTGCTCTGGTTCGACGAGTGCTACGATGAGGAACACTACCGCTTCAACAGCTCGATCCAAGCGGCCGTGGCCACCGACATGCTCCTCAGCGTGGGCACGTCGGGCGCGACCAATCTGCCCATGCAGGTCGGCGCAATCGCGGCGCAGAAGGGGGCGCTCCTCGTCGACGTCAATCCCGACTCGAATCCCTTCTCGAACATGGCTGAACGGAGCGGCGGATTCTTCTGCCAGGGGCCGGCGGGTGAGATTCTTCCCGGGTTCGTGGATGTCTTTGGATAATCTGGGCGGGTCACCAACGGGTATGATCACGTCCAGCGCGTAGAGAGCGCCCGGCCTGTCAGAACCAACAGTATGCGTTTTTTGCATATTGCTTCTTTAGTGATCCGCCGGAGGATGCTCCCACATGCTGATCGAATGGCTCGATGGATCGACCCTCGTCAGAGGGACAGTCAAGAAGGAAGACAAAGCCAAGCTCCAGGTCATCTCTCTCACCGGTCGAACTCTGTCTATCAAGGCGGGACGTTTTCAACTGCGGCACGAGACAGCCACCACGGCCGATGATTTTTTCGCCGCGATCGACTCGGAAGCAGCCGACGTCGATGGCGAGCTTCTCCATGGAGCGCTCGACCCGGGGGGTACCTATTCGCTCCATGAACTGGCCGCGGCGTGGTTCAGCAAGGAGGAGATCACGAACCGCGACCTTTCGGTATTGCTCGCCGCGTGTGTCGACGCCGCGCCCTGGTTCAAGGTCGATCGGAGCGGCAAGATCTCCGCCGCCGGTTTGGAGGAGATCAAAAGGTGGCAACAGGAGACGGCTGCCAAAGAGCGACGTGAAGCGGAATGTGCCGCTCTCGGGGAGCTATTTCAATCGATCCCGGCTAACGGGCGCAGCGCTCCGAGCGAAGGCGAAGATCTTCGTACGCGCGCGCTCGACTTTCTATTAATCCACCTCATGGAGCACAAGCCGCTTGCCGACTGGCCCGCCCTGGCCGATGCGGTGGATCGGGCCGCGGGCAAACTCGGCGTCGACCAGGGCCGCTTCGTGCGCGATCTGCTCGCCGCCGCTGGCTGTCTACCCCCTGCCTATACCGTGCACATGGAGCGTTTCCATCGCTCCTTTCATCGGCAGAGTCCGCTGCCCGATCGGTTCACGCCGGGGCGCAACATCTATCCCGAAGCACCCAGCGAGGAGCTCGACCAGATCGCGGCGCGCGTGACCGACCAGGTCGCCAGGCTGCCCGAGCCTCTCAACGCCAAAGTCTTCAGCGTGGACGACGCCACCACCGAGGAGATCGACGACGCGCTCTCCGTGGAAACCGTCGACGAGGAACATTTCCGCGTCGGTGTTCACATCGCGGCGCCGGGCCTCTTCATTCCCGAGGAGAGCCGGATCCACGCCGCGGCGTGCGCGCGCGCCACCACCGTCTACCAGCCCGATCTCAAGTGGACCATGCTGCCCGCCGAGCTGATCGAGCTCTTCTCGCTCAAAGCGGGGCGCGCTGTTCCGGCGGTGGCCACGTACTACACCTTTGCGAAAGAAAACTTCGAGATCGTCAAGACCGAGATTCGGTTCGAGGCGCTCACCGTTGCGGCCAACCTCAGTTACAGCGCAATCGAATCGGCGCTCGAAGGCGGTTTCATTCCCGAGCTCGAACTCCTCGACAGCGAGCCCGATCGGGTCATGGCCTGGCTGGAGAAAGATCCGCGGGATTTCCCCTGGGCCAAGGTCGGTGCGCTCCCCGCGCCGGCCGACGAGGCGATCGACCTTCTCGTGCCTCTCGCGCGCCACCTCTTTCTAGCGCGACGCGCCGAGGGATCGCCCCTTTACAACAGGCGGGAGTTCAAGATCAAGGTCGACGCTGACGGTGCGGTCGACATCACCGAGCGCCGGAGAAACAGCCTCGCCGAGGGGATCGTGAGCGAATTGATGATTCTGACCAACAACCGCAACGCGGCGCTGCTAGCCGAGGCGGGGATTCCGGCCATCTACCGCACACAGCGCGTGGTGGGAGGGATCGGCGGCGGAACGCGCACCGTGGCGGGACTGTCTATCAACCCGAACGAGCATGCCGGTCTCGGCGCGTCGTTCTACTGCTGGTCCACGTCACCCCTGCGGCGCTACGCCGACCTCATCAATCAACGCCAACTCGGCGCCCTGGCCGGCGGTGAGCTGCCGGTTTTCAACGACGAGTCGGAACTGCTCGTGCGGGCCAAGAAGATGGAATTCCAGAGCAAAGCGGCGAACAGCCACCAGCGGCGGCTCGAGCGGTACTGGTCCATGAAATACATGGAAAGCCGACCTGACGAGGATTGGCCCGTGTACGTCGGTTTCCGCGAAAACCGGGCGCGCGTCGATTTCGACACGCTCCCCTTCAGCCAGACTTTCCCTGCCGGCGAGGGACCCTACACCGGGGGCGCGGCCCTTTTCCACCTCGAATCGTTCGATTACTACGACCTGAAAGTGGGCGGATCACCAAAATAGCATTTCGGGCGTACTTACGCCCGAAATGCTATTTTGGTGATCCACCCACTGATTCGTAGACGCGCAACGTCTGGCGAGCCATCTCTTCCCAGTTGAAACGGGCTGATTGGACAAGCCCTCTTTCGATCAAGCCGCTGCAAAGCTCGTTGTCCTCCAGGATTTTATCGAGAGCATCGCCGATCGCCGCGCTGTCCCGCGGGTCGACAAGAAGCGCCGCATCGCCCGCCACCTCGGGGTGGGCCGAGATGTTCGAAGCGATCACCGGGGTGCCGCACGCCATGGCTTCGAGAATCGGGAGACCGAATCCCTCGTAGAGCGTGGCGAACATAAACGCTTCGGCGCCCGAATAGAGCGCCGGCAGATCGTCACGCGGCACGAAACCGACCGCCTTGACCCGATCGCCCACGCCGAGCCGGTCGATGGCAGCCATCACCTCGTCCCCGCCGTAGGTCACATTTCCGCTCATTACAAAAAGCAGGTCTCGGCCGATCGCGGGCCGCAGTGCGCCGAATGCCTCAAGCATGCGCACGAGATTCTTTCGCGCCGACAGGTTCCCCACGAAAAATACGTACGGCCCGTCGATCCCGTGACGCTGCGCCACCTGCCGTGCCTCGGCCTTGTCCACGGGCCGGTAGATCTCGTCCTTGCCGAGAGGCACCACGGTGATCCGGCTCTCGGGCACGCCAAGTCGCTCCACGATATCATTGCGCGTCGACGCCGACACGGCGATGATCCGGTCGGCGCCCTGCGCGAGATCCGCATAACGCCCCTTCTTCTTCCTGATGAAGTCGGGATCGGAGAACTCGTCGCTCACCAGGGAGAAAAGATCGTGCACCGTGACCACCCGCCGCGCGCGCGCGAACTCGGGCAGCCGCGCGTCGGGTCCGTGAAAGAGATCGATCGACCGCTTCAGGAGAAAATTCATCGGCTCCTGGATGATGCGCGCGCGGAAGTTGGGCTGTCTGATCCTGACGAAGTGCTTCCACCGCCGCAGGCGCGACAGGCGGTAACAGAGTGTGTACTCGTTCTCACCGTCGATCTTTGCAAGATTCTGAATCAGGTTGAAGGCATAGACGCCCACACCCGTGCGGTCGGGCCGTGCCAGGCAGGAAGCGTCGATGGCGATCTTCATGGTCGTGTACCTCGTTGGCTGACACTAACCCGAGCGTCGCGCCGAACTCAAGCGGAAACCGCCCCACCTCACGGTGGAAACCGCCCCACTTCACGGTGGAATTCGCCCCGTCGGCCCACGGGAAATCCTCCTTCCGCGCGAGACTAGGACTGGCACGGCAGCGGCGCGAAGTGCTATAATCACGGCATCTGGCGGTTCAAAATCTCTAAGGAAAACCCTCATGAAAGCCCTGAAAAAATCACGGCAAATGTGCCCGGCGATCGTTGCCGCAATCCTCGTCGCTACTCTCCTCTGCGTCCCGGCCTGCGTCACGCCCGTGCGCGAGAAGCCCGTGAAACACGACTACACGAGCCAGCTCGCCCCGGGCGAACACGCGCTCGAGCTGCTTGACGACGCCGAGGAGCTCCCCAACTTCGCGGCCGGCTTCAGGGACAAGGCCACGCTGCTCGAGGCGGTCGACGAATCGATCGCCTACATGAACAAGCCCTCGTCGCGCCAGGCCTTTCCCATGGAGGGGATCTCCCACTCCCACGCGCACCGCAGCCTCGAGGTCTTCCGCGAGGATCTGATCCGCTCGCTCACGCCGGGCGACTTTGCCGACAGGCTGGTGCGGCACTTCAACGTCTACCGGTCGGTCGGCTTCGATCGCCGGGGCACGGTGCTCTACACCGGCTACTGCGAACCGCTGATCAACGCGAGCCGGGTGCGCACCGAGCGCTTCCGCTTTCCGCTCTACGGACTGCCCGACGACCTTGTCAAGAAACCGGACGGCGCGATCATGGGACGCCGCACCGCGGCCGGGACGATCCTCCCCTACCATTCGCGCCGCGACATCGACGAGGGCGGTGCGCTCGCCGGCAAGGGGCTCGAGCTCGCCTGGGTCGACAATCCCCTCGACGTCTACATCATTCACGTGCAGGGATCGGCCAGTCTCCGCCTCCCTAACGGCTCGATCATGAAGGTCGGCTACGCGGGCAAGAACGGAAAGAAATACTCGAGCCTCGGCCAGGCGCTCATCGCCGACGGCAAGATGCGCGCCGACGAGGCCTCCCTCGACAAGATCCGCGAACACTTCGTCGTCAACCAGACCGAGCTGCTCCACTACCTCTTCAAGAACGAAAGCTACATCTTCTTCACCGAGACCGAGGGCGGGCCTTACGGCTCGATCGGCGCCGCCGTCACCCCCTACCGCACGATCGCCACGGACAAGACGATCTTCCCGCGCGCGTCGGTGACCTTTCTCGACACGGCCCTGCCGCACCGCTCGGCAACGGGCCGCATCGTTCAGGAACCGTACAAGGGATTCGCTCTCGACCAGGACACGGGAGGCGCGATCCGTTCGGCCGGCCGCGTCGATGTCTTCATCGGAACGGGCTCCGACGCCGAGCAGCTCGCCGGCCGCGTGAAAACCGAAGGCAAGCTCTACTACCTCTTCGCCAAGACTTCGATGCTCGAGTAGGTCATCGAGAGGCGGTCCGCATTCTGGCCGATCCCTCGCTATCAGGCCATGAATTAGGGTTGAGAAAGAGAGCCGGAATCGCTATATAACCCTCTCCGTACGTTTATTTGACGCAAAAGCCGGATCCCCCGCACGCTTCAAAACATCCTGCGGGGACGGTACCACAAAGGAAGCGAACCATGGATAAGTGGACCTGCACAGTGTGCGGCTGGGAGTACGACCCTGCTGTCGGAGACCCCGCAAACGGCGTCGAGCCGGGCACCGCCTTCGAAGACCTGCCGGCTGACTATCTCTGCCCGGTATGCGGCGTAGGCACGGACAGCTTCGAGAAAAGCGACTAGCCGATCCATTCAAGAACCCCGCTTGACAGCCAAAGGAAACAAAGGAGAAACCGATGACCCAGATGACTCCCAGGGAGATCATTGATCTCGCCATCACACGGGAAGAGGAAGCAGCCGCGTTCTACAGACAGGTGGCCGATCTTCAGACATCAGAGCGCGTGAAGCAGCTCTTTCTCGAATATGCCGTCGAAGAAGACCGGCACAAACAGATCCTCGAGGAGCTCGACGTCTCCGACGTGGAGAAGATCGAGGTCAAGAAGGTGGCCGATCTCAAGGTCGGCGACCACATGAGCGAAAAGGAGCCGACGGAAAACATGGACTACGGCGACGCGCTCATCCTTGGCATGCAGAAGGAAAAGAAAGCTTATCGCCTCTACATGGGTCTCTCCGAGAGCACCGACGACACGGCGATCAAGAACCTCTTTCTCAAGCTCGCCATGGAAGAAGCCAAGCACAAACTCTGGTTCGAAACCCAGTATGACGACTACATCCTTCTCGAAAACTGATCCAACCGCAGCGAGGCGACAATGACCGAAACCAAACTGGCCGAGGGAATCTACTGGGTCGGGGTGACCGACTGGAACGTGCGCAACTTCCACGGTTACTCCACCCCGCGGGGCACGTCGTACAACGCCTACCTGATCGTCGATGAAAAGATCGCGCTCATCGACGCGGTCAAGGCGCCCTTTGCCGACAAGCTGCTCCGAAAAATCAGCCACCATGTCGATCCCGCCAAGATCGATTACGTGATCTCCAACCATGCCGAGCCCGACCACTCGGGCGCGATCCCGGCGGTGATGAACGCCGCTCCCAACGCGGTTCTCGTGGCATCGCCCAAGGGCCACGAGGCGCTCGACCTCCATTACCATGGCGACCGGAAAAAGCAGACGGTCAAGACGGGCGACACGATCAGCCTCGGCAAGCGCACGCTCCAGTTCACGCTCACGCCCATGGCCCACTGGCCCGACTCGATGTTCTCCTACATGCCCGAGGAGCGGATCCTCTTCTCCATGGACGCCTTCGGCCAGCACGTCGGTTCGGTGGAACGCTTCGACGACGAGCTCGGCAAGGCGACCGCCCTCTACGAGGCGCGCCGCTACTACGCCAACATCCTCATGTACCTCGTCCGCCCCGTGCAAAACGCCCTCGCCGCGGCATCGAAGATGGACATCGCCATGCTGGCCACGAGCCACGGCGTGATCTGGCGCAGCTACGTGAGCGAGATCGTGGAGAAGTATGTGCGCTGGGCGTCGGGCGAGACCGATCAGCGGGCGTGCATAGTGTACGACACCATGTGGAATTCGACCGAGATGCTCGCCATGTCGATCCTGCAAGGTCTCGAGGACGAGGGGATCAGGGCGCGCGTCTTCCGTCTCGACAAGTCGGACCTCACCGACATCGCCTCGGAGATCCTCGATTGCCGCGGAATTCTGGTCGGTTCGTCGACGCTCAACAACGGGATTCTTCCGCTTGTTGCGAGTTTTCTCGCCTACGTCAAGGGGCTTCGGCCGGCAAAGAAGCTGGGCGCGGTGTTCGGGTCGTACGGATGGAGCGGCGGGGCGTGCAAGGCGATGCTCGCCGAGCTGAACGCGGCCGGCATCACGGTGAATCACGATCCGCTCGAGTGCCGGTATATCCCTGATGCCGATGTTCTTGCCCAGGCGCATACTTTGGGCAGAGACTTCGCCCGGAGCCTGCGCTGATAAGAATGCCCACCGGATTTCGTGTCACTCGAGTCAAGAGCTCGGGTCGCGCGCGGCGGAGAGCCTGATCCTCCCGCTCACCGAAGTCCCATTGCGGTAACCAGTACGATTTGGGTGTGAGTTCTACTATACAGGTGAGTTGCAAGTGACCTTGATATCAAACCAACCCTACACCGTGGCAATATCCAGCAAGAGGTCGACTCCGAATGGGATGCATTTCTTGCCGCCACACCCGGCGGCCACCATGTTCAAAGCAGTCTCTGGGGTCGAGTGAAAGCCTCCCTGGGCTGGAAGGTAAAGCGCGCCCTGGTTCATGAGGGAGAAAAGCTCGTGGCCGGCGCTCAGATGCTGATACGACCGGTCTCTTTTGTCGGCGCTATCGGCTATGTGCCGAAAGGGCCGGTTTTGAGCCAGAACGGCCACGGTCTGTCCGGCCTCGTGCTGGACGAACTTCACAACCTGGCAAAAGCCAACAGAATACGTTACGTCGTCTTACAGCCACCCGGCGCTGATCAGGACCTTGATCGCCGCCTTTTCGACAGGGGATACCGGCCGTGCTCCCTGAAAGTGGCTCCCGTGGCAACCACAATGATTGATCTTTCTCCCGATAGCGACTCCATTCTGGCACGGATGAAATCGAGAACACGCTACAACATTCGTCTCGGCCAGCGCAAAGGAATCACCGTCCGCCATGGAACAGAAGAGGATTTGCAGACTTATTACGACCTGCTCGTGGCAACGAGTCAGAGGAAGAACTTCACGGTCTATCCCGGGGATTACTTCTCCCATATCTGGTCGGTGTTTCATCCCCAGAAAAAGGTGAAATTGTTTATCGCCGAATACGAGGGCGAGGTCGTGTCGGCTCAACTTGCCATCGCCTTCGGCAACACCGTCACAAACAAACTCAGTGTCTGGTCGGGCAAGCACGGAAAACACCGGCCCAATGAGGTTCTTTACTGGGCTGCCATCGAATGGGCCAAATCCAAGGGTTATCGCTACTACGACCTCGAAGGGATCGAATTGAAGATTGCCCAGGCGTTGCGAGAAAATGGACGTGTGCCTGACTCGCTCAAAGGTCCCGTGACCGATTTCAAGCTGGGCTTTGGTGGGGATATTGTGATCTTACCGGGAAGCAACGATTACATACCAAACCCGCTGTTCCGTTCTATCTATAACGGCTTTGGAAAAAAATTCATTCAAAGTCGCTTCTTCTCGAAAGTCATCAAACAGATTCGCACTAATTGAACAAACATCTGAACGACTCCCCACCGGCGGCGTGCCGGCAGTTCAATCTTCCTGCCCCCGAGAAACCGGAGTGACATGATGGCCGACCCGCGCAAACCCGTTCTCGTCGCGATCGCCTTTTTCCTCATCCTCGCCGCGACGGCGCTCGTTTATTTCATCTTTTCCAGCCAGGATGAGCCCGCCGGACCCGTGCCGTTCGACAGGGAAACCCCGTCGCCTGGAGCTGTGCCGGCCATCACTGCCGACATCGAGGAGGGTGCCGACGGCGCAGCCGAAGAGGGCGCGGTCAAGGTGCCTGTCACGGCAAAACGGACCACGTCGGCAAAGAGACGGCGGAGCGGCGACGGTCTCATCACGGGCCGGGTTTTCGACGAGTCGGACCGCGCCATCGAAGGAGCCGGCGTCTATTTCGTGGATTGCAGACCCGAAGTCCTGGCCATGTCAATCAAGCTCGGCATGGGGGATTACACATCATCGAGGAATGTCTCGACCGCGACCGGCCCGGACGGAGCCTTTCGCCTGGAAGATCTTGCCGGCACTCAAGATGTCTCACTCTACGTCGACCACGAAGATTATGCCGTGAAACGGGTGCCTGTCGGCGGTTACAACGGCAACATCCGCGACATGGGAACGATCACGCTCGAAACCGGAGGGCGCGTCGTCGGCAGCGTCAGGAATCACGCGAACGGCGCCCCCGTTGCGGGCGCGCGCGTGAAGGTTGTCAGCCTGTCCGAATCGGTCGATTTCGACGAAGGCATGATCGCAGTTTACAGCGGCGCCGTTCCGCCGGACAAGACCCGCCGGGCGGCGACCGGTCCGGACGGCGCCTTCGAGTTGAAAGGAGTTCCCGCCGGAAAGGCGGTCGTTTCGGTCGAGCACGAGGATTTTCCGCCAGGCGAATCCCGGAAGATCGAAGTCTGGAAGGGAAAAACCACGGACGGAGTCGAACTTTTTTTCGATGAGGCCTTGTTCATCTCGGGAACGGTCCTCGACAGGGGGCAAAATCCACTCGAGGCAATCAGCGTTTCGGTGCAACAGGCCTTGGATGTCGCCCTGTCGAAATCATCAGCCCTCTCCTTTTCGGTTCTGAACGAAAAGAGCTGCCTCTCCGGCCCGGACGGCGCATTCCAAATCGACGGGATCGGGAAGGGGAATTACACGGTCAGGGCAAAAGGCGGGATCTATCTCCCCCGGTCGATCACGGGTGTGGAAGCGGGGACGAGCGATCTCGTCATCACCCTCGAAAGAGGCGGTATCATCTACGGACGGATTCTTGATTCGAAGACAGGAGAGGGCCTGGAGACGTTCAAGCTGAAGGTCTTGAGACAGGCGTCGGGGCCGAGAAAATTCGCCGGCCTCGTCCTCACGGGCGGGGAAGCGGCGGTCCGGATCGGGAGTGGCGCCGATCCCCGCGGTGCGTTCTTCGTCGAAGGCGTGGGCGAAACGTCGGTTCGGTTCCAGATCACGGCGCCCGGTTACGCCGACCTGCACGTCGGCGCCATCACCAGCGCGCCGGAGGCGAAGGAGCCGATCGACTTCGAGCTCGATCCCGAGGGGGCGGTGGCCGGAACAGTGCTTTCTCCCGACGGGGAGCCCCTTTCCGGGGGGACGGTCGTCCTTCATGAGCCGGGAAAAAACGAAGACATAGACGGGCTTGTCAGAAAGCTCATTATCGGAGACGACGAGGAGTCCCTCCGAAAGCCGTCCTGGACGGGCCGAACGCGGAGCAGATCGGCAGGGGAGTTCCTGATCGGAGGCGTGCCCGAAGGCGACTACATCCTGGAGGCTTATCACGACGATTACCTGGGACCGGAGCCGGTCGACCTCTTCGTCTCCTCGGGAGACTCGAAGAGCGGTATCGTCCTCGAGATGTGCCTGGGCGGCATTGTGGAGGGGACGGTCTTCGGCCGGGACGGCCGCCCCATGCCGGGCGCGCGGGTCCGTGCGTTCAAACAGGGCGGGGGCGCTTTGGGTGACAAGAATGTCACGTCCGATTCCGACGGAAATTACTCGTTCAACGCGCTCCGGCCGGGGGAATACTCCATCTCGCTCGCTTTGAAAGAATCGATCTCCATGATGGACTCTGTTTTGAATCCGGGGGAGGATGAGAGCGCCACGAGCACCCGCGTTCTGGTCGGAGAGGGCGACACGGTCCGGCTCGACCTTTACGACATTCCGCCCGGCACCATCTCCGGTTCGGTCACCGAGGCGGGACGCGGTGTCCCCGGAATCGAGGTCCGGCTCCTGACAAGGGACGAATCGGCACTCATGCCCGTCAAATCGTGCCGTTCCGGTGTCGACGGCCGCTACGTGATGAAGGACGTGAGGAGCGGGGAGTACACGATCAGCCTCGATCTGGGGGATCTGCCCGACACCATCGAAAAATCGGTCACCCTCTATCCTGAGGGCCGGACAGTCCTTGATTTCGAGCTCCCCACTGGGCGCGTCACCGGCCGCGTGGTCGACGCTGAAACGGGCGCGCCCGTGGCGGGGATCACGATCTCGATAAAGAGGCCGGCCGGGGGGGGCAAGATCAAAATAAAGTTGGTCTCGGCGAGCGTCAGCATGTCGTCCTCAGGCGACGGCGATGAAAAGAGCACCTCTCTTTCCCTGAAAGGAATCGGGCCGGTCCGCACCGGCAGTGACGGCCGGTTCGAGATCCGTTTTCTCAAGGATGGCGCGTACCGCCTCGTCGCCTCGGGAGGAAGCTACGCCAGGGAGATGCGCGAACCGGTAAAGGTGACCGAGGGATCGGTCACCACGGTGCAGGACATAAGACTTTCGAGAGGCGCCCTCATCATGGGCCGGGTGATCAATCTCCGAACCGGCGACGTTGTTCCCAACTGCCCTGTGCTCTGCGCCAGGCTTGGCGAGGGGGGGAGGTGGTGGAGGGAGAATCCCGTGCTGTCTTCGCCGGGAAAGACGGACGATTCACGATCACCGGTCTCGCCGGAGGCCGTTACCGGCTTTCAAACCCCGTCGGCGGGTACGAGGGTGTGCTCGACCTTGAGATCGCACCGGGCGAAGAGCGTTCGGCTGATCTCGAGGTGGAGCCTTCGTTCTGATCCGGTACCCTGTGGCCGTTAGCGCTATGATCAAAAGCGCAAAGCGGAACGAGTTGCAACTGAGCGTACGCCCGCTCGGATAATCTTCTATCCTAATCGGCCCTGGTACACCTCAGGTGCCTATTCAGCTTCACTCGGCTAAAGTGTTACAGTAGAAGTAAGCCGAGTTTGCAGGTTAGAATAGAATGCTTCTTTTTCGAATTAACGCAGGCACCATGAAAGAACCGGACGAAAAGCTGACGCAAGGCCTGGTCCAGCAAGCGCAGAACGGCGATCGCACAGCGCTCAACGAGCTCTTCAGCTTCTACTGGCCCCAGGTACTCCAGGCGGTGCGCCGCAAGATGGGGTTGCGCCTGCGGCGGTTCGTCGATTCCTACGACGTGGTTCAGGGAACTCTCGAGGAGGCGCTCCGCCTCTTTCCCACATTCCGGTGGCAGGGGGAAGGGTCATTCAAGTACTGGCTCTACAGCCTGATCCGGTCGCGGCTCCGCACTGATGCGCGCTTCTACTCGGCCAAGAAAAGGGGCGGCGGCAAGCTCCCCGGCTTTCTCAAGACAGGCGATGTCAGCGACTCGGCCGCTTACCCCAAGGACTCGATGACGTCGAGCCGGCTCGCCCAGATGAACGAACGCAAGGTGCGCGTCCGGCGCGCGCTTGATAAACTGTCACCTGACAAAAAGGAGATCCTAGAGATGCGTGAGTATCTGGGGCTCTCCCATCAGGAGATCGGCGAGGCCCTCGGCGTGGAGCCTGATACGGCCCGGATGCGCGTGGTGCGCGCCAAGGAAGCGCTCGTCAAGGCGATCATGGAGACGAAGAAGGAAGAAGAGCCGCCCTGATCGACGGCGCCCATGAAGATGGACAAACAAGAACGAGTCGAAAAGATCTTCCGCGAGTATCTCGACCGCCTCGAGCGGGGCGAGGCGCTCGACCTCAAGGCCTACTTCAGCCCGCACAGCGACATCGAGGATGCGCTCTGGGAGAGGTTCTGGACCTGGGAAGAGGCGCGGTCGGTCTTCAAGGAAGATCCCGAACCGGGCGAAGACGACGCCGTCGCCTCGGTGGCCCAGAATCCCGAGCTCTTCTTCGCCTTCCGCGACGACCGGGGCGAGGAGTTCGGCCGCCGCATCGGCGAATTCACCCTGCTCAAGGAGATCGGCCGGGGCACGATGGGCGTCGTCTTCCTCGCGCGGCAGGAGGTGACCGACCGGCTCGTGGCGCTCAAGCTCCTCTCGCCGCTGCGGCACAAGAGCCCCACGGCGCGCGAGAGATTCCGGCGCGAGGTGTCGGCCCTGGGGAGGCTCAACCACCAGCACATCGTTTCCATTCTGACCGCCGGCGACGTGGAGGGCATCCCCTACTTCGCCATGGAACTCGTCTGCGGTGTGCAGATGGACGAGCTCCTCACCTCGTTCAAGGGCAAGGATCCGACGGCGATCACGGGACAGATGGTCAAGGACTTCCTCGAGGAGAACATCCCCGAGTACATGAAGCCCTTCGTGGAAGAAACGACGGCGCCGGTGGTCAGTCCCAATGCGCGCAAACCGGAGCCGGAGATCTTCACCCGGCCCTACGTGGCCGTGGCCTGCCGGTTCGTGATTCATCTTGCCGAGGCGCTCGACCACGCCCATGCGCAGGGTGTGCTCCACCGCGACGTGAAACCGTCGAATGTGCTCATCGACATCCACGGCCACTGCCGGCTCTCCGACTTCGGCCTGGCGCGCGAACTCGGCACGGCGGCCCTCACCAAAACGGGCGAGCTCGTGGGTACGCCTTTCTACGCGGCACCCGAACAGCTCGCCGGCAAGCGCGTGGGGCTGAGCAAACGGGCCGATATCTTTTCGCTCGGCGTCACGCTCTACGAGCTGCTCTGTCTCACCGTGCCCTTCGCGGGTGAAACGCCGCAGCAGGTCTTCAACCAGATCCTCGTCAAGAACCCGCGGCCGCCGGGCGTGCACAATCCCGGCGTGCCCAAGGAACTGGAGACGATCGTCTTCAAGTGCCTCGAGAAGGATCCCGACCATCGCTATTCGAACGCGCGCGCGCTGGCCGAGGACCTGAGGGCGTTTCTCGAGTTCCGGCCGATCAAGGCGCGGCCCACCGGCTTCTTCCGGAACACTATCAAGCTCATCCGGCGGCAGCGGATGGTGGCCGCCGCCCTCGGCGTGGCGTTCATCGCCGTGCTGATCCTGGCCGGGTACATGGCCAAGGTCCAGTGGGACGTGTTCGAGAAGCAGAGAGATCTGGAGCGGCAGGTGGAGGAGGTGATCGGCTTCACGCGGTCGGCGATCGACGCGCACGCACTCGAAGACGCCGGCGCCCATTTCGACCGTCTCCTGTCGCTCGACGATTTACACCCCGAGGTCGACGCGCTACGCAAGGAGATCGCCATGCTGAGCTGCGAGCGCGAGCTCGAGCACGCGCACCGCCTCGGCGAGGACTACAAGACACTGACCACGGAGTGGACCAGCCTCGACAGGCAGCTGGCCGCGCTGCAGCAGAGAATCGACAGCAGCTTCACCACGGAGAAGGAGAGGATCAAGGCGCAGGAGCTGCGCCACCGCCTCAAGCGGCTCGAGCTGAAGCTTGCCGACAGCAAGGAAAACATCATCTACGCCCTGAACACGGCGCGCGCGCAGTCGGAGGCCGCGGGCGAGTACGAGTGCCCGGCTGTTTTTGCCGGCTTCGCAGCCCATTTCGTGGATCGCTGGGAGGAGGAGCTCGACGGGGGCAACACTTTCGGCATGGAACACTACGCGTCGCTCGTGAGGCGATACGACACCAAGGGCCGTTACGCGGCCACGCTCGAGGGGCTTGCCACGCTCACCATCGACGGGCCCGCGGGCGGGCGCGTCTATCTCTTCCGGTACGACAGCCATGTCAAGGTCAGCCCCAACGCGGGCGTCGACCGGCTCGTTCCCGTTCCGAGCCTGAGCGAGGTCAAGGACGAGCACGTGCCGGTGGCGCGGGGATTCTATGCGGGCGATCAATGCATCGAGGTGCGGAGCGGCGGCATCACCGATCTGAGGCCGGGAGATCTGATCGTGGCGATCGACGGACAGACAGCGGGCGACGGGCTCTTCGTGGCGAGCGTGGCGCTCGGAAGCGCCGCGGCGAGTTACAATGTCGAGCCCTTCCAGCGAATCTCATCGGTCAACGACGGGGAGCCGCTCAGCGCCTTCACCTGGGACCGCTTCCGCCCCGACGCGCCGCCCTGGATCATGATCGCGTCACGGGACAAAAAAATATCCGTCCTGGCGAACGGTTCGGGCGAATCGCTCACCGACCGCAGCGGAATCCGCGCTGTCTCGGGCGTAACGCTTCTGGCTGAAACGCCTGCGCCCCGAACCATCACGGTGCGCGCCGTGCGCAACGGCAAAGAGGTCGAGGCGGTCATCAAAGAGGGCGAGGTGGCAAGCATTCGCGGCGCGATCACCGCCTATCCGCTCTACTGCTCCGAGCGAAATTTACTGGGAACCCTGCCCCTGTCGTCGATCGAGTGCACGCCCGGCTCGTGCCTCATTCTCGTGAGAAAAAGCGGCATGAACGACCTCAGGCTGCCCGTGGTCCTCGATCGGCGGAAACCGATTCACCTCGAGGCGGAGCTTCTCCCGGAGGGGACGTCGCCGCCCGGATTCGTGCGCGTCGCGGAAGGACACTTCTACAGCGGCGGCGACCGCACCGCGCTCTGGCCCGAGGACCGCACGCGGCGCGAGGTCAAGGAATTCTGGATGGCGAGGCGGGAGACGACCCTGGGCGAGTGGTTCGAGTTCGTCGCCGATCGCCACGCCGCCGGAGCGATCACCGATCCCGGCACTTACATGCCGCGGCAGATGCCCCCGTCACGCGAGGCGGCGCCGGACAGAGACGATGTGCAGTATCTGGCCGTGCGCGATCCCGAGACCAAGTCGCTCACATCGCTCTACTGGCGCGATCTCGAGACGCCGGTGGTCGGAGTGTCGCGTCAGGACGTGACCGACTTCATCGAATGGAAAAACCAAGGCGCGCGCCGGGCGGACGAGGAGTGGATCTACGACCTCCCCACCCAGGCCGAGTGGGAAAAAGCCGCACGCGGCGCTGACGAACGCCCCTTTCCCTGGGGGAATCGGTTCGATTTCACCTTCTGCAAGACCTTCTTCTCCCACCCCGAAGCGGTCTCTGACTCCGACGAACTGAGACTGCTCGAGCGGGGTCTGAGGTTTCCGATCGACGAGAGCCCTTATGGCGTGCGCGATCTCGCCGGAAGCGTGATCGAATGGAACGAGGACCGAACCTCGTCCGAGTACCCGATTTACTCGATCCGGGGCGGCGCCTACGACGGTGTCAGGGAGTCGCTCTTCCACGCCGCGTCGCGCGACAGCGTAAAATCGGACAGCACAGCCCACAACCTCGGATTCCGCCTCGTCGCCCGCCGCCGCTGATCGGCTCTACCCAGCCCAGCCAAGCTCTCCACTTTTTTTCTTTATACCTAGTTAATTTCTTTTCTTGGCGGTCTTTGCGGCTTGGCGAGAGAAAAAAAAGTTTCTCACAAAGGCGCAAAGGTCGCCAAGGAAGAAGAAAAAAATACACTCCACGCGAGACTTCATAACACACTGAAATCAAATCCCTAACAACCACCTTACTCCTCACCGGCCCGGGTTTGCGCCAAAAAATCAGCGGCGGCGATGTTCGGTTTCTTTCCAAAAGTGACTTAGGGGGGTGGAAGGTTGGATCAATGACAAACGGCTTCCTGAAGAGAAGAGCCCTTCTCGAACAGGAGGAGATCAAAATGATAAACGCAGCCGAAAAATCAAGACCAGCGAAGAGAGGCCGGAAGCCGCTCACCTCGCCCTTCGAGTTCCGCTTCTCGCGGCGGCCGCGTCCGGGCACGGCAGCGGGCGAGATCGTCGAGTCCTGGGAACGCGGGGAGATCAACCACCAGCAGACCAACAACAAGCTCATGGAAGAGTTCCGCAACACCGGTGATGTGGACGCCTACTCGGCCCTGTACGAGCTCAACAGCAAGCATTTCGTCAATATCATCACGCGGAGGCTCAACGGATTTCTCTACCAGATCAGCCCGTCCGACGTGCTTCAGGACGTGTTTCTCCTGATCTACCGCTATCCGTCGAAGTTTCGCGCCGACCATGATCGCAGCTTTTACAACTGGAGCTATTCGATCATCCTCAACACGATCAGGCGGAAGATCAAGAAGCTCGGCATGAAGACGGTCGACCTCGAATCGATCGCCGAAACCCAGGCAGACCTCAACGCCCGTCCGCCCCTGGGCGAGATGATCAACACCGAGGACATCGAGCAGCTCAAGCGGCTCTACTCCCTCTCGCTCATGCTCTACCTCAACGCCTACAGGATGCGCCTGACAGAGAAGGAGAAGGACGCCCTCCACCTCGTGGAGGTCCGCGGCAAGCCCTATGCAGACGCGGCCGCCGAGCTCGGGCTCAAGTACGACAACTTCAAGATGGTGATCTGCCGTGCGCGGAAGAAGATCTCCGAGGGAGTGACTCTTCTCGTGAACAAGGCGGCCAACATGCGGTACAAGATCAGAGCCGCCGCTCACTTCAATTGATCGATCATTCCTTCATGTTCGTCACGATGAGCGTCCCGCTCCGATGATCCTTTTCCACTTCGATCAATCCCGCTTGCGATGCATCCTTGAGCACATCGGAAAACATGCTGAAGCCGTAGTAGTGCTCGTCGAAGGAGGGCATCTTGCGTTTCATGGTCTGCTTGACCATCGATCCCCAGATCACATCGTAGTTCTCGCGCATGAGGGCGGAGATCGATTCCATGAGCAGGTCGTAGAGCTCCTGCTTCTTGGCCGAGAGACCGCGCTTGCGCACCGCCTTCTTGCGCCGCGGCCGGACGATGTCCTCGTAGTAGATGAACTCGTCGCAGTTCGACACGAGAAGCTGGGAGACGGAGTTCTTCACGCCGAAACCGATCACGTACTTGTCGTTCTCGCGGAGCTTGGACACGAGGGGCGAGAAGTCGGAGTCGCCCGAGGCGAGGACGAAGACGTCGATGTGATCCTTCGAGTAGGAGAGCTCGAGGGCGTCGACCACCATCTGAATGTCGGCGGCGTTCTTGCCGCTCCGCGTGCTCTTGGGGATGTCGAAGAGCTCGATCGACGCGTCGTGAAAGAGACGCCTGTACTTGGAGTAGCGGTCCCAGTTGGCGTAGGCGCGCTTGTAGAGGATCTTTCCCTTTTCGAGAAGCCGCTGAAGGGTCAAGCCGAGTTCGAATTTACCATGCTTGGCTTCTTCGATTCCGATCACGATGTTCTCGAAATCAAAGAAGAGAGCCATTTTTCTTTCTTCCTGCATCGGTTTCCTTTCCTCAAGAAGCCGAAGAGCGGATATGGTGTCGTGCGTCGGCGCACGCTGGTTGCTTCGACCAGAGGCTAACAAACAGAGCGGAAGGCAGCATGGATAAAATCGTGGAAATCCTCCAGGGGCCACGGGGGCCGCTCATCGCCGCTGGCGTGCTCCTCGCGGCAGCGCTCATCGGCGGTCTCGTCTTTCTCAAGGTGCGCGCGATCGTGGCCGTGGGACGGATCGCCCGGCGCTCGCGGCGCGGAAAGAAGCTCGAGGGGCAGGCGGCCAGGCTCCTTTCGGCAAAGGGTTACAGCGTGCTGGGCGAACAGGTGCCGGCCGAGATCCGCCTTCGGATCGACGGCGCCGAGACACGGAGCACGATCCACGTCGACTTCATCGCCCGCAAGGGGGGACGGCTCTTCGCCGCCGATTCGAAGTCGGGCGCGGCCGTCGAGAGCCCGGGCCGCGCCGAAGTGCGGCGGCAGCTTCTCGAGTACTGCCTCGCCTTCGGATGCGACGGGGGCCTTCTGGTCGACATGGAAAACCGCCGGGTGCGCGAGGTCGATTTCGGGACGATGCTCGCGGCGCGTGGCGGGCTCGGCGCCGCGGGAGCACTCTGTCTGGCCCTCTGCGCCGGCCTGGTCGGAGTGGCCGTGGGGTGGACGTTCTTCTAACTGAGAATCGAGCTCCTCCACCGACTCGATATTGCCGGCTCTTCGGCTACCGGCGCCGGCGGGAGGTGATGCGCCGGCCCTCGCCGCAAAGAATCTGATGCCCCTCGTAGATGCCGTTCGGCACGGTGGTGTTGGCGTAGATCCAGCACTCCGGCCCGACCACGCACCCGGGCGAGGTCACCGAGTTGCAGCCCGTCTGCACGCCATCGCCGAGCAGTGCGCCGAACTTCCGGAGTCCCGTATCGACCCGCTGTCCGTGAACGCGGAGGATCACGTTGCCCGCATCGAGCTTGAAATTGGCCAGCTTGGTGCCCGCCCCGAGGTTCACCCCCTTGCCGAGGATGCTGTCGCCCACGTAGGCGAAATGGCCCGCCTTGGCGCCATCGAGAAAGACGGCGTTCTTGACCTCCGTGGCGTGGCCCACAATGCAGTCGGCGCCGACCACCGTTTTGCCGCGGATGTAAGCCCCCTGACGCACTGAACTTCCCTTGCCGATCCACGTCGGCCCCTGGATGAACGCGCCCGGCTCGACGGTGACGCCCTCGTCGAGGAACACATCGGGCTCGACGACCGCCGTGGGATGCACCGTGCCTCTGATCTCCGGCTTCAGATGCTCTTCGAGAAAGGCCTTGATCCGGCCGAGAATGTCCCAGGGCCGCTCGGCGGTAGTGAATTCCTGCTCCATGAACGTCCCGGCAAAGTCGAAGAGATCGCGCGTGGTGACCATCTTTTCCTCCATCGAATCGAAGGGCGGCCTGCACTTTGTGCAGATGAATCTCGTTGCGCTGTAAAACTACTTATCCTCGCCACGGGAGGCAATCTTCTTTTCCGGGAAGATCCCTCTTGTGATGGGAGTCACAATTTCGGAGGATTGGCGCTCATGAGATACGTTGTGACAGGCGGCGCGGGCTTTATCGGATCGCACCTCGCCCGGACTCTGGTCAACGACGGGCACGATGTCGTTGTGCTCGACGACCTCTCCACGGGACGGTTCGAGAACATCGCCGATCTTTGCGACAGGGAGCGGTTCGACTTCGTGCGGGGCTCGGTGTGCGACATCGCCGTCGTCGATCGACTCGTTTCGTCGGCCGATCGCGTCTTCCACCTCGCCGCCGTGGTCGGTGTGATGAAGGTCATGGCCGATCCGACCGGTGTCTACGAGGAAAACAGGGACGGAGCCGAATCAGTCCTCGCGGCCGCGGCGCTGCACGGCAAAAAAATCCTCATCGCCTCGTCGAGCGAGGTCTACGGACCGGGAAGCCCCTGCCGCGACAGGGCGCTCCGGGAAGACGAGGCGCTCACGCCCGCGGAGCTGTGCGCCAGCCGCTGGTCGTATGCCCGCTCCAAGCTGGCCAACGAATCGCAGGCTCTCCACTTTGGCGAGGAATCAGGGCTCGAGGTCGTCGCAACCCGTCTCTTCAACACGATCGGTCCCGACCAGTCGGGCGATTACGGCATGGTGGTGCCCCGTTTCGTCGACCAGGCTCTCCGCGGCGAGGCGATCACCGTCTTCGGCGACGGCTGCCAGACGCGGTGTTTCACCTACGTGGGCGACATGGTCGCCTGCCTGCGGGCTCTGCTCGAGGAGCCCGCCGCGCTGGGACGGATCGTCAATGTGGGCGCCAGCAGGGAGATCGCCATCCGCGATCTGGCCGCCATGGTGGTGGGCCTCGCGCGCAGCCGTTCGTCGATCAGGTTCATTCCCTATCGAAAGGCCTATGGGCCCGGCTACGAGGACACGCGCTGCCGCAAACCCGACACGCGCCTTCTCGAAAGTCTGATCGGCCGCGTTCCGGCCACGCCGCTCGAGGCGGTGCTCGAAGAGATTCTCTCGGCACGACAGGGGGTGCCGGCCCTCCGGAGCGGGCTATTAAATACCTCGCGCGATCGTTAACTGCAGGACACTCATTCCTTGGGATTTGCGAAAATGTCGATCCTCCCGCTGAGAAAAGCACTCCTCCTTCAGCTCCTCCTGGCCCTGTTTCTGTGTGGGCCGACGCCCGCGCGCGGCGGCGACGTCGACTACGAAGCCGACATCCGCTTCGCGCTCGAAGAGCTCGAAAAAAAATGCGGCCACTTTTTCAAGCTCAAGGAGATTGACTGGAAAAAAGTCTCCAAGGCGTTTCTCAAGGACGCGAAGAAGGTGGAGACCGACTCGGACCATCTCGTCCTTCTCGTGCGGCTGCTGGCGCGGATCGAGGACGGCCATGCCCGGGTCAATCCCCTCGAAAAGGGCAAGGAGGTCAAGTGGCCCGACGACGGCGCGGGGCGGCGCGTCGGTCCGGGCATGTTCCTCTGCCGCGTGGGCAAGAAGATCTACGTCAAGAACGCCTGGTCGTCGGCGGCGGGTTCGGGGATCAAGCCGGGCATGCAGATCGTCAAGATCGACGGCAAGCCGGCGCTCAAGTGGCTCGATGCCAAGACGGTCGAGCTCTCCGACACGCGGAGCTTCTCGACCGACCAACACGCCTATTTCTACACCCTTCACCGCGGTCTCGCCCTGCCCTCCGGTTCGCGCCTCGAGCTCGAGGTCAAGGATCTGAGGGGCAAGAAAAAGAAACGGACCGTCACCTACAACAAGGCGAGCGTCGTTCCCAATGGTCCCGCTTTTTATCCCGGCGAGGTCAAGACGACCAAAGACCTGCGCTATACCACAACGGAGGCGGGGTGGGGCTACATCCACGTGCGCCGTTCGCCCGGCGACCTTCCCGAGCAGATGGACGAGGCCCTCGGCGCGCTCGGCAACGTGCCCGGCCTGATCCTCGACTATCGCGGCAATTCGGGAGGGGGATTCGACCACGACGGGTACATGGGCCGTTTCGTACCGGAAGGCAAGACGCTCGCCTTCGGCAAGACCTACAAGAGCGCCGGGCCCGCCCAGTACGGCGGGCCGATCGTGGTGATCGTCTCGGCTCTGACGGTGAGCGCCGGCGAGACAGGGGCGGGAATCTTCAAGGAGGACGGCCGCGGTTACATGATCGGCGAGAGCCCCACGGCGGGCATGTCGTCGAGCAAGACGACCATCGATCTGCCGTCGGGACTCTTCCAGCTCTACGTGTCGATCCGGTCGAACAAGTCGCGCTTCAACAAGGGGCGCGGCATCGAGGGGATCGGCGTGATCCCCCACGAGATCGTCGAGTTCGATCCTGATGATCTCGCCGAGGAGAAGGACACCCTCACCCTGCGCGCCGAGGGGCTCCTGAAAAAGTACCCCAAAAAAGAAGTCCCCTACGATCCGGCCAAGTTCGACTGGAAGAAGTGACCTTCGACAGGGCACCGAGCGCCGCGGCCGATCACTTGATCGGAAAGAGGTCGCCCGGTTCGATCCTCTCCTGCTTTTCGCGGATATCCTCGTCCTTCCAGAGGCGGGAGCGCGCCATGTAGAGCGCCAGCGAACGCACCTGGTCGGTGAGATTCTCATCCTTTTCGATGGCGTCGACCAGATCGTCCGTCGTGGCCAGCTCCCTGAAGAGACGGTCGATCAGATCGAGGCTCTTCTCATCGCTCTCGCTCCAGACATGGTACTTGCGCCTCTCCATGAGGGTGAGCTGTCTCTGTGCACCGTGGGCGGCGACGGAGAGAGGATCGACGGGCCAGAGTGTGACCACCCCGTCGCTGGTCACGGTGACCACGCTCCGGCCGTCAGGGCTGAAGGCCGCGCTTTTCATGCCCGCGCCCGTCGCCCTGATGGTGAGGATCTCGCTCCCCGCGTCGAGATCCCAGATCCGGGCGGTCCCGTCCTGCGACGCGGTGACGAGGCTTTTTCCGTCGGGGCTGAAGAGACTGGTGTGAACCCTGTCCGTGTGACCCCAGAGGCTCTGGCGCACCGCGCCCGTTGCGGCGTCCCTGATCTGAATCGGATGGCTGAAAGGGAACGCGGCCGCGATCAGTCTACCGTCGGGGCTGAAGGGATCGGCGCCGTTGTTTCCGAAGACCGAGTAGAGTTCCTCTCCCGTGGTCGCGTCCCAGGCGTTGGTGGTGAGACCAAAAAGCGCGACAGTGATGAACATCGTGCCGTCGGGGCTGAAAAAGGACGAAGCGATCGGTCCTGTCACGTTCTCGATCGAGAGGAGTTCCTCACCCGAGACGGCATCCCAGATCCGGGCGGCGCCATCGCTCGACGAGGTCAGCACCCGCCGGCCGTCGGGACTGTAAGAGACCTTGAACGAGTTGAAGAGATTCAGGATGACCGGCTCGTGGCCCGACAGAAGGAGCAGTTCGTCCCCGGTGGCCGCGTCGAGAATCCGCGCGATCCGGCTGTGGGACGCGATGGCCAGGTATCTGCCGTCAGGGCTGAACTTTCCCGAGTTGATGCCGCCGATCCAGGCCGATTCCTCGAGTTCGGCGCACACCGCTCCTGAAGGGAGATCGATGATTCTGGCCAGCCGATTCCCATCGAAGGTGATGAAGAGCCGGCTCGAGTCCGGGCTGAAGCTCGCCGAGGTCACACCGCCCGCCGCCACCGTCTGCTCATGCACCACGGCGCCATCGGCCTTAACCGCAGTGAGCTCGATCTTGGCCGCCTCTTTCGAATCGCGGCTCGCCCGCGTGTAGCCGTCGTCGGTCGAGGGAAACAGGGAGATGACTTCGCCCGTCTCGGCGTCGCAGAGCAGCGACCGTCCCCCGCCTTTGCCCACGGCAACGAGCCATCGGCCGTCGGGGCTGAATCGCGCCGCTTCGAACCGATCGTCGGCCGTGCCGATCTGGCGGGTCAGGGCCGGCTTCGACACGTTCCAGATACGGACGGTCTGGTCCTTCGACGCGGTGGCGACTTTTTGACTGTCGGCGCTGAAGACGGCGCACTTGATCCCCGCCTCGTGTCCGTCGAAGACGGCCTCCTCCGCCCCGGTCTCCACATCCCACAGGCGCGCGGAGAGATCCATGTCGGAAAAGGTGAGTACCGTCCGGCCGTCGGGACTGAACGTGGCAAAGGAGACCCGCTCCCTGTGGCCGGTGAAGATCTGCTCCAGGCTGCACACATCCCTCTCCCAGACGCGGGCGGTCTTGTCCATCGACGCGGTCACGATCAACCGTCCATCGGGACTGTAGGCGGCATGGTTCACCCGATCTCTGTGCCCCTCGAGACGGGCGGTCTCCTTGCCCGTCGATGCATCGACAAGGAGCACCGTGCCACTACTCAGGGAGATCAGGACCTCGCCGCCGTCTGGGCTGAACCCGATATGGCTGATCGTCGAAAGCCTTTCCCTGAAGGTGAAGACCGCTTCGCCCGATGCGATATCCCAGAGGCGGACCGCTTTCGTGTCATTGTAGCGGGTCAAGATCTTGAGGCTGTCCGGACTGAAGAGGGCATCGTCGACCCTGTTGCCGAACCATCCGAAAAGACGGCCCTTCTGCTCCCCTGTTGCGGCGTCCCAGATCCGGACCGACCTGTCGACGGACAAGGTGAGGATCTGCCTGTTATCCGGGCTGAACCGGGCGCCGACGACCTTCCCCTTGTGCCCCTCGAGACGGAGCAATTCATCGCCCGTCGATGCGTCGTAGACGCGGGCCGTGGCGTCGTCCGACGCGGTGAGCACGCGCGTCTCGTCGCCGTTGAAGAAGGCGCTGTTGATCCGGCTGTCGTGGCCGACGAATTTGGCGAGCTCCTCCCCCGTTTCCACGTCGTGTATCCGGGCGTTGTTCTCTTCAGACGCGACGAGCAGGCGCGTGGCATCCCGGTTGAAACTCAGGGAATGGACCGACAGGTAACTGACCACGACCTGCAGTTCGTGGCTCGTCTTGAGCGCCTCGAGCACGGCGTTGTTGGCGGCCTGCCCCGGACTGCGGCGCGCGCTCTCGAGAGCGAGGCTGAGCGCGAGGCCGGGGCACGACGCGCGGAGGCTTCCCGAGAGGGCCGCCAGACGGAGGCCGTCGGAACGATCGAGCGCCTTCTCCAGATCACCGAGCGCGGCCTGCCTGGCGTCGCGTTGCTCGACAGCGTCCATCTCGGCGGCGCGCGCCTGCTGGGCGGCGGCCTCGGCCTCGAGCTTTCCCCTTCGGATCTGCGGATAGGACCAGAGGATGTAAGAGAGGAGAACGACCGTGGCCAGAAGGGCCACACTGATCGCGGCGCTGATCGCCGGGCTCCGCTTCATCCGTTTCCAGAGGCGTGCGCCCCTTCCGGCGGGCCGTGCGTGGATCACATCGCCCGACAGCCAGCGCCGCAGGTCGTTGCCGAATTCCTTCATCGAGGTGTAGCGGGCTTCGGGTTTCTTTTCCATCGCCTTGAGGCAGATCACGGCGAGGTCGCGCGGAACGCGGGCGCAGAGTTTGCGCGGATCGCGCGGCTCGTCGAGAAGGATCTTGCGCAGCACCTCGTGCGACGTGTCGCCCTCGAAGGGCCGGTCGAGAGCGAGGAGCTCGTAAAAGGTCACGCCGAGTGAGAAGATGTCCGTTCGCTTGTCGATGCCCATCCTGCGGCTCGCGGCCTGCTCGGGCGACATGTAGTAGGGGGTGCCGGCAAAATCGCCGGTGCGCGACAGAGCGAGGGCATCCTCGACCTTGGCGAGACCGAAATCGGTCAGCTTGGGCCGGCCCTCTGCGGTGATGAGGATGTTGGACGGCTTGATGTCGCGGTGGATCACCCCAGCCTGGTGAGCGTGCCGGAGGGCGTCGGCCACCTCGACCATGAGCGCCGCCGCCTCGCGGAAGTATCCGGCCGGACGGGGACGATTCTGCCTGATCTCGGCGAGGTTGTCGGCGAGGGTGATGCCGCCCTCGACCAGTTCCTGGGCGATGTAGTGCACGCCGTCGTCCTCGCCCACGCCGTGGATCGCCACCACGCCCGGATGGCTCTGGCGGCCGCCCGCCTCGGCTTCGCGGCGGAACTTGAGCACCGCTTCGGCCGAGATGCTGAGATGGGCGGGCAGCACCTTGAGCGCCACGCGGCGCTTGAGCGAGATCTGCTCCGCCTCGTAGACGGTGCCCATGCCGCCCGAGCCGATTTCGCCGATGATACGAAAATCACCGAGCACGCGCGGTGCGGCGGAGCGCTCGGAGCTCGAGCCGGGATCGCCTGCGGCTTTCACATCGTCGAAGAGGGCGCGGAGGTCGGCTTCGAGTTCGGGGTGGAGGGCCATCAGTTCCTCGGGCGTGAGATCCTCGCCCGATTCGCGCCTCGTCAGAAAATCGCTGAAGATCCGTTTCGATTCGTCGCTCTGATTGGCGTCGTTTTTGTCAGTCATGGTTAGGCCTTCTCATTTTTTGTCCCCCGAAGTGTCGGCGCGGCCCTGGAGCTCGCCGATCCGCCGCAGGGCGCGGTAGTAGAGCTGCCGCACGGCGCCCTCCGACCGGCCGAGCTTGCCGGCGATCTCCTCGAAAGACTTGTTGTCCCGCAGGCGGAAGACAAGAGTCTGGCGCTGGTTGTCTGGAAGATGATCGAGGAGCTCCATGAGCTTCTCCACGTTCTCGTGCCGCATGGCGGCCTCGCTCGGCGTGGGATCGGAAGCGGGCAGAACACGCCCGCCGCCAGGCGGCGACGCGCCCCCGTCGATCGGTTGTTCCCTGGCAGCGTCCCGTTTCTCGCGGCCATAGTAGCGGCCCTTGTCCTGAATCTTGCGAACGATGCGCGCGCACAGCCAGCGGAAGAACGAATCCTGGCCGCGGTACTCGAAAGCGTCGAGATCGGGCAGGACGTCCTTCCACACCGACTGGACGAGGTCTTCATTTTCCATGCGCGCGCGCAGTCTGTTGCCGAGACTCTTGCGCACCGCACCCGCAAGGCGGGCCGAATAGAGCCTGTAGAGGTCCTCGAAAGCGTCGGCGCTGCCCTTCCGGGCGCGGTTCAGCAGGAGGTGGGTCTCGGCGTTCAGGTCTTTCTTCTTTTTGTCCATGAAACGGTCAGCGTCAGGGATTGCTGAAAAGTACGGTTTTTTTGAAAATTTATGGGGCCTACTGATTATTGGCGTTTAGCTCTAAGGTCATTGTCTCGCCTGTATTGAGGGAGACAGACTCCTTGATGATCGTGATGATCTTTCCTTTATCGAAACGAATGGCTATCAGTTCATACTTCCCCGGCATGAGGTCTTCGATGGTGAATCGACCCTCGTCTTCGGAAGGGGCCGTTCCGTAAGTGATCATCCCCTCTGGTGCTACGGTACCCGCAACGTCTTGACCCTCTTTCCACGAAAAGGTATCCGGCGCAAAAAGGAAAACCACGAAGTTTTCCAGATCGGGACAGATCACCCTGCCCTGGAGAACGCATGTTGCTTCGGAAAGGTCGAAATCGACGCGCACCTCCTGGTTGCCGGCCACATCAACGCTTTTCTTCATGTATCGGGGTTTCGATATCACGACGTCGTAGCGGCCGGGCAGAAGGCCCTCGGCGCGGAACCCGCTTCTTCGCAATTGACATCGTATACCCGTGACGGTTTCGCCCGGACCAGGAACGCGACTGACCTCGACGGCATCCCACCACTCTACCGGTTTGCCGTCCCTTATCACATTACCCGCGATAACGCCTGTACCGAAACGAAGGTGGAGGTCCTGAACGACCGTCTCCCCCGCTTTCAAGGTGATACTCATCGCAACATAGGGATGCCCGTAGTTTGTCCACTCTTTTGGCGAAGTCTCCAGAGAGACCATTCCGGCCGGTACGTTGGAAAACTTGTAAAAACCCTCGCTGTCAGTTCTTGTCTTGATCATGAAAGGACTCGGCCACCCACCGCTCAGATGAACCCACATCCCCTCCCTGGGTGTACCGTTTTCAAAGAAATGTCCTTGGATCTCGCCAAGACCCGCCTCACCCGAAGTAAAATCCATATGATTCACTCCCGGTTCTATGGTCACGATCTTCGTGATCCGGAGTTCGACTTCGCCTTCCTTTGGTTCATAGTCAAAATCAAGGCTTTGCACTCCAACCTCGATACGATATTCGCCAGGGTAAAGGCCCTCGATCTTGTACGACCCGTCTGACTGTGTTCTTCCGAAGACAAAGAAACTCCGTGTGCCGCCCGCATCATCCTCGAGAATGTTCTCCGGCCTCAGACTGATTTGAATACCACCCTGGGGTTCACCGCCCGCAGTCACCGTACCCTCGATAATACTCCCCCCCGGGACGAGATCGCATTGAATCGTTTTGCCCGACTCGACCATTACTTTGCGAGAGAGGATGACTGCCTGACTTCCCCTCTCGATGCACCTGGCCGAAATATCACATTTGCCCGGAGACAGGTTTTCTATCCGATAAAAGCCATTCTTATCCGTTTTGGAGGTCCCCGCCGCTCCACTCTCGAAGCTCTTTGCTTCCACGACGATGTTGGCCGGATCCGTACCCTGGGTCAGAACTCGTCCCTCGACGGCTCCGCCTTTTTCGAGGTGTATGACCACTTCCTCGGAGGCGCGGCCGGATTTCAGCTCGATTCTCGGAATTTTTGCCGGGCTGTAGTCCGGGTGGTCAGCCGCCACTTCGATCTTGTCTTCACTCAATCTGGTGAAGAAGAATTCGCCATTCTCGTCGGTCGTGGTGCGATGGTCCGGTTCTGAAAAAGACATGGTGTCGAAAGAGATCAGGAAGTCCGCGTAGACGGTCGCGCCAGGCACCGGTTTTCGGGTGACGCCGTCCAGGACCTTTCCCCTCAACGCGATCCGTGCGCCTGGCAGCGTGATTTCAATGCCGCTCTTCTCGCCGCCCGGTTCGACTCTGAACGGTTCGCTCACCACCTTTTCGCCTTCTGTTGTTTCCACGACCACCACCACGATTCCGGGGGCTACCTCCTTCTTGAGTTCAAATTCTCCGCCCGTGAACAGCCGCGTTTCCTCCAGGAGATCATCGTACTTGGACAAAAAACCTTGTTTATCCACGGGTGGACTGGTGGTTGCCCTGGTCTTGGTATACACGCTGAAAGCATCAGCCGGATGCCCCGTGGCATCAACCACGGATCCCTTGACGCTCGCATAGCGATCGAGCACGATCTTGACCTCGGAGCCGCCGGGCCAGGCGCGGAGCTTTTCTTCATTCTGAGCACCTACCGATGAATCGACGGTAATTTTCGCTTCACAATCGAAGAGGCCTTCGACACGGAAGAGACCTTCAGGTCCTGTCCGGGAGGACTTCCTCAGCCAACTGTCTTCGTGCCGCTGCAAGCATTCCACATCAGCGCCAACCACGGGTCGCCCTTGGTCATCCTCCACAACGCCGGACAGGAACGCTCTTCCTTCCGCGGCAAGGACCACGAGCGGCTCTTCCATGTCCTCTGGTGAAAAACGATCTCTTCACTGAACGCGGTTCTGAAGCCTGTTGCGCGCACTTGGAGATAGCCTCTGATCGGTTCCAGGTCGAACAGTGTGAATTTACCGGTCTCAGTCGTGACAACATCACGTGGGAGCGAACACTCCGTGAGGGATACGTGGGCGCCGGATACCCCATTACCCTCAGCGTCGACCACCCTTCCCGAGATATCAAAGGCAGGCTCGAGAACCATCTCGACGTCGTCTGTTTCCCGGCCCGAGACGATCTTTACCTCGGCGCCCGCACTCACCCACCCTCTGCAAAAAGCGGAGAGACGATAATCGCCCGGCGCGATACCGTTCAGCCGAAACCGTCCGTCTCCTTCTCCGGCAATCTCGGCCGGAAGATTGAAAATACTGCTATAGTTGCTGAAGCCGTCGAACGACCGGCTGTACATGCGAAATCTCACGCCGCTCGGATGTGCTCCCGATTCAGTGGTGACCGTGGCATGAAACGAGAAGCCCTTCTCGAGGCAAAAGTCGACGCCTCCTGTTTTCTCACCCGGTTCGACCGCGATCAGTCGGCGGCCTTCTCTGAACTGGTTGACGTGATCTGCGGCTTCGACAACTCCGACAACGTAATTTCCTCCCGGCAGAGAGGCGAACAGGTAGCCGCCATCCTCGTTCGTTCCGGCAAACCATCTGTCAGCACCGGACGGGGACATTTCGGAGCGGCATGCCATCATCCAGGCTCCGTCGAGCGGTTGTTTCGTGTCGGAGCCTGTGACACGCCCTGCAATCGATCCATGGTGTTGAAGGACAAAATCGATTCCTTCCAGGTCTTGTCCCGGATTGATTCCAACGATTCTTGAATCGACGGCACTATGGGCGCTCGAGACAGCGCGGATCGAGTACGAACCTTTTCCGAGCGGTGAAAGACGATAGAATCCGTCCTTTCCTGTCTTGGCAGTAAGAGGAATGATGTCATCAATTTCATCATCGGTGAGACCCAACACCATCACGGATTTCCGTGCATTTTCAGGTTCGGCCGTGATCGTGATTCCGCCGGCTGGTTTGCCGGCAATTATCGCTCGACCGGAAATACTGCCGGGCACTCCAAGGTGGACCACGAGGTCTCTTGTTCCAGTCAAAACATTATTCAAGACCCGCGGAGCGCAGCCTTCCGCCGTGATAACGAGACCGTATCGCCCTTGGGGAAGCCGATCCAGCAAGAACGAACCCGATTCGTCCGACAGTGCTCTGAATTGAGACAAGCAGTTGCTGGAGTTCAACGCGTACTTCGCGAACGGTTCAGCCGGTCGGATCAACGCCGCCTTCAGCGGATTCGAACCCGGCCCGAACACCCGGCCTGAAATCGAACCGCATGGCCTCATTACCAGGTCGTGCTCGCGGTTCATACCACGAGCCGGCGGCGAGTCATCGTTGATGGATGCAGACGCAAAGCCGGCCATTTCGTGGGTTCTTGCGATCAGGGAATAGGCACCCTTCGGGAGGCCTCTGAAAAGAAACCAACCGTCGCCCGCGCTTTTTGCGGTGAAGAGAGTCTCATTGTCGCGCTTCGGCACATTCGAGCCCGTCCACTGGCGCAAGATCGTGACTGCCGCGCCTGAAACGGGCCGGCCGTCAGGATGGCGGGTGAAACCGAAAAGAACACCCCGTTCCTTCAGTAGACCGGCGTAGACCGTTTCGTGGGAACTCTCCAGTGGTTGCCTTGTCTTGGCGATCGGTTCGTTAACGACAACCGGCTCCTCCGGAATCGCATCACCAGACGTCGCGGACAGCTTCCCGCCCGGGAGTTCTCCGGTGAGAGGCCTGTCTTGTTCGTCACGGTCCATCAACAAAACGATCGAAGTACCGACCAGCGCAATGCCAACGATGATGATGAGCAGAATAGATAAATTGGTTTTTGCCGATATCTTTTCGGAAAAAATATTGGTTGGTCTCATGATTCGCGATCCCGATACACCTGAACTCCGATACTATCCGCGCTTCAATCCCATGAATAATACTATACTGATTTTCGGCCGGCCCGCTCCCGGAATAATTCCACCGTGGGAACGCATAGGAGGGTCTCATGAATCGGCCCGCACGCAACGCCTCACCAAAGCTGCTGACGGCGACGCCCTTTGACGGGGCGTAAAACTCACAGTCCGTCCCGTCGTACGAAAACACGGGCCGTTCAAGCGATGATTTCGCCCAAAACGTTTCGCGCTGCTCCATCCCGGCGCTGATCGGCGAAGACCTCGACTTGGACGCGTACAGGAAGAACCGGCCTGCCGAGCGAAAAGTAGAGATTTATCATAACATACTAAATAGAAGCATCTTACAAATCATACCTATAAAATTATCGGCCATTTCTCGAATTCTGATCAAGATTTTTTCTTGACCATTCGATCGATTATCCTATTATTCGGATAAAAGGATTAAACAAAAGGAACACTCATGCAAGCGGAGCTACTCTTCAAGGCGATGTCGGACGGAACGCGGCTGCGGCTGCTGCAGGTCCTCTTGCAGCACGAGCTGAGCGTGACCGAGCTCGTCGATGTGCTCCGCCAGCCCCAGTCGACGGTTTCGCGCCACCTGCGCGTTTTGAAGGAATCGGGCCTGATCATCGACCGCCGCGACGGTACGGCGGTCTTTTACGCCGCAGCCCCCCGTGGGGCCGAGTCGGAATCGAACGGGCTCCGCGCCGAGCTCCTCGACTGGGCCGGCAAGCAGCCCATGTCCAACCAGGTCAAGCGCCGCCTCGACAGCGCCCTGCGCCAGCGCGCCGAGGGAACGATCGGCTTTTTCGACGAGGTCGGCCACAGGTGGGACCAGATGCGCGTCGGCTATTACGGCGAGAGCTTTCACCTCGAGGCACTCAGCGCGCTCCTGCCGAGGGCGTGGACCGTGGCCGATATCGGCACGGGCACCGGCTACCTGCTTCCCACCCTCGCCGCCGCCTTCGACAAGGTGATCGCCGTCGATCCGGTCGACCGGATGCTCGATGTCGCCATGGTGCGGCCCGAGCTGTCGGCGGCGCGCAACGTGGAGTTCAGGCAGGGCGACCTCTCGCAACTCCCGATCGACGACGAGGGAGTCGACCTCGCTCTCGCCGTGCTCGTCTTCCACCACGTGCCGTCGCCCCTCGAGGCGC
The DNA here is from genome assembly GCA_964464495.1 of uncultured Phycisphaerales bacterium. Taxonomy (GTDB): domain Bacteria; phylum Planctomycetota; class B15-G4; order B15-G4; family CAYZWU01; genus CAZUHB01. The sequence continues at coordinate 71,470 of CAYXGI010000018.1, forward strand.
TCGGCGAGATCGCCCGCGTGGTGCGGCCCGGCGGAAAGGTGCTGGTCGTGGAGCAGCAGGCGCACAAGCTCGAGGAATTTCACGAAAAAATGCAAGACCGTTGGTGGGGATTCGAACCGGAGTGGCTCGTGACGCAGGCGCAAAGCGCCGGCTTCGACCAGGCCGCCTGGCGGCCCCTCCAGACCGCGGAACAGACCAAGGGTTCGGCGCTCGAGAGCCCCGACCTCTTTGTTTTCACGGCGCAGCGCGCCGCGACCGACGCGGCAAACCGCGCTGCGCCCGATCAGGCAAACACAACCAGAATCGGAGAAGCACTGTGACAGTCAAAGTCAACCAAACAGCCACGCAGGATTACAAGGTCGCCGACCTGAGCCTCGCCGAGTGGGGACGCAAGGAGATCGAGATCGCCGAGTCGGAGATGCCCGGCCTCATGGCGGTGCGCGAAGAGTATGCCGGGAAGAAACCGCTCGCCGGCGCGCGCATCATGGGCTCGCTCCACATGACGATCCAGACCGCCGTGCTCATCGAGACGCTCATCGAGCTCGGCGCCGATGTGCGCTGGGCGAGCTGCAATATCTTCTCGACCCAGGACCACGCTGCCGCGGCGATCGCCACGACGGGCGTGCCCGTCTTCGCCTGGAAGGGCGAGAGCCTCGAGGAGTACTGGTGGTGCACCAACCAGGCTCTCAGTTTCCCCGGGGGCAAGGGGCCGACAATAATCGTCGACGATGGCGGCGATGCAACGCTTCTCATCCACCGCGGCTTCGCCCTCGAGAACACTCACTCCGAGACTGGGGAACTTCCCCCGGTCAGCACCGAGAATGAGGAAATCAAGGTGGTCGACACCCTGCTCCATGACCTCTTCGAAAGCGACCCGGCACGGTGGCACACCATGGCCGAGGAGATCGTCGGCGTGAGCGAGGAGACGACCACCGGCGTGCACCGCCTCTACAACATGGCCAAGACAGGCGAGCTTCTCTTCAGCGCCATCAACGTGAACGACTCGGTGACGAAGAGCAAGTTCGACAACCTTTACGGCTGTCGCGAGAGCCTCATGGACGGGATCAAGCGCGCCACCGACGTGATGATCGCCGGCAAGAAGTGCGTGGTCGCCGGTTACGGCGACGTGGGCAAGGGGTGCGTGCAGGCATTCAGGGGACTCGGCGCCACGATCTACATCACCGAGATCGATCCGATAAACGCGCTCCAGGCGTGCATGGAGGGCTACCCCGTGGTCACCATGGAAGAGGCCTGCGAGTACGGCGACATCTTCGTCACCGCCACGGGCAACTTCGACGTGATCACTCGCGAGCACATGTACAAGATGAAAGACCAGGCGATCATCTGCAACATCGGCCACTTCGATTCAGAGATCCAGGTCAACCCGGTCTTCGAGGATCCGGCCCTCGAGCGGGTCGAGGTCAAGCCCCAGGTCGACCAGGTCCGCTTCCCCGACGGCAGGGTGATCACAATCCTCGCCGAGGGACGCCTCGTGAACCTCGGCTGCGCGACCGGCCACCCGAGCTTCGTGATGAGTGCGAGCTTCACCAACCAGGTGATCGCCCAGGTCGACCTCTGGGAAACGCGCGACACCGGGAAGTACGGCAAGTCGGTCTACATGCTCACCAAGCTCCTCGACGAGAAGGTGGCGCGGCTCCATCTCCAGAAGCTCGGCGCCACGCTCACCGAGCTGAGCCCCGAGCAGGCCGAGTACATCGGCGTGCCCGTTGACGGGCCTTACAAGCCCGATCATTACCGGTACTAGAACTGTCCGTGAAGCACGGCGGTCCGTGGCCGGCATGATCCATACCGAGCCGCGCAGATCAGCCCGTTAAAACAACATCGGCCCTGTCCGACCGAATCGAGTCGGACAGGGCCGTTTTTTTTCGCATCGCCTGATCCGATGCCGAACCAACCATCAATATCGCTTCCAAGAACGCCCCACGTGGGGCGTTTCAACATGACCCACGTAGGTCACTCGTCAGGAAGTTTTTGATCTGTTGAGCGTTGCTCCACTGCGCGGCATAATCTCCTGCAGTTTCGTGGTTGATCACGTGGCACAGCATTCGGGAGAGAATCGATGGATTCACGTTTTCTGTCCTCCGTTCTGCTCGTCCTTTTTACTCTTGCGCTGGTTGCGACTCTCCAGGCGACAGAAGAAAAATACGCCCCCACCTGGGACTCTCTCGACCGCCGCCCGATCCCGGCCTGGTTCAACGAGGCCAAGTTCGGCATCTTCGTGGTCTGGGGTCCTTACTCGATACCCGCCTACGTCGATCACGGATATTCGGAGTGGTATCGCTGGAGGCTCGAGGACAAAACTTCCGACACGTGGAAGTTTCACGTGCGCAACTACGGCGAGGATTTCGCCTACGAGGACTTTGCGCCGCTCCTCAAGGCCGAGATGTGGGACCCTGATTTCTGGGCCGACCTCTTCGTCAAGTCGGGCGCACGCTACGTGGTGACCACGGCCAACTACCACGACGGTTTCTGCCTCTACCCTTCGGCCTACGACGCCACGACGCGCACCGACCAGTGGAACAGCACCGAGGTAGGTCCCATGCGCGATCTCCTCGGCGAACTGAACACGGCGGGCCGGGCGCGCGGCCTCCGCATGGGGATCTACTACTCACTCTACGAGTGGTTCCACCCTCTCTGGATCGAGGACCGGGACCGCTATGCGATGGAAAAGTTCCACCCCCAGTTCAAGGAGGTGGTGACCGGCTACAAGCCGGACATCATCTTTCTCGACGGCGACTGGGACATGGACCACAAGCGCTGGCGGTCCGAGGAACTGGCCGCCTGGCTCTACAACGAGTCCCCCGTGGGCGACTACGTGGTGGTCAACGACCGCTGGGGCCAGGTGCGGCGGAAGCATGGCGACTGCTATTCGAGCGAGTATGGCGGGGGCAACTTTCCGCCCACCCATCCCTGGGAGGAGAATCGCGGCATCGGCCACAGCTACGGCTACAACCGGAACGAGACGATCTACGACTACGACAGCGAGGCCGACCTCATCCGCATGCTGTCCAAGATCTGCGGCAACGGCGGCAACTTTCTCCTCGACGTGGGACCGACCGCCGACGGGCGGATTCCGGTGATCATGCAGGAGAGGCTGCTCCAGATCGGCGCGTGGCTCGAAACCAACGGCGAGGCGATCTACGGCAGCCGCGAAAGTCCCTTCTGGCCGCGGCGGTTTGCGTGGGGTACGTGCACGCGCAAGCCGGGCCGGATCTTCGTGCACCTTCACGAGCGGCCTGGCGATCAGGTCGTGCTGCCCGGCTTGCAGAACAAGGTAATCGATGCGGTCTTCCTGGGCGACGTTCAGGCGAGATCGCTCTTAGTGACCCACGAAGAGCAGGGTGTTACGATCGGCCTGCCCGCCCGCTTGCCGCAAGACACCGTGTCGGTGATCGCCCTGACCATCGAAGGCGAGCCCGAGATGGACGCGACCATCCGACCGAGCGGAGACGGTTCCCTTCTCCTCCACGCCTGTGAGGCGCGGCTGCACGGCGAGACACCCGCCTACGAACACCGCGCCGGCAAGGACCAGATCGGCTACTGGGGAGACCCCCGCGATTCGGTGAGCTGGGGGTTCAGGATTGGCAAGCCCGGATCATTTGCCGTACACGTGACCTACTCCTGCGCGACCGATTGCGGCGGAAGCGCTTTCGATGTGCAGGTGGGCGGCAAAAAGCTCGGCGGCACGACCGCGGAGACCGGATCGTGGAGCCGCTACCGGACCGATCACCTCGGAGAGATCAGCTTCGACGCGGAGGGGGAGCATATCCTGATCGTGCAGCCGAGATCGGAGCCGCGATGGAAATCGATGGGGCTTCAGTCGGTGCTCTTGAAACCGATCGAGTAGCAACGCGCGGCCGTCGAGGTTGGTGCTCGCCGGACCGGCTAGGCGTCGTCGTCTCAGTGCGAAACCTGCTCGGCCGCAAGCCGGGCCCGTTCCTTCTTCTCGCGCCTGCGGCGGCCGAGCGACACGGGCAGGTTGAAGAAGAGGTCGAACACCCAGTGCTCCAAGAGCGCGCCCTTCTCGCCGAAGACGGGGATGATCCCCACCATGTTGCCCGCCCACCGGCCGGCAGTGAGACGCGCCAGAACGGGGAACTGCGTGGCCATCTGGATCGGGAAACCGAGGTAGCCGATGTACTTCCAGAAGGAGATCATGCAGGCCACCTTGTAGTCGCGCCAGTTACGCTCGGTGATCATGAGGTAGACCACGAAGAGCCCGCGCAAGACCGAGCCGGGCGAGATCGGTATGAGCTGGAAGACTATCATCACGCCGCCAAAGATCGCGGCTGATTTGACACCGTCCGCGTCCTTTGCAAACCACCACCCCACGATTGCGGCGACGATCTGGGTGACCGGAATGGTCATGATGTGAACCGCCACGCAGAAGAGGTACTTGGCGATGAAGGGATCCTTGGCCGACTCGAGAGCCTGCTGCTCCTCCTCGGCGGACAGCATGCCCTCGTTGCGCGCCACCGTGATCTGATCGGTGAGCCACTCCTGGCGGAACTCGGGATTGCGGTAGAAGCGCCACCCGTAAACCACGCCGTCCCGGATCCCCTGCCACAAGAAAAGGGGTTCGGCAATGCGACGGTGCCACTTGGCCGGAAGAAAACCGAGGGTGTACCTTTGCGGCACGAACCACCACGGGTTTTTGAGCAGACCGAGAGCGCGCTTTTCACCCACCCGGCCGGTCCTGTACCACTTGATGAGTGTTTCCGACATGCGCGCCCGGAAGGAAGCCGCAAAGTAGGTCCAGCTCCGCAGCATGAGGCCGACGTGGGCCCGGTAGCGCCCGTTGCCCCAGAGCTTGCGCAGCAGGGTGCCGAGGATCGGCAAGACGCCGAGCAGGTAGAAGAAGGTGAATCGGAGACCCGAGGAGCGGAGTGTGTTGCCGAACTCCTCATCGATGATGTCATTGCACTGGTAACCCTCGACGAGGCCGTTGACGACCCGGGGGCGCAGTGTGTCGTCATAGAAGACGCGCGTGCCGTGGTGAGAGAGGTCGGGCAGCGAAGCGCGGTAGACTTCCTCGGCCTGCTTGAGTTCCTCGAGTGCGGGACGCAGATCGGCGAACTCGGCGCTGTGCTCGTTCATGAAAGCCTCGAGCTTTTCCAGGTCGCCCCGGTCGAACTGGACCGCATTGCCGCGGCCGAATCCGTCGGAGATCAGCTTGAAATCGCCCGGGCTCATGGGAACGAAAGGCAAGAGAGCGAGGCCCGCGCGAAAGTCGATGGCGCAGAGCCCGTCCACGGGATCATCATTCGATTCGAGCCGTTTCAGTGCGTTGGGCTGGCTCTTCGACGTCCACCACTCGTACTGGCGCGCGAGCTCGGGCGCGCCCATCTCGTGGAAGAGCCGCACGAACCGGTGCATGAAGAGACGCTTGCCCAGGTACTCGAGCGAGGCGGTCTTTTCCATGACCGCGTCGGGATTTTCGAGATCGAACTTCTTTCTCTCGAAGAGCTGGTCGTCGATCTCGTAGAGCCAGGTGCGGCCCGGCACCCACTCGTTGATCTCGGCAAAGGACTTCATGTCGTCGTGGAAAAATGTGGCGTACGTGTCAGCGACGGCTCTCTCCGTACCGAGGCGGATTTTTGCGCCCCGGCGGATCAGCTTCTGCCAGAGAACCCCCACGCGCGACGCGGCCGGGCTCACCTGGGCCGAGAAGGGACCCTGGTAGGCGAGCCAGTAGGTAAAGTTCCGAAAGAGCTTGGAGAAGCCCGACGGCGGAATGAGGATCTTGAGCGCGTAAGTGCCGTCCTTTTCGAGGCCGCCCACGGGGCCGTCTGAGCAATCAAGCTCAGCAACCCTGACCTGGTAGACCTGGCCGGCGAATCCACCGCCGGCGAACTTGAGTATCTCGAAGCGCGCTCTGGCTTTATGGGCAGGGGTCACTCCCGTGATGTTCGCCTCGATCGTGTCCCCCACCTCGTAGCGGGTCCGTTTGAAAGGCCGCAATTCACCGGCGCCAGCCGCCTCGGCCTCGAGCTTCTTGACAAAATCTATGGAATAGTCGTTCTTTTTCATCTGTTGTGTCCAAACAACAATCGTGTGCTCATATTACGAAGTTCACCAGATGTTAATATCGGGTATCCATGGATTTCTCTTCTCTTTTTGCGGAAAAAAAGAAAAAAAGCGCGCCCGCGGCAATGGCCGGCGCCTCCCCATTGAATCGCCGGAGTTTTTATGCAATGCTAATCGGTTGATAGAAACTCCGACAATTTAAAGGAACTTTTCTCCCATGACGACCGACGATCCCAGAGAGCCGAAGAAGCCGGGCGACGACCCGGAAAAGGAAAAAGAGCAATCCCAGCCGCCGATCGATGACGATTTCTTCAAGATGCTGAAGGATCGGCTCGGCGGACGGATCTTCACCATGGGCCAACCCCCGCAGGCGTCTCCCGATCAGGCCAACGAACAGCGCCAGCGCGAGGAGGAGGCTTTCCAGAAAGCGCTCGACTTCGACTTCACGCCGATCGAGATCAAGAATCATCTCGACCGGTTCGTGATCGGCCAGGAAGAGGCGAAGAAGATCCTCTCCGTGGCGGTCTGCGACCACTACAACCATGTGCGCCGCGACTTCGAGCACCCCAGGCCCGAACGGGAATATGTCAAGCAGAACGTGATCCTCCTCGGCCCGACCGGTGTGGGGAAGACCTATATCCTGCGCATCCTGGCGCAGCTCATCGGCGTGCCCTTCGTCAAGGCCGACATCACCAAGTTCTCCGAAACAGGCTACGTGGGCGGCGATGTGGACGACCTGGTCCGCGAGCTGGTGCGCCAGGCTGACGGCAATGTCGAACTGGCCGAGTACGGCATCGTCTTTCTCGACGAGATCGACAAGATCGCCGCGGCGGCAGAGGCGATCTCGCGCGACGTGAGCGGCCGCGGCGTGCAGACCGGCCTGCTCAAGCTGCTCGAGGAAACCGAGGTGCCGCGGCGGAGCCCCATGGACATGACCGCCCAGTTCAAGGAAATGATGGAGGCGTCCCAGGGCGGCGGCAAGCGCAAGCGGACGATCAGCACGCGCCACATTCTCTTCGTGGTGAGCGGCGCCTTCACCCAGCTCGGCGACATCGTGCGCAAGCGGCTCAACGAGGGAAAGGTCGGCTTCCACGCCGCCAACTCGGACGAAGAGGAGGAAGGCAACATCCTGGCCAAGGCGCGCACGAGCGACTTCCTCGCCTTCGGCCTGGAGCCCGAATTCATCGGCCGCCTGCCGGTGCGCGTGGCGCTCGACAAGCTCACCGAGGAAGACCTGGTGAACATTCTCAAGCACTCGGAGGGCTCGATCCTGCGGCAGTACCGCGATAGTTTCGAGGGCTACGGCATGGAGGTGACCTTCTCCCACGGCGCCCACCAGGCGGTGGCGGCGAGGGCGATCGACGAGGCGACCGGTGCGCGCGGCCTTGTTACAATTCTCGAGGAATCGCTGCGCGAGTTCAAGTTCCACCTGCCCGGCACGGAGGTCGAGCGCATCGCGGTCACCAAGGAGCTGATCGACGATCCCAAGGCTTATCTGAAAAAGCTCGAGGCCGATCCCAACTACGGCGCCGAGTTCTTCATCGAGGCGCAGGTGCGCGAGTTCGAGGAGGAGTTCGAGAGGGAGTACGGCCACCGGATCATCTTCGACCGGACCGCCACGAAAAAGGCGATCGATCTGGCCCGCACCGAAGGGGTGTCGCTCGCCGAGTATCTGACGATCCGCCTCTCCGACTACTCCTACGGTCTCGACATCATCCGCAAGAAAACGGGCCAGAAGGAGTTCACCATCACCGCCGACATGCTCGACCGCCCCGTGGAAGCCCTCGAGGACTGGATCAAGGAAACCCTCGGAAGCGGGCGGGTCACCAAAATTGCAAAATCGCCCTAAGTTCCTATTTTGCATTTATGCAAAATAAGGACTTAGGGCGATTTTGCAATTTTGGTGACCCGCCCGCAGAAAACGCAGAAAAAACAGAAAAGGGGATTGCTTTTCCGACGGAATGAATTATTATGCGTAATCTTTGCATAATTATTCACTCTCCAGAGGAAGGCATGAACAAGAAGCAGCGACTCGGCCTGATCTCGAAGATCCTGGCATCGCAAAAGATATCCGACCAGGAGAACCTCAAAGAAAGCCTGGCGAAAGCCGGCCTGGCCATCTCCCAGTCGAGCCTCTCGCGCGACCTGAAGGCGCTCGGCGTGCAGAGAGCGCGCCTGACCGACGGTTCCTTCGCCTACACCATGCCCGACGCTCCTCCGGCTGCCTCGTCGAAGGAGATCTTCAAAAGGCGCTTCGCCACATCGGTCACCGGAGTGCGACGATCGAACGTCATCGTTCTCGTGTCGACCCCGCCCGGAGAAGCCCAGCTCGTGGGAAGGCTCCTCGACGAGGTCCCGCCCTCGGGGCTTCTCGGCACGGTCGCGGGAGATGACACGGTTCTCTGCGTCGCAAGTAGTCCGAAAAGCGCGATCGCGCTCGAGAAGAAATTCAAGGAACTGATTCAATGAAAAAATACCACAAGATCATACTCGCCTATTCGGGCGGCCTCGATACGACGGTCGCCATTCCGTGGCTCCAGGAAGAGACCGGAGCCCAGATCGTCGCCCTCGGCGTCGACGTGGGACAGCCCGAGAACCTCTGGTCGGCGGCTGACAACGCCCTCGCCGCCAAGGCGGTGAAATCCTTTTTCATCGACGCCAAGGAGGAGTTCGCCTTGGAGTACGTGCTGCCCGCCCTCAAGGCCAATGCCCTCTACGAGAGAGAGTACCCCCTCATCTCGGCCCTCTCGCGCCCGCTCATCGCCAAGAAGCTCGTCGACGAAGCCAAGGCCGAAGGCGCCGACGCCGTGGCCCATGGATGCACGGGCAAGGGGAACGACCAGGTCCGCTTCGAGCTTTCCCTCGCCGCCCTGGCGCCCAAGCTCGACGTGCTCGCGCCGGCGCGCCACTGGGGTTTCACCAGGGAGGATTCCGTGAGCTACGCCAAGGAGTACGGCATCGCGGTCCAGCAGAACTCGAACAAGAATCCCTACTCCATCGACGAAAACCTCTGGGGAAGGGCGATCGAGTGCGGTGCGCTCGAGGACGCCTGGTTCGAGCCGCCCAAGGACGCCTTCCAGATCACAACCGATCCCTTCGACGCCAAGGATCAGCCAAGGGTGATGACCATTGAATTCTACCAGGGTCAGCCGATCGCGCTCGACGGGGTGCCGCTCGATCTCGTTCATCTCATCTCCGAGGTGAGCCGTCGCGCAGGCGCCTGCGGTATCGGCCGGATCGACCACGTGGAGAGCCGCACCGTGGGCATCAAGTCGCGCGAGATCTACGAGTGTCCCGCCGCCATCCCGCTGATCAAGGCTCACAAGGCGCTCGAGGCCATGGTCATGACCGGCGACGAGCTCGCCTTCAAGGCGACTCTCGAAACAGCCTGGAGCCGCATCGTCTACGAGGGAAAGTGGTACTCGCCTCTCAAGAAGGCGATGGACGCTTTCGTGGAGACGACCCAGGAAAAGGTGACCGGCCTGGTGCGGCTCAAGATGTACAAGGGCTCGCTGGCCGTTGTTGGACGCGCGTCGCCCTACTCGCTCTATGACGAGGGTCTCGCCACATACGGCGCGGGCGATCCCTTCGACCACGCCGCATCGGAAGGCTTCGTGAAGATCTCCGCCATGGAGACGACCACCCTCGCCATGCAGGAATTGAAAGCCGCCCAGAAAACGGAGACCAAGGCCCATGAAAGCCCCGATCTGGCAGTGTCGGTTACCTGACCGCAAGGACGATCCCGATTTCGAGGCGCTCAACTCTTCGCTCGGAATCGACGGGCGCCTCTTCAGGGAGGAGATCGCCGCCACGCGCGCTCATGCGGGCGCGCTGGGAGAAGCGGGCATCTACTCCGCCGCCGAATGCGCCTCCGTCCGGAATGCCCTCGATCAGATCGAGGCCGAGATCGCGTCCGGTGATCTCGGCCTCGATGGATTCGAGGACATCCACTCCCTCGTGGAGACCCGCCTCATCGAGCTCACCGGTGAGGCGGGCGGCCGGATCCAGACCGCTCGTTCCCGAAACGAACAGACCGTCACCGCACAGCGCCTCTTCATGAAGAAAGCGGCGGGCGGGATCGTGCGCGCCATCGCCCGATTGCGGGACGCCGCGCTGGCTCAGGCCGAGGCCGCAGTCGATGTTCTACTTCCGGGTTACACCCACTGCCGCCCCGCCCAACCGCTGCGTTTCGCCCATTACCTGTGCGCCCTCTGTTTCGGCCTCGAGCGGGACAAGGGACGGCTCGAGTCGGCAGTGGAGCGGATCGATGCCTCGCCCGCAGGGACAGCGGCACTGGCCGGCGCCACATTCGGGCTCGATCGCGCGGCGCTCGCCGAGGAACTCGGATTCGGCGGTGTGTCGGAAAACTCCCTCGATACCGTGTCCGACCGGGACGGACAGATGGAAGTACTTTCGGCGCTCGCCATTCTCATGGTCCGGCTGTCGCGCCTCGCCGAGGATCTGATCTACTGGTCGTCGCCCGCCTACGGATTCGTCGATTTCGACGACGCCTACTGCACGTCGTCGAGCCTCATGCCGCAGAAGAAGAATCCCGACGGACTGGAGCTGGTGCGCGGCAAGACAGGGCGGATCATCGCCGACCTCGTCTCCCTTCTGGTCACCTGCAAGGGACTCCCCACCGGTTACCAGAAGGACCTGCAGGAAGACAAGGCCGCCCTCTTCGACGCCGTGGACACGGCGCTCATCTGTGTCAATGTCTGCGCGGGCATCATCAAAGGGATGCGCATCGACAGCGCGAAGACGAAGGCGGCCATCACTCCCGAATGCATGGCCACCGACGTGGCTGATGGGTTGGTGGAAAAAGGAGTTCCCTTTCGCGAAGCCTTCGGCATCGTGGCGGAACGGTTCGGAGCAAAGAGCGACATAGAAACAGACGACGGCGCGGAGCGCGCCGAGCGGCACTGGCCCACGCCGGAAGAGTCGGTCGAGCGGCGTGATGTTCAAGGCGGTACGAGCCACAAGGCGGTCCTCAACCAGATCGCATCTTGCGGGCGGGTCACCAAAATTGCTAAACCGTCCTAAGTCCTTATTTTGCATAAATGCAAAATAGGAACTTAGGACGGTTTTGCAATTTT
>CAYXGI010000018.1:82623-83337 GCA_964464495.1 uncultured Phycisphaerales bacterium
GCGGGGGGTAAAAAAAATTTCAAAAACCTCCCTATGTCTTTTTTTTTAAAAAATCAAAATTTGTAATTTTGTACCGTTTTGCAATTTTGGTGACCCGCCCGCTATCTTCCGTAGATGTGCACCGTATCCTGGGTCCAGATCCCAAGAATACTGAAAAACTCGATATCAGCAAAGTAGACGGTCTCTATCCCGTTCTCGCGCGCGATGTCACCGATCGCGTTGCTGTCCCACTGAACGTCGACGAGCGAATAGCTCAGATGCTTGACATCCCCCTCTTCCGACTCGATCACGAGAGGGGTCTGGTTGGAATTCAGATCGAGGGGCGAAATCGTGTGCGTGTAGAGAAGCCCCATCCCACAGCCCGTCAATGACACGATGAGCAGGACAACAAAAAGGAAAGCAGTACGCTGAACAGCACTATCCTTCATTCTCTTGGTACTCCACAAAAGCGGACTCTTTTCATTCGCCGTAAACAACGGTCGTCGTCCGGGTGTAGAGACCGAACAGAATATTCAAGAATTCCATGTCCATGTGGTTGACCTGAGTCAGCCCTCCATCCTTGGCTGCATCGGCAACACCGGCGTCTCCCCAGGAAACGAGCCAGAGAATGGAATGCATGTTCGCTTCGCCCATCTCCGAACCGAGGGTCGTCTTGTCCAGATCCAGGTCGTAAGGAGTCCTGATATTCGTGTACAGACATCCGGTGCAAAAAGA
>CAYXGI010000019.1:0-82281 GCA_964464495.1 uncultured Phycisphaerales bacterium
CCCTGACCGTAAACGGACTTATGACTGCCCACTTCACTTGGCTAAATTATTACCTGGGAATATCTCTCCCCATATTGGGCAGGAAGATTCCTGGAGAAGTGGTGTACAAAGGTGATGCGATCTCGGATCGAACCAATGAAAAAGGTCGCCAAGACCATACGCTCTCACAAAGAGCTGATCAATAACTGGTTCAAGGCCAGAAATGTGATTTCATTAGGTGCTGTGGAAGGCCTAAACAACAAGCTAAAAGTCGTCACCAGAAGAGCGTATGGCTTTAAACGCGCTGAAGTGCTACAAATCGCTCTATATCACACTCTGGGAAAACTCCCGGAGTGTGATTCTACCCACAGATTCTGCTGAAGAGACAAAATTTGTTTGATTTAAAGTGATATGAAAATGACGGACAAAAAGACCAAATACTGGCAAGTGCAGTTTACCTTGAATAATGGTATGCAGTTCATTCATGAAGTGTCTCGGAGCCAAAGGGCGAAGATATCCAAGTTTGCAAGGGAGGCAGATGATGAAATGGTATATCAATTCAAAGATCTTCACGGTGCTGAATGTTATTATTATGTTAGAGATGTTTCTAGTGTGGTCATAGAATCTACAATGGCTCTTCGTAAAGATAACAATATATAGAGACGTAACACTTTATTGCCAAGTGAAATTGAAAAAGCGCGTGGGGTGTATTAGGGCCGATCAAGCTGACAATCAACCGCTTCGCGGTTGGGCAACCGCATAGCGGTTGCTTGCAGCTTATCGCCCACCCATTACGGATAGGCGGCAATCCACGGCGAGTCTCCATTGTCAGTTTCACTCGTCTTTTCGCGAACGCAGCCTGCAAAGATGGCCAGGCACTTTTTCAGCAGCCTCTTAGAATTGTTTCGATGAACGGGCGTCAAGACCGTAAAGCGGGTTATGTAATCTACGTGCTCCTCCTGGTCAGCGTGTGCGCCGGTTGCCGCTCGGTCACAATCAAGCCGAGATACGAGCGCTACGCGGTCGACATGGAGTTCGACACCAAGATGCGCGACGGCGATTTCGGCCAGTACCACACCATCGAGGGAATCGAGGTGGTCGGCTCATCGGACCACGGACCGGACGCCTTTTTCGACTTCGGCACAATGACGATCGACGACAGGGACGATTCCCGCCTCGACGCCTTTGGCTACGATCTCGGTTTCGGCATCAGGGGACCCAGACCCGATGAGCCGGGGTGGAGTTACGACTGGAGCACCAGACTCGGCTACTACGACCTCCACTTCGACCACGACGCCAAGCTCGTGAACCCGGACTGGGACTATGACGGGTACAGGTTCGACGCCCACTTCGGGGGGTGCCGCAGCCTCTCGCTCGGCAGCGAGCTCCTCTTCTCCATGCAGGGCGGCGCCTACTACAAGGCGATCGGCGAAAACGTGGGTGAGGGATTCAAGCACGCGGGGCTCACTGTTCTGCTTGCCTTTGCCAATTCAGACACCGATCCCGAGGCCGAGGTGCACGTGAACGGAGGGGAAATGAGGGACCGGGACTCGGACTACTGGATCCACTCGGCAGGGATCTACGTGGGACTCAGGCTGAACACGATCTCCACCGATCTCGTCGACATCAGGGACGATGCCTTCATCGGCGATGACCGCATGGCGGGAGTGATGGTCTCGGCGGGAATCGGGTTCTGACTCCCAATGATTACTCGCTTCATCGGGCTCTGTTTTATTGTACCCTTGGAAGGTGACCTCCCAAGTGATCCGCCCGTTGGCTATGGCACGACCATGACACCCACGGGATTCGACTGAAGATCGTAGGGATTCTCCGTGGTGTAGGCAAAGAAGAGAACTCGTCCCACCGCGATCGGGAAGGGCCCGTCCTTGACCAGCGTGGCCTTGGCCTGACCATTGGCGTCGAATTGGCCGCGGAAATTCACAAGCATGGCGTTGTTGTAGTTGTTCAGGATATAGGTGGTCACATTATCCCACGTCAAGGGGAGGATACCACCGCCGGGAAGATTGATCCCCGAGGTGCCGGTCATGCTCCCTTCGAGAAAGTACTCCCTGTTCGCAAAGCCGGGACCGGCGTCGAGATGAAAGTCGACAACGCACCCTTCACTATTCGAGATGGTGCTGCAATCGCGCATGAGGGGATCGGTGCCGCCATTGATTACGAATGCCGGGACCTGTTCGGCTCCGCAGGCCCAATCGAGGGCGAGCAAGTTTCCGGGGCTGAAGCCTCCCACGTAGACAGGGTGATCCGGAATTGAAGGCATGGAACATGGATGAAGGTAAATATGACCGGGATTCGAATCCGTGACAAAGAAGTAGATGGTCATGAGGCAGATGAACTCGTCGTGGAGGATCGGATTGACTCCGACGCCGACGATGAACTCGGGCGGGGTGGCAATGTTGAGCGGACCATAGGGATTATTATATCCCCAGGTCATGTCCCACTGGTAGACAACCATATTGCCGGGAATGTCCAGAAGACACTCCCACGCCCAAGCGCCCAGTAGATCGGTGCCGTTCCTCACACAGAGATATATTTTTCCGTAAGTGTTGGGTGCGATCTCCATGCGCGACGAACCGGTCCCGTCAGGTGCGGAATAGAGCCCGAGCAGGTCATTGTGGCCCTGAGCCTGAGCGGGATTTCCACAAACGATCAAAAACAAGGGGATTACAAACAGAAAGGTCAGCGTCCGGATTTTCATGATCAAGTAACTCCTTCGATAAATGGGCTTGAAAGGTCAAGGTCTTTGATTCCTCTCTACAGGCACATTCGCTGTCTCGGTCCGGACTCCATCAAAAAAAACGTTTTTATGAGGGACCAGCGGCGTTCAGGGCGAATAAAATTATAGAAGGCGCCCCACCCAAGAACGCCGCGATCACGATTTTCACCCTCATCTGGGTGTGCGCGGTCTGCGTGGCAGCCGGAGCCCAGGCTGTCACCCCCGGTCTCTCTTCCGCACAGGATCCCTCCTCTCCGATCCAGATTCCCTGGGGGGACATTTCTCCTCCCTGGTTTCAGAACAGTTGCCCGATCCAGATCGCCTTTCAACCCGGTGCCAGAGAAAGTATCTTCGTCGGTTCCACTTTCGATGGGCTTCTGTTCAGCCTGAACAGCGGAAAGGACTGGCACAGGGAGTACATCGATTTTTACATCGACGAGTACATGGCGAGCTGGTGGGTGCGCGATGTGCTCTTCGGCGACCTAAATCCCCTCGACGGGATCGCCGTGACCATGGCGGGCTCCTACTGGACCGACAACGGTGGAGCGAGCTGGTACCGCTTCGATTGGCCCTCTCCAAGCATGAGCCACATGGCGATCAACACACCTGACGGCAGCAAGGCGGTCGTGTCCGATTACACGGGTAATATCTGGATCTACCACTGGGACACGCGGTCCTTCGACATGCCGATTCCAGTTCCGAGCGCGGCAAGCTGCCTGGGGATCTCCTTTGATCAGAGCGCCCCCCCCATGCTCTACATCGGCACGACCAACGCCGGCGTGTACAGAACTCTCGATCTGGGGCAGACCCTGCAATCCTTTGGCGGCGGGCTGCCGGCCACGGTACTCATCGTGGTCGCCGATCCGGTTGTTCCCGGGCTCGTCAAGGCGGCGGCCGGGCCCAATCTCTACACGACCAATCCTGCCAAGATGGGCGGCCGCAAGGCACCGCTCTGGTTCCCCACCGGCGCCGGGCTGCCCGGCACGGACATCATGTGCGTTGTTCACGATCCGATCGATCCGGACAGGATGTTCGCCGGTCTGGTGGACCTCGGAATCTACATCTCCACCGACCGCGGCGCGAACTGGGAAGAACTAATCCTCGACTGGATGATCCACAAGACAATCGTTGACCTGGCGATCAACCCGGAAAATCCCGGTTTTCTCCTGGCAGCCGGTCACAGCGGTTCGCCAACCGCGGGTGGACTCTACAAGATTCCCATTCATCGCAACTGACAATGGCCTGAAGAAAAAAAACCAGGGCCTCTCTCTTTCGGGATCAAAGCCCGAAAGAGAAAGGCCCTCCTCTTTTCGGCGCAATGGCGCTTCCCGGCCGCCAGCCCGACCTGCCAACCGATCCCTCGGCCCTGAAGCCGGCTCTCCGGCCCCCTTGACTCTTCCAATATCCGATCGCGTTTGTTTCGTCTACTAGAGGTTATTTTTTGGAATCACCTGAAACCAGAAGAACACCGATTAAGTATAATTACTTTGTGACAAAGATCGAAACAATCGTCTGTACCAGCAACCCAGGGAACTGACTTGGCTGACTCCGAACCAAAAAAGGTGACGCAGATTCTGAAGGAAGCGGGCAGCGGAGACAGAGACGCTGCCGCGCGCCTCTGGAATCTTGTGTACGAGGAACTGCGCGAGCTGGCCGCGCGCAAGATGCGCGGCAACAGTCCCACTCTCACCCTGCAGCCCACGGCTCTCGTTCACGAGGCCTTTCTCCGCCTCTTCGGCAAGGAGGAGGTGGTCTGGCAGAACCGAGCCCACTTCTTCGGCGCGGCAGCGCGCGCCATGCGCAACATTCTCGTGGACCGGACCAGGAAGCGCGGCCGGATCAAGCACGGCGCCGGCCGGCGGCGCGTGCCGATCAGCGATGTCACACTGGCGTGCGAATCGCACAACCTCGACCTGCTCGCCCTGGACGAAGCCCTCACCAGGCTCGAAGCCCACGACAGCCGCCTTTGCGAGATGACCATGCTGCGCTTCTTCGCCGGCCTCACGATCGAGGACACGGCCCGGGCCCTCGATGTCTCCTCCGCCACGGTGGAGCGCGACTGGAGCTACGCCAAGGCCTGGCTCTTCAGGGAGATGACCCTGGATCGATCCGGCCCCCGTGGGGGAAACAAGCCGTGACCGAAAAAGGCCGGGACGATTCTCGAAGGAGCCCGAACGCCAGGGAAATCTTTCACCGCGCGCTCGATCGCAAAGAGGAAAAACGGGCCGCCTTCGTCGACGAACAGTGCGGCCCCGACAAAGACCTGCTGAATGAGGTTCGTTCCCTCCTGGCCAGCCACGATGCAGCCGGCGACTTTCTGGAAGAGCCGGCCCTGGCCGTGGGCATCGCGTCGGTCCTCGGCTCACGCCCACCGGAGCTCGAGGGGCCGACTCCGCTCGAACACCCCGGTCGGATCGGCGTCTACAAGATACTCGAGGTTCTCGGCGAGGGCGGCATGGGAACGGTCTACCTCGCCGAGCAGACCGAACCGGTGAGCCGCAAGGTGGCTATCAAGGTGATCAAGCTGGGAATGAACACCAAGGAAGTGGTTCACCGCTTCGAGCTGGAACGCCAGGCGCTGGCCATGATGAACCACCCAGGGATCGCCCGCGTCTTCGATGCGGGAAGCACCGAGCAGGGCCAGCCCTACTTCGTCATGGAGCGAGTGCCGGGCCGGATGATCACCGAGTACTGCGACGATCACCGCCTGAACACCTTCGCCCGCCTGAAACTGTTCATGCAGGTCTGCGAGGCGATCCAGCACGCCCATCAGAAAGGAATCATCCACAGGGACATCAAACCGTCGAACGTGCTCGTCTCCGACGAGAACGGCCGGCATCTCCCGAAGATCATCGACTTCGGCGTGGCGCGCGCCACCGACAGGCACCTGACCAGGGAGACCGCGTGGACCGCGCAAGGCATGATCATCGGCACACCCGAGTACATGAGCCCCGAGCAGGCCGGAAGCGGGGCGCCCGACGTGGACACGCGCACGGACATCTACTCCCTCGGCGTTCTTCTCTACGAGCTGCTCGTGGGCAAGCTGCCTTTTGATTTCCGCTCCGACAAGCAGGCCTCTTACTCCAACATCCAGCGCAGGATCACCGAGGAAAATCCCCCCGTGCCGAGCCGGCGCGTCAGTTCGCTGGGAGCGAAGATCGCCACGGCCGCACGTCTGAGACGCACTGCGCCGCGCGCTCTCAAGAGGCAGCTCCGCGGCGACCTCGACTGGATCACCATGAAGGCGATGGAGAAGGACCGCGCGCGGCGCTACGGCACCGCTGCCGAGTTCGCCGTGGACATCGGCCGACACCTCGACAACGAGCCGGTCCTAGCCGGACCTCCGAGCACGATCTACCGGCTCAAGAAATTCGTGTCCAAAAACCGCGGACCCGTGGCGGCCGTTCTCGCCGTGGTGCTCGTTCTGGCGATCGGCCTGACCACCAGCCTCCGGCTCTACATCGTGTCGGAGGGGCTCAAGACCGTGGCGGACCTCCGGCTCAGCGACTACCGGAATCTGGCCGACATCTTCCGGATCGAAAATCTCAAAAAGGAGGCGGCTCTTCTCTGGCCGGCATGGCCCGAAAAAATTCCCGAAATGGATGCATGGATCGAGAAGGCTCGGGAACTGGCCGACCGCCTCCAGGATTACAAGGCCAAGCTCCTCGAGATGCAGAAGAGAATCCCGAAAGACTCCCTGCCGCCCCCAACCGGCCGGCACCTGGACGAGAGGAAGGAGTACTGGCTCGAAGGCAAACTTTCCAGGCTCGTGAGCGAGCTCGAAGCCTTTGTCGATCCTGATCCGGAGATCGGCGTCATTGCCGACGTGGTCGA
Source organism: uncultured Phycisphaerales bacterium (assembly GCA_964464495.1). Lineage (GTDB taxonomy): Bacteria > Planctomycetota > B15-G4 > B15-G4 > CAYZWU01 > CAZUHB01. Next base: position 6,551 of record CAYXGI010000019.1, read on the forward strand.
GCGCAAGGGCGTGGTGCGCGCCGTCGAAGAGGAGACCCTGGTCGGGTACAGAGACGAATGGGCGCAGGCAACCGCGTCGATCAGCGATCGCGCGGAGTGCCCCATGTACGGGGGACTCCGGATCCGGCCGCAGTTCGGCCTGATCCCGATCGGCCGGGACCCTGGCTCGGGGCTGTGGGAATTCGCCGTGAGCGTCTCGGGCGAAGTGCCGGAGCGGGCCCATGGCGGCAGGCTTTCCATCACGGGGCGGTCGGCGATCATTCTCGTTCTGCTGCCGGGCGGTTCTTTCGAGATGGGATCGGAAGAGGCGGGCAGGATCAAGAACGGTCCCGGAGAAGAAGGGCTGTACACACCCGGCCGCGAAGGGCCTGTTCACGCGGTGACTCTCGATCCCTTCTTCATGTCCAAGTACGAGCTGACCCACGGCCAGTGGCGCCGCATCAGCCACCGTATCCCGGGCCGGCCTCCTCGCGGGGCCGACGAGAAAGAGGACGAACAACAGCTCATCAACCTCGAGCCCGCGACGCAGATCAGCTGGAACGACTGCCACGAGATCTTCCCCCATCTCGGTCTGGAATTACCCACGGAGGCGCAGTGGGAGTACGCTGCCCGGGGCGGAACCAGGACGGTCTGGTACACGGGAGACACCAAGGAATCGATCAAGGGCCACGCAAATATCCGTGACCAGATGGCCCAGGAACAGGGGCTGGCCCTGATCGCCACGCCTCACGAGAGCTGGCTGAACGACGGTTACGCGAAAGCGGCGCCCGTGGGGAGCTTCGAGCCGAATCCCTTCGGCATCCACGACGTGATAGGAAATGTCTACGAATGGTGCCGGGACTGGCTGGTAATCTACACCAGCCCTGTGCGCGAAGGCGATGGCGAGCGCATCCCGGACATGGCCGATCCCAAGACGCGCATCGTGCGTAGCGGGAACTGGGACTGCGTGGCTCTCGCCACCCGCATGTCGTTCCGCGTCGACACCGAGCCTGGGCGGAGCGATCCGGGCGTGGGTGTCCGTCCCTCCAGGCGGCTCTACGAGTGAGCCCGGATTGCGCCGGTCCCGATTAATTTTCCAAAAACCCTTACGCCTTGGGGGCCCTTTTTTCGCTTTCTTTAGTGAGAGCTCAGCAACCTGCCTCAAAAATCCTCTCCCAAATATTCGGAATCGAAAGGAGCTTTGCCATGGCTTTTTCTCAAACCCATACCCCGTCGCGCGTTTTCTCAATTTTCCTGCTCGGTACCCTCTTTCTGTTCTTCACGGCATATCATGCCGAAGGCCAAACGCGGTCAGAAAATGTGGATCCCAAGCCCTATCCGATTTTCACCCCCGAAATGGCGGAGATATTGAGCCACATGAGTATCGTCTACCTCGACGACGGCCAGGGAGGTCTGGTCAAAACCATTCAGATTACGGGCGTGAATGTGCGGATCGTCAACGGTCTGGGCGCCACCAACGGAAACCCCGCCAATCCCGGCTACACGACCGACACGGCGACCAACGGGACGGGCAACCTGATAGTGGGATACAACGAACTGGACAATCCCTACGGCGATATCCGCACCGGATCCCACAACATCATCGTGGGGTACGGAAACTCCTATTCGAGTTTCGGCGGTCTGGTCACGGCGCGGGAAAACACGATCAGTAACGTCTACTCGTCCGTGACTGGCGGGTTTATGAACATGGCCAGCGGAAAATACTCCTCCATCACCGGGGGAAGGGAAAACACCACCAGCGACGAATTCACATCGATCATCGGAGGCCAGAAAAACACGGCCAGCGAAAACTTCGCCTTTGTGAGCGGCGGGTATATGAACACCGCTTCCGGCGACCTGTCCAGCATCCTGGGGGGAAGGGAGTGCACGGCCGACGGACCGAACTCCACGATCCTGGGCGCCTACCTCAGCACGGCAAGCGGGTGGCTGTCCACCATCACCGGAGGGAGATCCAACAGCACCGAAACCAATGCGTACTTCGCCTCGATATCAGGTGGGGAGTACAACATCGCCAGCGGCGAATACGCCTCGGTGACCGGCGGGTATTACAACACCGCCAGCGGGAAATATGCCTCGGTGAGCGGTGGTTCTGCAAATACCGCCAGCGGGTCGTGTGCGTGTGTCAGCGGCGGACACTCTAACGAAGCCAGCCAATCTGACGCCTCCGTCAGCGGCGGGCGTAATCGATCCGTGAGCGGGATGCACGACTGGAGAGCCGGAGGGTATTTCCAGGACTATTGATGCCGGTATTTCATGGATAAACCTTCTTCCTCTATTGGACAGTCGATATTTCCACCGTGCCGGCGAGAATCGATGTCAGAGTTTTAAAGGGCCGAGCGGTTCTGTTGGCAATGGAACCGCTCGGCCGGAAGTCAAAGAGCGAGCTGACGCGACCCCCCCAGGTCGATCACTCAAAACTTACTCAACGGTCAGCAACATCAGATTTGAAAGCTGTGTGAACGCGCCGCCCCTGGGGCCGATCAAGGCCTGGAGGGGATGTTGCTCGTTGCAGATCCACCCTGTTGGCACAGTGACGGAGAAAGTCAGCACTCCACTGGACGGAACGGTTCCGATCATACCCTGCCAGAGCGGCGGCCACGGGAGATACAAATCTCCGTGCTGCGTGGAGACCGGCGGATCGACGATCCCGGAGCCGAGGGCGAGCGTCACGGGTGCTCCTTCATAGCCGACGATCTTGATATCGATGGAGCCGCCGGGAACGACCTCGCCCGAGTGGTAAAGATGGTAGTAGTACTCGTCAGCCCCCATGTCGACGGTGTAAAGCGCGATGCGGGAATCGCCCTCGAAGTCGTCGGCTTCCGTGACGGCTGAATTGTTCCCTGTATCGCGGCAGGGCGAGTTCCGGGTCAGGTGATAATCGCCGTTTGCCGCATCGGCAAAAAGGGGATCGCTGTCGATCATCCCCGCGCCCCAGTTGAGCGTTGAAGATCCGTAAACAGAAAATGCCGCCTGGCCGCCACTCACATCGGAATAGCTGATCGCTATCGAAGAGCTGTAGCCCATGAAATCGTCGAGGACGCCGGCCGGCCCATCGGCGGAGGTGTTGTTCCAGAAAATCGTGTTGGCGCAAACCACGTTCGGACAGCCCAGAAGATTGATGCCTCCGCCGGCGTCAGATGTGTTTTCGACGATGGTGTTATTGACGAGCGTCGGGGCGGAAAGGTTGAAGAAACGGAGGCCGCCGCCAGAATCAATGCCGTTGTTGCCACGGATCATGTTGTTGGCGATCATCGGATCGGAGGCATGACCGTAGATTCCGCCGCCTCTCAAAGAGGTGTTCGCAGAAATCGTGTTGTTGATCACAGCGGGAGATTGGCTTCCCAGCCAGAGACCGCCTGCTCCATTGAGCGAACTGTTATCGTTCACCACGTTGTTCGTGATCAATGGATTCCCGTCATTGGTGGCGACCCCTCCCCCATAATCGGCAAAATTGAAAACAATGGTGTTGTTGCGAATGATGGGATCGGTCCCCTCGCAATAGACGCCACCGCCGTAATAATTGGCGCCGTGGTGGCCGACAAACTCATGTCCCGAACCATTCGTGATGGTGAAGCCGTCGATGATGGAATCCTGGCCTTCACCGCTGATGAAGAGCACCACACTGTCTGACTGGTTGCCGGAGATCGTGGTGACCTCCGGGCCGACGGCGCTCTTCACGAGAATGGCCTTGCCGTTGAAATTGATATTCTCCAGGTAAATGCCGGGTGCGACGAGAACGACATCATTGTTTGCAGAGGCATCGATCGCCTCCTGAATCGTCAGGTAGTCGCCGGGAACATTGATGGTGGCCGCCATACCCGCCAGGGGGAAGGCGAGCAGCATGATGATCGTGGAGAAGTAAATCGAAGTCCTCATCTTTTCTTTTTCCTTTCATCTCTGTCATGAGGAGAAACAAACAGACACCTACGCTTTTCCGTCTCTACTGAAAGTCTTCCCCTCCTTTCTTGATCCCAGCCGAAAAACAAGAACCCGACAGAAACCGGCTGTAACGAGTTTCTATCAGGCCCTCACTTTCCGACCCCGCGGGCCGGACCGTAGGTGTTGTGTGTCATTCACCGGGATCAGGCGTCTTCGGCCAGCACCCCGATCAATTTCTTTCGCAAAGCTTCGAGCTGTCTCGATTTGAACGCTCTGCGAGTTTCTTCCAGAACTCCAATTGCCTCCAATAAGGTCTTCTTGAGCAATCTTTCGTGCCTGCACTCGAATAAAGGGCACCCTTGAAACCGAACGATTTCTTCGCTCTCTTCACCGGCGTTGATGGCTTGCTCGATGAGGGCGCGATGTTGTTCCAGGCGCCTGTTCAAATCCCGGGCGCTTTCTACCAGGGCGTCCCGAAGCGTCATTTTTCTTCGCTCACGGTCTGAAGACCGCCGTTGACGGTCTGGCAGACATCATGGGAATTACGGCAGGCTCCGCCGCATGCGCAGCTCTTGTTCTGTCCTTTCATGGTCACGCAAAGAAATCTGGTCGACAGAACCGACACAACGGCCACAACAGCGATCACGATAATCGAGTCCCACATCTCACTGATCTCCTATACTGACTCGGTGCCAAAAACGCACTGGATAAGAGCTTTCTACACCATCTCCCTTTCAAGCCTCCTCACCGGTCAACGGATTGAAGATATTACAAACGATCAAAATCAGCGTCAATGAATTTTTTTAGAATAGTCAACATTAATTTGACTCGTCTAATTGCCCTAGCGTTTTCGACCAAGCACTCATTTTCGCGTCTGGCCAAACTATCCTTTTTCAGAAGGTTCCTGAATCTTTCGAGAGCGGCGGTAGCCTCGGTGTCGTGACCGAGACGGGCATGGGCTTCGTCTTCCTGCAACGCTTCGGCGGGTCGTTGAATCTAGAATATAGATAACCGCACTTCCACCTTGACCTTTTCGGCTCCTGAAGCGCCTGAAGTTACCAGATCGGTTCCTCCACCTTGCCCATGAAGAGGATCAGGCCGGTGACGTCTTCGTGGATGACGAAAACGAAGGGGCGGTCGACTTTCAGGACAGCGGGACCTCCCCAGGCTCCGGTTGCGCCCGTCGCAGCGGTGGCCTCCGTTCCCTCTTCATCGACCCGGACGTAGGTCTTGTGTCTGACCATGTCGATCCACGACGACGCGGGCGGATTGAACATGTTTTGGAATTCCGCCAAGAAAGAGAAAGCTTTCACCATCCCCAGGGCAATAAGGTTCTCCTTGAGATCGATCTCGTAATCAAATTCGAATTTCGGAAGATTGAGATTGACCTCGCAATATGAGGAACTGTTCAGCCAGCTATTCCAGTTGTCTCCGTTGATCGCCATGATCAGGTCATCGGCTGTCAGCGGATATCTGGGGACAAGAACCGCCATGCTGAAGGCGCCGTGACTGTAGGGAAGGTCGACTCCCTCGAACAGAGCAACGTACCAGTACCGGCAGTCGAGCTCCTGAGCCATCATCCTGCATAAAACAGAGTTTCCGTCAGAAAGATGGAACAGGTCATCATGGGTATCCTTGCGATCAAACTTGTCCGCCCAGTCGCCCTTGAAGTAGATCGCATTGAGGGCGACCCAGACATAATTTGTCAGCTCTGACTGCGAGATGATCTCCTCGATCTTGCCCCTAGTGTTTAACTCGACCCACTCGTTGATGATGGTCGCAGCCGTGGGTGAAAAAAAATCGATCTCCTCCACGTGCGCACCGAAGTAATCCCGGCATGTGTCGGCAAAGTACGGATCGAAGATCCAGGGCAAGTTGGCCCACGTCGAGTTGGCGATCGCGAAGGTGACCTCGGGGTCGACCTCGGGCAGGAGCGACTTCACCCGCCTGTAGGATTCATTGATCTCCTGCAGTGTGAACTCGGAGATCTCCAGCGCTTCGAGCATCTCTTGCTGCGTCTGTCCCGAGGCGCCGTTGAGAGGCATTCCGAGGCAGTACGACACGGACAGGGGGGAGACTAAAATGTTCGCTCCCGGATTTTCCACCGACTCCCAGGCCGCGATCTCGCGAAAGAGATTGAATCCGAACTCGTTAGCCGCTCGACAAATCTCGAGTTCGGTCTCGCTCAGGGTCGTCAATATGTTGAAGAAAGGTTTTTCCTTCGATTTGCTCGACGACTTGGAACAGGCGGTGAGCAGAAGAGCCGCCGTGCACAGTAAAAGGACTTTTCCAAAGGTACGCATCACTCTCTCCTAACGAGCCGGGCCGGTATTGCCGAGGAAGCACCAATCGTGAGTCATAACGTCTCAGGTGCAGGGATCCCTGATTGGATCGCCTACGTAATTCATCTAGCCCAAAACGCCATTCGCGGTGACAGTGGCAGGAGAAGGCCAAGCTCCTCGACGGGATCTCCGAAACCAAAACTCGAGCGACCCACGTGGGTCGCGTATGCGAAAGCGGGCGGAGGTAGTGGGTGTTGTTGGAAGAGTCTCGCAAAAGGTATCGGCTTCTTCTCTTTTCGCGCTGCTTGACCGCAGGTGATACAATCAGCGCTTCCGTCGAAACAGAACAACACTGGAGACCGAATAGAATTGAAACGGCATCGAATCTGGCTGGCCGGCTTCGTGGCATTCTGGCTGTGCGTCCCGCTCTTGAAAGCCGGCCTGCCCATCGACCACAAGTCCGGCATGGACGAGGCGCGGCGCAAGATCGACGCTGTGCTCCGGCTCGAACCGAGGCGCAAGGCCGAGGTGCCCGGACCGTGGACAAAGATCGTCGAAGAGGCGCGCGTCGCCCTGGCGCGCCACGAGCTGCTCCGCCGCCTCGGCCCGGACGGGCTGGCCGCGCTCAGGAGCAGGCCGATTCACACCGCCTTCACCGAGAGTCTCTGGGAGGACCGTGCACGCCTCGAGAAGCTTATCGCCAATGCCACTGCCCGTGACCGCATGGCGCGCGTCATCGCCATCTGGGCTGATCTCTACGCTGCCGAGTCCGCGCAGCTCCGCGAAAAATACGACAACCTCATGCTGGCCGTGGCTCTTCATTTCGATGCTGAACCGGGACGCGCCGTGGCCGGCGACCACCGGATCAACGACCAGGGCTCCATCATGGTGCGCACCCAGGTCGACAAGGAGGACCCGAAGAAGATCGAGACCGCCGCCCTCACACCCGCTGACCGGTACGCCTGGTACCGCGACCGCTGGGAAGCGGCCACCATGGTGACCGATCCGGCCGTCTTCAGTCCCTGGGAGCTCAAGTACGCGGTCAACACCTTTCGACCCGACGAGGATCTCGACTGGGCCCAGACCGGCCTGCACGCGAAGTGCAAGGAGTTCTTTGCCAAACCGAGGGACGAGATCCGCCGGGGATTCATCTCGGTCCTCCACGCGGTTCCCTACATCTGGCCCTGGGGCGGGAACATGTCGCGCCACCTCGAGGAGATGACCGTGAACGGCGCGGTCTGCGGCGGGCAGTCCGACTTCTTCCAGGCCTGCGCCCAGGCCCACGGCATCCCGGCTGCCAAGCAGGCCGGCCCGGGCCACGGCTGGCCCGCGTGGAAAGCCTCCGAGGAGAAGGGCTGGGTGCTCTCGGGCAACGGGTGGTACAACCCGTCCAACTCCTCTTATCGCGACGACTGGTACGAGGACGGATCCCACTCCCAGGCGCGCGCCACTCTCTTTCACTTGCCTGATCTGCACGAAGACGACCTCTGCGCCACCGAGGCCTGGTTCAGCGCGGCCAACGCTGCGCGCGCGTCGGGGGCGTCGGGGGACACGCTCCTCGAGAAGCGGCTCCTTCTCGGCGCGGTGCTGCGCGGGGGGCGCAATCCTTACGCCTTCGTGCGTGCGGCAGCTCGGTTCAGCGAGCTCGGCAACACTGTCGCGCCCGGGGAGTGGACCGCTCTCGCCATGGCGGCCGAAGCCTCCTACCTGCCCGAGTGGGCCGACATGTTTCACGACGTGCTCGGCCACATCTGGCGTCTCGAGGAGGAGCGCGCACTGAAGAAGGTCTCGCCCAAGATCGCGCTCCGGAGGCTGGCAACGCTGCGACAGGAGATGCTCGACACGGTCTCGAACCGCGGGGACCTGCTCCTCGATCTTGTCAGGCGGGAGCTGCGCTTCATGACTGCCGGGAACAGGGAGAAGACCATCGCCGCCCACCTCGATTCTCTCCTCGACAACGCCATGCAGCAGGGCGCCCTCGTCGCACTGGGAAGGGCGCGGCTCGAACTGGAAACGGGTGATCCTCTCCGAACCGAGAAGGTAGCGCACGGTCTGCTCGAGCAGCTGGCCGGGATGCCGGTCACGTCGCTCGGCGAGCGGATCGCCTGCACCCGGGAGTTCTCCGGATACCTCGGTTTTGCAAAGGCGCGCCGCATTGGATCCTGGTCGAGCCGGGACTTGGCCGGTGGCGCGGCCGCAATCGCCCTATTCGACCTCACTCCGCTCGCCCGGACCGAGCACGGTCCCGCCGAACTGAGGGTCATGTTCATTCCCACAGAGGGACCGCACGTCCTGGCCGTGGACAGGGCCTCCGTGGTCCGGGGCGATGAGGTTCTTGCCGAACATGCAAAACTCTTCGAGGTGCGCGACGGCGCGCGACCCGCCGCCGTCACCTTCGAGCTCCCCCCGGGCGAGAAGCGCATCAACGTCAAGCTCCGTCTCGAGTGGCGCGCCCCGGGCGGCAACGGTTTTGCCGGCCGCATCGTGGCGCGCATCGATCCCAGGCCCGACTATGCCGGCGCCGAGCGCGTGGGCGGCTGGGGCAGGGAGCTCTTTGATTTCGCTGATCCGGCGCGGCCCTGGCAGATCGTCCAGGTGGCGGACCTGACCGAACACCTCTCCGGACCGGGGCCCATTTTTCTCGAGGCGCGCTACAGCTCCTACGAGAAGGGCGTCTTCGCCTGGATGAAGCTCTACGAGAACGGTTCCGAGATCGACGCGGACCTCCATGCCGGCGACAGCCGCGGCAACGATTTCGCCCGCCGGTGGCGGTTCGACCTGAGGCAACACGATCCGAAAGCCCGCTACACTGTTCAAGCTCTCATGGCGCCCTGCGACGGGTGGGGCCAGATCGTAATCTGCCCGCGGCCTTGAAATGAAATCAGCCATGAAGAACAACGACCCGATGCAAAGCATCGACCCGGTGCGAAGCATCAACACGATGGGAACCATCGACGCACATTGCCACCTCGACCAGCTCGACGATCCCGCGGCCGCAATCGCCCGAGCGCTGGGTGCGGGAGTGACCAGGATCGTTACGGTGAGCGAAGATCTGGCGTCGATGAAGAAGGCCCTCGCTCTGAGGAAAGCGCATCCCGGCACGGTGCTGGCCGGTCTCGGGATCCACCCCGCCCGCTCGGTCGCACTCTCAAAGGAGGACTGCAAGCGCGAGGTGGCCTTCATCGAGTCACACCTTGGCGATGCCGATCTCCTCGGCGAGGTGGGGCTCGACTTCAAACACGCCGCCACCGAATCGCAGCAGAAAGATCAGGCCGAGCTCTTCGACCGGCTCCTCGAAATCGCCGCCGACCACGGAAAGCCGGTCAACATCCACTCCCGCCGCGCCCAGCGCGCTGCGATGGAACGCGCCGTACGGTTCACGGCAAAGACCGGTCTCGGCGCGCTCATGCACTGGTTCACCGCTTCGAAGAAGCTGATCCGAATCTGTGCCGCGGAGGGTGTTTTCGTCTCCGTCGGCCCCTCGGTCCTCTTTCACGACCAAACCCGGGAGGTGGCTGCGACGATTCCGCTCGACCTGCTCCTCGTGGAAACGGACAGCCCTGTGCCCTATGGCGGTACGCCGGCGGAACCGGCCTGGGCCGCACGGGTCACCCGCGAGATGGCGCGCATCGCCGGTCTTTCCGTCCGTGATCTGGCGGAGAGAGTGGCGCGCAACCTCGATCGATTTCTGCGCGAAAAGGTGTAATTCATCAAGGCCGTCCCAGAAGCCGACTCTTGATTCTCTGGAACTCCTTCAATTTTCCTTCGGCCCTCGACCATCTCTCGACTTCCCGGACATCGGTGCTTTTTTCCTGCGCGACCCAGACTGCCTGTTCGAGGCACTGCCGATCATTGTCATGGTAATACCACGTCAGTCTGTCTTTCACGCAGTCGGTGGGGGATATTATTCTGAGCGTTCCCGTGGAGAGCCGGAGCTCGTCAATAACCTTGACGGGTTCCTCGCCGACAGACAGAGGGCCCTCGGGAAACTCGACCAGGATCTCGGTATCGGTGTGCGCAAAATGTCCCCCTTCGTCGGCGAATCCGATTTCTTGCATGGCGGATCGAAGGTCGCTCCACCTGGGTCTGATGAATCGTGTGTTGATCAGGTCCAGATCCATGGAGACGTATCTGTTCCTGCTGTAAATACTCACGCAGGCGCCGCCGGACAGGACCACATCGATCCCACGCGTGCGGAGACAGCTCTGGACGAACGCGGCCAGTTCGGCCATTGTCATTGCGGCGATCGATTTCATAGAGGCTTCCCGCGCCGTCTCGGCCTTCGCCTGTTCATGAGAAGTTTGTCACGGATCTCTTCAGGGCAGAAGATCATCGCCTTCTCGAGAAGCGCCTTGAGTTCCCGCAGGAACGGATAGCGGGGATTGAACGAATAGAGCCGTGTCCGTCCGGCGAGCCGGCTTCGGAGAACACCGCCTTTTTCCAGCTTGTCGAGCTGGTTGCGGATCGGCCTGTAGTCGGTTTCGAAAAATCTGGCAATCTCACGGGGATATCCCTGGTCCCTGGCCAGGACGAACAGAAGAACTCGCTCACAACTCCTTGATCCGAATAGAGATTCCAGCATGGCGTCCACCCCTCGCTGTCGAGTTTTATGATGTAAACAATACACCATATGATGTAATTATTACATCATAATGCCGATATCTGGATTACCTGTCAAGGAAGCAGCGAATGATTTCCGAGACTTACCTCGCTGTGGATGTTGCACCAAACGGCAATCTCGATCTGTCTTACATCTGTGACGTTCGACGTGGTCGACTTCACGATGCAGTAAAGTGTGTAAGCCGACCGACTCGGTACCAAAAACAACGAGGGCGCGCCGCCAGAAGCGCGCCCTCGTTTCCAAGAAAAGGTCCAACTGAATCGTCTTCTACCCCCTGCCGCTCACTTCCGCTCCTCGGGCGAGAAGTAGTGGGTCACCGCGCGGGTCCGCCACATCTTCCCGTCGAAGGTTGTACACGACGCCTTGGACTTGTAGAAGTCGATCTTGCGCACCACAGGCGCCAGCTTGCCCAGGATGCCCGAGATCTTGGTCACCACGGGTTGCACCTTCGGCTCCGGGATGAAGGCCCCCGCCATGCCGGTCACCATCGCGGCGATTCCGAGACCCTCCTCCATCCCCTGGCCCAGGTTGCGCATATCAGTGAACGAGACAGCCGCAAAAGGGCCGTCGGGCACGAGCGCCTCGCTCATGACGCGCTCGTTGTTCCGGATGTTGGGATGCTCGCCTCGGGCCGTGGCCATCGAGAGAGCGATGGCGTCGACCGACGAACCAACAATGAGAAAACCGTCGGCAACGCCCCAGATGATCGGTTCAGGCGACACGGCGAAGCGAAGGCTCTGAAATCCTTCGAGCCGCTCGTCGTTGACCGGCATGCTCCTCATGCGCAGCATGTTGAGGGCCATCATGGCGGGGTTCTGCCTGACCAGCTCGGTCAGCTTCGTGGCGCTGAACTCGATCGCGGCAGCGATCTTCACGCGAGCGGTCTCCTCGTCAATGACCTTGATCAGCGACACCGTGCCGCCGTCGTCGGCGAGGGTCATGCTGATCGAGTCGCCGTCGATCCAGCCGATCACATCCTTGCGGACATCCAACCCGATCTGCTTCTGGATTCCCTCCCACTTGGCGAGTATCTCTTCGCCCATCGGTCCCACCAGGCGGATCGTATCCTCGATGAACTCGTAGAGCTTGACCACGTCGATGCCCTGGGAGATTGAAAAGGACACGGTTTCCTGCGGCAGGTAACGATCGAAGTCGGTCAGCGGCGCCCGGTTCCCGAACACGCCATAGATCGGCCTCTTCTTGGCGTCGGGCACCAGAACGGCGATCGATTCCATTGTGGCATTGTACCCGTCAGTGGCCTCGACGCCGGCGGTATAGTCGAGGAATCCCACGTTGTCGACCACCCGGTCGAGAATCCGGTTCGCCATCGCGATCTGGCCCCTCATCTTTTTCGCCGCCACTTCGGTTGATTTTTCCCTCGCCTTGGCCAGCGCCGCCTGGAAGCGTTCGCTGCCGTGAACACTTTCCCAGTCGGGATCCTTTGCAATGTGAGTCGGGCAATAGAAGCCTCTGTCGACCGCCTGCTCGAGAAAATCGAGTCCCTTGTCCTCGTTTCCGAGCAGCGTGTGCAGGCATCCCAGGATGTAATGCACCCGCGAATTGTCCGGAGCAATGGCATAGGCCTGCTCGGCGAGCTTCATCCCCTGCTCGTAGTCTTTCCGCTCGTAGGCCTGGCGGATCTGCATGCGCAGGCTCAAGACTTCCTTGTCCTTGGTGTCGTTCGTAACGATGTCCCGGGTCTTGTGCCTCAGCGCCAGCTCGGCAGCCCGGGCAAGCGCCTTCGCGTACCCGGGTTCGTCGTGCAAACAGACCAGATCAGCGTCGCCCGAAATCTTCCGCGGAGCATGAAATCCGCCCTCGACCGCTTTCGCGAGCCAGGCGAGCGCCTCGTCCCTGTTGCCGGCGCACGCGTTGAAGCAGGCCAGGTTGTAGAGGATCACCGAGTTCTCCGGGGCGATCTCGTGGGCCTTCCTGATCAACTCCAACGCCTTCTCGTAGTCGCCGCTCTGATAGGCCGACATGGCGCTGCCGGCAAGTCCGTTGATGTCGGCGCTCATGCTCGAATGCGCGTACACGTCGCGCGGCGCTGTCAGCGTCTGGACGAGCGTGTCGCCAAAGGCGCGTAGCGACTTCACCATGACTTGCATGTCGAAGAAGGTCAGGGAATCCTCGGCAGGCGGAAGCTGGGCAAAGCCGGCCTTGAAGCGGGAGTCATCGGCGAGAGCCGTTTTCTTGCTGCTCCCATCAAGGAGAGCCAGGACGTCGTTGAAGAGTTGTTCACGCACACCGATCAGCACGAGATCATCGCGCAGCCCAACAGCGATCGGAATCGACGGAGCGCCCGAAATGCGCGCCGTGATATTGATCTCGGCGACGGTGGCGCCCATCCGCATCATGGTTTCCACGACGAGCAGGTCGCGACCCACGGCTCTGTTGACTTCATCGGCAAAGGCATCGAGGATCGCTGTCAGCCCCTTGAAGTTTGCCGCGGCGCCGTCAGGAGTGCCGCGAAAAATATTGACCATGTGAGGCATCATTATCGGCTGTTTTTTTGGGGAGAAGCTTTCCGGCGGCACGAACAGTTCGGCAAAGACCGTCTCCGTGCCTCCCAGCTCTTTCCAGTCAACGCCGTCCATGAGCTGAAGCCCCAGTTCCTTGAGCCGGACCAGCTCGTCGGTCCCGTCTCCTCCGGCCAGCCCGATGACGGTCCCGATCAGATCGATCACATCTTCATCGATGCCGCTCTCCACCAGCGCGTCGCAGACTTCGCCCCAGTAGCGGTCGAGAAACTCCCGCTCGGGGTTGTGCCGTCCGTTGACGAAGAGGAAGACATCGTTCGGTATGATATGAGCGAGCGTCCGCTCCTCGTCGGCCCACAGTGAGGGGGGCACCAGTGCCGACGCGATCAGCACCATGGCCAGTATGCCGCTAATGACGATTCCTGCCTTTTTCATGATTTCTTTCCTTGCTCGTAAAGGGTGACTTTTTCAACTGACTGTGCCTTCCCGGCCCAAATGTTACTCTTCGAGGTCGCCGCCCGATGTCCAGGGCCGCGGGCCGGTACTTCCTCTGGAGGATCATGCGACAGGCAGACGCGGCGCGCCTCATTGATTCTGCAAATGAGAAAGGGAAATTCCCGCGTGATTGCCGGCCGGCTCATTTTTCGGCCGCGCCTGCCCTCGGCGGCTCTTCGAGCCGTAGCTCTTCGAGCCGTAGCTCTTCGAGCCGTAGCTCTTCGAGCCGTAGCTCTTCGAGCCGCCCGCGCCACTCGGACGCCCGCTCCGGTTTTTCCCAGGCATTGTAAAGCTGGACGATCCTCTCGAGCATCTGCTGCTCAAGGCCCATGGGGAAGAGGCGGTTCTTTTCCATTGCGGTGCAGGCGTCGACCATGAGCTGTTCGGCTAGGGCAAAATCGCCTTTTCCGGCCACGGCAAGGCCGAGCCGGCTCTGGGTATCAGCGAGGAGCCAGTGTCCCTCGGGCAGGGTCTTGCGTCTCATGGCCAGGCAGCCGCGCAGTATCTCCTCCGCCTCCACGAAGCGGCCCGCGGCCATGTGCGCGCCTGCCTGACGATCGAGCGGCATGTCGGGAATGATGCCGGGAAAGAGCATCCGCCCCACGCCCCTGGCCAGCCCATCCCAGGTCAAACCGATCGCACCGGCCAGATCCCCCAGTTCAAGGCGGTAGTCGAAAAGCGTGGCTTCCAGCTTGGCCAGATCGTGGACTCCGCCGGGCCGGGCCAGGTCGATGGCGCGGCGCTGGGTACTGATGGCGTGCTCGAGGTCGCCCGTTTTCTGGTAGGCCCGGGCAAGCGTCTCCAGGATGTTGACATCCTTGCGGCCGGAAAGTTCAGCCGCCCGTTCTGCCATGGGCAGCGCTGCCTCGGGATCTTGCTGGCTCCTCAATTCGCAGTTGAGCAGCTCCCACGCATAGGCGTGAAGCGCGAGCGCTGTGGCCCCGGGACGCAACGCAACCCGCCTCAGATAGGCGATGCGCTCGGCAATGAGCGACCCGATCGTTTCCGTCTTTTTCTGGTTCCGCAGAATACGTAAGAGGTCGTTGAGCGGAATGAGAATGCGCGGGTGATCGAGGCCGAGCACCCGGCGGTACAGCTCGTAGGCGCGGCGAAAATTGGCCTCGGCCTCATCGAAATGACCCCGGTCCTCGAGCAGGAGCCCCAGGTTGTTCAGCATAGCGCCTGTGAAGGGATGGTCCTCGCCCAGAACAGGCCCGCACAGCTCGAGCGTCCGGAGAAGGATGGACTCGGCCTCCGCGGTCCGGCCCAGGGCGCGCTGCTCCTTCTCCCTGGCGCGGGCTTTTTCGGCCGCGATCTTCTCGGCTTTCATCTCGGCCGTGGCCCTGTTGGCGTGAACGAGCCCGACCGTGGCCAGGGAAAGCCCGGCGAGCAGAGCGATGACAACGAGCCCCCCTGCGACGACTCCCACCCGGTGGCGCCGCACGAACTTGCGAAACTTGTATCCCACGCCGGGCGGGCCGGCCACGACCGGTTAGTGCCTCAGGTGACGCTCGATGTCGTCGGCCAGGTCCTTGGCGGTCGCATAGCGGCGCGTGCGGTCCTTCTCCATCGCCTTCATCACGATCCAGTCGAGGTCGCCGCGGAGCTGGCGTTCGAGGGCGGCCGGCTCGGTCTGGCGAAGCCGCGCGCACTCCGCGCCCGCCTGCGTGGCGCACAGGGCGTGGAGACGCGCCGATGGTGTGGGAGGCTCGATGTCGCGGATGATCTTTCGAATCTCCTCGTAGGTCGCCTTCCGCAGCATTCTGGCGCTGAAAGGCGTCGCCCCGGTGAGCAGTTCGTAGATCATCACGCCGAGCGAGTAGACATCGGTTCGCATGTCCATGTCGAGCCCGCTGACTTCGGCCTGGTCGGGGCTCATGTACTCCGGTGTTCCCAGGAACTGGCGGAACTCGGTGACGAGGGTCTTTTCGGTCAGACGCTGGCTCGTGGCCTTGGCAATGCCGAAGTCGATCACCTTCGGTACGGGCTGGTTCTCGTGCAACGCGACGAGCACGTTGCTCGGCTTGAGGTCGCGGTGGATGATCCCCTTCTGGTGGGCATGCCGGACCGCGTGGCAGATCGGCACGACCAGTTCGAGACGCTCCTGCGCGGTGAGCCTGTTCCGGTCGCAGTAATCGGTGAGCTTGACGCCCTTGACCAGCTCCATCACGAAGTAGGGCCGGCCCCTCTCGGTCGCACCCGCATCGAACACCCTGGCGATGTTGGGATGGTCCATGAGGGCGAGCGCCTGCTGCTCCACCTCGAAGCGCGCGATGACCTGCTTCGTGTCCATGCCGAGCTTGATGATCTTGAGCGCCACCTTGCGGCGGACCGGCTCGGCCTGCTCAGCCTCGTAGACCGTGCCGAAACCGCCCTCGCCCAGCAAGCGGAGAATCTTGTACCGTCCGATCCTGGATCCCACGGTTTCGGGCGCGGACTCGACACTGTCGAGCGCATCGAGGTCGATCGGAGGGCTCTCGAGGAAATTTCCCACGCGGTTGTGAGTGGCCAGAAGTGCGTCGACCTGCTTTCTGAGATCGGTATCAGTGCCGCACTTCGCGTCGAGAAAGGCGTATCGCTCGGCGGGTGTGTCGATCTTCAGGGCGTTGCTGAAGAGTTCTTCCAGCTTGTCGTGTTCCCGACTTGTCACAATCCTCTTTCCGAGAAATTCAAAACGATCTGTATCGCTCGCGGGCCTTTTCCCTTCGAGACGCGGTCTTTTCTACTCATCTATGCGCCTTCCGAGCGGCGGGCGCCTCACCGGAGCCCAGGATTCATTCGCCCTCGGCCATCTCGTTGAAGAGCCACGTGCGAGCGAATGTCCAGTAACGGTCGGCTGTTGCGCGCGATATGCCGAGCACTTGGCCCGCCTGCTCGATGGTCAAACCGGCAAAGAAGCGGAGCTTCACGAGCTCGGCCTTGCGTTCGTCTTCGCGGGTGAGCTTTTCGAGCGCCTCGTCGAGTGCGATCATGTCGACCGGATCGAAGGTGACCATGACGTCTGCCTCGTCGACCTCGCGCCGCTGGCGCCCGCCGCCGCGCTTGAGCCGGTTCTTCCGCCGCGCGGCCTCGACCAGGATGCGGCGCATCGCCTCGGCGGCGGCCGCAAAGAAATGCGCGCTGTTCTCGAAAGGGCCGGACGCGTTGCCGAGAAGACGGAGGTAGGCCTCGTGCACGAGCGCCGTGGCCTGCAAGGTCTGCCCCGGCCGCTCGCGGGAGAATTTCCGGGCGACGAGCTGCCTCAGCTCGTCGTAAACCGTGGCCAGCAGCCGGTCCGTGGCGTTGGGATCGCCGTCGCGGACTTCGTCGAGGATGCGCGTGATGTCTCCCATCAATACCTCACGATCGACGTTGTTTGCCAACCTTGCCGGGTCGCCGCCCGAATCGCCTGTACTATACTGGCAGGTGGAAAATCGAGGCGGAATTATTTTTCTCGAAAGGGGAAAATAATCCCGCGACGGTTCCGAGCGCAAAAGCCGTTTATCAATGGTATCTTATATAAATATCCGTATAATATTATCCATCTCGGAAGACTCTGAAACGACTTTCCCGTCGGTCAGGGAGTGGAAGCCAGACCCCATCTCGCGAGAACAGGAGGGTGATCGATGAATCCTTTACGCGTCGGTACGATCTGGACCGACGACATGGTCGACTTCACGGTGCAGTAGGGTTTCGCCCTCACACCCCGTACTGAAGATAGGTCAGCACCCCGTGCCAGAGGATCACGAGGAAGGTGGCGACCACGATCGTGCCGGTCACGTCCCGCCCGAGGTCCTCGGCGCCCGACTTCGGTTTCAGCCCGAGATAGGCGGCCGTTGCGGCCACGAGCCCGCCCGAGCCCACGAGCTTGATCACCACGTAGTGGATGTCGGACAGGGTCAGCTGATCGAAGAACGACGATGCCCACCCGAAAGGCGTGATCGGCCGGGCGGCGCATGCGCACGCAAGGCTGGTTAGCGCGCTCGCCACGCATACGGGAAGAAGCAGAAGGGGCAGTCCCACCAGGCAGGACCAGAAGAGGGGTGTGATCAGGTAGGCGGCCGGGTTCGCGCCCAGCATGCGGAGCGCGTCGTCCTGCCGGCCGAGGCGGATGTTGCCGAGCCGCGCGGCCGCACCCGCACCCACGCGGGCCGCAAAGAGGACCGCTGTCATCAGGGGCACCACGATCGCCATGAGCACCTTGCCGAGACCGATCAGCGCCTGGCGGTCCATGGCGCCTTTGAGAGGATTGTTCTCCAGGGTGAAGAAGGTGGCCAGCCCGCCGAGCACGGCGCCGGCCGCACACACATAGAGCGCGGGTAAAACAAAGGCGTCTGAGAGTCGGAGCAGCAGTTGTTTCCCGCTGGCCGGTATTGGATTGGTCAGGAAACGGACAGTCGGTTCGATCCACTCCCAGGGTGTCTTGACCGCATCGTTCAGGCGAGAGAAGAGAGCGCTCCCGCGCTTCGCGGGCACAACGCCCGGCGGAGAAGAAGAAATCCGGGCCAGCTCCTCGCCCGGGTCCTGGTCCGGGCCTAACTCGTCGATGGTGCCGGTCGAAGGATTGATGAGCACCGTGCGCGTGGCGATGGGCACCACAGCCTCGTAGTCGTGAGTCACCACCAGGGTGGTGCGCTTTCCCCCGCCCGCGTCGTGGGTGGACTTGATGAGCGCGGCAATCTGGCGGCAAAGGACCGGGTCGAGGCCGGAGGTCGGTTCATCAAAGATGATCAGCTCCGGCTCCTTGGCCAGGGTGCGCGCCAGTGCGAGCCGCTTCTTCTGGCCTCCCGAGAGCTCGTGCACCCTGCGCGGCGGGTCGGCGAGATCGACCGCCTCAAGGAGCCGATCGACCCTGGCATCGATCTCGCCACGCCCGAGAGCCTGGCCGCGCAGCGCGAAGGACGCGTTCTGTCGCACCGACAGGTCCTCGAAGAGAGCCCCCTCCTGAAACACAATACCCAGTCGCTGAAACAGCGCAGCCCGCACACCGCCCGCGATGTCCGCGCCGAGCAGCTCGCGCTCACCTCTGATCACCACACCCTTCTCGCCGTGCTGCAGCGCGCCGATGAGAAGGTTGAGGAGCACCGACTTGCCCGAACCGCTCGGACCGAGAAGGCAGACGAGGTCGCCGGGCAGGATCTCGAGGCGCGCGTTGCGGAACACGAAGCGCGTACCATCCCTGCTTCCGAAGCCGAGCCAGAGATCGCTCATGCGGACCGCGGCCGCGCCTGTCATTTCCCTGCCTCCCCGGGCGCCTGTTGCAGCTCGATGGGCGGCTCCGTCAAGACAGAAAGGGCCAGGTCATTGGACAGGGCTTTCTTGCGCCCCACGATCCCCACGATGCGGCCCTCCCTGTCGGTGAGCACGGCGCCGAGCCACTCGGTCAGTTTCAGATCGAGATCGCGGTCAAAGGCACGCACCGGCTGTCCGCGTTCGAGCAGCTTGTCGCGCGGAATCGGCTGCGAACGAAACCGCACTCCATTCCCCTTCCTGAAAGCGAGGAGAACAAAATACTCGCGACTGTCGCTGTCAGGCGAAAAGCGCGGAGCGCCAACCGTCCCGTCGAGGACGCACCTGGGCAGCGCGCCCTCGGGAATCTCGAGAATGGCCAGGTCGCGATCGTTCGGATCGACCCACCGGCGCCGAGCGCTCGTGGAGGTGCCATCAGCGAAGCGCACCTTGAGATTGGTGTCCCTGATATCGGCGCGGCCGAAGGTGTCGGACGACGAGTAAGCGCCATCCACAAGGGTCTTGGCCGTGAGCACCAGAATCTTTCCTCTCGCGCCGCGGAACAGGATGCCCGTGCCCTCGAAGAAGTAGCGCTTGCTCTTGAAAAGATCCTTTTCCGTGAACGCGATCGACACGCCCACGGGCTCCACGCCGGCGGCGAAACCTTGCGGGCTGTCTTCCCCGTCGAGCGGTTCGATGGAGACGAGAGGTCCCGCGTAATCAGTCACATTGTCGAGTGGTTCGTCTCTCCCCTCGAGAAGCGCACCGGCAGCGAGCGGACCGCCCGCCGGCTCGGACGGTGTGGCATAGGAGAGCGCCGTGCCCGTGATGATCTTGGAGAGATCGCTCACATTGACGAGCGCCGGCCAGTAGAAGCCGAACTCCACGTTGGGTCTGGCCACCCAGAAGATCGAGTTGGTGCGCACCGTGTTCGCGTAGCGACCGTGGATCTTGACTTCCGCTTCCACCGAACGGCCGTCGATCGAAAGATCGACGCCGAGCACAGTGCCCACCTTGACGTCCCGGTAGAGCACGGGCGCGCCCTCGCGCAGCCCCTGGGCGAGGGTGAAGCGCACCTTGAAGACGAGCCGCTCCGCGCGAAGCGCACCGCGGCCGGAAGAAAAGTCGTGGACAGCCACGGGCGGCTGGTTGAGGCCAAAGAGCAAGCTGCCCGAGGCGAGCGTGGGAGCGTTCAGGTCGGGCGTGTCGTACTCGACATAAGGGTCCTTGATCAGCGTGTCGAGTCCGGAGACGCCCTCGGTCAGGCCGCCGAAAAAGGGATGGACGATCCAGAAGCGTGAACTCCCCCGCAAGGTGTGGGCAAAGGCGTCCGAAAGAGCCAGCTCCATGACCACGCCCGAATCATCGGGCGCCACCCCCACCCTGAGCACCTCGCCCACGGTGACGCCCTTGTGCCGCACATTGCCGCCCACGGGCACACCGTGGGCGTCGTTGAATCGGAGGACGAGGAGCACCTCGTCGCTGTCATAGCTCCCCTCGGTGGCCAGGTCGTAGACGAACCACCCTCCGGCGGCCATGGCCGCGAGAGTGAGCAGTCCGAGGAGGGTCCTGATCGAGCCTCTCATACATTCCTCCTGTCGGGTGCCCCTTAATCTTGGTTTCGAGTGTATATTATTCATCAAACAATGAGAAGTGATGAACGCACCCACGCCGCGCGCGTTAATCATGGCTCAAAAAGGAGCGCCCCATGTTCAACATCCTTCTGCTCTCATTCCTACTGCTGGCGACCGCTGGTATCGACGAAAAATCAGCCGCCTCTCTCGTGGACAGGGACAGGATCATCGAAGGGATCCTCTCGAGGGGTTCCGCCAGCTCAGCGTGGGGAGCCTACTACGCCGGGAAGTTCGGGCTCGCAGAGTGCGTTCCGGCGTTGTTCGAGCTGGTGGGCCGCGAGAACAAGCGCGCGCCCGGTCCAGTGCCCGTGGT
Source organism: uncultured Phycisphaerales bacterium (assembly GCA_964464495.1). Classification (GTDB taxonomy): domain Bacteria; phylum Planctomycetota; class B15-G4; order B15-G4; family CAYZWU01; genus CAZUHB01. Next base: position 27,463 of record CAYXGI010000019.1, read on the forward strand.
CAAGAAGGCGGCTCTCGATGCGCTGATCGGCCTCGACGCCGAGGTCCCCGTGGAGTTTCTAAGCGCCGGCCTCCACGAGGATTACCTCGCCGAAACCTTGATCCTACTCGCACGAAATGCAGACGAAAACCAGGACGCCCTGCTCGGCCTGATGGACCACGGGCCGGTTGACGGACAGCACTGGTGGGCGGCCGCCGCGCTCCTGGCGCCTCTCGAGCCGCCAGGTCTCGCACAACGCCTGCTCCCCGAGATCCGGTTCCGGCTTTCCGTCACGGTGCGCGATCCGAATTCGGCGATCTTGATCGAGACCTTCGAGTACCACGGCAGTGGATTCTGGAGCTCGACGTCGAACCTCTTCCCGCCCAAGCCCACATACATCTTCAGCGCCGAACCCGAAAAGGGCGCCACAGTCCTTCGAGCAAAACCGATTGCCGTCTACTTCCAGCGCACCGAGGGCGCGCGCGGCGGTAAATCAGACTGCAAGGTCGGTCCCCTGACCCGGGCCGAACACTCTCTACGGGTCATCGAGGCGATGATCGGAACCATCCCGGACGGTCTGTCTCCTGACGCCAAGTGCGCAATCGCCGTGGACTGGGTCGACGAGCAGGATTTTCAGGAACGGGTGGACTCACAATGTTCCCTGCTGCGGGCAGATTACAGCTGGCTTGTCGAGATCCTCTGCAAACGAAACCTGCTCTTCGACGCCGACGGGACGCCGAAGCCGGAGATCGAAGTCAAGGTGCACGACAGGAGAAAGACCAAGACTCCTCCCTTACCCGAACTCTCCGTGCGGGAGTGACCGAGAGCGGTACAGCGTGGGGACAAAAAGCCCCCACGCTTTATTTTATGCTGTGCTACTTCTTGATCGGGAAGGGCTTCCGCTTCACCTCGGTGCGCGGCTCCTCCCTGATCTTCTCGAGCACGACCTCGATCGCCTTGTCGAGCTGCGGGTCGTGGCCGGCAATGACCAGATCGGGCCGGTTGTCCACGTCGATGTCGGGTTCGACACCGCGGTTCTCGACGATCCACTTCCCGTCGAGGTCGAAGATACCGAACTCGGGAGCGGTGACAATGCCGTTGTCAACGAGAGGGAAGTTCCGCGGGATTCCGATCAACCCACCCCACGTCCGGGTTCCGATCAACGGTCCGAGACCGTACTCGCGGAAATAGTAAGGAAACGCATCGCCGCCCGAGCCGGCATAGGCATTGGTCACGCACGCCATGTGCGGCGGCGGGATAATGGCGGGTACGGAATTCTCGACGCCCGCTCCGCGGGTGTGGAAGTAACAGACGAGCTCCCGGCGAAGGTGTTCCATGAACATGTCGGGAATGAAGCCGCCGCCGTTGTACCGCTCGTCAATGATGAGGCCTTCCCTGCGGCTGTAGGTGAAGAACCCCTTGCTGAACTCGATCAGCCCGGGGATGCTCGTGTCGGGAAGATGAATGTAGCCGATGCGGCCGTCCGATGCCTCCTCCACTCTCCGCCTGTTCTCGTTCACCCAGTCCTCGTAACGAAGGTTCGAGTCATTGGAGAGGGGAGTCACCACGATCGTGCGCGCGCCGTCAAGCAACGGCCTCCTGTTCACGGTGATTTCCACCTGCCGGCCGGCAGTGCCCTCGAAGAATCGGAAGGGATTGTGCGCAATGCCGACCGGCTCGCCGTTGATCGCAAGCAAGTACTCGCCGGCAGCGACCTCGGAGCCGGGCCTGGCCAGGGGGCCCTGGCGGCTGGGATCCATCTTCTGGCCCGCGTAGATCTTTGCGAAACAGTAATAGCCGCTCTCCGTGTCAGCCTCGAGATCGGCGCCGAGCAGCCCCACGGGCACAGTCGACAGCCTCGGCATATCCCCGCCGCCCACGTAAGTGTGACCGGCGCAGATTTCGCCGATGAGCTCTCCGATCACGTAGTTGAGGTCAGCCCTCGATGAGAGATGGGGAATGAGCTTTCCGTACTTCTTCTTCATCTTGTCCCAGTCAACGCCGTGCATGTCGGGATCGTAGAAGAAGTCGCGCTCCAGCCGCCAGGCCTCGTCGAAGATCTGCTTCCACTCGGCCGCGCTGTCGATCTTGATTTCCAGCCGGCTGGTGGCGAGCCTTCCTGTGCCGGGAGAATAGGAACCGGGCCGCGCCGGGATGATGCCGAGTCCGGCGACACCGGTGTAGATGATCTTGCCATCGCCCGCGGCCACCTCGAAAGTCCTGACGCCCGGCATCATGGTCGCGCCGCGCTTGCTCTTCAGGTCGAAGCAGCAGAGAGAGGTGGCCATGGGATCGGAGATCTCCAGAAGAGACCCCGCGGGCGGACTCGAGAGATAAAAGAGGCGGTCCTTGGCCGCCTTCAGATCAGAGTAGTTTCCAGGAGAAACGGGAAGAGCCAGAATCCGATCGCCCATGCCGTCCAGATCAATGCGAAAGGCTGCCGATGCCTTGGCCGGGGGCGCAGCCGGCTTCGCACCCTTGACCGGCTCCTTCTCGTCGCTCTCCGTTTCAAAGGGAGAGGTCAGCTCCTTCTGAAGAGTGACCAGGTAAATCTTCTCGCTCCGCGTGTAGGTGTAGGTGGTCCGGTCGAACATGTCGAAGGAGGGAAAAAAAGTCCGCCGCGACACGAAGTAGAGGTACTTGCCGTTCTTGTCGAATGCGGGGTACGACTCATCGGTCATCGAGTCGGTGACACGAGAGACCTTTCCCTGTTCGAGGGAGTAGACAAAGACCGACTTGAAGTAGTTGGGCTCTGTTTTCGTGTAGACGATCCACTTGCTGTCCGGAGACCAGGAGTAGCTGTCCACGCCTTCCCACTTCGTGTCGAAATAGTTCATGAGGCCGATCCATTCGCCTCGATCGATGGGGATCGGTTTTTTCTTCTTCACATCAACGTAGTAGAGGGTGCGCGTCTTGTCGGCAAAAGCGAGCTTGGTGCTGTCGGGCGACCAGACCGGCTGGAACTTGAAACAGGTCCCGCCCTTGGTCACGGCCGTCTCCGCGCCCGTTCCGTCGGCGGGGCGCATGTAGATCTCGTACTCGCCTGTCTTGTCCGAGAGGTAGGCCACCTGCTTGCCGTCGGGCGACCAGGCAGCGTTCCTCTCTCGCGCTCCGGGCGTCCGGGTCAGATTGCGCGGGACCCCCTGGGAGGCGGAGAGTGTAAAAACATCTCCACGCGCCGAGATGAGGCCGAACTTTCCCGAGGGGGAAATATTGAAATCGGAGATGTAGTCTTTCACCTGCTTGTAGACGGACCGCGTCGCGGCCCGGTCAAAGGGCAGGATCACGGACAGCTTCCGCGTCTTGTCAGTTTCCAGGTCGAGAACGTGAAGGAACCCGCCGTCCTCGTAGATGATGGCGCCCGGTCCGATCGACGGCCAGTTGACGTCGTACTCCTTCTGCTCGGTGAGCTTTTTCATTCCCCGGTTCGAGAGGTCGAAGCTGTAGAGATCGGCCCGGCCATCGCGGTCGGAGACGAAGTAGATCTTGTTCCCACCCCACATGGGAAAATTGTCGGTTCCCCCGTAGTCGGTGAGTTTATCGAGGCTGTTGTCTTCGAGACCGTAGATCCAGATGTCCTGGGCCATGCCGCCCTTGTAGCGTTTCCACGTGGAGTCTTCCCTGAAGATCCGGTTGTAGGCGATCCGCTTCCCGTCAGGCGAGAAGCTGGCCAGGCCGGCCTTGGGCAGGGGGAGCGGTTCGGGAAGGCCCCCGTCAACGGAGACAGTGAAAAGCCGGTCGAACCGCATGCTGGGACTCCGCCTCGGCGAAAGGAACAATACGCGCGTTCCGTCGGGCGTCCATCCCACCGTCCCGTCGGGCATGGGGTGCCAGGTCATCCGCCGCGGCTCGCCGCCTTCGGACGGAATGACGTAGATGTCGAGATTCCCATCGTAGTACCCCGAGAAGGCGATGAACTTTCCGTCGGGCGAAAACTTGGGAAGTGTTTCAGGTCCAGGATGGGATGTGAGCCGGCGCGCGGTCCCCCCCTCGCTCGTGGTGAGCCAGAGGTCGCCTCCGTGAACAAAGACCACCTGGTCGTTGTGAATGTCCGGAAACCTGAGCAGGCAGGCTCCCTCGGTCTGATTCTTTTCCGCCTTGGCTTCGGCGTCTTTCTGCTCGCCCTCGGGGGCGGATGGCTCCTGGCCGAGAGCCGGGAGGGTCGCGCAGGCGAGAAGCATCGCCGTGATCCAGATTACTGTTCTTTTCATTTTCTATTCATCCTCCTCGTAGGGGTTTCTGTTCTTGGTTCGTTCCAGCGTCGCACCGCTAGTTCCTTTCCGGATAGGCCGGACGCTTGGGCAGTGTTTTCGGGTCGTTCACGATCTCTTCCATCACGAGGGAGATGGCTTTCTCGAGCTGAGGATCGAAACCGCGGATCACCAGGTCGGCCCGGTCGTCGACAGGCACGTCGGGGTCTACGCCGCGGTTCTCGATGATCCATTCCCCGTCAGGGGACATGACCGCGAACTCGGGCGCCGACACCATGCCGCCGTCGATGAGCGGCACGCGGCCGGTGATGCCGACCAGTCCGCCCCAGGTCCTGTTCCCCACGAGGGGACCGAGCTTGTAGCTCTGGAAGAAATGGGGAAAGGCGTCGCCGCCGCTCCCCGCGTATTCGTTGATGATGCACGCCATGTGGCCGTTGAGAGCGACCTCGGGCGTCCTGAAATCCTTGCCGTCGCGCGTGGCCCAGAGGCTCACCACCTCGCGCCGCAGGTGTTCCATCATCTGGTCGGGGATCATGCCGCCGCTGTTGAAGCGGACATCGATGACGAGCCCCTCCTTGTCGATCTGGGGAAAGAATCCCCGCGAGAATGAGTTGAGGCCGCCGATGCTCGTGTCGGGCACGTGGATGTAACCGATCCGCCCGCCCGAGGCGTCGGACACCTTGCGGCGATTGGACTCGACCCAGTCGATGTAGCGCAGGTCGCCCTCGGCGCGGAGCGTCTCGATGACCACCTCGCGGGCGCCGTCCATAGTCGGGGAGCCGTTGATCTTGAGCACGACCTTCTTGCCCGACTTGTTCACGAGCAGGCTCCAGGGATTGGTGGGCGATTCGAGGGTTGTGCCGTCGACGGCAAGGAGATAATCCCCCACGCCGACGTTCATTCCCGGCATGGCGAGAGGCGCGCGCGCGCGGCCCCAGTTCTCGCCCTTGTAGATCTTCTTGAAGCGGTAGAACCCGCTCAGCGGATCGACCTCGAGGTCGGCGCCGAGGAGCCCGATCGCTACCCTTTCGCCGCCGCCCCTCACGTCGCCGCCGGCCACGTAGGCGTGGCCGCAGCAGAGCTCGGCGATCATCTCGCCGATGACGTAGTTGAGGTCGGACCGCGTGGCCACGTGGGGCAGGAACTGGATGTAGCGTTCCTTCATCTTGTCCCAGTCGACGCCGTGCATGTCGGGGTCGTAAAAGAAGTCGCGCTCGATGCGCCAGCCCTCGTTGAAGATCTGATTCCACTCGAGGCGGGGATCGACCTTGACCGAGAGGGAACTCGTGTTGATCACGCCCGTGCCGGTGTTCTGGGTCTTCCAGTCCTTTCTCTTCTCGGCGAGCTTGACGATGCCGTACATGCCGCCCGCGCCGTAGAGGACCTTCTTTCCGTCATGGGAAAGATCGTAATCGCTCACACCCGACATGATGGTGAAGTTCTCACGCCGCTTCAGGTCGTACATGTTGAGAGTCAGTCCGCCGAACCTGCGGCCCCGGCCGCGGGACGACATGGTCCGGCTGCCCACGGTCACGTAGTAGAGCTTGTCCTTCTTGGCGCTTAAGCCGAAGTAGAGCCCCGGCTCGAAGGGGAGAGCCACGGTGCGGCGGTCGATGCCGTCGATGTCGATCTCGACGAGGACGGGCGTGCCGCTCTCATCGTCGAACATCTCCTCGATCTCGTCGTCATAGGTCGCGCCCGGGCCCTTCTCCTCGTCGCTCTGGGGAGCAAAGGGCGTGGGAACATCCTCGCGGAGTGTGACCAGGTAGACGCGGCGCGTGTTCTTGAAGTTGTATGTCGGCTCGAAATCGCTGAAGCTCGGGATGAACGTTCTGCTCGAGATGAAGTAGAGGTACTTCCCATTGGCGTCGAAGACGGGATTGGAGTCGTTGAACGCCGGCGAGGTGACGGCAAAGGATTTGTTCTTCTCCAGGGAGTAGACGTAGACCGAGGAGTTTCCATTGGCGTCCGATGCCTTGGAGTAGGTGATCCACCGCGCGTCGTGGGACCACGAGTAGTCGCGGATGTCGCCCCACTTCGATTGGTCGACGACAAAGCTCTTCTTGCTCTCCACGTTGACGCAGTGAAGGAGGAAACTCTTGTCCGAGAAGAGGATCATCTTCCCGTCGGGAGACCAGATCGGCTGGTAGCGGTAGCAGTGCGCGTCGTCGGTGAGGCGGACCGCCGCGCCTGAGCCGTCCTGCTTCTTGAGGTAGAGCTCGTACTCGCCCGTGGCGTCGGAGAGGTAGGCGATCGACTTTCCGTCGGGCGACCAGGCCGGAAAGATCTCGCGGCTCGCGGGGCTCTCGGTGATGTTGCGCGGGTCGCCCTTCTTCTTGGGAACGGTGAAGATGTCGCCCCGCCCCTGGAACACGGCGCGCTGCCCGGTGGGCGAGAGGCCCGCGCCCTGGATGAACCGTCCCACGTTGGCGATGTAGGGCCGGGTCTGGATCTTGTCGTCGCGCACGTCGATGGAGATCTTTTTCGTCTCCTCATCCTCGAGGCCGAGGCGGTAGATGTAGCCGCCGTTCTCGTAGACGATCGACTTGGGTCCGGCGCTCGGCCATTTCACGTCGAACTCGTCATGCTCGGTGACCTGGGTGATCTTCTTCGTGTCGAAGTCGTAGCGGAAGATGTTGGCCGTGTGGCTCCGGTCGGAGACGAAGTAGAGCCTGTTCTCGTCGACCCACATGGGGAAGTTGTCGGTCCCCTCGAACTCGGTGATGCGCTCGGCGTTGTTGTCTCTTAGGTCGAATATCCAGATGTCCTGGGCCATACCGCCCATGTAGCGCTTCCACGTCGACGTCTCCCGAAAGAGCCGGTTGTAGGCGAGGCGCTTCGAGTCGGGCGAGGCGCTCGCAAGACCGCCGCGCGGCATGGGCAGGGCCTCGGCCAGCCCGCCATCCTTGGAGATCGAGAAGATCCTGCGGTAGCGGTAGGAGTAGCTCTCCCTGCCCGAGTTGAAAAGGATCGTCTCGCCGTCGGGCATCCAGTCGATGATCGCGTCGCCGTCGGGATGGTAGGTGAGCCTCTTGGGCGCGCCGCCGTCGACCGGCATGGAGTAGAGATCGCCGTTGCCGTCGTAGGAGGCGCTGAAGGCGATCGTCTTTCCATCGGGCGAGAACTTGGGTTTGCTCTCCGAGCCGGGGAAGGTGGTCAGGCGCGACGCCATCCCGCCCTCGGCGGAGACGGTCCAGATATCGCCTCCGTAAACAAAGACGATCCTGTCCTGGTGGACATCGGGATAACGCAGAAGCCGGCACTCGTCCCCCTGCGGCAGGGGAAGCCCCTGCGAGAGGGGGAGCAGAAGCAGTGCGAGCGCTGCGGCTAGCAACAGAATCTTCGGTTCAGTCATGAAAAACTCCTTCAATAAAAAAAGGCACCCGCCTTCAGTCGGGGGTGCCTCGACATAAACTCCACGTTTATACGGGCAGTATAATTTCTCGCTAACCGAAATGGAACCTCGACATAAATAAATAACACCAATTTCATTCCATATAAACTCGGAATGAATATCCTTTGTTATCTGATCAGCGGCTACCCGCCCCCACCCATCTCCACGAGGCGGCGCATTCTGTCCGCGTCGGGGAGGTCGGGCGCGAGTTCGAGCGCCTTTTGCGCGTAGCGGGCCGCTGCCTCACGGTCGCCCATCTCGAAGGCGAGGAGCGCCACCCGGGTGAGAACTGGTATGTTATATGGATCCGTATCGAGGGCCATGGCAAAGAATTCCCGCGCCTCGTCGTAACGCTTGAGCTCGGCGCACATGCCGGCCACGTGCATCGAGCAGGCGAAGCGGTAGCTCTCGCTACGGCAGGCGACCTTGAAGTGTTCGATCGCGGCGGGGAACTCGCCCGCCTCCATGAGCAGGTAGCCGAGGTAAAGGCGAAAGACGAGGATGTCGGGATTCTGGGCCACCATCTCCTCGAGCATGGCGCGCATGGCGGCCGCGTTGCCCGTGTGGGCCTCGCGCTCCACGCGGCGCACCTTGTCCCAGATCTCCATATACTGTTTGGGGTCCTTGTCGCTCGCCACGGTGGTGCGGCTTCCACCCGACATGTAGCCGAGTTTGATCAACTTCTTCAGGGCATCGCCGTCGGCGGTCACTCCCGCGCTGCGCGGCGCGCCGCTTGTCGACTCGGCGAGCACCGTATCGAGGATCTTCCGCATCTCGTCGACCTTGCGCGGCTCGTCGCCGGCCTTGTTCTCGAGCTCGTCCGGGTCGCGGTCGAGAAAGTAGAGCTCCGGGATCGGCTGATCGAAGTACTTGACGCCCATCGTTTCCACGCCGCGGAGCACGGCCCAACCGAAAGCCTTGTTGAACTCCTTCGACTCGAAGTAGGAGACGCGCGGCTCGTCGTCCTTGCCACCCGCCATGAGAGCGCAGAGCGACCGGCCCTGGTGCTGCGGTTCGGCCGCGCACCCCAAGAGCTCGTGGAGAGTGGGAGCGAGATCGATGGAGCGCACGAGATCCTTGACGCGTGCGCCGGCCGGGACGCCCGGTCCATTGAAAATGAGCGGAACGCTCAAGGTCGAGTTGTAGACGAAAAAACCGTGAAAATCCTCGTCGTGGTCGCCGAGCGATTCGCCATGGTCGCCGATCACGGCGATAATGGTGTTATCGCTGAGCTCCATCCTCTCGAGCGCGCGCATCAGCCGGCCGAAGACAGAGTCGACATAGGCGATCTCCCCGTCGTAGAGATTGCGCTGAAACCGGTGGCGATAGAGCGGCGGCGGCTCGAAGGGAGCGTGGGGATCGTAAATGTGCCACCAGAGAAAAAAGGGATCGTCCCCGTTGGCGTCGATCCAGTCGACGACGCGCTCGAGGCTCTCCTCGGCGAGGATCTCGCCCGGTTCGGCCATGGCGCCGAGCGCGGGCACGGGCATGGCGTCGTCGTAGGTTTCAAAACCCTGGGCGAGGCCGTAGGCCTTGCCGAGAACGAAGGCGCCGATCACGGCGTGCGTGCGGAATCCCTCGCCCCGCAACGACTCGGCCAGTGTGACCACCCCCTCGTCGACGAGCTTCTGGTGGTTCGTGTCGATGCCGTGCCATGTGGGATTGGTGCCCGTCATCATGGAGGCGTGCGACGGCAGCGTGCCCGGAACCTGGACGCGGGCGTTCTCGAAAAGCGCTCCGCCCGACGCGAGGGCGTCGAGATGGGGTGTCTCGGCCGCGGCGTACCCGTAGCAGCCGAGACGGTCGGCGCGCGTCGTGTCGAGGGTGATGACGATGAGATTCGGCCGCGGCGTGGTGAGGCCGATCTCGTCCTTGAACAGCCAGAGCAGAAGGATCCCGGCCGCGAGAAGCAAGGGTATCCAGACAATCTTGGAACGGGCCTTCGAAATGGGACACCTCCCGGAACGTGCAGAACTTCTCGGCGAAGAATCGGTCTCTTCGCTACATACTTTATTTATAAGACCTCTTTCTCGAAAGTCCATGCTGGCGGCTCGACACATTCCGCTTGAAACCTCGGGGAAAGAAGGAAAAGATAAACAGTGCTCTCGGTGCGCGGGTGCAAATCAGAGCGCGGGCGCAAATCAGCGCGCGAACAAAGCAGAGTGATCAGACAGGCAGGAAGAGTGTCATGAAAAAAATCAAACACGTCGTCGCCATCGTGCTGGCCGTCCTCGGTATCGTCGTGATCCTGCAGAACACCGAAACGATCGAGACGGAGCTCCTCTTTCTCAAGCTCGAGATGCCCCTGGCGATCTTGATCTTCTTAGGGATTCTGATCGGTTTCGTTTTGGGGGTGCTGGTGTCGCTCATCTTCTCGGCGAAGCGCAGGAAGAAGTGATCCCTACCTGATCCGAAGCGCCTTCTCGATCTTCCGCAGCATCTTCGACACCGGCTTGAGCATTCTGTACCTTGCTGTCCAGAGCAGAATGCGATGCCGCATGCCGGGGACACAGACCTCCTTCCTGCTCCTCATCGCCCGCCAGCTCGCGTCGACCACCTTGGCCACAGGCATGAAGAAGAACTTGGGAATGTGCTTCTCGGCGATCGACATCTCGATGTTGGTGCGTACCCATCCCGGACAGAGAGCCTGAACATAGACGCCCTGATGGCGAACCTGCCGGTTGAGCGAACGGGAGAGATTGATCAGAAACCCCTTGGTGGCGCCGTAGTTGGCGCCCACGATACTCGGCACGAGTCCGCTCACCGAGGCGACGTTGATGATCGTCCCGCTCTGGCGGGCGAGCATTCCATCGAGCGCCGCCTTGCACAGGGCGAGGACCGCGGCGCAGTTGAGCTCGAGCGTGGCGATGAGAAAATCGAGGTCGGTGTTCGCGAAGCTGCGCGTCTCGCCGATTCCGGCGTTGTTGATCAGCAGGTCGAGTCGCCGCATGGCGCTGACGGCGGCGCAGAGTTCGTTGACCTCGGTTCGGTTGGTCAGATCGACGGTGCGGTCGTCGACGGTAATCGCAAAGGTCGATTCCAGTTCCTTCTTCAGGTCCGCGATCGCCTGCCGGTTCTTGTCGATCAGCAGAAGATGATATCCTTCGGTCGCGCACCGGCGGGCGAACTCCGCGCCGATCCCCGAGCCGGCCCCGGTGATTGCAGCGTGCTTTATGTTTTCCATCGATGCGGCCATTCACTTGCCCCACGAGCGTTGCAGAACGCGATCGAGCCATCGATCTGAAAGGATGCGGGGCAGCCACCACTTCTTGATCTTGCCCTTCAACCCTCCGTGAAGGAGCACGTAGCGCGTCTTGGGCTCCGCGGCCGCAAGCGCCGTACAGATCACGTCGCTGACCTTGTCGACCGACAGACCGGGCCGGTTGGGATTGCCCGCCCACTGGAGAAATCTCTCGTGATAGGGGCCGTAGTCGGTGTCGGCGTAGGGCGAGACCTCCTCCTTCTTGTTCCAGATCGGCGTATTGATCACACCCGGTTCGATCACGATGACCTTGATCCCATAGATGAACAGCTCGCGGCGAAAGGCGTCGGACAGGGCTTCGAGCGCATGCTTGGACGCGGCGTAGGCTCCTAAGAAAGGAGCGGTGATCCTGCCCGTGGTCGAACTGATATTGATGATACGTCCCGGCTTCTTCTCCCCTTCCCGATCCATTCCGAGAAGCGGAAGGAAGGCCTGGGTCACCCGGAACACTCCAAAGACATTGACGGCGAACTGCTTCTCGAGCTCCTCGATCGGCATGTAGGCGAGAGGCCCGTTGACGGTGAATCCCGCGTTGTTCACGAGAGCGGCCAGATTCGCCGGTCCGATCGCGGCCTTCACGGTTTCCACGGCCGCGGTCAGGGCGTCGGCGTCGGTCACGTCAAAGAGGAGCGGCGTGAAACGGGAGCCGAGTTTGTCGACAAGCGGCCGCGCATCGTCCTCCCTGCGCACCGATCCGAAAACATGATATCCCCGGTCGGCGACCTTGAGCGCGGTGTCAAAACCGATGCCGGTCGAAACACCGGTGATGAGGACAGATTCCATGAAAACCTCTCTGGCGAACAAAGGCCCGACTCGCGCGCATGCCATGATCGAAGAACATAAAGGGCGCTCAAGATTATGCGTACCACCGTGGGTTGTCAAAGATAATCTCGAATCCTAAGTCCCGCGCAAGCCTTGTGATATGGGCTCTCAAACCCGACTCTGCAAGGGCTGAGGGCCGGCGCCCTGTTCGGTTTTAGAAGCGGATTGCGTTCGCGGCAGCGGGTGGTTACCATCCATGGCTCTTTGATTCCGGCGCGGCTGTCGCGCGCATAACGCGCGAGGATGTCGCGCGAATGACACGCGTGGATGTCGCGCGAATGACACCTTGCACCATCCTCGATATGAGATCGTTTATGAACCGTTTCAAAGACAAAGTCATCTTCCTCACTGGCGGCGCATCGGGCTTCGGCGAAGCCCTCGGCCTGGAGCTCGCATCCCGGGGCGCATCGATCGTGGTGTCCGATATCGACACGGCACGGCTCGAAAAAGTCGTTTCTCGAATCAATGATTCAGGCGGCAGGGCGCGCGCACAAGCCCTCGACGTGACCGACTCGGACGCCGTGCGCGGGGCGATCGACGCGACCGTTGCCGAGCAGGGCCGGATCGACTACCTCTTCAACAGCGCCGGTGTTTTTCTGCGAAGCGAAGCGCGCGACACATCGCTCAAACTCTGGCATCGGATCGTGGACATCAACCTGATGGGTGTGATCTACGGAATCGACGCCGCTTACCGGCACATGGTCAAGCAGGGCCACGGCCACATCGTCAACATGGCGTCGGTCGCAGGCCTCGTGGGCTATCCCACGGCAACGGCTTACTCCACGACAAAACACGCCGTGGTCGGTCTCTCGGTCACCCTCCGGGCCGAAGCCGCCTCGCTCGGTGTCAAGGTGAGCGTGGTCTGTCCCGGACCGATCGCCACCGGCATCGGCAGCCGCGCCCTCGGATCGGGAAAAAACGAAGATGTCGATCCTTCGGGAGGCAGCGGACGGGAGCTCCTCGAGAGAGTGACGCTCACCATCCTCAACGGCGTTGAACGGAACAAGGGGATGATCATCTTCCCGCCAAGGGCGCGCCGCCAGTGGTGGCTCTATCGGCTCTGGCCGTCGCTCTTCGTGCCCATCACCCAGAAGCGGATCGAAAATTACCGCCGCAAGCACCGCGACACTTCTTCCTGATCGCCGCCTGGCCGACCTGAGACCGCTCATTTCGGCAAGCGTTCGGACAAGGTCTTTCTACCGATCCGAAACAAGATTGCGGCGGGCTCTAAAGATGAAGAAGGAACGGGCCAGCCTGACGATGCGGCTTTTCATTGATGTGTGCGTCGCCATCTTGTTCACGAGCGACGAGATCGAGGAGGTCAGTTCGCGCGTGATTTTGAGCCTCAGGCCCTTGAGCGTCGGTGCGTAGATGAAGATCGTCGACTTGTCGACGCCCTCGGCGCCGAACCTCTTCTTCCAGAAGGAGTCGCCAATGCCGTTATCGATCTCGCGGACTCCGATCCGGCAGAGGTCTTCGACCATCTTGAGATAGAGCACCGTGCCGGGATTGTGTTTCCTGCAGGCTGGATCATAACCGGTCGTGTCGAGAAAGAAGGTGGGCGCGTAGAGGGCCCCGATCCAGTAGGCGATCGGTTTGGCGTCGATGTAGAGAACATATCCGCGTAGTTTCTGTTTCTCGGCCCAGAGCGATAGTTTGCGCTCCGATTCGGTGTTGAGAATGAATCCGGCGTCGACACCTCTCTGGTAGGTGTTCCTCGATATCTCCTCGGCGTCGGCGCAGAGCTTTGGCACATGGTCGACCGTCTGAAAACACTTGTACTCCACCCTGCCGGCGAACCGCCTCTCGAGGGCGCGGCCGTAGCGCCGCAGTTCGCGCCGGTGCTTGGGCTTTTCACGGAGGATAAACTCGTCGATGCCGCCCGGCAACGCGACCCTGTAGTTCAGTTCGATCAACCCGAAACTGCGGCGGGAGAAAAACCCGGACAGCCGTCTGGTTTCGTGAAAGAGGGGCGAGTCGGTTTTGAGGAGGCTGAGAATCACGGCGTCCACATCGCCCCTTTTCAGGACGCGGAGGAGTTCGGCTGTCTGAAGGCGTGCGATCGTGCCCGACTCTTCCCCTAGGATACCTCCTCGCGGTATGGCCAGAATGCGCGCAACGGGACGGCTCACTATCTTGTAGCCGATCTTGAAGGGGATCGCCCTCTCCTCGATGCGGCCGACCATGAGCGACTTCAGCTTCCCGTCGCGCAGAACATACATCGCGTGGAGACTCTCGATCTCGTCCCGCAGATCTGTGAGCATCAGGTTGAAATCGAGATCGGCATGGGGATGCTGCTGCAGGGCGAGCCACTCGTCTCGAATCCGTTCCACCTCGTCGGCAGTGCGAACCGTTTCTAGGGTGTGGCAATTCTGAGCCTGGACCGCGAAATCGAGAGGCATCAAATCCGCTCTCCACAACTGGATCGGAAGAATGGATTCGGACAGTTATCGCTGCTGTCCCAATGGTACCGAATTTGATTATCGGATAAAACCGTCTCGCGGGACGAAAAGCCACACCTCGCCTCTTCCAGCCGGGATGAACCGACACTTGACGGACAAAGAAAAAAAACCGCGAAACGGAGAGTTCGGAAATGCGCCTATTAACTCATGGCAACGGTGAAGACTGCACAATCAACGCAGCCCGCGCCGAGTTTCGGCCGCCCGCGCCAGGTTTCGGCGAACGCCGGATCGGGAAGAGTGGTACTGACAGTCAATTACGCGCTCAGACCAGCGCTTCGGAGACAGGCGGATGTCAGAGCATCGTAGGATGCCGGCCGCCTGTCTTCTTTTTTCCCTATCAAACTCCCGACGCACACGCTTGAAGGCGCGCCGTAGAGGTTCCGTCCATGGTGACCCGGTTCTTGCCGAACTGCTTGCTTTCGTACATGAGCCGGTCGGCGCGTTTGAGCAGTGTGGCAATCGTGTCCTCGGTCAACCCGATCGTGGCCCCCATCGAAATGGACACCTTCAGGGCGCCGTCGAAAGTCTCACAGACCGTGTGCCCCAAGAGAAGGCGGATCCTCTCCGCGATCGACCGGAGTTCCACGGCATTGACATTGACGACAGCGGCGATGAACTCATCCCCGCCCCACCGGCCGATGAAATCGATGCTCCGCAGGCTCTTCAACAAGTGGCTGGTCAGCATCTTGAGCACCCTGTCGCCCACATCATGGCCGTGGGTGTCGTTGATCGACTTGAAACCGTCGATGTCGATGAACAGAACGCCGAACGCCCAGCCGTAGCGCCGCTGCTCCTCGAGACGCTTCTTCAGTTCCCTCTCGATGTAACGGCGGTTGCCGAGCCGGGTCAGGGGATCGAGCAACGCAAGCCGCTGGAGGCGCGTGATCCGGTCGAGTGTGGCCATGTCGGTCGACGTGTCGAGAAAAGTCCCGTATGCGCCCGTGATCCGGCCCGACCGGTCCTTTCTGGGTGAGAGATGGACGAGGACCGGAATCCGCCTTCCGTCGCGGCTGTGGAAATAGACGCTTCGCTCCTGCTCCGTCCCTTGCTCGAGGGTCGCCTCGAAGGGACATTCCCTGCCGCAGAGACTGAAACACCGCTCGTCGATCGTGTTGAAAATACCGTCCGCGCACCGGGATCCGACCACGTCGGCGGCGCCGAAACCGGTGATCCGTTCGGCCGACTTGTTCCACATGGTTATTTTGTGCTCTTTGTCGACAATGAACACGCCCTCCTGCAAGCTGTCGAGCAAGTGGGCGATCGATGGATCGAGAGCATCCATTTCTCCATCTCCAAACTGCATTGTATTCTGGCGGTCCGCCTCTTCGAATCGGCCGCGATCCGGACCGGAGGCAGATCTTTGGTCGCCGGGAATCCCGCGGACCAGAGTGCCGGGATTCTCCTGTTTCCTACATCGACCATTGAGAAAAATAACTACGTAGTATTTTGTAGGGTTGGGACGACGTGAAGGAGCATGGGCTGGTAGAATTGAAAAAAACGTAACAAGCGGAGCGATCGGCACAATTACCATTACTCCATCGCGCGACCCGCAATCGGGGCGCGGGGGAAAGATCGGAGGCATCCAGAAAATGAACCGCAACCGTCCCACGCGCCGGAGCTTTCTCAAAACCGCGGCCTGCGGCGCACTCGCCCTCGCCGCCCCGCGATTCGGCCGCGGCGCACCGACCGCGCAGAAACCCAACATCATCTTCGTCATGGTCGACGACATGGGCTACGGCGATGTGGGCTGCTTCGGGCAGACGAAGATCGAGACGCCCCACATCGACCGGATGGCCGCCCAGGGAACGCGCTTCACCCAGTGCTACACGGGCAGCCCGGTGTGCGCGCCCTGCCGCTGCATCCTGATGACGGGGCTCCACAGCGGCCACTGCCGCCGGCGGGGCAATCGCACCACCGCTCACAGGGACGACAGGTCGGCGCGCAAGGGGCTCCTCCCGCTGGCGGCCGACGATTTCACCGTGGCCGCGATGCTCAGGAAGGCCGGCTACGTCACGGGAGGTTTCGGAAAGTGGGGTCTGGGCAATCCGGGCACGTCGGGCACGCCCGACAAGCATGGTTTCGACCTCTTCTACGGATACCTCGACCAGGTGCACGCCCACGACTACTACACCGATCATCTCTTTCGCAACACCGACCGGGAGGAACTGCCGGGCAACAAGGAGGGACGCAAGGAACAGTACACCCACGATGTAATCGCGGCCGAAACCTTCGGGTTCATCAGGGAGAACAAGGACCGGCCCTTCTTCTGCTACATGCCGTGGACCATCCCCCACGGCAAGTATGTGGTTCCCGACCAGGGTCGTTACGAGGAAGAGTCGTGGGGCGATACGCAGAAGAACTATGCCACCATGATCACCCGTATGGATGCCGACCTCGGCAAGCTGTTCGCCCTCCTCGAAGAGCTCGGTATCGACGAGAAGACAATCGTCTTCTTCACGAGCGACAACGGTCCCAACCCGCCCTTCATCGAAACCTTCGACTCGAACGGCCCCTTCCGTGGAGTCAAGCGCCAGCTCTACGAGGGCGGCATCCGCATGCCGATGATCGTGCGGTGGCCGGGAAAAGTTCCCGCGGGAGAGACGAGCGATTTCGTCTGGGCCTTCACCGATTTCATGCCCACCGCGGCCGCGCTCGGCAACATCGAGCCGCCCGACGCCGTCGACGGCATGAATGTGCTTCCCACGCTGCTCGGCAGGAAGCAAAAAGCCCACGATCATCTCTACTGGGAGTTCCACGATCCTTTTCACCAGGCCGTGCGCATGGGCGACTGGAAAGGAATCCGCTTCGGCACCGAGGAGCCGATCGAGCTCTACGACCTCGCCGAAGATCGAGCCGAGGAGAAGGACATCGCCGGGAAACATCCCGCGATCGTGGCCAGGATGGAAAGCATCATGAACAAGGAGCACGTCGATTCGATATACTGGCCTCTGCTGGAGCATCCCAAGAAAAAGACCAAAAAGAAGAAATAGACAAGGAGACCGACATGGACCCAGGTGTGATCGGCGGAGCCATCGGAGGCCTGATAGGGCTCGCCGGTGGAATCTTTGGAACGTGGTGCAGCATCAGGAAGACAAAGACCTCAAAAGAACGAAGCTTCATCATCAAGGCAGCCACCATCACGTGGATCGCTATTCTGATCTTCCTCGTTCTCATACTCACGATCCCGACCACCTTCTCTGGATCCCTTACGGAATCCTGCTCCCTCTCGGCATCATCAAGATGAACAAGATTCAGCAAGAACTTCGGGAAGAAGGCGCCGACGATCAGCCGTAAAAAAGGGACAGAGACTCGATGATCATCACACTCAAGGCAATTCTCCTGACACTTTTCATGAGCCTCGTCGCGAGTGCCGAGGACGAGTCGATCCTCTGGTACACCCAACCGGCAAAGCGATGGGAAGAAGCGCTCCCCCTCGGCAACGGCCGGATGGGCGCCATGGTCTTCGGCTCCGTCCCCTGCGAGCGACTGCAGCTCAACGAGGAGAGCCTCTGGGCGGGCGCGCCCTGCGATGCCTATCCCGACGATTTCGCCGCCCACCTTGGGAAGGTGCAGCAGCTCGTGCTCGACGGCAAGATCGTCGAGGCGCGCGACTACGGTCTCCAGAACCTCACCAAGAAACCAACCAGTTTCCGCTCCTACGAACCGCTCTGCGATCTTCTGATCGAGATGGACCACGCGCCGGAGGTCGACGGCTACAAGCGCGAGCTCGACCTCCGGACGGGGATCGCCCGTGTGCAGTACTCTGCCGCCGGTGTGCGGATAACGCGCGAAATCCTGATCTCGGCCGTCGACGACGTGGTCGCCGTGCGGCTCACGGCCGGTAAACCGGGAACTCTCTCCGCGCGAATCAGGCTGACGCGGCAGAAAGACATGGAAGTGATTGCTCGAGGCCACGACGAGGCGATCCTCGAGTTTCACACCGAAGCAGGGATTTCATATGACCTTAGAGTGAAGTAAACAGCCAAAATTCCGGTCAGATCGGAACGTCCCCAAAAAAAACAGTCAGCTCTGCCGCACGTGACGCGCCACGATCTTCGATTTCGCTTATCTCCTTTAATTAATATACTTACGTGTTTTTCACCCCACCCGGCCGCGCTGAAAAGACCGTAAATACTGCCCCGACGGAAATAATATCTATTATAGTTAATATTAGTCTTTTGTGAATCAATTCTCATTTATATATAATCACATTGGTTTTAAAGGGATCGAATTCTGTTTCTGCCAGACCACGAGGAGTTGTGTCATGAAGAAAGTCTTACTGGCATCCCTGATCATCATTCTTGCCGCGGGCATTGGGTACGCCCAGTCGGCAAAGGATCAGCTTGAAAAAGACGCCCACATGTCGGGTGACAGCGTGATCTCGCCCACCGCGAATCCCACGCCCACGCCCGCCGGCGCGAACAGAGCCTCCCTGCTTTTCACCATCGACGTCTCCACTCTCACCGGCGACGACCTCTGCGTCGGTGTCGACTACGACGCCACTCTCAATTCCTGGTGGGTGACCGGCGGAAAAGGCCCCTGGAACATGTACCTCATCGACTATGCAGGCACCACCTTTACCGCTTATCCGAATGGAACCACCTGGTACAGCCCGATCGACATCGCCGACTGCGATGCGGGCGACGTCCTGGCCGCTCCCTACGACTACGAGGGCTATGACAACGAGATGAATCTCTACACCAATGGTGTCTTCCAGAATGCCGTGTCGGAGATCACCTTCTACGATCCGACCGGCCAGGCCTACCACCCGGCAACGGACAAATTCTATGTCGCCGAACAGTGGGACGGCCCGATCCACATCCTCGACAACGGCCCTTATCCCGGAACGCCCGACATTCCAGTGACAGACACCCTCGGCCTCGATAAGGCCGGTTTCGGTATGGACGGAGACATCCTCCTCATCTTCGCACAGAACGGACCCGACCTCTGTGACGTCTACGGCTGGGACACCATCACTCAGGACTACACGGGCGACATGTGGAGCGCCGATGGCTCCCTCGGTATCGCCGGTGGCGGATGCGTCTATACCGACCCTACTCACGGATTGGTCTATGCGGGCATCCAGCAGGGTGCGGTCGACGTGATTGCCGTCTACTCCACTGCTCCCAGCCCCTTCCCTCAGCTCGACATCAAGGCCAACGGCGCCGACAGCGGCGTGGTCGTGCCCCTCGGCGACAACGTGACGGTGACCTTCGATGTGGACGAAAGAGATTTTGGCGGATTCCCCGTCGATATCTGGGTTCTGGCCATCAACAAGTCCACGGGCGACATGTTCACCTTTGGCGACGGACGTTGCCCCTCCTTCTGGAAGCCCGGTGTGTGCAACTGCTTCCACTCGGGCGGACTGACGAGCTACTTCGGTGTGACCGCTCTCGACATGGCTCTCTCCGAGGGCAGCTACGAGTTCTACGTCGCCATCGACATGTCGGCCAACCGCCAGTTGAACATGCCCTTGGTCTTTGACTATGACATGGTCGACGTCCAGGTCATCGACGTCTCCGGCTTCAGCGAAGACTTCGACGACGGCGTTGCCGACAACTGGATCGACGACGGCGCCCACTGGTCGGTGACGGGCGGTGTCTACTATCTCGACACGCCGTCCTATGCCAACTGGCTCTCCTACTACGACTTCAACGGCTATGCCGACTTCACCTACAGCGCCGACGTCATGATGGTCGACACGGGCAACACCACGACCAACTACTACAGCGGCATCTACTTCCGCTCCGACGGAACGCTGAGCAACTGCTACACCGTGTACAGCGAGTATGGCGGAACGGTTTACGTCTACAAGTACGTGGGCGGCTCGTCGACATTGATCGCGAGCGATACGCCGGCCAGCTTCATCTCGGGCGTGGGTATGTGGAACAACTTCAAGGTTGTGTGCAGCGGCAGCAATGTGGACGTTTACATCAACGACACGCTCGAGCCGACTCTGTCCTTCACCGACTCCGATCTCACCAGTGGATACGTGGGTGTCCGCGGCGAAGGCACGGGCATCTATGACCACGAGTACCAGTTTGATAACATCATCCTCAGTCTCTAATTCTTAGAGGTTTTCGAGGATCGTACGGAAGCTCTCGGTATCGCCAAACACCGGCCATTCGGTCGGGGAGCGCGAGACCGAGAGCTTCCTTTTTATCAGGGAGTCAACCGGTAGGGCCGCCGTGCCTCGTACAGTTTCACCCGTCGGCCGATGTCGTCGACGAGGGCGGTGACGTTGTGGCGCTGTGCGATCGCCATCGCCTCCCTTGAAATCGCGATCGCCTTATCGAACCGGCCCGCGCTGGCGTGAACGATCGCGAGGGTGTCGAGACAGACGGGATTCTGTCTCGCCGTGGCGGCGCAGGCCTGCTCGGCCGCCTCGAGCGCCGCGGCGCAATCCCTGAGCGCGTCCTCCGGGCAGGCCGCGAGGGCGCGCGCCTTGATGTCGACGATGATCGGATCGGACCCGCGGATCGCCCTTCCCCGGCGCAGCACATTCAGCCCGTCCAAGTATCGTTTCGCGTACTGTCCGAGCATCTTCTTCGCCTGGTTCAGGTTTGTCTGAACCGACGGATTGTCAGGCGTCTGCTCGAAAGCATCGCTGAAACACATCACGCTCTCGAGAAGCCGCCCCGACCTGTAGAATATCGTGCCGAGGTTGTTGAGGACTTCCGAATCGGTCGGATCGATGGCGAGCGCTTTCTCGTACTGGATTTCCGCATCGTCTATACTGCCAAGCCGCGTGAGCGCCATACCATACCCGGAGTAGATCTGCGCAGTGGCGAGCCGATCCCCCAGGCCGCTCGCCACGTGAGCGTCCACGGCGAGACGGAACTGCTCGACAGAACCGGACGTATCGCCCGTGAGAAAGAGCGACGAGGCGAGTGTGCTGTGAAACTGGGCAGTGCCGGGATTCTGCGCCACGATCTTTTTCATCTGGGCGATCGCTTCTCCCGTGCGGCCCGTGGCGAGCAGGTCGAGACTGACGATCCACCGGCTCAGGACCGACGCCATCTCCTTGGGATCTTTGAGTTTCCTCCAATCCTTGGGAACTGCGCCGCTCGTGCCGCTCGCCGTGTATCCGAGTGCGGCCAGCCTCTTGCGCTGCGCGTCGCTCAGGTTCAGTTGCTCCGTTTCCCTCTGAAGCATGGCCTTTTCCATGCGCGTCAACCGTCTGTCCAGGTCGTTGACCACGTCTTTCCTCTGATCGGCAAGATTGAGGCTCTCCGCACGATCGGATGTTTTGTCGTACAGCTCCGGACTGGGCGCACGGATATATTTCCATTGCGATGTGGTGAGGCTCCGCAAGGGGCTCCAGCCATAGTAATCGAAGGGGTAGTTCGATTCGCCGTACTGGGCGCGCGGCTTGATCGACCCGCCAGTGGCCTGGTCGCGATTTGGGTCACGGTCCGGGCCGTCCGGCCCACGGAGAGCGGCGAGCAGACTCTCGCCTCTGAGCGGCTCGGCCGGCTCTTCGAGTCCGACAGCGGCGATGATCGTGGGAAGGAGATCGGCCAGACCGACGGGCTCGCTCACCCGGATTCCCTCTGCAAATATTCCCGGAAGGGAAAAGATCACCGGCACGCGCATGGTGGCGTCGTAGAGAAAGACCGAGTGGCGCAGCTCGCCATGGTCGCCCATGCCCTCGCCATGGTCGCCGGCGATCACGATCAGGGTCCTGTCCGTCACCCCGCTCTGAGCAAGCCAGTCGACGAGCCGCTCGATCTGGCTGTCAATGAAGGCGATCTCCCCCTCGTAGGGCCGGCCGGCGAATCGAGTGTCGAAAGGCGCCGGCGGCGTGTAGGGAGCGTGGGCGTCGAAGAGGTGCACCCAGCAGAAAAAGGGCGCGCTCTTCTTCTCCTCGAGCCAGGCCAGGGCAGCGTCCACCACCTTGTCGGCAGGTCGTTCCTTGTCGAGCCTCCTGTCCGATGAGCTTTCAGCTCGCCCCAAGTCGTCGTCGTATGTGTCGAAACCCCTTTCCAGGCCGAAGACCGCGTCGAGCACGAAGGCGGCAATGAAGGCGCCCGTCTCGTAACGTGCGGCCTTGAAGAGTTCGGCCATGGTGGGCACACCGGAGCCGAGGGACAGGTCGTCGTTCTCGCGCACGCCATGTTCGGGGGGCAAGAGGCCGGTCATCATCGTGGTGTGAGAGGGCAGTGTGATCGGAACCGGCGTCATGGCCTGTTCGAAGAGGACGCCTTTCTGCGCGAGGCGATCGAGCGTCGGAGTCTCGGCGTCGGCGCAGCCGTAGCAGCCGAGGCGGTCGGCGCGAACCGTATCGAGGGTGATGAAGAGAACATTGCAGCGCTCGGCGGGAGCCGGCTCCTTTTCGGAATCTCCACAGCTCCAGAGAGGCACAAGGGAGCAAATCAGAAGGAGCGGGATCAAAGCAGTTGTTTTTGTCATGAGATGCTGTTTTCCAATAGTTAATCGCTTGCATGACATAGTAACCCCGCTGTAGAGGCTTTTCATTAATTTCTCCCGCCAAGGGTGTTTGGCGTGAACTCGATTACCGCGAGCGGTACGCGGGATCGTTCCGGTTGACGACCTGCAGGGGGCGCCAGTCGGAGGCATCCTCGAAGGGGAGTGTTTGCGCGTCGCCGTCGCTCAGGAAGTAGTTGCCCTTGCCGTCGGTCCAGGCGTGATCGTACATGGGGAGCCACTTCTCCTCGCCCGTGGTCGGATCGAGGGTCTCGATCTGGTTGGTGAGCACCTTGTAGAACTCGGTGTTCCTGTCGAAACGGGGTGCGTCAGTCGAAACCTTCTCCGACTGGGCGCCGGTCGAACCGTCCGTCGACCGGTCAGCAGGATCTTCCATTCACAAGCGCATTTTAGAGGCTGGTGTGTCGCGCGGATTGAGATTTCTTTTTCTGAGAGACACAATCCTGTACCATGAGAAGGGAGTGATCGCTGTGGCATACTGATCGGGGAAAATCATGAATGATCTCAACGGGAACGACCTCCCCCTCGACGACGAACGTGAAAGTACGCCTTTGAGAGCTCTCTGGATCCTTTACCTCTTCTTCAAGCCGCGCACCTTTTTTCGGTATTTCGCCACGGAATCGAATCCGACTCTCACCGCGGTCTGTGCGTGGTTTTTCGGCATGTCGGGTGTGATCAACCGTATCGGCGTGCGAGAGACCCAGGGCAGGGAGGTCCCTTTTGATGACAACTGGGTTCTTCGCTTGCTGTTCATCGCCGGGACCGGGATCGTGAGCGGAGCGATTTTTTTCGGTCTGGGCGGGTGGTGGTATCGCGTTCGCCTCGGTTGGGCCGGCGCACTCAGGGCCGATCACATGCTGGCGCGGCGGGTCTATCTTTTTGCATCCCAGATCATTGCCGTACCCATACAGCTCGGCACAGCGCTCGAAACGATCTTTCACGACAGCCCGGCAGCGGCCAACATGGCCGAGGGCAGCGTCTGGTGGCTGCTCATTCTGATCTGCCCCTTCTGGGCCTGCCTGGTGAGCACCGTCGGAGTCTGGACCCTCTTCGAGGTCCGGCGCGGCGCGGCGGCGGTCTGGTTCTTGATCCTTCCCTGGGCGATCTACCTGCTGTTCTACATCCCCTTCTTCACCTTGCTCTTGACTGGGAGCGATCTTCTCGCACACCCGGTGATCAAGAGTCCAAAGATGCACCAGAGCGAGGGTCTGTCATTCTCCTATCCCGGCAACTGGATCATTGACGAGACCAAGAATTACTATGATCCAGATTGTTGTGTGGCTGTCGAACCGATCCTGGCCGACGCGATCGTCAAGATACAGGTCTATTCTTCGGACGAGGCCGCCGAAGACGAACTCGATACGACCGTCGCAAACTACGCCCAGTCGATCGACAACATGGAGACCGAACGATCATCAGCCACGATGGGTCCTTTCGAAGGGACGTGCCTTTCGGGGACCGGCACAATGTCGGGAAATACCTATGTCATGCGCTTCTTCATCTCCCGCCTCGAAAGCGGCGCCTATCTCGAAATCCATGAGCTCTCACTGGAGAAACAGGAGGACGCGCTGAAAGAGGGCTTCGAACTGATCTACGACACGCTGAGAGTCGATGGATAGGCTGGGACGCTTCTCGACACAATTGTCTCTTGATTCGTTAGAAAACGTTAGATAAAGTTGCCACTTGTCGATAGACGATATCACGTCCATGCACCTCGAACCAGAGGCGTGGACGCGACTCCCTCACTCGATTGATTTTTTGAGAGGGGCTGAAAATGGCGGCCAAAAAAAAGGCAAAAGAACGCAAAGTCTCCCGCGGCGAGACGCGCGAAAGCACGGTCACCGTCTACATCCGCATCGCGGCCGACGTGAAGAAGAAGCTCGAGGACTATGCCGGCGAATCGGGCGAAACGGAGAGCAAGATCATTGCCGAGGCGATGCGCTACTTCATGAGCCTTCCCGACGATCTCAAGCAGGAGATCATGGACCAGGGATTCCGCTCGCCCTACACCTTCTTCACCTATCAGGCGTGGGCCGATCATGCCTTCAGCAAGCAGCGCTGGTCGTGGGCGATCGAGTGGCTGCAGATCATCGAACGGGAGGCCGCAAAGCTCCCGAGCAAGAGCCTCTACCAATCGCTCCAGTACCGGCAGGGGTTCGCGTGGATCCGTTTCGGAAAGGAGATCCGCCGCGAGGCGTGGGAAGCAGCGGCAACGAACTGGTCAGAGGCGGGCGCCCACCAGGAAATCTGGGCCAACCACCTCGGCGCGGCGGAGAAGTGCTTTCACATCTCTCGAAAGTACTTTTCCAGATACCACTCCGTGACCAATACGGTCGAGAGAAACTATCCCGTGATCAGTTACAACCTGGCGTGCCTCAACGCGCTGATGGCGGCCCTCTCGGTAGAGCGCGTCTTCCCCGTCGAGCGGCTCGGCGAGGCGCTCGCCCGATTCAACCGTGAAAAAGAGGACCGCCGCGAGAAAGGAGCGGTCTCCATCGACGAACCGAGTCCGCCCGAGTGGTTCTGGACGACTCACGGCGCTGACTGGCGCAACATGCTGGACGAACTCCCGGCAGCGATCAAGGTCAGGACATTCGCCGAGACCGACGAGTGGGCAGGGCGCGCCATGGAGGAGCTCAATTCGATGAGCTCGTCTCCCGACAGCGAGGACGGATCGGACGAGGTCGGTTTCTGGATGAATATCGGCCCTCTCGTACGCCATGCTGTCTCCGATCCCGATCTGATCTTCCTCAAGAAAGACAGCAATTTCCAAGCAGCCTGGGAAGAATGGAGCGGGCTGTCATCAGGCTCGCTCCTCGACTCCTTCGATTATCTCTTCAGGTCCGTGCCGGCCGAGCTGCTGGAGTGATTCTCAGGGCGGCACAATCCAATCCTTCCGGCCTTGACATCGTTCCTGTAAAAAGTATAATTCTATTTAAATACGTCCGCATCACCCGGCTGGCCGGGTGATGCCTGTGCGTCTATCAACAAGGGAATCTCGATCATGCCAGCCCAAAACGATGTCACCCGTCTCCTCTCCGACATGCAGAAGAACAAGCCTGGCGCTGACGAGGAACTTCTGCCCCTGGTCTACGAACAGCTACGCAACATGGCGCGCTACTACATGCGCGCCGAACGATCGAACCACACCCTGCAGACCACCGCCCTCGTTCACGAAGCCTACCTGCGGCTGCTCGGTCAAGAGGAGTCCGCTTGGGAGAACCGCTCCCATTACTTTCGCGTCGCGGCTCGCGCCATGCGCCGCGTGCTGATCGACCATGCGCGCGGCAAGGGCCGGCAGAAGAAAGGGGGCGGGTGGCAGCGGGAGTCGCTCGATCAGGCCACACTCTTCGTGGGCATGCCCCCCTCCGATCTTCTCGACCTGAATGACGCGCTCACCAGGCTGACCGGGATCGACCCGCCCCTCGCCGAGGTCGTGGAGCTACGCTTCTTCGGCGGCTTGACCGTGGAGGACACGGCCCACGTGATTGGAATCTCCCCGCGGAAGGTGAAGAAGGACTGGAGGCTCGCCAAGGCCTGGCTCAAGAGGAAACTCAGCCTGGAAGATTAGCCATCGCGCATGACGCGCCAGGATTCGGCTTCGTCGGGCTTTTCCCACGCCTCGTAGAATTTGATGATCGCATCGAGCGCGGTCACCGTCTTCTCGTGGTCACCTCCCAGCTCCGATCGGAAAACGGTGAAGCTTTCGAGCAGTGACTCCTCCGCGTCGTCGAGACGGCCGAGCGCCACCATGCAATCGCCGAGGTTCGCGAGATAGGTTGCCTTGTCGCCCTTGTCCCGAGCCGGAATCCGATCAGCGGCGACGACGCACTCGCGCCAGAGCTCGACCGCCTCGGCGTACCGCTCCTGCAGCTGCACCGAGAAAGCCACCCGCGCCATTGATTTCAGCGTCTCCGGGTCGTCGCTTCCGATTTTCTTCCGGCGCGAGTCGAGGACCTCCCGGTAGAGCTTCTCGGCCTCGACAGGTTGTCCATTGTTCCTGAGAAAGAGAGCCAGGTTGTTGATCGACCTGATCGTGTTGGCGTGCTCGTTGCCCAGCGTATCTCGCCGGGCCTTCAGGACATGGCGGAAGTAGGTCTCAGCTTCGTCAAGCTCCCCCCGCTTCACGAGGAGGATGGCCAGATTGCCCATGATGTCGCACAGCAGGGGATAGGCATCGTCGGGAAAGGACGATTTCTTGGACAGGAGCTCGCGGTAGATCTCCTCGCTCTCGCCAACCAAACCGCGCCGCTCGAGTACGAGGGCGAGATTGTAGCCCGAGGAGAGAGTGGCGGGGTGGTCTTCTCCGAGCACACGGCCCCGTGCGTCCAACGTCGTCCGGTGTATCGATTCAGCCTCCGAGAATTTGCGTCTCTTGTTGAACACGATCCCCAGATTACCCATGCTCTCCAGTGTCTCGGGGTGTTCGGGCCCCAGAACACGCGTCCGGACCTCGACCAGATCTCTCAGCATCCCCTCGGCCTCGGCGAGCCGTCCCATGGCCTTGATTACGTTTGCCAGATTGTTGCGAGAATTGAGCGTGACAGGATGCTCCTCTCCGAGATGTTTGATGCGTCTGTTGAGGACATCGCGATTGATCTCTTCCGATTCCTCGAGTTCGCCTTTCCTCTTGAGAACGATGGCGAGATTGTTTCTCGTCACGAGCGTGTCGGGGTGATCGAGGCCGAGGGCATCGTCCATTTTCACGATCACTTTCCGGTACATCTCTTCGGCATGGTCGAGCCTCCCCGCTAGCATGGCGACGTTCGCCAGGTTGCTTCTCGACTGGAGCGTGGACGGGTGATTGTCTCCAAGATTCGCGCGCCGCCCTTCGTAAACCTCTCGGTGAAGCCTCTCCGACTCGGCATAGCGGCCGAGACTGTCGAGCACGCCGGCGAGGGCATACTTGGTCGAAAGGGTGCTGTGATTCACCTCGCCCGCGGTGTGAATCCGCCATGCAAGAGTTCGCCTGAGCAATTGCTCGGACTCGGTGTAGCGCCCCTGGATCCGGCGCACCAGAGCGAGGCAGTTCTCGGCTCTTCGCGTGAGCACGTGATCCTCGTTCAGTTCACGAGCACAGAATTCCCCAACTTCTTCAAGGATCGCATCCGCCTCGGCGATTCGGCCCTGTCCAAGATAGATCTGGCTCAGGTAACACCGTACCTCGAGCACCTCGAGAGATTGCGGACCGAACAGCTCGCTGCGAATGTCGAGCGCCATCTTGCTCTGCTTCTCGGCGGCATCGAGAAAGCCCCGATTGAGATAGACCAACGCGATCGTGTCGTGCAAGGACGCTCTGATCTCGGGCTGATCGGCGAATTCAATCTCGATCCGGGCCGCGGCCAGGTCGAGCATCTCGTGCTTGTCAAGGTCATCGCCCGCCCTGTAGGGATCGGCGGAAAGAAAGGTCGTTTCGAGAAAGTCGTTGACCAACCGCGCCTTCTCGGCCTCGGCGTCGGAGCGCGCCTTGGCCAGGAGGGCCGCCTCGCGTTCCCGTTCGGCGACCTTGCCCGCCTCGACGGCAAGGTCATGTTCCGCCCGGATCCGGGGATAAGACCAGAAAACAACGTAGACAAAGAAACCGATGAGCGAAGCCACGGCCACGAAGGCGGCCAGACTGATGGCCGGATTGCGCTTGACGATCTTGATCGCCTTGGTGGCCGGCCCCGCGGGGCGCGCCAGGATGACCTCGCCCCCGAGGTACCGCTGCAGATCGTCGGCCAGAGCAGCCAGTGTCTGGTAACGGTGCGACCTCTCCTTCTCGAGAGCCTTGAGCACGATCGTCTCCACGTCGCCCCGGAGGGAACGGTTGACGGTGGACGGTCTCTTCGGTGGCTGCTCGCGGATCAGGCGCGACGCCTCGAAGATGGCCGCGCTGCGCACGTCGTAGGGAAGCTCCCCGCAGAGAAGCTCGTAGAGCACCACGCCGAGGGAGTAGATGTCGCTGCGGATGTCGAGCAGATTGGGATCGGCCGTGCACTGCTCGGGCGACATGTACTGCACCGTGCCGATGAGCTGGCCCACGTCGGTCTTCTGCGTGGTGAGCGCCAGGTCGGCGTCGGTGGCGCGCGCCACGCCGAAGTCGATGACCTTGACCTGGCCCTGGGCGTCGACGAGGATGTTCGCCGGTTTCAAATCGCGGTGGATGATTCCCTTCTGGTGACCGTGGTGGACCGCGTTGCAGACCTGTGTGAAGAGATTGACCCTCTCCTTCGTGCCCAGCTTCTTCTGTGCGGCGAAATCGGTGATCGACAGGGCGTCGGGCACATACTCCATCACGAAGAAGGGCACGCCGCGACCTTTTACCCCGCCTGGAATTTCCTCGGTATGGTGGGTGCCCGCCTCGAAGACCTGGGCGATACCCGGATGCCGGAGGCCCCCGAGGACGTGCGCCTCGAACTCGAAGCGGCGCAGGGCGTCGGGCGACGCGATCCCCTCTTTCATCACCTTGACGGCCACGGTCCGCCTGGGGTGTTCCTGCTCCGCCTCGTAGACGACCCCCATGCCGCCCGTGGAAATCACGCGTTTGAGACGGTAGCGCTCGAATGGCTCGTCGAGGAGCGTTCCGGGTGCTGCGTGGTTGCTCTGCTCGACCACGGCGGGTGTGTCGAGAAAGTCGCCGACCCCCGAATCGGCCGCAATGAGATCGTCCACCTCGGCGCGCAGGGCGGCATCGCCCGCGCAGGCTTCTTTCAGAAAGGCGTCCCGTTCCTCGGGGATTCGATCGAGAGCAGCGGAGAAGATCTCCTTGACGCGTCTCCACCTCTCTGACTGGCTCGAATCAGTCATACCATGGGCCTCGCTTCCTATAATTGATCGGTGAATCGAACCGACGCGATGGTCATGGTTGGTTCCTCACACCTCTCTTTCTAATGTAATGGCCGGCGAAGTTCAATCTCGGCTGTCTTGGCAGGGCGATGAGCGGCGTGTATACTCACCGCCATGGAAAAAAAGGGCGAGAAAAAGACGAGCCGGGGGCGAAAGGCGATTTTCTGTCTCGCCCTCTTTCTGCTCGCCTTCGGCTTGAGGTTCTCTGCGGGCGAGCCCTTCTTCTTCGCATCGATCGATCAGGGCTCGCGCAACTTCGAGGTTCTCGACAGCTGCTACCATATGCGGCGCGCGTGGATGACTGTCGACGACTACCCCAACGTCCCCTTTTTGGACAGCTACCACTATTTCCCGGACAATCCGACCGTTCCCTGGCCGATCGGCTACACCCTCTTTCTGGCCACGGTGGCCAAGCCGATCGATCTCGTTTGCGACTCACCCCTCGCCGTGGAAACAGTGGTCGGCATCCTTCCCTGTCTGATCGACGGGTTGACGGCGCTTCTTTTTCTCCTCTTCTTCTGCCGCTTCGTTCCCTTTCAGACGGCGTGGCTCGGCGCGCTGATCTATGCGGGCTCGTTCCTGAACATCGCCTACTCCGAGGCGGGCTACATCGACCACCATTACTTCATCAGCTTTCTGGTGGCGTGCAGCGCGTGTCTCTTCGCCTACTTCGACGCGCGGCCGAGCGTCAAGCGCGGTCTGCTGGCCGGCTCGGTCTTGAGCGTGTCGCTGTTTTTCAACGTCTCTCTCATTCAGTATGTTCTGCTCTTTCTCGGTGCGCTCTGGTGCGCGCTCCTCTTTGCGCGCGACGGGCGCGAACGGATCAAGCCGGCCGCGGCTCTCTTTGCGGCGGCCCTCAGTGTGGCGCTCCTCGTCTCATTCACGACACCCGCGGGCCGAAGCTTTCAGATCCGTTACGACGAGATCTCGCTCTTTCATCCCCTGCTGATCACCTTCGCCATCCTCGGCGGCGCGCTCGGGCTGATCTGGCTCAAGCCGGGCCTTCTCTCGGGCCGGCGGCGTCTGGCGCTCACGGCGATTCTGGCCGCGGGAACGATTTTGCTCGTGGCAGTCACCTATAGGGACGTCATCGAAGGGGCGCGGTTTCTTCTCGTGGGCAACCGGCTCAACAAGATCCAGAGCGAGGAGGCGTCGATCCTCGGCTACGCGCCGATCTGGCAGCAGGTCTTCACCTGGTTCGTGCTCTTCGTGCCTTTCGGCGTCTATGCCTTGTGCAGAAAAAAACGGAACCCCTTCTTCCTTGCCGCGTTGGGCCTCTTCTTTCTCTACGGGAGTTTCACCGGCCTGTCTCACCTGCTCTACGTGCAGTACTTCTTTCCCTGGTATGGACTCGTCATCGCCGTGGGCGCGTTCTTTCTGCTCGACCTGCTCGAGCGGCGGCTCAAGGTCTTCCGTTACGCGCTCCTCATCCCCTTTGTTCTCCAGGCGGGGTGGGTCGTCTGGACCACTCAGCTCGGCGCGACCGATGTCCAGATCAATCAGCGGCGGTTCGACGAGCAGACGATCCGCGCCTTGGCGTGGCTGCGGGAGCACACGCCGCCCACGTCGCATCATGCCGCGGGCAACGGCGAACCCGAGTACTCGGTCTTCGCTCACCGCGACTTCGGCCACCAGATCGTGCGCACCGCCCAGAGGCCGGTCACGACGAGCCCCTTCTCCACGCCCGATTTCGTCGACCACATGCAGGACTATGTGCGGCTCTCCTTCGGCACCGACGAGCAGACCGCCGCGGCCATGATGGACAAGTATTGCTCGCGCTACCTCATTCTCGACGGGCGCGACAACAAAACGGCCGAATTCCTCATCGGCATTCTCGAGGGGGAGCCCGACCACGAGGCGGTACGATCGGCCGTCACCGCGGAGACGATCAATTTTCTATTCCGGAACAATCTCCTCATCTTCGACGGAACCCTGAACTGGCGCGCCAGGCCGTCTATAGAGCGGTTCCGCCTCATCTACGAGGGCCAATCGAAACTCCCCGTCCAGCTCGCCACCCAGTCCGGCGTCACGACGCGGCTCTACAATTCCTTCAAGATCTTCGAGTACGTGAAGGGCGCGCGCGTCACGGGGAGCGGATTCTCGAGCAACGAGCCTGTCCTGTTCCAGCTTCCCCTCGAGACGAACACCGGGCGGCGATTCACCTATTCGGCCGCGATCAAGGCCGACTCCCAGGGCCGCATCGCCGTCACCCTGCCCTACGCCACGGAACAGAATCCGCACAGCGCGGTCCGCCCCCTTCTCGATCACTACGAGGTGACCGTGTCATCGGGAAAAACCAAGGTCCCTGTTTCCGATGAGCAAGTGGCCAGAGGTGAAACCCT
Source organism: uncultured Phycisphaerales bacterium (assembly GCA_964464495.1). Classification (GTDB taxonomy): domain Bacteria; phylum Planctomycetota; class B15-G4; order B15-G4; family CAYZWU01; genus CAZUHB01. The sequence goes on from CAYXGI010000019.1 coordinate 59,211, forward strand.
CGTGCTGAACCGCTAACGGAAGTAACCGAGCGCTTTGAGCTTTTCCTTCTCTTCATCGGAGAGGTCGCGCGGCATCGCCTTGACGCGCAGGCCGAGGCGGTCGTCCTTCCGAATCTCGGCGAGCCGGGCGGCCAGGCCGTCGGCCCGGTTTCTGTGCGGTTCGGTGGAAAAAAGATTCTTCTCCTCGAAGGGATCCGTCTTCAAGTCGAAGAGCTCGTAGAGATCGAGCGCGGGCGTGTGGATCAGCTTGAATCCGTCAGACACGAGCGAATAGCGGAGGTCCCCGCTCGGGAGGGGATTGGCCACGGCAAAAATCTCCCGCGGCGCGGCGCTCTCGGCCAGCAGGTCGGCGCCGCGGAAGCGGGGATCGGTGTCGACGCCGGCCACGTTCAGCACCGTGGGAACGATGTCGAGATGCTGAACGAACTCGGTCCGGCGTCCGGTCAGCGTCCGGCGCCCTGAAATCGCGCCGCGCTTCTTCACGATGAGCGGCACATGGGTGACGCTGTCGTACAGGTTCTCGCCATGGCCGAAGAAGTAGTTGTTCTCTCCCATGCCCTCGGCGTGGTCGGCCGTGAAAACAACGAGAGCATTGTCGATGAGGCCGAGGCTGTCGAGGGCATCGACGACCCTACCGAACTGCTCGTCGAGAAAGCGGATCTCCCCGTCGTAGTGGGCCACGTACCGGTAGAAATCCCGCTCCTCTTCGAGCAGATTGTAGGCGGGGATGCCTCCCTTGCCGCTCTCCGACTCGTTGGCCTTGAGGACAAAGGGCTTCCGATCAGGATCTCTGAACATTTCCTTGTACCCGTCAGGCGGTAGATAGGGACCGTGGGGATCCTGGAAGTGAATCCAGACGAAGAGCGGCTCGTCGCGATACTCCTCGATCAGCGCGATCGCCCTGTCGGCCGTGGCATCCGCCATGCGCTCGGGCCACTTCCTGACCAACTCGCGCTCCTTCATGGTGTCGTCGAAAACGTCGAATCCCTGGTCAAAGCCGCTGCCCTTTCGCAGCACGTAGTTGCTCACCACGGCGATCGTGGTGTACCCCCGCGCCTGCAGGATCTCGGGCAGGCTGTCGATCTGGGGCACGAGGGGAATGTTCTCGATGACCTTGGTCTCGTGAGGCAGAAAGCCGCTGAGCACGCTCGAAAAACTGGCGCGCGTTTCAGAGGCGTGGGAGCGGCATTGCTCGAAGAGGAGGGCCTCTCCCGCGAATGCGTCGATGTTGGGCGTCGTGTTCCACGAGTAACCGTAACAACCGAGGTGGTTGGCGCGCAGCGTGTCCACGGTGATGAGAAAGATGTCTGGCAGCGCAGACTCCTTGGGCGCTCTGCCGCAGCCTGACGCAATGAGCGAGCCAAGCAACAAGAGAAACACCACGAGTGCTCGCCTTCGGTCTGTGGTGGGTGCGCTCCTATTCATCGCGGTCACTCTCCTTCGGCTTTGATCGATCGAGCATCTCCTTGGCCATTGGATGGCCTCCGTCAGCCGCCTTGCGGATCCACTCCATCGCCTTCGCATCATCCCTGGGAACACCGACGCCGTTTCCATAGATGGCGCCCAGATTGAACTGGGCTCCGGCGTGGCCCTGCGCGGCGGCGGCAAGAAAGAAGTCGAGTGCCTTCGCGTAGTCTCTCGGAACGCCTTCCTTACCCTCTCTGTAGAGATTTCCCAGGGTAAACTGAGCCACCGCATCGCCCGTCTTGGCGAGGCGTATGATGGCTTCCACCCTGTCGGTCCGGGTCGGTCCTTTCCAGGTGTCGGCCATCGCCTCGAGTCGGAGATCCTCGGAACCGGGATCGACGTGCCTCACCGCCCCGGCTTGCGGCGCCGGCGAGTGGCCGTCGCAGCCGCTGAAGGCCAGCACAAGGATGATAAGAACGGACACTCTCATCGAGGTTTCTCTCCGATAAAACCGAATCGGGATTCAGTGCCGACTCATTATAGTCATTCCACGGTTGGGCAAGCACCCGTCAGGTAAAAAATCGGCGAGCAGAGGGGCGCGGGTCCTGTATTTCAGGGCTTTCGCACCTTACAACCGCCTGAATTATTTCATATATTTCGGAAACAATATATTTGGATAATGTCGGTGTTTTTCCTACCATGATGTAGTTTAGGTAGGAAAACAACGGCACCCTAAATACGGATCCGCACCCCTCGCAGGAAATTGACTCGAATAAATCGAGATGAAACACATTGTTGTTTCTTTGGTCGTTTTTTTCATCGATCCATTCATAGGAGGCTCCAAGATGAAGGTATGCAAATTTCTTTTCTTCAGCACAGTAGTGCTCTCTCTCGCGTTTCTCTGCTCACCCCTGGCCATTGGCCAGTCCGCGGCGGATGAGGAACTGGGCATCGATACCGAACCGGAAGTAACTCAGCACCACTTCAAGGCGGATCCAAGCATGATGAGCGAACTCGGAAGATCGCGCGGCATGCTGCTCATCCCCAACTCCACAACGGATACGGTCGGCCTCTTCGACCCCTATGACGGCACCTACCTGGGCGACGTCATCACCGACAATCCCGGCTTCAGCACACCGATCAACGCTGTCGTCGGTCCCGACAACCTGATTTACGTCTCCGACCAAGTCGCTGACTCGATCTTCGTCTTCGATATGGCCGGGGTCTATCTCTACACCTATGCCGACGGCACGGATGGTCTGAACAACATCCGTGGCATGGATTTCCGCGGCGGAAATGTCTTCGTCACAAGCGGCGACGACTACGTGGCCGAGTTCGACGGGCCCCACAGCCGTCTGCCCGACTTCATCGCTGACGGCACCGATCCCTTCGACATCATGTTCCTCGCCGACGGGACATCGCTGATGTGCGACATCCAGGGCACCACGGATAACATTCGTCTCTACGACGCCGGCGGCGTACTCATGTACGAGCTCTTTTCCACGAGCTTCCCCGAGCAGGTTCAGATGGACACTCTCGCGCCCGGCGACTACCTGACCAACTCCTTCAGCGACTACATGGTCTACGACTTCGAGATCGACGGCACCATCGTCGAGACGACCCCCACGTCGTCCAGCGGCCGCGGAGTCTTCCGCCTCGGTAACGGTAACCTTCTCATCACCGACGGCAGCGGCGTCCACGAGGTCCAACCGGGTACGGGCACTCTCATCGAGACCAAGCTCACCGGCTCCAGCCGCTTTATCGAGCTCGCCATCAATTTCGTGGTCGAGCCGACCATCGACACCAAGTGCAACGGTCAGGACGGCGGCGTCATCGTTCCCGAGGGGAACAACGCGGTGGTCACTCTCACCGTCAACGACGGCGACTTCGGCGGCTTTCCCGTCGAGCTCTGGGTCATGGCAATCAACAAGACCACGGGCGACATGTTCACCTTCGGTCCTTACGGCGCCGCCGGATGGCGCCCAGGCCTCTGCAATGTCTACTACGACGGCGGCCTGATGGCCATCGCCGACACGGTCTTCGATGCGGCTCTGCCCGTGGGCCAGTACGAGGTCTATGCAGCTATCGAACTCGCGCCCAACGGCCAGATCAATCTGCCCTCCATCTACAAGTACGACAAGGTCGACTTCGAGGTCATGACCATCTCGGGTATCGACGAGGACTTCGATGATGGCGTGGCTGACGGCTTCGTTTATGACCCGGCGGTCTTCTGGGTTCAGAGCGGCGTTCTCTACGGCGATCCGAACGTGTATCAGAAGGACGTGGCCTACTTCGCCGCCATGGACTATGCCGACTTCACCCTCTCCTGCGACATGGAGCAGGTGGTCACTGCCGATCCGAGCATCACCTATGACTACGGTCTCGTCTTCCGCGGCGACGGCACGATCATGAACGGCTACGAGGTCTATGTCGAATCGGACGGCTCGGTCTACTTGAAGCAGCACTCCAACAGCTCTACGGGCACCACCCTCGCCTACGTCACCACCTCGACCAACATGAACATCGGCGCCGGCATGTGGAACAACGTGAAAGTCGTCTGCCTCGGTTCGTCGATCGAGGTCTACATCAACGACGTGCTCGAACTCTCCGCCACCGACTCCACCTGGAGTACGGGCAAGGTTGGAATGATGGTTCAGGGCACCGGCATTTACGAGCAGGAGTACGAGTTCGACAACTTCATTCTCACGCTCTAAGCTGCTGTCACTCTCTTTTTCATGACACGAAGCCTGTCCGCTCGAGCGGGCAGGCTTTTTTTTCGCCGCCCCCATCGGTGTTGAAAATCTGGTAAGCTGGGGAGCACATTTGACGAGATTTCACAAAAAGCGGAGGTGGCTCATGGTACGCGTTAGTGTGATCACCCTGATCGTGGCGATCCTCTTCTTGATCGCCCTGCCCTGCGAGGCCGAGGAGTTCGCCCTCAAGACCAAGAAAATCAAGCTGAACAAGACCAACGTCGGCGTTCTGCCCGAGATCGAGCTGAGATCGATCGGTTCCAAGCCGGCCGGGCTGTCCAAGGAACCGAAATACAAGTCCCGCCGCCATCAGCTCTTCGCCACCCGTTTCGGCGGGGCCGAGGGCATCGACGTCGTGTTCGCCGTCGACGAGAAGCAGGGCGCGGGAGAGGGTTTCAACTATCTCTACGTCGACAACGCGGGCACGGGCAATCTCGCCAAGGGCAAAAAACTCAACGGCAAGGTCGTGCCCCGAGGTCGCAGCTACCTCGACACAAGCTTTCCTCCTTGCGAGATCGAGATCCCCGGGGACGAGGGTGCGAGCGCCTTTCCGGTGCAGGCCCGCTTCTCCCACCAACGGGGAAGCGTGGAGGACTGCTCCCTCTACCTCATGCCGCTCTGCGTTCTCATGGGAACGGTAAAGCTCGGCGACGCGCAGAAGACGATGATCGTCTTCGACGCCGACTGCAACGGCGTGTTCGGAGAAGCGGGTTCGCCGAGCGGCCACGTGGCGAGCGGGGACAAGATCTGGATCGGCAAGGGATCGCCCAAGGCGGAGGCCGCCTACGTGGAGGCGCTTCCCATCGGCAAGTACCTCTTCTTCGAGGGCGAGTACTGGGACCTCTCCTTCGCCGGCAGTAACGACACCAAGACCGTGGCCGTGCAGAAAGCCGACGTGCCGCTCGGAACGCTCGAGGTCGACAATCCGGGCTGCATTCTCGAGCTCGTCGAGGGCGGCTTGGTCCTCTACGTGGGCGGCGAGGGTCAGAAGCAAATTCCCGTTCCGGCCGGGACGTACACGATCAACACGGTCGGCTTCCGTCACAAGCACAAGGGCAAGATCTGGGAGCTCGAGGGAAAGACCGGATCGTGCCGGGAACGCCTCACCGTGACCGAGGGCGCCAAGACCTCCGTGGCTCTCGGCCCTCCGCTGAGGATCATGGTCACCACGAGCCAAAGAGCCGAGGGGTCTCTCATACGCGTCTCCATGAGCTTCTCCATCGAGGGGATCGGCGGCGAGGTCTACAGCTACCTCAAACGCAACGGGGAGAAGATCGACCTGCCCGACGTCTCGGTGCGCAACTCACGTAACAAGGAGGTTCACAAGGGACATTTCGAATACGGTTGAGGCGGCACCTGCCAGTACTCATGGGTAGTACCAAGCTCGATACCGAACGGAACCTACTCGATCCGCGCCGACCTCGACACCGGCCCTTTCGCGATCGACAAGAAGAACAAGAACGAGTTCGCGATTCAGCGTTGACCGGACCAGTCAATCGACCCCGGTGAAACCGACGACCCCTGTGAAAACCGAAACTGCCTCGGCGTGGCGAACCTGTGCGACTCCGGGTAGTACCAGTACTGCAGGTTGGCCTCCTGCTTTCCAGCCAAGAAAAAGCACTCATCGAGCGTCGCCTCTCCTTTCTCGGATACGGCCTCGATTCTGTGTTCTCCCGTGGGTAGAGTCATCTCGAAGCTTTTCCAGTTGAGCTGGCGGCCGACGGCGAATTCCTCGTCGATCTTTACTTCACCGTCGATGACGATCCGGATATCGATCGGACTGACCGCTTTGCTCTGGTTGCACACGTGGAGCGTGAACGAGACGAGACTCTCGGCGGCCGCCTCTCGGGCAGCGCTGTCGCGCAATGCGGTCCCGCACCCGCAGACCATCGCACACAGTACGACCGGCACGATCAGAAAGGGTCCCGCGATCAGATTTTTCATCGTTCTTCTCCGCTGAAATGAACAAGAAGGAGCGGGTTTTCAGGCCCGCCCCCCCAAGACTACAGTCAAGAAACGCTGCCCGACTTACTGGGGCCAGATAACACCAACGGCGTACTTGTTTCCGCCCAGGCCGGTTTCGGCCCATGACCTGATGAGCCAGGGCTGCCAGATGTGGAACTCCGGCATGTCGACATCGGTGTAGTAGAGGACCTGCTTGACCTCTACAGTGGGCACCATCTTGAGCGGCGACTGTCTGTGGGCGCCGCTGATCCGAACGTAGAACTTTTCCGCCGCCGGATTGCCGAAGGGATCGACCGTGTCGCGGTTGATCATGTTCAGAATCATTCCTAGGGTGATCCAGCCGAAGCCGTTGGGCACGACCTGTGGAATCGGCATGCCGCCGTCCCACACCTCGCCCTCCCATAGGAGAAGACCGTGCTTGTCGTAGATCTCGAACCAGAGGTCGAGCATGTCCGACGGATGGGTATTGTTGATCACAAAGAGCGTGTCTGCGGAAAAGAACGGCATACCGCCCGTCGTATGCCTTTCGACGTACCCGTCATAGGCGATGACGTATTCGAACCAGGGCGGGACATCGGCCCTAAGCGCTCCGGTGAGCGTCAGGACTCCGGCAAGCACCAACATCAATACGATAGATTTCTTCATGATTCGATCCTCCATTAGATCATTACCGCGCGGTCTGCTTACCGCGCCTCTCTCAGGAATGTTCCCGGGATCTTTCTAACGTGGCGCCACAGGACCAAACGGTCTTCGGCGGGAGGATTTTCACGGATAATTTTTTGAATTACGGGCGGGCTATCGGCTTATTGTTCCAGGAAACCCTCGGCTCTGCTGTCCGATTCGAGCAGCATCTCCACCTCGGCGCGCAGTTCGTGGTCGTTACCGCAGTTCCGGTCGAGGAACGACGGCCGTTTCTCGGATGCGAGTTCCAGCGCGGCGTGAAAGAGCTCCTTGATGCGTTCCCAACGATCGAGGTTTCCTGGTTTCACCATGAAGCTCCTTCTTCTGGCCCTTGGCGGGGCGGTCGACTCTCAAGATGTACTGGGAACCTCTCGGCAAAGGCCCCCTAGGAGAAGCGACATTCGGACAGGTCGGGGGCACAAAAAAATAGTCGACGGCCTCTCACTTTTCCTGGTTCGGCTAGAGATTGAGCAAGCGTTCGCTCTTGGAGATCATGATCCGCTTGATCTGATCGACAGGAATGAACTGATAGGCCTTTTCCCTGATCTTCTCGCGTGGGTTGCAGAGGTATTCGGTGAGCAGTCTCAGGATCCCGTTTTCACAAGAGACGACCTTGGCCTTGTATGCTTCGGCGTCGATCTTGTAGCCGGTCAGGGTGGGCGTGTAGCACTGGGGATTGATCACGGTGACGATCTTGCCGATCAATCCTCCGAGAATTTCGTCGAAAGTACTGGTGTTCATGATGGAGACCTCAGATTGAATTCACCGGCGGCGGAGAGCGAGGCTGCCCGCTGCCTCGTTGCTATGCACCACTATTTAGTCGCCTCCGGCCAAAACGTAACCGGTTGAAAAAAGAGGATCATCAGACAGTTAAGGATCTAAAGTAGTCTTTTCCATCTGGCCGAAAAACACTATGGAAGACTACCGACCCAGAGGGGGAAGCTCTATCGCGTGTCAGGAACGGTGCGTCCCTCGCGGGTCCTGAAAAGGGAGAGGCGCCATGTGCAACAACCGCGGCAGATTCGTGGTGATGATTCTTCTACTCGGACTCCTCTGCACGCTGCCCTTCTGCGGCGGCGGCAGCGGCGGCGGCAAGAAAGCGGTATCGACGGAACCCTTTTTCAAGGTCCTCGGCCTGGCCCGTTTCTTCGACGTGAACAAGAACGCCGCCTGTGACGCGGGGGACACGATCGTCGTTCCCTTCAACCGCGACGTGGCCGTCAACAACGCCGACGAAGACGACTTCCGCCTTCCGGTCACGGGCGACTCGCTCGGTACGGGCGCCACGATCGCGGCCGGTCCGGGAGCGAACGAGGTCACCATCACCCTTGGGACAGGCCCCTTCGTCCTGAAGAGCCGGCAGAACTACGCCAGTTCCACGCGGTCGACAAACAATCCTTCGGGCATCGACGTGAAAACGACCATGGCGCCCAACGCGATCGAGACCGCGGCGGCCGGCAAGGACGCGGAACCGTCCACGCCGATCGATATCATCCCGGGCTTCGTCAACTCCGGGCAGTCGCTCGGCAACGCGTTGACCATCGACGTCGATCTGGGCGACGTGGATGGTGACGGAGATCTCGACCTGATCGACACCTCCTACGACGCGGCGAACCAGGTCTGGCTCAACAACGGAAGCGCCACCTTTACCGATTCCGGTTAATCGCTCGGAACGAGCAAGGTCTATTCGATTTCGCTCGGCGACGTCGACGGCGACGGCAACCTCGACTGCGTGAAGGGCAACTTCGACGAAGCAAACGAGGTCTGGCTCAACAATGGATCGGACACCTTCACCGACTCGGGCCAGACCCTGAGCAACGAGAAGACGCACGACGTCGTGCTCGGCGACGTGGATGGCGACGGCGACCTCGACATGCTCTCGGCCATCTGGGAAACGACCGACGTTGTCTGGCTCAATGACTCGAGCGGCGGTTTCAGCGCCATGAGCCAGCAGGTGGGTGTCGCCTATTCCACCTGCGCGGCCTTCGGCGATCTCGACAGCGACGGCGACCTCGACTTCTTCGTCGGCGGAGGGGGGACCTCGTCGAACGATTCCTACGTCAACGACGGCGACGGGAACTTCACCGTTGGCGAAGCACTCGGCCAGTACGACACGCGCACCATTGCGCTCGGCGACGCCGAGGGGGACGGCGACCTCGATCTCTGGTGCGGCAACGACGGCTCCTGGTCGAATCTCTACTTCAACAACGGGGCCGGGTCGTTCACCCACGTGGGAGCCCTCAACATCACCAGCGTGCGCAGCCTTGTCATGGGCGACGTGGACGGTGACGGCGATATCGACTTCGTCGAAGGGAACGGGGCGTCCCAGGCGAACCGCGTCTGGCTCAATACGGGCACCGGGACATTCGTCGATTCAGGTCAGACCCTGGGTTCGTCGATCACGTACCGCGTGGCGCTCGCCGACATCGACGGCGACGGCGACCTTGACATCGTGGCCGGCAACCAGGCCGGCGTCACGAACGAGATCTGGCTCAACAATGGTTCGGGAACCTTCACCGATTCGGGCGCGAGCCTCGGTTCGGGCAACACCTACTCGATCGCGGTGGGTGACATCGACGGCGACGGCGACATTGATCACGTCTCGGCCAACTACAACCAGGCGAATCTCGTTTGGCGCAACGACTGAGTCAGGCACAAAAAAAAGCCTCACCCCTTTCGAAAGAGGTGAGGCTTTTTTTTATGAAACGCTTAGTCAGTCGCTTGGCCCCGTTTCTCGCCGGCCGGAGCCTGATCGGCGGGCTCGGCAACATTCCCGTAAGCCGGAAGCTGCACAAAGATCTCTCCCACCGCCTTGCAGATCGCCTCTTTCTGGCACTCCACGTCGAAGCCCTTGTCGTCGGCACCGCCGTGGGAGAACATCCACCAGATCGAGCTCACGTATTCGTCCTTGAGGCGGAACTTCCACCTGTGGAGGAGGACGTGCTCTTTGTCGTAGAGCGAGAACTCGCCCACCGTTTCCCAGTTTCGGCCCAGGGTGGGAAAGAACCAGGCGTGAATCCAGAGGTCGGCGAGCTGGACCCACGTCCACCACGGAGTCTCGCACTCGACCGAGACCGATCCTTCGAGAATCAGGTCGGGCTCGCTGCCCAAGTGGACCGTGGGGGTCACGCTCCTGAAGATGCCCGTATCCTCGATGGCGCTGATCAGGTAGCGGGGCGGCAACCTGTAAGTGCTGCGCGTGACGCCGGTGCCGGCCACCGTCCCGGCCGAACCGGTGGCGTAGACGGAGCTCACGTCGGACACGCCCGTGTGCTCGAAGGTACGCACCCAGAGCCGTTTGCCGCTCCAGTCGTCTTGAGTCAGCTCGGGACCGCTCCGGTCGACTTCGAGCTGTCCGCCGCTGTGAATCGCGCAGCCCGTGAAAAAGAACAGCATCATGAGAGGCAGTACGATCCGTGCTCCGACCAGTGTGGGTGAAAAACGTGGTAACTTCATCGCTAACTCCTCATTGTTCCGTTGCCCGTTCGAGTACAAACCCAATAGGGCTATCGGAAAATCAGGCCTGTCAAAACAAGCTAATCCACTGATTCGATTGGCCTCAAATCGGTTTTTTCGAGACCACTTCGGCACCGGGCGGGATTACTCGGGGTAGAGAGCAGACAATAATCGTTCCGTCCGAAAAAGGAGGTACAATGAACACCATAAATCCAGAGGAACTCCTCTCCCACGCCGACTTCGTCCGCCTGCTGGCGCGCCGCCTCGTTCTCGACGAGCAGACCGCTGACGACATCACCCAGGACACCTACCTGGCCGCCGTCGAGCACCCTCCGGCCTCGGACCGGTCGCCGCGCGCGTGGCTCGCCCGGGTGGTGCAGAACTTCTCGCGCAAGCGCTATCGGACCGAGAGTCGGCGCAGGACTCACGAGCAGTCAGCCGGTGAGTCGGCCCGGAGCGCCGCGCCGTCGGCGGCCGAGATCGCCGCGCGCGAAGAGATGCGGCGCCGCGTGGTCGACGCCGTTCAGGCGCTCGACGAGCCATGGCGCTCGACGATCCTGCTCCGTTACTACGAGAACCTCCCCCACCGCGCGGTGGCCGAACGCCTCGGCGTTCCGCTCGAGACGATGCGCACACGGCTCAAGAGAGGTCTCGCCCTGCTGCGCGCACGGCTCGACGCGGAACAGGGCGGAAAGAGAGACGCCTGGCAGCTTGCGCTCGCGCCGCTCGCCGGGATCGAACCGGCCGCTCTCACCGGCGCGACGTCGGCAGCCGCTGGAGGCTTTCTGGCCGCGACAGGACTCAACGCAAAGGTGCTGTCACTCGCCGCGGCCATTCTCGTCATGGGCACACTTGCCCTCGTGTGGACTCTCCTGCCCCGTTCGAACGGATCGGAGACCCTCGCGGACGACGCGCAATCGATGGTGACAGCAGACAGAAACGAGGAGCCACCCGCGAACGCGGCCGACTCGATCGATGGCGCCGCAAACGTCGCACCCAACGATCGACGCCTAAAAAGAGAAGCAATCCTTCCCCAATCGAGAGCGGTCGTCTGGAAAGGCACGCTGATCGACTACGACGGGATTCCCGAGAAGGGGGTGGCCATAGAAACGCGCCTCATCAAAGCACTCGATCCCGGCGACCGACTCTCGGGCAGCGGCGCGGTGGAGAGCGGCCACAAGGGCACTTTCAAGATCGAAGGCCTCGTACCCGGAGAGTACACCCTCCGTCTCAGCTTCACGCACACCGCTGGACGGAAGAACTGGATCGAGTGGGGCCCCATCGCGTTCGACGCACCGGGCGTTTTCGATAGGGACATCCTCGTTGCCGACGGTCTCGGCGCGATCGTGGCCGGCGTGGTGATCGACGAGGCCACGGGCCAGCCGATGCGAAGGCCGCCGCGAGAACCAGAGGGTCTCTTCGATTTCTACGTCGGCCTCAGCAACCCCGAATTCGAGGGCAACGTGCCTATGACAACCGTGGACACCGAGACGGGCACCTTCTGCCTGAGAGGTCTTCCGACTTTGCTCTTCAATCTTCAACTCATCGGTCCCGGTCTCTACAACAAAATCCTTCCCTCCTTCGTCGACACGCGATCGAAGAAGATCATCGACGACATCAGGCTGACCGTTCCGCCCCTGGGCGATCTCACGATTCTTCTCTCCGGATTCAGCGAGGACGAACGGAGAGAACTCGATGTCTTTTTCGAGATGCAGTGGGGTCCGCCGCTCTTTCCTTCCCTTCGCCTGTACAGCAGCAATCAGACTCTGGCCGTGCCCGAGGGCAAGGGGCGCGCAACTTTCAAGCACAAGACACTGGGATCGGTGGCGCGGTCTTTCGAGATCGAGCGCGGAGAAAACTTCGAGATCACTCTCCTCAGAAGCGATCTCGAAGCTGTCCAGCTCGCGGCGGAAGCGGTCACCGTCACGCTCAAAAAATCGGACGGCACACCGATGGCGGGCACCTTGGTCGGATTTCAGAAGAAGATGCGCTACCGGCCGAGTCTTGGCAAACCCACGCACAAGGGCGTCACAGACTCTTCAGGCTGCATAATGATCGAAAAGATCGATCCCGGCATCTGGTCCGCATGGTGCACCAATATCACACCCGAGGAGATCGCCCTCCTCACGAGGGAAAAAAACCTGTTCAGCCTCGACACCGAGCTGCGGTTCGTTACCTTTCACGGCATCGAGGTGCCCGAATCCCGTCCTTCTGATTTTGCCATCGATCTCGTTCTTCCCGGCGGCACGATAGGCGGCACTCTCTGTCACAAAGAAACGGGACACCCTCTGGCGGACCAGGAGATCTTGACACGATACGTGACGGTTAACCATCCCGATCAGGCCTACCGCACCATGGGAATGTCGCTGGCCACGTCGGGTCATCGCTTCGAGCTCAACGGGATCAAGGCGGGGAACTATCAGCTTTGTGTGGCCGTTTTCGGATTCGGCGAGTACCACTCCGAGGTCTTTTCCCTTGCCGCGGGGCAGTCCGTCGATATGGGAAAGATATTGCTCGATCCGGTGGGCACCGCAGAGATCGAGGTTATCGATCGCGCGGGCACTCCCATCAAGTTCCACGCAAACTGGGAAGGGAAAACGGGGTACACATCCATTTTCGGCCTCGACACTCTCCCTCTTTCGAAGGGGCGGACCGCGTTCGGCAACCTGCCTTTCGGCACCCTGTCGATCGAGGTGACCGCCTATGGGTTCACATCAAAAACAGTCACCCTCGACATCGAGCCCCATCGCCGCGCCAAAGCAAGGCTTGTGCTCGAAAAGCCGGAGTAGCCCCGTTACTTGTGCGGCGACTCCAGCTCCTCACCGAGCAGAAGCGAGGGAAAGTCAGCACCATGGGCGCTGTGGCAATCGGTGCAGCTCAGCCCGTACTCGTACGCCTCGGACTCGACGAACGCCGACTTGTCATACCCGCTCCCCTTGGCCTCGGGAAAGCGCAGTCCGCGAAGAGCCTCGCCCCCATGGCAGCGGAGGCAAAACTCGGTCTGCGATCCGGCCCACGGCCGCTTGCCCATCGAGAAGGGATCCATCAAGACGATGGCGCCCTTTTGATGGCCGCCGTGGTCGTGGCACTTCAGGCAGGCCCCATCCCCCTCGGATCGATCGAGATGGGGAGAGGCCTGTCCCTCCTTGGCGATCATGGGACGGCCCTGGACCCCCTCGCTGGCCGCAGGCAGTCTCGTTGACCGTGAAACTGTCAGTGCCTTCCTCGCCGACGTGGCAGACCGCGCAGTCGTGATCCTCGTAGTGGTGATAGTCTTCGACCCCGTGGCAGCTCATGCAGGTCTGCGCCGTGGCCGGGGTGACGCTCAGACCGAAGGCGCCCGACGTCACCGAACCCCGCCAGTAGGGAAGGTCCCGGTAGCGGCGGATCGGATCGACCATCTCCTCGTCGACGGCAAAGGTAAACCGTGCCTTGAAGGGATTGGCCTCAGCGACGGCACCATCGGTGTCGGCCGACAGCTTGGCGCCGATGTCGGTGACGAACAGTTCCCCAGCGGCGATCTGCATCGGAAAGATCCGGAATCCCCCGCGCCCACGGCTCTGACGGGCCATGAAGTCGTTGCCGCCGGCCGAGACCAGTTCGAGCGACTGGCCCTTGGCGTTCTCGATCGCCATGTGGGCAAAAGGATCGCTCGTCGAATAGTAGAGATGAATCGGATCTTTCTGAACATTCTGGAAACTGAGATTGACGGCGACCTCCTCGCCCGGCTGCGGATTGGGAGGGTCGACACTCAGGCCGAAGCGCAGCCCGTTGACCGGTTTTCCCCACTGCGGCGGCGGCGCGGGCGGCATGTACCCGCCATTGGCGACCAGTTTCTGCAGAACCTTGTCGACCTTGGAAAGCCGGAAGTCGAAGGGGCCCGGGCCGGCATAGTAGACCACCTTGCCGTCCCTGTCAGTGATCGTGGTGCGCACCGGCTTGGCCTGGTAATCCTTGTCGACCTTGTGGTCCATGCCGTCGATCACCGCCGGAATGGTGAACCTGTAACGGGTGACGCACTCCGTGGCCAGAATGAGCCGCTCGTCGATGTCGTCGGGCCGTCCCACGACTCCCGTCTTGTTTCCATCTCGGAGCATCTCGGGGTGGGCTTCGCGAATGTAGACGATGATGAACTCGACCTCGTCGCCGTACACCTTGTACAGCCTCTCCATCTCCGCGGCGCGGGATGTGAAGGGAGGTCATGTGTAGCTCGACATGATCATGCAGACCGGCTTCTTTCCCCGGTGATCGGAAAGCTTGAAGGTGTTCTTGGCGCTGATCACACCGACCGGCTTTCCGTCGGCGCCCTTGTCGAAGGTGAGGTAGGGCAGCTCGAAATCGGGCGGATACTCCCCGACCGTGATCTTGGCTCCGCCCGGCTGGTTGCGCTGCTGGGCGGCGGCTTCGATCGAGAAGACAGGCAATACAACTGCAACCGCCAGACAGCAGACGACGGCGACGAGGAGAAAGTCTCCCCGTACTCTTTTCCGATTCGATCGAATCATGATGGCTCCTTGCGCAGGTGGGCTGCTTTGATCTGGGTGCAATAGTCGCGCTAAATCATACCCACCACCGGAGATTGAGTCAAACCTATGGATCGAGCCGTTGATCTTCCTGACCCGGGCTTCGACGGCTTGATTTTGTGCCTGAATCTCAATATCTTTTCATCAGGTGAGAAATGGATCAAAGGCACACAGGCGTTCAGCGAAACTCTGCGGCGGTTCTGAATGACGAGGAGAAGGCCCATGGACAGGGGATTCGGAGTGATAGCGTTTGGGCTCATCGTGGCTGCTCTCTGCTCGGCGCAATCCAATCCGGCACGGAACGAGGTCGCGCCCGGCTGGGTTCTCGAGAGCGGCGATGACCTGCCACTCGGTCTTGTCGGTGGAAAACTGATTCACGGAGCAAGGGGTATCCACCTCCCCATCGCGATCGATCCACAGACCGAAGGCGGCCGATGGTGGCCGCTGCACGAGGGGGCGCGGGGGGCGGCCATCCCGCGCCGGGCGCCCGGAGGGTGCGTCGCTCTCACAGCAGGAACCGATCTGGTGATCTTGAGTCGAAAGCCGCTGCCCTTTGGATACGATGGAGAGAGCGTCCGCTTCTTCGGGACCGAGCCGGCGTGGCGCGAATCGCGGTTCGACCTCGGCTGCGCCACGGAGAGTTTTTGCCTTTCCCCATGCCTCGGTTTCGTTGCGTTCTGTGATTTCGAGCAGAGCGCGATCAAGATCAAAAACCTCGATTCCGGAGCGGTTGCCGATCTGAAAAGGGACTTCGAAGGCCGGCCCTCGTGGGCGCCGGACGGAACGACCCTCGCCGTGGTCAGTTGCAGTCAGGGTGTGGCGTTCTTTCCCGATCCGGCGGCGGGACCTTCGAAGAACGAGGTCTTTCTCACCCTCCCGCCGCGCGACTATGGGAGCGTCCGGTTCGGCGAGCCCCGATGGGAGCATGCGAACGCGCTCAACGTGCGACTCCGGATCGGATCGGGTGTCGCCGTCGAAGCCGTCGGCACTTTGCACATCGATCCGCGAGCATTCCGGGGCGGTCCGGCCCGCATCGATCTCGGCCCGGTCCTCTCTAAAAAGAGTCTTGCCGGCGTGACATTCACTCCCGATTCGCCCAAGGAGCAGACCGCGATCGAGCAGCACCGCTTGACCGGCATCCGGTTCAGCGCTCCGATCGTCCCGCAGGCACGATCGTTTTCCGCCGACTCGCGGTCGTTTTCCGCCGACTCGCGGTCGTTTTCCGCCGACTCGCGGTCGGTGAGCGGCGTGCCCTATCTTCACCAGGTCTACGACACGCCCGACTGGTTCGACGGAAACTGGGCGTGCGGTCCCACATCGTGCGTCATGGCTGTCCAGAAGTGGAAGAGGCTTCCCTACTGGCTCTGTCGCTGTTCCTATCCGACCTCCCATGTGAGTTACCACGGTCCGCTCATCGCGGGCCAGTTCGAGAACAATGGTACCAATTTCAACTGGGTCTCCTACGACGCCTCGGGCCGGCCGGCGCGCGGCGCCTACGGGTACATCTGTCCGGGCGGAAGCGCCTACTGGAGCCGGATGAACGACTTCATGCAGTGGGCGGGGTGCACCACCTACTATGATTCTTCCCCCACGTGGAGCGAGCTCACCGCCCAGATCGACGCGGGGCGGCCGGCGGTGCTCTCAACCATGCTCACCAGCGCGGGCCACATCGTTCTCGCCATCGGCTACTACAGCAACCACTCGGTGATCATCCGCGATCCCTACGGCGACAAGGCGCTCGGCTATCCGAACTACACGTCCCAGGCGGTTTACGACTGGCCCGGCTACAGCAACGGCAATCCGAGCCTCAACACGGTGAGCCTCATCATCGGCGCCTCGGGAAGCACGGGAGACTTGCGCGCCATCATCGACGACAGCACGGCCAATGTGCCGATCACCTCTTTTGCCAGGTTCGGGCCATCCCAGTACTGGTGGGAGTCGGACTACTACGGCACGGGCAGCCCGGGCGGCGGACATGCCGGCACCAACGGAATGCTCTACACCTATTCCGAACCGAGCGGCGGCTGGACCAACTGGGCGCAGTGGGGCCTCAGCCTCAAGTACGCGGGAACCTTCAAGATCGAGGTCTTCGTTCCCCAGAACCTGGCCACCACGACCGGCGCGCGTTACTATCACTACCATCCGTCCTCGGGCCACACGCTCCTCTCCACGGTCAACCAGAACAACTACTACGACGAGTGGGTGACCATCGCGTCCTATCACTCCTTCTCCCCGGGCTGGAACTACATCCGGCTCGGCGACGTGACCGGCGAATCGTCAGCCACCATGATCGGTGTCGACGCGATCCGGCTCACCAGGAGGTAGACGCGGTGGCCAGGTCCAATGAGTTCCCTCGCGGCCTGTTGATCGTGTCCTTTCGAAAAGGGATTCTCCATGCTATGATCCCGGCTGAATTCAGTGACGACCCTGTCGGATCGACTGCAATGACCGTGATCGGGCCGAAGGGCGGCCGACACCAAGAACTAAAAAAACGAGGTGTGAAAATGAAATCTCTACTGTTGATTCTGGCCGCTTCTTGCGCGCTCATGGCGTGTTGCCCCGAAGTGAACGAGCAGCCCGCGACCGCGGCCGAAGCTGCTCACTCCCACGCGACCGGCCCGAGTGCGTCCGAGGGGGAGGGGCTTCTCCCCGAGGAAGGCAAGCACCTGAAAAATCTGCGGCGCCTCACTCGAGGCGGCGAGGACGCGGAGGCGTACTTCTCGCCCGACGGAAAGAGCCTCGTCCTCCAGAGCAATCGGGAGGGCCACGAATTCGACCAGATCTACATCATGAATAGCGACGGAAAGCAGCTCTATCGCCGCTCGCCCGGCCCGGGAAAAACAACGTGTTCTTTCTTTACGCCCGACGGGGAAAGAATCGTCTACGCCACCACCCACCTCGAACCCAACGCAAAGCTAGGGTCCTACGATCCGAGCAAGGGGGAGATGTGGGTTCTCGACGCGGCCTATGACGTCGTGTCGTGCAAACGGGATGGAACGGATCTCGTCCGGCTCACCGACGCGCCCGGTTACGATGCCGAGTGCGCGGCGTCGAGAAAAACCGGCCAGATCGTGTTCTGCTCCATGCGCACCGGCGATCCGGAGCTCTTCGTGATGAACGCCGACGGAACCGACGAGAAACAGCTCACATCGACGAAGGGTTACGACGGCGGTCCCTTCTTCTCGGTGGACGGCACGAAGATCATCTGGCGCACCTATCGCCCGTCGACTCCCGAGCAGGAACAAGAGTACGACGACTTCATCTCCCGCGGCGCAGTGGGCCGGTGGCCGATGGACATCTGGATCATGAACGCCGACGGCAGCGAAAAGCAGAGGATCACCACGCGGGGCCGCGACGAGCGCCGCACCTGCTGGGCGCCCTACCTGCACCCTGACATGAAAACGATCGTCTTCGTGTCGACGAGCACGCCGCCCGGCGGCGGCCGGCCCAACTTCGACCTCCACACGATCGGTGTGGACGGGCAGAACCTGGAACGGATCACCTATTCGCCTGCCTTCGACGGTTTCCCCATGTTCTCCGATGATGGGAAACGGATCGTTTTCGTGTCGAGCCGGGGTGCGGCGTCGCGAGGGGAGGTGAGTGTTTACTTGGCGGAGTGGGTTCCTTAAACATTCGGTCCCACGCGCCTCAAAGCATCCGTTCCCGGACGAAACATTCGCCGGTTCGGTCACCGCCCCCTTTTCAGCACGAGCCGAGTCCCCCGGATCTCGAAGTTGTGGCCATACCGCTTCCACCAGTCGCTGTCCACCTCATCGGGAACCTCGGCCAGGGAATGGATGGTGGAGTCCTCGCCGAGCGACCCACGTGAGTCGCCCGCGAGCCAGTCCCTCCCGTATGCAAGCCGCACCCGCGACGCCCCGCCATCGAACCTGGAGATCGCATCACCATCGGCCCCAAGCCACTCGAGCCCTGCCGGAGCGCTGACCTTCACGTGGAGCAATCCCTCGTGAATCAAACTGTGGCAGCTTGTACAAACACCCACCTCGTTGTCGACCGTGGTGGCGCCGCCATGAGAGCGCCAGACCACGTGGTGGCTGGCAAGTTGTGCGCGGTTGGAGCAACCGGGCGCGCGGCAGCGCACGCCGTCGCGGCTCAGCACCCGCTGTCGGATCGCGGGGGTGTTGGGTTTGTCGCGTTGATCGGGTGGAACAGATTTTGCCACGGCCCTGGGTATGATCGCTGATTGCTTCGACCTGTCGGAAAGCAACTTGCGTTTCTTATCAACAGGATTAGATGGTCCACGTGAGTCGTTTTTTGAGTTGTTTCGCGGGTCGAGACTCTCGTCGATGACGCTGTCACCCACGGCTTTCTTCGCGCGCCGAGGGACTCGGACATCTTGCGAGTTTTTAAGAACTCGCACATCTTGCGAGTCCTTAAGGACTCGCACCACGCGCGCATGCAGCTCGCGCGCCGCTACTTTGGCCGCGGGCACTCCTTCCACTCCGTCCTCGGTCTGAATCCACGCCCGGTCGCACTCCGTGCAGCGGTGATAGACAACCTGGAACGCTTGGCGCGCTTGCGACTCCTTCCGTGTGAGCGGTTTCTCCAGGTAGGATTTGGCCAGAACGAGCAGCGCCGTGGATGCGTCGAGATCACTGCCGGAGCCGGCCGCCACACGGTCGAACGCTGCCTGCCAGAGCGCGTGATCGTCGATGGCGAGCTCGGCGATCACCTTGAGCTTGGCGCGCGACAGGCCGTAAGGGTCTTGCGGCGGGCGCTCCCCGCGTTGCGCGCGACGGACCGCGCTTTCGATGGCGCGCAGGCTGCTCTTTGAGGCAAGGTCGAGCCATTCCTTCTCAGTGTCGCGAACAGCGACGCGGGAGATCTCGCGCACGGCGCTCCACGAAATCGATCCGGCCGCGAAAGCGTCGTCGATGAGCGGCAGGTCATCGAGAGCGCGCGCCACGCGCAGGAGCTCGCGCGTCTTGCGGGCCGGAACCTGGTAGCGCATGAGGGCGAGCTGGGCGGTGCTCGAAAATCCCAGCTTGCGAAAAAGACCGCGCCTGTCGAGATCGAGCAGGTAAAAGCCGAGCCCCCGCTCGCCGATGCCCGCCATGCGGACAAAGAGGCCGATCCTCTTGAGCAAGGCCTTTTCGGTGAGACCATTCTTGAGCTTCATGAGATATTCCCCTTCCAAGTGCGTGACTGAATCACGAAATTCCCGGAGCTACGCTCCCTGATTGACCTGTGAAGAGTATACCTAACAAAACCCTAATATACAAACTGGAAATATTCTTTTGTCGTTGTTATCAAACAAATTGTGGCGACGCGACGATTTTCGGCCGAGCGGCTGTTCTTGGGGTGTGTCACTCCGACTCTTCGGCGGGCGGGGTGGCCGCCCGGTGCTCCCAGATCGCGTCGACCTCTCGCTCCCCACGATCTTCTCGTCCATGCGAGCGGTCAGCTCGTTCCACCGGAGATAAAACCGCTTCGACGCGCCCGAGAGGAATGTCTCGTCAAGGACCGTGTCATCGTGGATCTTTTCGAAGAACTCGATCTGGTAGTTGAGCTGATGAATGGTCTGCTTCTTCATCGGCAAGAGGCCGGGTGCGAGCAGAACGAGCCGCGCACCATCTCGGTCATCGAGCTCGATTAGAAAGCACCTGGGCTGAAAACCGCACCGGGCAAGCAAAAGACGCAATCAATCATATCACCTATTTCCTGTCTTTTTTATATGCTTTATATTTTTTTATCCGTTAATTTCCCATATACTTGGAGCCTCTCTCGTTTCAAGGCAGCGTGCCTACTGCCTTCCGTGTCCGTCTTTTCTTTCTTGTTTCCAAGGAGGCTCGTTTATGAAACACAAGGTATTGTCGTCGACGATTCTGCTCTCGCTCTTCCTGCTCGCTCCGGCCGCACTGGCCGGCGTGAACGTTGGAAGTCCCGCACCCGACTTTACCCTCCCCGACGTCAATGGAGATCTCCACAAGCTCTCCGACTTCGAGGGTAAGGTTGTCCTCCTGTTCTTCTGGCAGTCCACATGAAGCACCTGTCTTGCCGAGCTTCCCGTGATCAACGGTTGGGCCAGCACCTATGGCGACCGTGGTCTCGTGGTACTCGGCATCAATCTCTGGCAGAGCCAGAGTATCGTTCAGCAGTATCAGAACCAGAATCCCAACATTCTCATGCTCAAGGACTCCGGATCGGTCTGGAACACGTGGTACATCGGTGGGTACATCCCGTTGAACTACATCGTCGGCCACGACCTCGATCAGACAGTCGAGTACAGAGCCGAAGGCTTCAACTCCAGCGCGATTCTGAACAAGATCAAGAGCCTGCTCTCCGACGTGAGTGTCGTGCTCACTCTCGACAGCCCGACCTTTCAGCAGGGATCGTCGATCGGTTTCTCCGTGGAACTCGAGAACCATGCAACGACGTCGCAGTCCTTCTTTGCGATCATTGATGTGGAAACGACGACGGGGAGCTACTATCAGCTCTACCCCACATTCCCCCTGACACTCAACGTGGGAGTCAATCCGACCTATCCCCTGACCTATCCCTTGCCGACCGGCGTGCCCGCCCTGGGTAATTACACGATGAGAGTGCGTCTCGGCATCGGACCTCCGGCCGAACTCTGGATGACGGACAGCGAACCTTTCGAAATCGTACCCTGAGAAATACACGCCGCCTGGCGCGGTGTTTCGAAACGAAAGCCCCTTCCTGCTCGGAAGGGGCTTTCGTTCTTTTCACCTCCTTCGCCACGGGGCGATCGTGTTATCTGCTCACATCAATACTTGGTCCGATTTCGTGAAAATTTTTTGCGGCTGAAAGAGGAATGAACCGGCAATAGGGATTATGATCGAGAAGGTCTCTTCCGATCGGCCTCTTGAATCGAAAGGAACGTGCAGCGTGCGCTACGTCATGCTGGTCTCGATGGTGATCGCCTTTTGCCCACCCTGCGTTGCGGGCGACAAGCTGATCAAGTATTCACACCCCGATGTGAGCCTCTACACCGACATCGGAAAGCGCGACGCCGAGAGGGTGATCGACGAGATCTGTTTCTTCGACGCATACCTCGACGGCTTTTTTCGCGACCACGGCCTCAAGCCGAGAAAAAAAGATCCCATCCGCTGCCGTCTCTATGGGCGTTACGCCGACTTCGAGGAGTACCGGCGCAAGACCAACGCCCCCCCATACGCCGGCGCTTTCTTCTCCGCCCAGACCAACAGCGTTGTGGCGAGCTTCGAGGGCGGGGCAGAATCAGCGCTGCAAGTGCTGCTCCACGAATGCGCCCATGTGATCCAGGAGAGATACATCCCCAACCCGATCCCCTGGTTTGACGAGGGGCTGGCCACCTACTTCGACGGCACGCGCTTCGATCGCCACCGAAACGTGATCTCCTGCTGCAACAGCCGGCACCTGAAAACACTGCGCGCCATGATCAAGCGCGACCGGCTGATCGCGTGGAAGAAGTTCTTCGAGGTGCAAAGATATCAGCTCGATCTCGACTTCCGCCAGAACGTGCTCAACGTGCATGACTTCTATGCCCAGGCCTGGGGTGTGGTCTTTTACCTCGGCCACGCCGGCGACGAGCAAAAAAAGCTCTTCGAAAAGTTCATCAAGGGAATGAACACGGGGAGGGAGCGGTCGAAACTCCTCCTCACTCACATGGCGCGCTCCGAGGATGAGTTCAGGGACTTCATCAAGCGCTCGGGACATGACTGGCTTTACCAGACCTATGACGCCGCGCGAAAGCTGCGTGAAAACAACAAAGAGCCCGAAGCGCTCGGACGGCTCCAAAAAATCCTGGAACGCGAGCCCGATCATGTCGCCACGCTGCGGCTCGCGGCAGAGACCGCCCACCAGGGCGAAGAATACGAACGGGCGGTCGGCCACTGGCGTAGGCTCGTTGAGCTCTGTCCGCGAGAAAGCGCCTACCTTGCGGCGCTCTGTCGCACTCTGGCCGCCAAAGGGCGAAATCTGGCCGCCCAAGGGCGAAATCTGGCCGCCAAAGGGCGAAATCTGGCCGCCCAGGGGACAGCCGAGAAAAAGGAAAACCTTTTCAACGAGGCGATCGAAAGCGGCAAGGCCGCCGTGCGCCTGACCCGGTCGCGCGACGCACACGCCCTCGCGTCGCTCGCCATGGCCTATCACGCGGCCGGATATTACAGGGAAGCCCTCGCCACGATGCGCAAGGCGACCCGCTTCAAGACGAGCGAGCGTGACGAGTACAAGACGCTCGAGAAACAGTACGCCGAGGATCTCAAACGCTTCGGAATCCGTTCGAAGTAACTTCGGAATCCGTTCGAAGTAACTTCGGAATCC